>CANJLB010000017.1 GCA_947475065.1 Opitutia bacterium | reverse complement strand
AGCGCGTGAAACTCTACCGCGCGCTGGCCGAGATCGTCGGCACCCCCAAGCAGCACCGTGAGCTGCGCGCGCTGGCGGACGAGCTGGAGGGAATCGAACGCCGCCACGGCGAGCTGGCGCTGGACTTCAAACGGAGGGTCGGCGCATGAGCACGCAGCTCGACTTCCTCCCGTCGCTGGACTTTCCGGGGCGCACGACGCTGATGGTTTCGGAGATCGCCGAGCGGCTCGGCTACTCGCCCAAGCATGTGGTCGCGCTGATCGCAGACGGCTCGATCCCGGCGCTCAACGGGAAATCCAGCGCGGCGGTGAGGCCGAGCTTCCGCGTGCCCATCGAGGCCTACTGCGACTTCGTCGTCACGCGGGTGAACGGCGGCCTGCGGGCGCAGTTCATCGCGAGCCTGCCGGCCGCCACCCGCCGCACGCTGATCATGGAGCTCCAGGCGAGCCTCAAGACCAACCACGCATGAAACCACGCCCCACCATTTCCCAGCCGGCCGCGCCGGCAACGAAGTCACAACCAAGCGCCCCTCTGGGCCAAGCCGGAGCCACCTCGGACACCACGCTCCTGGCCGCTGGGAAAACTTTCTCCCCCTCCCACCCATGAAACCCGCCGCCAAAAAACACGCGCTCACGGTGCTGGCCGCACCTGAGCTGACCGTCCAAAAGGACGGGGTCAAAAAACTCCAGTCCGCCGCCGTCGCGCAATGCGCCGCGGTCAACCAGATGGAGTCTAAGGCCGCGATGGGCGCGGTGCTCGCCGGCCTCACGCTGCACCGGGTGAAGGCGTCCATGCCGCACGGCAAGTTTGGCGCGTGGGTGGAGCAAATCTCCACCAGCGGTGGAAATTTGCCGGCGGTGAAAAAATCGCAGGCGAACAACTACATGCGCCTCGCCCTGGCCTTCGTCGAGCGGACGCGCGTGCAGAAGCCCGACCTGCTCGCGCTGCCGGGCGACCAGACCGCGCTGGAGCTGCCGTGGCCGTGAACGGGCCATGCACAGCCAGACATTCCTAAACCTACGGTAAAACGCCCGATTTGGCCGATTTCATTCCAATCCGGGCCATGCGCTGATTTTCCCTTCGTAAGTTCCTAACCTACGCGCCCATTCGGGCTCTTTCGGGATTTTTCGGCTGATTCTCAAACCCCACGGGAACCCTCACCATTTTTCGCCGCATGAGCGGCGGATGAGGTGGGAACGGAATTGAAATCAGCGACGAGTTGCCAATGGGTTCTGAAAGTCACGGTCAACGATTGCCCCGCCACAAAAAAGTTCGAACCGGTTTTTTTGAGGAAATCCCTCTTGTGCTCGGGATTTCCCTCGGCGAGCAGATTTGCCCCGTGTTTGGCCTCCAAAACGAACCGGATGGCCGGTTCGAACCGATTGAGGCGGTTGGTTTCAAACGCCTCCAGTTTGCCCCGGATTTCGGCCTTCCGGTTTACCAGAGTATGTTTCTTGGAAACATACTCGGTCTCGCCGATCTGCTCGGACAGGCGCATGTCGAGCAAAAGGTCGGCCTGCTTGTCGCACGCGGCGAGGTCGGCCTTGAGCTTGGTCACGGCGGCTTGCTGGCTGGTGGCCGCCGCCGTGCGCTCCTGCTCAAGCTCGGCGACCATTTGGTCGGCGATGGCTGCCTCCAACACCACCTTGGCGATGGTGCGGTCAACCTGCGCGGTGATGGCTTCCTCGCGGACATATTTTTGCGTGCAGGCCGTCACGCGCTTGGTGCAACGAAGGTAGTTGTGGCCCTTCTGCGTCTCGGTGGTGATGAGGCAGCCGCACTCGCCGCAGCGGAACAAGCCGCGATAAAGGTAGGGTTTGAGCGTGGGCGTCTTGGGCTTGCTCTTTCTTTCCATGACGGCCTGCACCTCGTCAAAAAGCCGTTTGGAAATAATCGGCTCGTGCTTTCCCTCGTAAAGTTCGCCGCTGGAAAGCATGACGCCGTAGAAAAACGGGTTTTTGAACATGGCTTGGAAGTTGCCGACGGAAAATTTCTTGCCGGTGTAGGCGAGCAAGCCGACCTCGCTCATGCGGGCGCGGACTTCATGGAGCGGGTAGTTGCCCGTGGCGTATAGCTCGAACGCCTTGCGAACGAGCGGAGCCTTGGCGGGGTCAACGACGATGCTACGCTGGTTGCGGTCGTTGCCTCACCTTTTACAGCGGATTTCTCCGCGCAGCGACGGGTTCACCGGGCTGCCAGCCGGGCCGTCACTCGCCTTTCCTTTCTTTTAGCCCGTCTAATCTGTTCGGTTAGCCGTCCCACCACCCCACATTGCCGGACCAGTACGGTGGGGTCCTGATCCTTTCTTTATGCTCTTCTAGTCCGCGCGTCGCGACGTGGCTCGGTCGAGCCGGCAGGCGTGCCGGCTCATTGTCTCAGTGGCTTGGGTCTCACGAGTACTGAGAGCGGTAGATGCGTTTTGCTCTTAAAATTGAAAGAGCAGAGGATCGGATACACGACCCAACGTGAGGCCCCACGCTGCGCGCGACGCCGTTGAATGAGTGAAACAGGGGTAAGGTTCACGACGCCGGAAGCCTCACCCCAATCCTCGGCATCGTCAAGGTTGAGAAATGTGGCGCGGAATCGAGCCGTTGCGCGAGGCCGCCGGCCGTCTTGACCAACCACCATGGGCGTGGCCGAAATTCCACATCCCAGCCCGCCGCCGCAAGGCAAGGTGGCGACCGTAGGTGCGGAGGGTGACGATCTCCGGTGGGAGCGCGACCGCCCCCGGTCGCTCCGTCGAGGCTACGGCGACCGAGGGCGGTCGCGCTCCCAAGTTACCGCACTGACCGGGCCAGCCAGTCGGCGTGGGCGGCGGCGATGCCGTTGAGCATAAATTGCACCGCGACCGCTGCAAGCAGCAGGCCCATGATGCGGATGGAGATGTTCATCACGATCGGGCTCAGCCATTGTGCGCCCTGCGCCGAAAAGCGCAGGATGGCATACGTGGCCAGAGCAATGGCTAGAATGCACAGGCACAGGGCGATTTGCTGCGGCAAGTTCTGCGCCTGGTTTTGCAGGAGGATGACCGTGGAGATGGCGCCGGGGCCGGAGAGCATCGGAATCGCCAGCGGGGTGACGGCGATGTCGAGCTTCTCGATTCCGGCGGTGGTTTCTTCGCGGGTTTCCACCACCCGGGAACGCCGCGCCCGCAGCATGTCGAGCGCGACCAGCAACAGCACGATGCTGGCGGCAATCTCAAAGGCCGGCATGGTAATGCCGAGAAACCGGAACACCCACCGCCCCGCGAGGGCAAACAGCAGCAGGACGCCGGCCATGACCATGGCCGCCAGCCGCGCCATGCGGATGCGGTCGGCCGGCGCGTTGGCCGGAGTCATCGCGAGGAACGCCGGCACCGCCGCCAGCGGATCCACGATCACGAAGAGGGAGCTCGTCGCGAGAAAGATGTATTCCAAAAGAGACATGCGGCAGGCGGAGCCAATGCCCTGCGGCCGGGCCTGACGAGGCGTTTTATCATGGGAGAACAACCTACATGCAGGCGAGCAGATCGGCAAGCAGCCGCGAATACTGCGGCCGGAGTTCTTATCGAGGCGGACTGAAATTCACTCGCTCAGACGCCACGCGAGCAATTCGAGTTGGAGGAGCTTGCGGCCGTTGAAAAAATTCCACGCCAGCTCGACCGCGAGGTCGAGCGGGACCCCCACCGGCGGCAGCCGGCCTGCCTGCTGCCACGCGACGCCGTAATGGCGGCGGCCGCGCGTGTCCTCAAACATGAAGCGAAAATGCCGCTCCTTGAAAACCTCCGGCGGGCGGCGCAGCACAACGCCGCGCAGGCCGAAGACCGGCTCGGGATTGGCCTGGCCAAAGGGGTGCAGCGCGGCCAGCTCATCCATGAGCGGCGCGCCGATGTCCTCGGGCGCGAGCCAGGTGGCGATCTCAACAGCCGGGCCAGAGGGGTTGGCACCCGTGGCGGCGAGAACGGCGGCGGCGAAGCGGCTGCGAAATTCCGCCAGCTGCGCGGGTGCCAGCGCGACGCCGACCGCCATCGGGTGCCCGCCCCAGCTCCCGAGCAGGTCGCCGCAGGTGCCGAGCATCTCGATGAGATTGAGGCCGTCCACACTGCGGCCGGAGCCCTTGGCCATGCCGTTTTCGTTGCCCAGCACGATGCACGGCCGGTGGTATTTGCGGGTGACACGGCCGGCCACGATGCCAACGACACCGGGATGCCAGGTCTCGCTGTGCAGCACAATGCCGGGCTGGTCGAGAAACTCGGTCTCAATCTGGCGCTCGGCCTCGGCGGTGATCTGGCGCTCGATCTCCTGCCGCTCACGGTTGAAGTTGTCGAGCTGGTGCGCGGTCCCGTAGCAAAAGGCGTCGTCGGCGCTGAGCAGCAGCTCAACGGCGACGGCAGCGTCGGCGAGGCGGCCGCTGGCATTGATGCGAGGGCCTAGCCGAAAGGAGATGTCGGCCGGGCACAGTTCGCCGTCGAGCCGCACGCCGGCGACCTGCATGAGCGCGCGCAATCCAGGGCGGGCGGCGGCCTGCAGGCGGGCGAGGCCATGGCGGGCGAGGATGCGATTTTCGCCGGTGAGCGGCACGAGGTCGGCCACGGTGCCCAGCGCGACGAGGTCCAGCCAGTCGCCCAGCCGGAGGCCGAGCGCGACGGGGTGGTTTTCGGAACGGAGCAGCTTCAGCAGACCGTGGGCGAGCTTAAACACGAGGCCGACGGTGCAGAGATGCCGCCACGCCCCGTCGCCGTCACGCGGGTGAGCGTGGGGGTTGATGAGCAGCCCGTCCACCGGCGGGGCGTCCTTGGACCGGTGGTGGTCAATGATGAGCACGTCCACGCCCTGCGCGCGGAGCCACGCGACCTCCTCGTGGGCGTTGGTGCCGCAGTCGAGGGCGATGAAGAGCGCGGGTATGCCGCCCTCGAGCGCGCGGTCAATCGCGCTGCGCGAGAGGCCGTAGCCGTCCTCCATCCGACGCGGCACAACGAAGCGCGGCTGCAGCCCGAAATGCCGCAGCACGCTCACGATCAGCGCTGTGCTGGTGACGCCGTCCACGTCGTAGTCGCCGAGCACGACGACCTCCTCGCGTCCGGCGATGGCCGTGCGGAGCCGGACGGCGGCGGCCTCCAGGTTGGCGAGCAGAAAGGGGTCGCCAAGCTCGGCCAGCGCGGGCCGGAGGAAGCGCGTGGCGCCGCCGCCGTCGGCCACGCCCTGCCGCAGGAGCAGGCTGGCGAGCACCGGGCTGACGCCGGCGGCGCGGGCGAGCGCGGCGACGGCGTCGGGCGGGGGCGGTTGATGGTTCCAGCGCATGGCGGGGAGACGCGGCGGAAGCAGGGACGCGTGGCACCAAGGGCAACGCCGCCACCGTCCCGCCCGGCGCGCCGGGGAGGGCGCGCGGTGCGTTTATTCCGAAGCCTTGCTGGAGGCCGTCCACTCGTAGACCGGCTTGACGTCGGCATGGGCCTCGACGTGCTTCCGGTCGCCCCGGTGGTACCAGTAGAAAATCTGCGCGGCGACGAAGATGGCCGAGAAGGTCGAGGTGACAATGCCCACCATGAAGGTGAACGCGATGTCCTTCAGCACGCCGCCGCCGAAAGCCCAGAGCGCAAACGCGGCGAGGAAAGTCGTCGTCGCCGTCTTGATCGTGCGGGCGAAAACCTTGCGGATGGCCTCGTTGATCACGTCGTTGAGCCGGCCCGTGGGGTTCAGCCTGAGCTCCTCGCGGATCCGGTCAAAGACGACGACCGTCTCGTTGATCGAGTAGCCCGCGATACAAAGGATGGCCGCGACCATCGGGGCGTTGAACTGGTGGCCGGTGAGCACAAACACGCCGATAGTCATCAGGATGTCGTGCAAGGTGGAGACCATCGCGCCGACGCCGAAGCCAAACTCAAAACGGAACGCAATGTAGAGCAGGATGACCACCATCGAGATGGTGACGGCCTTGAGCGCGTTCCAAAGAATCTCCGAGCCGATGGTCTGGCCGAGATGGCTCACGCTGATGCTGCGCTCATCGAGGCCGGCCGACGGGAAGCCGGCCTTGACCGCGGCAAGCACGGGGTCGGCCTTGCCCTCGGCCATCTCGATCTTGAAGGTTTTCCGGTCGCCGCCGAGCGGGCTGGCGGTGGTGATGCCCACATCGGTCACGCCCGCCTTGCCGACCACGGCCCGGACCTCGGCCTCGGTCGGCGGCCGGGCAAACGTCACGCTGATCTCGTCGCCCCCCTTGAAGTCGCGGCCAAAGATGGCGTTGCCCTGCGTCAGCACATAGCCAAAGCCCACGACCACGAGCAGGCCGGAGGCGATGAAAGCGGGCTTGCCGTACCGCACGAAATCCAGCCGCAGGTCCTTCAGCAACGGCAGCATGATGATGCTGCGCACCGCGCCGGACTCGACCGCCAGCTCCATCAGGAGGTGGCCGGTGATGAGGACCGAGAACAGGGTGGAAAGCACCCCAATGCAGAGCGTGACCCCGAAGCCCTTGATCGGACCAGCGCCAAACTTGATCATCACAAAACAGATGATGAGCTGCACGAGGTGGGCGTCGAGGATGGTGGTGAGCGCCTTGAGGAAGCCGCTCTGGTTGGCCGTGGCGAGGGACTTCCCGACCGCCAGCTCCTCCCGCATGCGCTCGAAAATGAGGATGTTGGCATCCACCGCCATGCCGATGGTGAGCACGATGCCGGCGAGGCCGGGCAGCGTCAGGGTCGCGCCGAAGTTGGCCATGGCGCCGAAAATGATCAGGACATTGACCACCAGGCTGAGCAGCGCGACGACGCCGCCAAAGGTGTACACCACCAGCATGAAGGTCGAGACCGCCACCACGGCGATGCCGGTGGAGACCCGGCCGCTCGCGATGGCGTCCGCAGCGAGCGACGGGCCGACGGCGGTCTGGTCGAGCACGGTGAGCTCGGCGTCGAGGGGGTTGTTCAGCACGCTCATGAGGTCAAACGCCTCGCGCTGGTCGAAATTGCCAGTGATCGAGGCGACGCCATTGGTGATCGCCGACTGGATGGTGGGGGCGGAGTAAAGCCTGCCGTCGAGGATGATGGCGAGGTTGCGTTTGATGTTGGCGGAGGTGAGGGCGCCAAATTCCCGGGTTCCCTGCTCGGTGAGCCTGAGGCTGATTTCGTAGCCCACGAGCTGGCCGGCGACGACGCTGGCCTGGGCCACCCGGTCGCCGGTCATATCCGCGCGCTGCTTCACCACATAGTAGGTGGTCGCACTGGTGCCGTTTTCATCCTCATGCGGCATCACCACGTAGCCGGCCGGCAGGTCAGCCGAGGGGGGCTTGTCCAAGCCGGCACCACCCTCGAGCACGAGGCGGAACTCGAGTCGGGCGGGTTTGACGAGGTCGCGGATCAGTTCGGGGTTGTCGTTGAGGTTTTGCCCGGGCAGCTGAACCTCGATGCGATTGTCACCCACGGTCCGGATCAGTGGCTCGGCCACCCCGAGGGCATTGATGCGATGGTCAATGATCTCGATGGCCTTTTTGATCATCTCGGGGGAAACCGCGCCGCCGTCCTTGCCGTGAACCTCGAGTGTGATGGCGACGCCGCCCTTGAGGTCGAGACCGAGCTGGACGCGGCCCTTGGCCTGCCTTTGCAGCTCGCCAAGAACAAGGCGGTTGCGCTTGTCCACATTCTTGAGCGACGAGCCCAGATCAATGCTGGGAAAAAACGCCGAGAGGTCGAGCTGACGTTCGTGGCCGATCTGGCCCAGCGCGACGAGCAGGCTGGGCACGGTCTTCGGATCGGCCTTGACGCGGGCCTGTGCCTCGGTGAGCAGGGCGTCGAAGACGACCTTCTGGCCGGCACCGAGAGCGGCGTTGAGGCCGGGCAGGGTGGTCTGGGTCGTGATCTCGGAAAGGGCACGGGAGCGGAGGAACTCAGCGTGATCGAGGTCCCGGAGCGGCATCAGCTCGACAATGGCCCAGAGCACGAGGGCGAGAGTGAGGCCGATTTTCCAGAGGTTGCGTTTGAGCAGTTCAGGCATGTTGGTTTTTGGTTAAAGGGGTTGGCGGCGCGGAGCCGCACGAGGAACACCACCGCCCGGCGGACCAAGCGGCGCAGACGCGGGATCTTACTTTTTGTCTCCGCCGGCCTTGCGCACGATGGCATGGACGAAGCTCTTGGCGACCTCGACCTTGATGTTTTCGGCGATACGGAGGACGAAGCGGTCGTCCTTCACGCTGGTGACGGTGCCGTAGAGGCCGCCGGTGGTGACGAGCTCGTCGCCGGACTCGAGGGTGGCGAGCATTTTTTCCTGCTCCTTCCGCTTCTTGTTCTGCGGGGCGATCAGAAAAAAATACATGGCGCCAAACATCAGCCCGTAGAAAAGCAGCATGGAGCTTCCGCCCGGTCCGGGACCGGCTGGGGCCGCTTCGACCGCGGGCGCAGCGGCTTGGGCGAAAAGAAGGCTGGCAAAGGAAAGGGCCATATTCGTGGTTGCGTGTTGCGGGATTTGGAAAAAGAAACGCTTACTCAACCCAATCTGCCCCGGCCAACGCAAGCCCTAACCCGCCCACTCTCCCCGCCCGCCTTGAAAAGCAAATCCGCCACCTCGTGGTCTGCCACCCAGTCAGAAGACCTTTACGGCTTCAAGCGCTGGGGCGCGGGGCATTTCGGCGTAGATGCCGGCGGGTTTGTCGCGGTGCAGCCGCTGGCCGACGGCCGGGCCATCCGCCTCATGGACGTGGTGACGGAGGCCGCCGGCATGGGCCTGAAGGCGCCGCTGGTCATCCGGTTTCAGGACCTGCTCCGCCACCGCGTCGTGCAGCTCAACGAGGTCTTTAGCCGCGCGATCAGAGAGGAAGGCTACAAGGGCGACTACCGGGGCGTGTTTCCCATCAAGGTCAACCAGCTGCGCGAAGTCGTGGACGAGGTCGTGGCGGCCGGCAAGGAGTGGCATTACGGCCTCGAGGCCGGCTCGAAGCCCGAGCTGATGGTCGCCCTCGCCATGCATGAGGGGGGCAAAGGCCTCATCATCTGCAACGGCTACAAGGACCCCGACTACATCCGCCTCGCGCTGCTTGGCCGGAAGCTCGGCAAAAAAATCATCCTGGTCGTCGAGCAGCTGTCCGAACTCGACGAGATCATCCGCCTGGCCGCCGAAACCGGCGTGAAGCCCCTGCTCGGCCTGCGCGTGAAACTGCAAACCCGCGGCGAGGGCAAGTGGGCCACCTCGACCGGCGACAACGCCAAGTTTGGCCTCAACACCGCCGAGATCCTCTTCGCCGTCGAGCGGCTCCGCAAGGCCCGCCTCTCCTCGGCCCTGCGGCTCGTGCATTTCCACATCGGTTCGCAGGTGCCGAACATTCTCACGATCAAAAACGCCGTGGTCGAGGCCGCACGGTTCTACTGCCAGCTCGCACAGATGGGCTTCCCCATGGGCTACCTCGACGTGGGCGGCGGCCTCGGCATTGATTACGACGGCTCGCGCACCAATTTCGACTCCTCGATGAACTACTCGATGGACGAATACGCCCGCGATGTCGTGCACAACATCAAGGAAATCTGCGACGACGCCGGCGTGGACGAGCCGGACATCGTGAGCGAGTCCGGCCGTGCCGTCGTCGCGCCGCACTCGCTGCTGGTCGTCGAGGTGTTCGAGCGCATCAACAAGCGTGAGTCGCTTGGCCAGCAGCACCGCCCGCGCGAGAAGCACAAGATCGTGACCGATCTTGAGGACATGCTGAAAAACAAGGCCCGGCTCGGCCGCCTCGAGCGGTATCACGACGCCGTGCAGAAGAAGGAGGAGGCCTTCTCGCTCTTCAGCCTCGGCTACCTCGACCTCGAAAACCGCGCCGCCGCCGAGCAGATTTTCTGGCAGATCTGCGAGCAGATCGGCCGCGAGACCGACCGCTCCGGCTACGTCCCCGAGGAACTGCGTGACCTCAAGAAGCTCCTCGCCGACCAGTACGTCGGCAACTTCTCCGTCTTCCAGTCACTGCTCGACCACTGGGGCCTCGACCAGCTCTTCCCCGTCGCCCCCCTGCACCGGCTCAACGAAAAACCCACCGTCAACGCCGTCCTCGTGGACATCACCTGCGACTCCGATGGCAAGATTGACCGCTTCATTGACCTGCAGGACGTGAAGGACTACATCACGCTGCATCCGTTGAACAACAAGCCATACTACCTCGGCATCTTCCTGACCGGGGCCTACCAGGACATCATGGGCGACCTGCACAACCTCTTCGGCCGCGTCAACGAGGTCCATGTCTTCCTCGAGAACGACGAGCCCAACGACTTCTACATCGAGGAGGCGCTCGCCGGCAGCCGTGTGTCCGACGTGATTGAGGGCGTGCAATACCAGTGGGAGGAGCTCTGCCGCCGCATGAAGCAGCAGATTGACCACGCCACAAAGAAAGACCTCGTCAAGCCCCGCGAAGGTGTGCGCCTGCTGGAGTTCTACGAGAGCCAGATGTCCGCCAAGACCTACCTCAACATCGAGCGCGGGGGCGGGCGGAAGCCAAAGGCCTGAGCCGGCCTGTTCGAGGGCAGGGCGAAGCCCGGCGGGAAAAAACTGCGCCGGCGACGCCGGCTTGGTTCAGTGATGGCCATGGACGGATGCAGGGAGGAGCGGGCGTGGCCTGCCACCTGGCAGGCGAGGGAGCGAGCCCCCGGCCCAGCCACATACCAGAGGCACTTTTTTACTTGCTCGAAAAACCGAACTCTCCTGTCAGCCTGCTGTCCCTCACCCGATGCTTCGCCGCCTCCGCCATCCGCTTGGTCCCTTGTTTGCCGTGCTCGCGGTGCTGTCCGTCTGGACCGGCACCCCCGCTCACGCCGCCGGGCCGCAGCGCGAAATCGCCGCCGGGCCGTTCACGGCCACGTGGAGTTCGTTGCAGAAATATGAATCTCCCGAGTGGTTTCGCGATGCGAAGCTGGGTATCTGGGCGCGCTGGGACGCGCAGTCCCTGCCCGAACAGGGCGATGATTACGCACGCAGCATCTATGTCACCACCCTGGCGAACCAACGCCCCAACCCCACCTATTCGTGGCACATTGACCATTTCGGCCATGTCACCCAGTTCGGCTTCAAGGACCTGATCCCGCTCTGGAAAGCCGAGCAGTGGGAACCCGAAAAGCTCGTCGCGCTCTACCAGCGCGCCGGCGCCCGCTACTTCGTGGCCCTCGGCAACGATACCGACAACTTCGACTGCTTCAGCTCCACCTACCAGCCGTGGAACTCGGTCGCCCTCGGGCCGAAAAAGGATCTCGTCGCCCTGTGGGCCGCCGCGGCGCGCGCCGCCGGATTGCGCTACGGCGTGAGCGTCCATGCTGCCGCCGCCTGGACGTGGTTCGAACCGGCCCAGGCTTACGATTCCGCCGGCCCGTTCACCGGCCTCGCATACGACGGCAGCCTCACCACTTCCGACGGCTATGGCAAGTGGTGGAAAGGCCTCGACCCGTCCGGCGACCTCTACGCCCAGCGGCACCGGCCCGGTGTCCCGCCCGACGCGGCCTACATCACCAAATTTTTTCTCCGCACCAAGGAAATCATCGAACGCTACCACCCCGACCTCCTTTACTTCGGCGATGAGAGCCTCCCCCTGGGCGAGGCCGGCCTCGCGCTGGCGGCGCATTTTTACAACACCAGCCTCGCCGCACACGACGGCCGCATGGACGCCGTACTCGCCGCGCCCATGACCGATCCCGCCCACCGGGCCGCGTTGGTCACCACCCACGAGCGTGCGGTCAGCAACCTCCCCCGGGCCGAGCCGTGGCAGACCGTCACCTCCATCGGCCAGTGGCACTACAAGGCCGGCCAGAAATACCGCCCCGTCGCCGACCTCGTGCGCCAGCTGGTGGATGTCGTGAGCAAAAACGGCAATCTGCTCCTCAATGTCCCGCTGCGCGGCAGCGGCACGCCCGACGGGGACGAAGTGCTGCTGCTCGATGCGCTCACCGCCTGGATGGCCGTCCACGGCGAAGGCATCCATGCCACGCGCCCGTGGAAAATTTTCGGCGAAGGACCCTCACTCGCCATCACCGCGCCCACCGGCCTGGTGTCCGAGGGCCGGCTCAGTTTCACCGCGCAGGACATCCGCTTTACCCAGAGCAAGGACGGCCGCACAATTTATGCGTTTTTCCTCGGTTGGCCGCCGGGCGGCCAGCTCCTCATCAAGTCGCTGGCAAAGGCCAATGGGAAACCTGATCCTCTCGAAAAAAGCATCGCCAGTGTCACCCTACTGGGATCGGCCGAAAAGATCGTCTGGACTCGCGACGACGCCGGCCTGCACGCCACCTTGCCCGCCACCGCCCCGGCCGCCAACGCCGGCACGGGCGCCCTGAAGCTCGTGTTCGAGTGAGCGGCCCTTGGCCCGATCACGAAGCGATCGCCGGAGAACGGGTGGGCCGTCGCCTCACTCCTTGCGGCCTGATTATGGTGTGCTCACGGGGACTTTTGTGGCAATTGTCCGCCCATGCCTCGCATGCTGCACATCCTCACCGGACCGACGTCTGTCGGCAAGACGGAGCTGGCTCTGGCCTGGGCGGAGGCGCACGGCGCGGAGATCGTGTCCTGTGATGCGCTGCTGTTCTACCGGGGCATGGATCTGGGCACCGCCAAGCCAACCGCGGCCGAGCGCGCCCGCGTACCCCACCATCTCATTGACCTATGCGACGTGACGCAACGGATCGATGTAACGTATTACGTTACAAAATCGCGGGCCGCGGTGGAGGACATTGCGTCGCGGGGGCGGACGGTGCTGGTCACGGGTGGGAGCGGGTTTTATCTGAAATGCTTTTTCGCGCCAGTGGCCGACGAGGTCGCGGTGCCGCCCGAGCTGCGGGCGGCGGTGGCGGCGAAGCTGGAGGCCGAGGGGCGGCCGGCACTGGTCACCGAACTGCGCGCGCTCAATCCGGACGGGCTGGGCGCGCTTGACACCGACAACCCGCGCCGCGTGACACGCGCACTAGAACGGTGCCGGGCTTCGGGGCGGACGCTAGCGGAGCTGGCGGCGGAATTTGCGCGCCAGCCGGCGCCGTTTGCGGGCTGGGAAGTGCGTTGCACGCAGCTTGATCGCACGCCGGCTGAATTGGATGCACGCATAGCGGCTCGCGTGGGAGCAATGCTGCGCGCCGGTTTGGTGGACGAGGTGCGGCGGCTGCGTGCGGCCGGGCTGGAGCAAAACCCGAGCGCCGCCAGTGCCATCGGCTACCGCGAGACCCTGGCGATGCTCGACGGCCAGTTGCCAGAGGCACAGCTCGCGGCCGAAATCGCCAGGAACACCCGCGCGCTGGTGAAGAAACAGCGCACCTGGTTCCGCACCCAGCTACCGCCGCATCGCGTGCTGGACGCGGCAACGGCGAACGTGGCGGATTTGTTTTCGTAGCCCGCCTCGCGAGAGGCGGGAGGATCGTCCCGGCTCTCCCGAGCCGGGCACCAGTCCACTGGTTCTCGGGCAGGCGGGCATCCCGCCTTGACGCCACTTCATCCGGAACATCGGCCTCTGCCGACGAGCGAACTACCTTGAGTGCGAAGACCGGATCGCGCCAGTGTCGCCGCGATGCCAGAAGAAGTTTTTGCCGATGAACTCAGCGACGGGCCACCGCCGTTCTGGCGGCAGCACGCGGAAACGCTCTGGGCCGGGGCGGTGTTTGTGCTAACTCTCGTGATGACGGTGCTCGCGTTTCCGCCCTTCCAAACACCCGAGTGCGCGTATTTTTTGGCCGCGCCCGCCGCGTTGTGGGCCTACCGGCGGCCGGGATTTTGGAGGTTTGCAGGCACGGTGCTCGGCGCACAGGCGGTGGCATGGACGCTGATCCTCGGCTGGCTCCGGCACGTGACCTGGGGCGGGATGCTTTTGCTCGGGCCGTTTGCCGGCCTCTGGGTAGGCGCATGGTTCCTCGCGCTGTGGTGGACACTGCCACGGCTGCCGGGGCGGGCGGCACCGCTGCGCGTGCTGGCGATCCTCGGGCTGGCCGGGCTGTGGACGGTCAACGAGTGGGGGCGCACATGGCTGCTCGGCGGGTTTCCATGGCTGCCGCTCGCGGCGAGCCAGTGGCAGCGGGCGGCAATCCTGCAGGTGGCGGCCTACACGGGTGCGGGGGGAGTGTCGTTCACGCTGGTGGCGATGAACCTCGGCCTCGCGGCCTACGCGCACCGGCTGTGGTTTGAAAACAAGCGCGGGCTGTGGCGCCGCAGTCCGGAGTTTCTGACAGCGCTGGCGCTGTTGCTCACCTGCCTCGGCGTGCACCTGGGCGAGGCCGTCAACCGTGCCCCCTACGCGGTGCCGCTGGCGCGGGTGGCCTTTGTCCAGCCGGCCATCCCGCAGGAAGTGAAATGGGATGCCTCCAAGCGCGACGAAATCCTCGCGGTGCTCGACGAGGTGACCCGCCAGGCTGCCGCGCTCAAGCCCGGCCTGATCCTCTGGCCAGAGGCGACGACTCCGCTGCCGCTGAATGCCGAGCCGGAGCTGCGCTCGCGCGTCGAAAAGCTCGGGCGCGACGCAGGCGCCCCGCTGGTGCTCGGCTCCATCGCCATCCTGCCGGGCCCGGACGGACGCTCCGAGACGGCCGAATGGCTCAATGCCGCCTTTGTCGTGGATCCGGTGGCGGGCATGCAGGAGCGCATCTACGCAAAGCGGAAGCTGGTCCCGTTCGGCGAATACGTCCCGCTGCGCCCGCTGTTCGGGTGGCTGGGGAAATTTGTCCCGATCGGCGACGACTTTGGGCGCGGCGAAAACGCCACGCCGCTCGCCGTGCATCTGCCGGGGCAACCGGCCGATTCCGCGCTCAAGGCCGGCACACTCATCTGCTACGAGGACATTTTTCCCGCCTTGGCACGGGCGAGCGTGCAAGCCGGCGCCGACGTGCTGGTCGTGCATACGAACAACGCCTGGTATGGCGAGGGCGGCATGGCCTACCAGCATGCGGCGCACAGCGTGCTGCGCGCAGTTGAGTCCCGCCGCCCGGTGCTGCGCGACGGCAATGCCGGCTGGAGCGGATGGATTGACGAGTTCGGCATCATCCGCGCCGTGCTCACGCGCGACGCGGCGGGCAACGTGAACGCCGGCCCGGCGGCACCGGATGCTGGCCCGGCCGCATCAGCCAGCGTATATTTTCGCGGCACGGCGGCGGCCGATGTCACGCGCGACTCGCGCTGGATTGGCCGGCAAAGTTTTTATACAGAACATGGCGACTGGTTTGTCGCCGCATGCGCCGCGCTGGCCACGGCGGCATGGTTAGCGGTGCGGCGTGGGGCAAAACCGGCATGCGGGTGATCGTGCCCCAAACGCAGAAGGCCGGACAGAGACCGGCTTAGCGTTCAGCCCTCATCCCCGCCAGGTGAACGCATGGCAGAGGGCGACGCCGGCGGCGTCGGCCTCGTCGCTCGCGAGCGGCCGGCCGTGGCCGAGAAGCGCCATCACGGTGCGCGCCATCTGCTCCTTGCTGGCCCGGCCCGCACCGACGACAGCCTGCTTCACCCGGAGCGGCGGATACTCGAAAACCTCGAGGGTGTGCAGCGCCGCCGCCGCCATCGCCGCGCCGCGCGCCGCCCCGAGGATCTGGGCAACCTGAAAGTTTTGCACGAAGATCGTCTGCTCCAGCGCAACGTGCCGCACCTCCGTCCCGGCGAGAAACGCCGTGACGGCACGATGGATCTCCGCCAGCGCGAAGGCCATCGGATGCTTCGCCGGGACACGCACCGTCTGGCACCGCAGCAACACCGGCACGCGGCCCGGCGTGAACTCGACCAGTGCCAGCCCCGTGCCGCGTAGCGACGGATCAATGCCGAGCACGCGGCCGGCGAACGCCATGCGCAGCGCGGGGGTGGCCGGGCGGGAGAGCGGGCCGCCGGACGCGCGCGGTGCCGGCGCGAGCCGGCCCTCGAGCTTCGCCTTCCACATTTGCCTGACAGTCATGCGCGCCATGTATTTATTTAAGCAAAAGGTATAGGCCCGCCAGCGCGCCAAGCGCGAGCGTGACATCCTCAAACGTCCGCTGCTTCAGCCGGGGCAGCAACCACCGCCCGCCCAGTGTGCCGAGGAACACCGCCGGCGCGAGTAGCAGGTTGAACGAAAGGCTCTCCGTCGTGAGCAGCCCGAGATTCACCATGAACGGCACTTTGAAAAGATTCACCAGCAGGAAAAATACCGCCGCCGTGCCGACGAACTCCAGTTTTGGCAACCGCATCGCCAGCAGATAAACCGCCATGAGCGCGCCGGCCGCATTGGCCACAAGCGTTGTGAAGCCCGCCAGTACCCCGACCACCGGCGCGAACCATGCACCTGGGGCCGCGCCATCCGTACCCAGGTGCCGCCGCGCCACCTGCAACGCCGTCAGCCCGAGCACCAGCGTGCCGATGAGCAGCTTGGCCTGCCGGTCGTCTATCCGGCCCATGGCGAACCAGCCGAGCAGGATACCCGCCGCCGTCCACGGAAACATCCGGCCAACGTGGGCCCACACCGCGTGCCGCCGGTAGGACGCCACTGCCACGAGGTCGCCAAACACCAGCATCGGGAGCACAAACCCCGCCGACTGCTTCGCCGGCATGAGCACGGCGAACAGCGCCGAGGCCAGCACGCCCACCCCGCCCACGCCGGTCTTTGACACGCCGACAAACAGCGCGCCCACCACCGCCAGCAGCAGTTCCCAGGAGGAAAGACCCATGCCGGGTGAGATTCCTGACGAATCTCCCCATCGCCACACAATATTGCATCCAGCAATGGACATACGCCCGTGCTTACGCCTGAACCAGGGACCCACCCCGCCTACGCCACGCGCTCGCGCAACTGGCCGCAGGCGGCGGCGATGTCGGGGCCGCGTGAACGGCGAAAATGGGCGACCACGTTGCGCGCGCGCAGCTCGGCGAGGAAGGCGTCGGCCGTCGCGTCCGACGCCGGCTCGTAGGCGATGCCACGCAGGCTCAGGCCGGTCGGGTTGTACCGCAGGAGATTGACGTGCATCCGGCGAGGGCCAAGCAGAGCGGCGAGCTGGCGGGCCTGTTCCGGCGTGTCGTTCACCCCGGCGAGCAGGCAATACTGGATGGTCACCGGCCGGCCGCGCCGCGCTTGGAACCGGTCGGCGGCGGCGAGGATGTCGGCAATCGGAAAGCGTTTCCCCATCGGCAACAGCCGTGCACGGGTGGCGTCGTCGGGCGCGTGCAGCGAGACGGCAAGGTGCAGGTTCAGCCCCGTGGCGGTGAGCGCGTCCATGCCCGGCACGATGCCCACGGTGGAGACGGTGATCTGCCGCCAGCCAAGCGCGCCCAGAGAGTTGTCCGCGAGCCGGCGCACGGCCTCGAGCACGGCGGTGAGGTTGAGCAACGGCTCGCCCATGCCCATGAAGACGACGGTCTGGAGCCTGCGGCCGATGGCGAGAGCCTCACGCCGCAGGGCCAGAAACTGCTCCACGATTTCACCGGCGGTGAGATTGCGTTCAAAACCGGTCTTGGTTGTGGCGCAAAAATCGCAGCCCATCGCACAGCCGACTTGTGACGAGAGGCAGCCGGCGGCACGGTCCGCGCGGAAGTCCGGCATGAGCACAGACTCGACCGTGCGTCCATCGCCAAGGCGGAGCAGCAGCTTGGTCGTGCCATCGCCGGCCACCTGCCGCGCCGCCAGCGTTGCCGCGCCTGCGGGGAACTCCGCGCGCAATTTCTCCACGAGTCCGTGCGGCAACCCGTGCCAAGCGGCGGTCGCGAGATCATCACCCGAATAAAACGCCCGCAGCACCCGCGCCGCATGGCTGGGCTTGAAGCCCCAGCCTGCGAATCGCTGCGCAAGGGCGGCGGGATCAAAGTCGGTCAGTGTGTGAAACATAGAGCCGGTGGCCAATGGTTGCCGTCCCTGTTCAGATAGTTGCATAACGGTCAGCAAATGTGGGGGGTGGGTGCGTTCAGCAGCGCGGCGTGCAGCGGGCAGCGCGGGAAATCAATGGGGTGGCCGGCGCGGTAGAGCGCGAGAAGTTGCTTTGAGCGCGCGGCGAGCTGGCGGCGCACCTCGCGACGGCGGCCGCGCTCGCGTGGGATCGTCATGTGGTCGTAGCCGGTGGTCTGGTGGCGCATCCAAGCAATGGTTGCCGCCTCAGCGCGCTGCTCGATGGGAATGCGTTGGGTGCGGGCGACGGTCCCGCTGCCGACGGGCGTGGCGTGGGTCGCGATGCGTGTGGCCATGGCGGCGGCGTGGTCGTGGTAGTCTGAATGAAACGCAAGAAAGGCCAGCACAGCGCCGCGAAAATCCTCGGCGTAAACCTCCTCGGCAGCGGCGCGGCGGGCTCGGGCGGAGTCGAGCTTGCGCTGGTAGGACGGTTCCTCGCGCTCCGCAGCGAGCTTGGACCGGAGCGCGGCGATGCGCTCGGCGGGCGCCCAGATGCCGTGGGAGAAACGCTTGCGGCCCTTTAGCTCGATCACGGTCCACGTCGGCCCGTCGGCCTTGATGCGGCGGCTGAGTGCGGCATCGCCGGGCCGGAGCAAGTCCCAGCCGGGCGGCACTGCGAGGACCACGCCGTCGGCGAGGACCTTGCGCGGAAGGTTGAACGGGCGGACTTCGCGGGTTGGCGTGGGCACGCGGAAAAATCATGCGGCGATCGGCACCCCGGCGCGGGCGACCAAGTCTTGCAGCTGGCCGATTTCGCTGAGCGAAGTCTTGGCCACGAAGCCGCGCGCGTGCGCGAAGTGGACGCCAGGGCGGTCGGCGATGTGGGTGAAGTCGAGCCGCACGTTGTCCCGGTAACGCGAGAGTCCGTAGCCGGCGCTGCGGCGGTCGGGACTCACAGTGCCCACGACTTCGGCGGCGAGGCCGCGTTGCTCGATGTAGCGCTCGATGCCCATGGAGGGGTCGTCGGGCAGCGGATCGGTGCGTGGAAGAAACAGGATTTTTGCCGGCGAGCCGGCGAGATCCAGCGTCCAGATTTGCGCGTGTTGTCCGATAAAATCGAGGCGCGCGCGCAGCGTTCGCACATAGTCGAGCAGGTCCTCGCCGACCATGCGCATCACCTCCCAGAGGGGCTGGTCGGGCTCAAGCCGGGTCGCGAGGGCAAAACGGCGCAGCAGGGTGATGTCCACGGGCGACGTGAGCCGGGAGAACGTGGCGGGTGTGGCGCCGAGCCATTTGGCAGTGGTGATCAGGCCGCGGCAGTCGAACCATTCGGCGGGCTCAAGCCAGTCGCAAAATTGCCGGGCGTCGTCATATAGGCCGAGGTGCTGAAGTACGAGTGAGAGCGAACAGGTAGGCGGGACGTCCTTGGGCAGCTGATGATGGTCGAAGTTGCCGAGGGCCGGCTCGTGCCGGCCGCCCACGTCCACGACGGCGGTGGCGGGGTCGGCGAGGTCGGCGGGGGTCGGCTCGCGGCGGACGATCGGCACAGGGTGCAACGCGAGGAGGACGCTGCACGCGAGCAGCTCGTCCTTATGGGCGCTGCCGGGATGGGTGAGGATGGTGGCGAGCTGGGTCATGCAGTAGCACCACCGTGAGGGCTGCGTGCTGGGCGGCAATGGTGGAACGCAGTCACCTGCGTTTGAAATCCCAGGCAATGGTGGTGCGCCGACTTATGCCATTATGGCTCCAACGAGGTTTGCATGGAAACCTCTCCGCGTTGCCGGGACATCCGCGCAAACGTCCGTCTGCGCTGTTCCGTCGCTTCGACCGAATACAGCTCCGTGAACAGCCAGCGCAAACCGCTCTCCAATTCCTCCACAGTCATGCGCGCGGGACGGTAATTCACATCAAAGAGCGTACAGCGCTCCCAGAATTGCCTGCCCAGCAACCGCTCCTCCCGCTCCAGCCGTCCATAGAGGCTGCTCCCGGGGAACGGGGTCAGCACCGTCAGTTGCACTTCGGCCAGACCGGAAGAGAGCACAAAATCCCTGATCACAGGAAATATCTCCGGCGTGTGATGATCGAGGCCAAGGATGAAACAGCCGTTCACGCTCACACCACGCGATTGGAGCGTGTCCACGACCCGATGCGCCCGGGAGGCGATTTTCTGTTTCCAGCCCAAAGGATCAATCTCCCCCAGATCCGCTGCGCGCGGGCTTTCAAAGCCGATTAAAAGCTGCCGACAGCCGGATTCCGCGATCAAGTCGCACAGCTCCGGATTGTCCGCCACGGAAGCATCGGTTTCAGTGAACCAACGCAGCCGCTCAGGAATCAGTGCCCGGAGAAACTCGCGCCCCCAAGCTTTGTTGAGAAACGTGTTGTCATCCGCCAACTCCACAAATGGCTCAGGAAACTCACGGCGAAGGGATTGAATTTCCTCCATTACCAGCCCGACAGGCTTTTGGTTAAAGTGGCGGGTGATGAGTGGGCTGGCGGCGCAAAACTCGCAGCCGCGCGGGCAGCCGCGCGAAGTCTGGATCGTGGCCCGATTGTAAGGTCGCCCCTTGATCAAATCAAAACGCGGTCGCGCATAGTTTGACGGTTCAAACACCCCCGCCGTCGCTCCATGATAACATCGTTGGAGCCTGCTCCGTTCCGCGTCCGCCACCAGTTGAGGCCACGCGTTCTCCGCGCCGCCGATCACCACGGCGTCGCAGTGTCCCAACGCCTCCTCCGGCAGGCTGCTCACATGCAGCCCGCCCATGACAACACGGATCCCACGCGCACGATAAGCGTTGGCAACCTTGTAGGCGTCCATAACAGAGGCGGTGAGGCAAGAAATGGCCACCAAGTCAAAATCCGGCAACGACTGCAAATCTGGCAGATCATCTATCTCAATATAGCTCACCTCATGATGCGGCGGGGTCAGGCCCGCGATCGTCAGCAGCCCTAGGCTCGGTAGCGAGGCGATGACCTTTCCCCGTCGGATAAATCCCGGTAAGGTCACGCCCAAGGCAGCGAGCTCCGCCGTTCGCACCCGCACCCCGCTCATGGCGATGAGGCCGATTTTCATGGCGGCGACCCGTTGCCGGCCTTTCCCTCCGTAACACCCATTTCATCGAGACGCTGCAGGAGCAGCAATCGGTCCGCCTCCTGCTCGGCTTCGGTTTTGCTGTTCCGAGGCAAATAGCGAGATGCTTCCATATTTGCTGCCCGCACCGCACCCAAAAAGAGCAGGTTTTTTTCCAGCCATAACCGGCCTTCCGGAATCCGTTCCAAGCCGTCCAAAAGTTGCAAAAATCCGCCGGCTTCTGGCCCCATCCACCTTATCCTGTCGGCCATAAACTGGGTTTTTTGTTCCTGCGACGCAGCCTCATAACTCAGGCGGTGCCACTCATCCGGCCCGTAGTGTATCTGCATCAATTCCAGCCGCTGCATCAAGTGCGCCCGCACCCAGTCAGGGTCCGAGGGCAGTACCGCACCGAATAATGGTGGCAATTCCAGAAAAATATTCCTTTCGTATGGCCTCGGCGGGAGCATCCGTGCCGGCGCAAAATCCAAAGGCTGGTGGCTCGCCAGAAAATCCAGCGCGGCCCTTCCCCTACCCTCGGCAAGCAAGCGCTCCACGGTCACGGTATTCGCCAGTTCCCGTTGCGGCACAATTGCGACCGCCACCCAGAACGCCGCCCATGCAGCCAGCGTCCGCCACGGCATCGGGCCTAGCTGCGGTTGCGGGAGCGCGCCCAAGGGCCGCCGCGGCCTCCACCCCGATGCGATGATCAGCGAAATCGGCACGGTACACAAGGCCACGGAAAATGCCGTCCCCATTGCCGAGAGAAGCATTTCCTCCTCCGGCGAATTTCGCATCCCGCCCATCGCAACCATGATGCTTCTCGCTATTCCGCCTATTCCGCCGTCAAAAACATAAACTACGCAAACCTCCAAGGCTGCGGCAAAGAGCACCCATGCCATTGTCATCATCAACGGGGCCGATGTGATCACTTGCATCACCCGGGCCATCAGCAGCACACGCCACAACGAAACCAGCGCGAGCAGGGTGAGATTTAGCTTCACTGCGGCGAACGAATCGGTGAAGCGTTCAACCGGGATGGCATAGAGCCACGCGATGGGTGCCGTCAGCCAGAACAGCCCCATAAAGGAGCGCCATCCCGACCAAAATTTTGGTCTTACTCCACCCGCATCCACCATTTCACGTCGGGCAAAGAGACCGTAAACTACGAAGTAAAGCCACGAGCCGGAGACAAAAGAAAACAAGAGCGGACCAAAGAGCCAGAGCACCGGACTCTCCACAATGAAGGTTTGGTCGTAATTCCGCGCGATACCTGTCAGCAAGACCAGCGCCACACCGGCCCAAAACGCCCCGCGCCACATTGCGACCTCAAGAATGGGCGCACGTTGACCGAAGAGATACTTGAGCCCGGCTGAGCATTGCATGAATTGGAGGCTAGCCGGGACAGGCTCGGGCTGACAACCAGCAAGATTGTTTGCCCGTCATAAAAAGCCCCGCGCCTGGGAAGGCGCAGGGCTGGAAGTTCAGACTGAATCGCGACGAGAGTGTCGCGTCCCTATTTCGGATTACTTCTTCGCCGCTTTGGCATCCGCCACGGCCGCTTGGGCGGCGGCGAGGCGGGCGACGGGGACGCGGTAGGGGCTGCATGAGACGTAGCTCAGGCCGAGTTTGTGGCAGAACTTCACGCTATCCGGATCGCCGCCGTGCTCGCCGCAGATGCCGAGCTTGATGTCGGGGCGGGTCTGCCGGCCCTTCTCGATGGCGATCCGCATGAGCTGGCCGACGCCGGTCTGGTCAATCGAGGCGAACGGGTTCTTCTTCATGATCTCGCTCTCCTGATAGGCACCGAGAAAGGAGCCCGAGTCGTCGCGGCTCATGCCGAGGCAGGTCTGCGTGAGGTCGTTGGTGCCGAAGCTGAAGAACTCGGCTGTGTGCGCGATCTCGTCGGCCGTAAGGGCACCGCGCGGGATCTCGATCATGGTGCCGACGCTGTAGGCGATCTTGGTCTTCTTCTCGGCCATGACGGCCTTGGCGACCTCGTGGACGAGCGCAACCTGGAGATCGAGCTCCTTCTTGAAGCCGACCAGCGGGATCATGATCTCGGGCTTGGCCTTGAAGCCGGCCTTGTTCGCGTCGGCGGCGGCCTCAAACACGGCGCGCGCCTGCATCGCGGTGATCTCGGGATACTTGATGCCGAGGCGGCAGCCCCGGAAGCCGAGCATGGGGTTGAACTCATGCAGCTCGTGGACGCGGTGCATGATCTTCTCGACAGCGATGCCGAGCTTCCGCGCGAGGTCCATCTGCGACTCCTTGGAGTTGGGCAGGAACTCATGCAGCGGCGGGTCGAGGAAGCGGATCGTGGCCGGAAATCCCTTCAGCGCCTTGAAGATGCCGAAGAAGTCGGCGCGCTGGTAGGGCAGGAGCTTGGCGAGCGCGGCCTCGCGGGTGGCGAGGTCGCCGGCGAGGATCATCTCGCGCATGGCGTCAATCCGGTCGCCCTCGAAGAACATGTGCTCGGTGCGGGTGAGACCGATGCCGACCGCGCCGAACGCGATCGCGTTCTGCGTCTGCTCGGGGGTGTCGGCGTTGGTGCGGACCTGGAGCTTGGTGGCCTGCGCGCACCATTTCATGAGCTGGTTGTAGCTCTTGAACTTCTCCGTGGCCTGCGCGGCCTTGTCGCCATTGAGGAGGCCCGCGACGATCTCGGACGGGGCGGTCTTGATCTGGCCGGCATAGACCGCACCGATGGTGCCATCAATGGAGAGGAAGTCGCCCTCGCCGAACGTCTGGCCGGCGATGGTCGCGGTCTTCTTCTCGTAATCAATCGTGACGCCGGCGGCGCCGCACACGCAGACCTTGCCCATCTGGCGCGCGACGAGCGCGGCATGGGAGGACACACCGCCGCGGGCGGTGAGGATGCCCTCGGCGGCGATCATGCCGCGCAGATCCTCGGGCGAGGTCTCGACGCGGACGAGGAGAACCTTTTCGCCCTTCTCGGCGGCCTGCACAGCGCGGTCGGCGTTGAAGTAAATTTTGCCTGTGGCCGCGCCGGGGCCGGCGGGAAGGCCGGTGGCGATGACCTTGGCCTTCTTGACCTCAGCGAGATCGAAGATGGGCGCGAGGAGCTGTTCGAGCTGGTCGGCGGGGTTGCGGAGGATGGCGGTCTGCCAATCAATGAGCTTCTCCTTGACCATATCCACGGAGAATTTGAGCGCGGCGGCGGCGGTGCGCTTGCCGTTGCGCGTCTGGAGCATGAACAGCTTGCCTTCCTGGATCGTGAACTCGATGTCCTGCACGTCCTTGAAATGCTTCTCCAGCGTGGCGCGCACGCGGAGGAGCTCGGCGTAGGACTTGGGCATCTGGTCCTTAAGCTTGAGGACCGGCTCAGGCGTACGAACGCCGGCGACGACATCCTCCCCTTGGGCGTTGAGCAGGAATTCGCCGTAGAACTCGTTGGTGCCATTGGCAGGGTTGCGGGTGAACGCGACGCCGGAGCCGGAGGTGTCGCCTGTGTTGCCATAGACCATGGCCTGGACGTTGACGGCGGTGCCCCACTCGGATGGAATGTTGTACTTGGCACGGTAAACCTTGGCGCGGTCATTCATCCAGGAGCCGAACACGGCGCCAGCGGCACCACGGAGCTGATCCCAAGGATTGCTGGGGAAGGATTTTCCGGTCCGTTCCTTGACCATGGCCTTGAAACGCGCAACGAGCTCCTGCTGGTCGGCGGCGGTCAGCTTGGAGTCCTCGATGTCGTTATGATATTTCTCATGCTTGAAACCGTGGATGACGGACTCGAAAGGATCGTGATCCTCGCCCTCGCGCTTCTGCACGCCGATGACGACATCGCAATACATCTGGATGAAGCGGCGGTAGCAGTCCCAGGCAAAGCGTTCGTTTTTGGTGGCGCGGGCGAGGGAGAGGACGGTGTCGTCGTTGAGACCGAGATTGAGGATGGTGTCCATCATGCCGGGCATGGAGTCGCGGGCGCCAGAGCGGACGGCGACGAGCAGGGGAAAGCCGTTGGCGTCACCGAACTTGTAACCCATGATCTTCTCCATGTTGGCCACACCGGCCTCCATCTGGGCCTGGAGGGAGGCGGGATAGGTGCGCTTGTTGGCGTAGAAATAGGTGCAGACCTCGGTGGTGATGGTGAAGCCCGGAGGCACCGGCAGGGCGATGCGGGTCATCTCGGCGAGATTGGCACCCTTGCCACCGAGGAGGTTTTTCATCGAACCATTGCCGTCGGCTTTGGCGGCGCCCCACGTATAGACGTATTTGACGGCCTTCGTGGAGGCGGATTTTTTCGAGGAGGTTTTCTTGGATTTGGCAGCCATGTTGAAGGATGAGTCAGGGTTGGAAAATGGAGCGCGCCGTACGGACGCAGAAGGACAAGCGAATAGGACCGGGGGGCCTCGTGTCAACGCGTCTTGCGCGGGAGGTGATTATTCCGTCCCGCTCCCGGCGGCACTGTTTGATCGCAGGCGGAACAGAACAGCATGCCGTGTGGCGGCAGCCTCGCTGAGATCGGAATGACGCATGGACATGGGGCTGAGCGGCACCGAGACAACTTTCTCAACTGATTCTGAACAAGCGTTTTCAGGCTACATGATGGCCCTGCTCCCGCGCCGCATCAATCTCGGCGAGCAGGTCACGGGTGGCCAGGGCGTTTTTGATGGCGGGGATCAGAATCACGTTTTGGTGAAGGTTCTGGCCGGCCGTGTTAATTTGCAGCCCCATAATCCCCAGACGCCGCATCAGCGGGCCTTCGACCACAGTATAGTCTATGATCGACCGGAAATGTAGCTTCCGATCCCTTCGCCCCGCAAAGACGACAGGCGCACATACCCTCAAAAAGGCCCCCTCCACCCTGACTTCCAGACCGTCGGCGTATTGGCCAGTCTGCCGGTGCATCAAAATCAGATAGAGCAAAGACGTCAGTAAAAGCGCCCCCAGTTGCCCCAACCCAATGCCTTGGGCAATCAAACCCAGCCTCTCGAGCAATGTTGTGCCGTCTTTCTTGAGCGCATCTTCCATAAGGGCCATGCCAGCCGGGAAACCGAGCAATCCCATCACACATTGGCACATCAGGATCGACTTCAGGCGAAGATATTTCCTGAGGAGCTGGCGGTCGATCTCCAACGCTAGGGTCTCCGGAAAGCGGTCTTTCATGGTGGTAGGCAGGCCCGGTCACTGCCGGCCGGAAATTCCTGAGGCTCAGGATGGCGGGATCACGGACCCTGCCGGGGCGGCCGGCGGCACAACAGGCTCGGCCGCAGTGGATTCAGGCAACACGACCGGTGCCACGCCAGCCGGCTCCGACGCGGCGGGAACATCCGCTTCGGTGCTCACCGCCGGCTCTTCACCGGTGGCTGCGGGCTCCGTGGCCGGGGTGTCGGGGAAGTTCTCCAAGTCGTGCTCGGCAGTCTCGGCCTCCTGCTTGCGGGCGGCCGCGACCGGCGGCGGAATGAACAGGCGGCCGTCCATAAACTCCATGACGTAACCCTCGCTCAGCAGCCAGCGGAGATCGCTGTGCAGCTTGGTCAGGCGCTCGCGTTCCTCGGGAGTGAGCGTCGCGGCAGACGGCATGGCCGAACCGGGGACGGTTTCAGGAGCCGCCGGGGGCACGGTGGCCGGAGCGGCGGCTGTGGCCGGAGTCTCGCCTTCGACCGGAGCGGTGCCTTCCACCCCCGCAGCTGCGGGTGTCTCGGACTGAGGCGGCGGGGTTTCCACCGCAGCAGGCAGCTTGAAGCCGAGAAATTTTTCCGGCAGCACGCTGCGACGTACCATCGGATACTTCTCAATGAAGGCGATCAGCGCGCCGAGGTTTTCGGCAAACACCTGGTCGGACGTGCGGAGCTTGCGACGGACGGCACAGACATAGGTGATGCCCTTGGAGCCTTTCTTGAAGATCGAGAGGCCTTCGCGGCGCAGGCGGCCGCGCAGCGCGTTGGCTGTGTCGAGGGGGAAGTGCCGCTGGCGCTCGAGCGCACCTTCGGTGGCACGTCGGATTTCGCCGGCGGGGAGCGTGGCGAGATTTTTCCCGGGCACGCGCCAGCTGTCGGCAAGGCGCAAAACTTTCTCCCGCGCATTGGTCAGCAGATGCTGGCGGGCCTCCTCTTGCGTGGCAAAGGACGGCGGCGTCTCGCCTTCTCCGGCGAGCTTCCAGGTGTAGCGCACCGTCTTCTTCATTTTTTCCAGCCACTGGTTCACGGCCTCGGGGTCGCGCACGGTCTCGATCTTGGCCGCAAACGCCTCAAAGGGCATCCGCAGGCGCGTCGCATGGTGCTGGCGCATGATCGGCCCGTAGCGGTGGTAGTTGGGCGGGGCGAGCAGCTCCCCGGTGATACCACACTTGTTGACCACCTGAAAGTTGCCCTTGGGCGCCTCAACCTCGACCTCGGTGGTGTCAAAAAACGTGGCGAGATGGGTCGCCATGACGTGGGCGATGGCGGCTTCCTCGTTTTCAAACGGGAGCGCGTCCGGCACCGAGATGACGAGCGGCGCGGGCTTCGTGGGCGGGGCATCGGCCGCAGGTGCGCCGGGACCACCGGGCGGCATGCGCTCGATGAGGGCGATGCAACGGTCGCTTTTGCCCACGACCGCGCGGGCCACCTCAAACAGCTCGAAGGTGCGGAGCGACGTGCGGATGGTTTTTACCAGCGTGGCGAAGCTCGTGTCCTCGGGATAAAATGTGACGTTGAAAAACGGACTGAGGTAGGGGCCGCGCTCCGGCACCGGGCCACGCCCGCCAAACCGGCGCGGGCCATCCTCGCGGAAACCGCCGCCCCGGCGGTCATCGTCCTCGCGGCGCGGGCCGCGAAAATTGCCGCGCGGCTCATCGCCGCGGGGCGGACGGCTGCCGCCGTCGTGGCGCGGTGCCGTTGCGGGGCCGCCCGGAGCGGCCGCGCCCTCGCCCGCCCCGGCAGGACGGCGAAACTCGCGCCGGTCACGGCGTGGCTCGTCCGCACCGCCGCCCTCGCGCGGCCGAAACGGCCGGTCGTCACGCCGCCCCTCGCGCGGGGGTCGCCCGCCGCCTGGCGCTGCCTTGTCCTGCGCCCATTGCGTGCCAAAACTGAAGCTTTGGAGCTGGGACAGGTCGATCTTGTTGAAATCCGCTGGCGGATTTTCAGTGGGGGCTGGGTCTTCCATTTGGTCCGAAAAAGCGGGCGAAGCCCGCGTGTGTGTTTGCTTGGTGCGGCGGGTGGTGCCGCGAGCAGGAAGGAGCAGCATCCCTGCCACACCGGGGCGACGCAAGCGCTTTTCCGGGAAAAGCAGCACACCATTTGCCTTGCGGCGGGCGGGGCGGGCGGTTTGCCCTGTCCTGATGAAGCTTCCCCCCTCCCCTGCCCGGCCACGGGATGTATGGGCGCGCAGTCGCGGCTCTTCCCGACTGTCCGCATCTCGTTCAGCACCGACGGCGCAACGTTCACGCCCATCGGCCAGCCCATCACGCTGAGCTACGTCTTTTGGATGGGTGCACGCGCCGGCTTCTTCAGTTCCGGCACGGAAGGCGGCTCGGTTGACCTGGACTACTTCCGTTACCAGCTAACCGACGGCATCGTCGCGGCGGCCCCTAAACCATAGACCCTGCCGCCGCCTGAAACCGCCCGCCAGCCCGCCCTGCTACTTGGTCAGTTCCAGCAAGTCCGCCAGCGACAGCTTCGCGGCCGCCGCGTCGCTCGCCTCAAACACGTCAGCCAGCAGGGCGCGCTTTCCAGCCTGCAGGCCAAGCACCTTTTCCTCGACGGTGCCGGCGGCGATGAGCTTGTAGCTCGTCACCGTGCGCGCCTGCCCGATTCGGTGGGCGCGGTCCGTCGCCTGCGCCTCGGCGGCCGGGTTCCACCACGGGTCGAAATGGACGACCGTGTCCGCGCCGGTGAGGTTGAGGCCCGTGCCGCCGGCCTTGAGCGAGAGCAGAAACACCGGTACATCCGGCCCGGCCTGAAACCGGTCCACCTCGGCCTGCCGTGCGCGGGTGGTCATGGCGCCGTCCAGATAACAATACGCCACGCCCTGCGCGTCCAGCTCGGCACGCAGCAGCGCCAGCAGCGAGGTGAACTGCGAAAATACGAGCACCCGGTGGCCGTCATCCACCGCCTCGGCCAGCAGCTCACGGAACGCGTCGAGTTTCGCCGAGTCCGCAAAGCCGGCCTCAGGTTGGGGCCGGCCGGCCGGCAACGATCCGGCTTCGGCCGGCGCATCCGCCGTTTTGTCCGACGGTGCATCTGCCGGCAGACCCCCGCCCGGCACCAGCCGCGGATCACAGCAAATTTGCCGGAGCCGGAGCAATTGCGTGAGCGCGGCGAAGCGCAGCCGGTTTTCGCCCACGCCGGCGGCGGCGAGGCCGAGCTGCTCGCGCTCGAAGTCTTCCTGCGTGCGGCGGTAGAGCGCGGCCTGCGCGGGCGTGAGCTCGCACCAGAGGGTTTGCTCAATTTTTTCCGGCAGCTCGGGGGCGACCGCCCGCTTGGTGCGGCGGAGGATGTAGGGGGCCGTCTGCGCGCGGAGGCGGGAGTCGAACCACGCGCGTTCCTCGCCGCGCGCCCCGGCCGGAGCGCGGGTGAGGTAGCCGGGCAGCACAAACTCGAAGAGCGACCGCAGGTCGTCGAGTGAGTTTTCCAAGGGAGTGCCGGTAAGCAGAAACCGCGCGGACGCCCGCAGCGCCCGCAAAGCGGCGGCGTTTTGCGAGCGGCGGTTTTTGATGTGCTGCGCCTCATCGGCCACGACGGCGGCAAACTCCACGGTGGCAAACAGCGCCTGATCGCGCGCCAGCGTGCCATAGCTCGTGAGGACCAGGTCGTGGGCGGCAAAGCTGGCGGCCGCCGTCAGGCGTTGCGCCGCATGGTGGACGAACACGCGCAACTGCGGCGCAAACCTCGCCGCCTCGCGCCGCCAGTTTTCCAGCAGCGAGGCCGGGACGACCACGAGTGAAATCGGCCGGGGGTTGAACGCCGAGGGGTCGAGGTTGCAGGACGCCCCGTCCCATCCAGGCCGGCCAGAAGCCTTTTCCCTGGCCTCTTCACCCTTAGGCTGGGCGCTGATCGCGCTGAGCACCGCCAGCGCCTGCGCCGTTTTGCCCAGACCCATCTCATCGGCAAGGATGCCGCCCAGGCGGTGCTGCCAAAGATGCCAGAGCCACGCAGCGCCGAGCCGCTGGTAAGAACGCAACTGCGCATCGAGCGCAACCGGGAGCGGCGTGGGCGCAAGCGCGGTGAGGTCGCGGAGCGCCGTGCTGCGCGTGCGCCACTCGGCCGGAGCCTGATAGCCGGGTGCAAGTGCCTCGATGATCCCGTCCGCCTCGGCTGCGCGCGCGACGCTCACCCGCTGGGTGCGGCGCGGCGCCAGGCCGGCCACAGGCTCGTTCGTGAGCGCCCGTTGTGCCTCCGTGAGCTTTTGGAGCAGGCCGGGGGCAAGCAGAAAAACGTTTTCCCCCGCCTCAAGGTAGCCGCGCCCGGCCGCCAGAGCGGCCCGCAACTGCGTGTCATCCGCCGGGCCGGCGTGCAGTGCGAGCGTGACCGCAAAGCCGCCACCGGCGGGCACGACTTCCGCGACGGCCTCCGCCGCGCGGAGGTGGGCCGTGCGTTGCTCAAAGCCGGGCGTCAGTTCGGCGTTAAATTCCTCACGCAGCCGCGCCCCGTGGGCGGCGATAAAATTGAGCGTCTTGTGGCGGTCGCGCAGCCACCACTTGCGGTTGGATGGCTCCAGCACGAAGCCGTGGCCACGCACCAGATCAAGCGCGGCGGCGTGACCGGGGTGCTCGCGCGACGGCAGCGTGAGCGCAAGGAAATGTTCCGATCCGTCCACCAGCATCGGCGTGAGGTCGGCCGGGATGGCGCGGCGGGTGGGCCGGGCCGCCGGCATAGGGGTCGGGAGCGGGGAACTCGCGGCGGCCTTGGCCGCGAGGTCGGCGAACAGCGCGTCGTGTGGCCATGCGACGCTGCGGCCGTTTTCCACAAACACCGGCTCCGCTCCGGCCGCGGCGGCCAGCTCGCCCAGCTGCGCGCGCGTGAGCTGGAGAAACACCGGTGGGGTCGCCGTCCCGCAGATCCGCTGGAGCACAGCCAGCGCCGGCAGCAGGCCGGGCGGCGGCGCGGCGTCACGGTCCAGCTCAGCCTTGACGGCGATGGCGTCGCGAGCGGCGGCGGCGGCGAGGTTGGGCGGGAGCAGGAGGCGAAGCATGGCGCGCAGCCCGACGTTTCCGGGGCCAAACCCGGCGCGACGCAATGCCGAAACGTATCATACCTGACCCGGACAAGCGGCCCCACGGCCGAAGGAGCGGGAAGTTCCCGGTTGCATTTGGCGGCCCGGCGGCGGAAATTTGGCCGCTCTGTCAGTCTGCGGTTTTGCACTGCCCTTTTCTCCCCTCTTGAAAAATCTCTCCCGTCAACTGCTGCTCGTGCTGGCCGCCGCTTCCACTGGCGCCTCCCTGTCCTTTGCCGCCGGCGCGACCGCCGCCGCAGGTCCGGCTCCCGTCGCCCCGCCGGCCACCCCGATGTTTGCTCCCAATGTCACCACCGGCGGTGTCAACGGTTACTCAGCCCTCGCCAATCTCGTGGCCATCCCAGCCGCCACGCCCGGCGGCCAGCCCACCCAGCGGCTCGGTTCAACGGCATTCATCTGGGAGCGGCTCGAGGTCCGCACCAACGGCACAACCGGTGTGCGCCGCAATGTCTCCGACCTCGTGACCCCCACCATCGGAAAGCTGGAAATCCATATCAGCACCCTCAATCCCGGCCAAAACTCCCATCCGCCCCACCGCCACGGGAACGAGGAGTTCATCGTCCTGAAGGAAGGCACGCTCGAGGTCGGCCTGGGCGGCGTCACCGCCGATGTCCGCAAGACCGAGACCGTCGGGCCCGGCGCGGTGTTTTTCTTTGCCGCCAACCAATACCACAACGTCGAGAACAAGGGCGACAAGCCCGCCACCTATCTGGTGTTCAACATCCACACCGCCTCGACGCCAGCCACGCCGCGCGCCGACACCACCCCCTCGGACCCGGTGCCCGCGGGCAAGCTCGGCTCCGTCGTTTTTGATGCGGCCAGGTCCGTGCCCAAGCCGACGAAAACCGGCTCTCGCCACGAGATTTTCAACGGCGCCACCACCACCGCCGAAAACTTCGAGTGCGCCGTGATCTCGCTCAACGCCGGCCAGAGGGACGACTCGCCCGCCCGCCGCCCCGAGGAGCAGCTCCTCGCCGTCAAAGACGGCCTGCTCGACGTGACCATCAACGGCAAGTCGGAGCGCGGCACGCCCGGCACGATTTTCTTCATCGCCTCCAACGACACGCACACGGTCAAAAACGCCACCGGCCAGCCCGCCTCCTACCACCTCTTCCGCATCACGACCGAGCTGACGCCCAAGACCGCGCCGGCCCCGGCCAAAGTGACGCAGCGCTAAAAGGCACCGCGACTGGAGCCGGACACTCCGGGGGGCCAGGATCAGGCCGGCCCTAAACGCCCCTTAAGCCGGCCCCAAGCCCCATAAAAAGCCCCGCGACAAGGCGCGGGGCTTTTGCTTTTGGCGATGGGGACACCACGTCCGTCATAACTCCTCACGACCACTTCAGGCTGGTGCGGGTGAGGGGGAACTGGCGGACGCGAATGCCCGTCGCGGCGAAGATCGCGTTGCACACCGCCGGGGCGACGGGGGGCAGGGTCGGTTCGCCGAGCCCGGTCGGGTTGTTCGCCGACTTGACGAAGTGAACCTCAATCTTTTTGGGCGCGTCGGGCATGAAGAGAAGCTGATACTGGGTGAAGTTCTCCTCGACGAGGCGGCCTTTCTCGATGTTCAGCTCGGGGAACATCATGGTGCTCAGACCGTCCACAATGGCACCCTGGCCTTGATTCTCCGCACCACTGAGATTGACAATGGTGTGGCCGACATCGGCGACAGCGACGACGTGGTCCACCGTGAGTTTGCCGTCCTTGGAGACAGTAACCTGGGCAGCCTCGGCGACATAGCCGCCATGACAGCAGTAAAACGCAATGCCCTGACCCTGGCCACGCGGGAGCTTCTTGCCCCAGCCGAGCTTCTCGGCGGCGAGTTTCACAATCGCGGTCATTCGCTCGCTATAGACTTGGGCGGTGACTCCGTTAACCGGGCCGGGGACACCGGACTGAGGGTTGGCGAGAATCTCGAGCTTGAACTCGAGCGGATCGCGGCCGGCGGCGTGGGCGAGCTCGTCCAAGAAGCTCTGGGTGACCCAGGCCCCGGTGCAGCTGTTGGGAGCGCGCCAGGCAAAGGTGGGCACGGCGGACGGGACCATCCCCGCCGGGCTCAGCTCGGTCACACCAAAACCCCGCGGGAAGCTGTCCTGCCCCGCGCCGCCGCCGCTGACACTGACGCGGTGGTGCCGCCAGGCGACGAGCTTGCCGGCGGCGTCGATGCCTCCCTTGAGGAAGCCAAAACCGGCGGGCCGGAACACGTCGAACCTCATGTCATCCTCGCGCGACCACTGGAGCTTCACCGGCACCCCGGCGAGCTTGGAGATGAGCGCGGCCTGCGCGGCATAGTCATTGTTGAGCCGCCGGCCAAAGCCGCCGCCACTTCGCGTGACGTGAACCTTGACTGCACGGGCCGTCAGCCCGGTGGCGGCCAGCACCCGGCTGAGCACATCGCCGGCGTTCTGCGTGGGGGCCCAGATTTCGGCGCGGTCGGCCTTCACGTCGGCGAGGCAGTTCTGCGGCTCAAGCGGGGCGTGGGAGATATAGGGGAAACTGTAGGAGGCATCAATGACCTTGGCCACGCCGTCGAAGGCCGCGCCGTCGCCGGCGGCGGCATTCGCGCCGAGGGCCTGCGCCTGCTGCGTCATGGCCGCCCAACTCTGGCCGGTGTTGGGGCCTTCGTCGAAGGTGACCTTGAGCTGCTTGCGAGCACTGAACGCCGCCCAAGTCGAGGTGCCGAGGATGGCGACGCCGTGCGGCACACCGCCGGCGGCGGTGACCACAAACGCATCCTTCACACCAGGGAGCTTTTTGACCTCATCCACATTGGCGCTGAGCACGGCGCCGCTGCCGTAGACGGGACATTTCTCAAAGATGGCATAGACCATGCCGGGGATTTTCTGGTCAATGCCGAAAAGCGGTTTTCCGGTCACCAGTGCCTGATTTTCCACACCGGAGACACGGGTGCCCAGGAGCTTGTAGTCCTTGGGGTCTTTCGGCGTGACCGCGTTGGCCGCGGGCACCGGCAACGTCGCGGCCGTCGCGACGAGCTGGGAGTACGGGAGCTTGCGGCCCGAGGCTTTGTGCCAGACGGAGCTATTCTCGGTCGAGCACTCGGCGGCAGGGACCCCCCAAGTCTGGGCGGCCGCCTCGATCAGGATGACCCGCGCCGTGGCGCCGATCATGCGGAGAGGCTGATACGACTGTGGCGTCGAAGTGCTGCCACCGGCGCTTTGTGGAAATGGGCCGTCGAGGTTGGGCAGCTGCGCGCCGCCCCGTCCGCCACCGCGTCCGCCACCGCCGGGGCCGCCGGGGGTGCCCGCCGCCTGAGGGACGGGCGCGTTGCTGTCGGGATCAATGGAGGAGCTGACCACCTTCACGTCCTTCCAGTTCACGTCCATCTCCTCGGCGATGATCATCGGCATCGCCGTCTTGATGCCTTGGCCGACTTCGGGACGTGTGGTGTAAATCGTGACGACCCCGTCGGTGCCAACGCGGATATAGTTGCTCGGTGAGAACACGCTGGCGGGCAAACCTGCCGCCGCCGACGCGTCGGCGGCGAGCGCCGTGCCGGCGGAACCGAGATAGGAATAGCCAAGCGCAAAGCCGCCGCCCGCGAGCGCGGTCAGGCGGAAAAAAGAGCGGCGGTCGAGCGACTGCCCGGCAGCCGGGGCTGAGACAGGGGAAAATTCGGTTTGCATGGTGCGGGTCTCCTTATTTGGCGGCCATCTCGGCGGCGGCGGTGTGGATGGCGGCGCGGATGCGGGTGTAGGTGCCGCAGCGGCAGAGGTTGTCACTCATGGACTTGTCAATGTCGGCATCGGTCGGCTTCGGGGTGCGCCTGAGCAGCGCGGCGGCGGTCATGATCTGGCCGGCCTGGCAATAGCCGCATTGGGCCACATCGTGGTCGCACCAGGCCTTCTGGAGCGGATGGTCGCCGTTGGCCGAGAGACCCTCAATGGTGACGAATTTTTTGCCCGCCGCCTCCGAGATCGGAATCTGGCAGGAACGCATGGACTCGCCGTCCACATGCACGGTACAGGCGCCACAGACATCCACCCCGCAGCCGTATTTGACTCCGGTGTAGTTGAGGTGGTCGCGCAGCACCCACAGCATCGGGGTGTCGGGCTCGGCCTCGACAGTTTGGGTGCGTCCATTGACATTCAGGGTGTAGTTCATGGCGGGGGGGAACAGGTTGAGACTCGCAGGCAAGGTGTTGGTTCCAGCCGGTGCGGTCAATGCAATTTCCGCCCCCGCCACCGGGACGGCGGCGCAGGCGGCCGGCCCGTTCACCGCCGGCGCAGCGTGTGTCGTCCGTCCGCCGCAATGCCGAGGTCGAGATGCCAGGCGTCCGCCGGCACCCACGCGGCGATTTTCTCCGGCCACTCGACCGCGAGGCACCACGGGCTGACGAGAAAGTCGTCGATCATGAGCGACTCAACTTGCGCGCCGTCGTCAAGCCGGTAGGCGTCGAGGTGCGCGAGCAGCCGCACTCCCCCGCGGTGCAGCGAGAGGAGGTTGAACGTCGGGCTCGTCACGGGTTCCGTCACGCCAAACCCCTGCGCCAGCCCCTGCACGAACGTCGTCTTGCCCACGCCCAGCGTGCCGTGCAACGCCAGCACGATGTCCGGCGGCAGGACGGCAGCCAGTTCACGGGCGAGCGCCTGTGTCTCCCCTGCCGAGGCGGTCGTGACACCCCTGCGCAACCTATCGCAGATGCTCATAGCCACGGTAGTCCTCCATTTTTAACGCCTCCGGCGGCCGCGTGCCGCGCGGCACGAACCGGCCGATGCAACTGATCCGAGTGCGCGGAAAGGCCCGCCGCCAAGCACGGATGAATTTCTCCGGCTCGGTGCCTCCGGTCACGGCGAATAGCAGCTCGTAATCCTCGCCGTCACAGAGCGCGGCATGCACATCGCAGCCGGTGCGGCGCGGCAGGGCGGCGGCTTCGACCGCCGGCTCCGCGCCCGGCGGCGTGAGCGCGGGCAGGTCCTTCGCCAGCCCGTCGCTCACGTCGAGCAGGGCGCGCACCTCGGGCCGCCGCGCCAGCCACGCGCCTTCGGCCAGCCGCGGTGCAAACCGGCAATGATGGCCGCTCGCCAGGCTGCCGCCCAGCACCCCCGTTACAAAAATCCGGTCGCCGGCCCGCGCGCCCGTGCGGGTGAGCACGCGCACCCCGCCCGCCCCCGCCTCGCCTAGGAGGGTGAGCGTCGCCACAATGCCGCCGTCATGCCGCGCCACGTCGCCGCCCACAACCGGCACATCATAACGCCGGCTCACCGCCGCCAGCCCGCGGTGGAACTCTTCCAGCCACGCCAGCTTCACGCACGGGTCGAGCGCCAGCGCGACGACCGCCGCGCGCGGCCGCCCTCCCATCGCGGCAATGTCGCTCAGGTTGCGCCGGAACAGTTTGCCGCCGACGGCGCGCGGCGGCACCGTGTCGTCAAAGTGCTCGCCATAAATCACGGGGTCCACCGTGAGCAGCTGCCGGCCCCGCACGGCCGGCAGCACCGCGCAGTCGTCGCCGATGCCGGCAGGCGCGGGGGGGCAGGCCGGGCCGAGCCACCGCCGGATGGAAGCGATGAGCCCGGTTTCGCCCAGGGCGGCGACGGAAGCGGAGCGGCGTTGCGTGAAGGGATGCACCTGGATTTTATTGCGGCGGATCGAACAGCAGAACCAAAATCGTGTTCAGGTTGAACAGCATGTGCGCCAGCATCGGCACCGCGAGGTTGCCCGTACGCTCGTAGGCCAGGCTGAGCACGAGGCCGAGCGCGAACAGCGGCGCAAACGCCGTCAGCCCGTGCAGCGCGGCCCACAGCGCCGCCGGCAGGAGCAGCGCACACCAGCGAGGCAGCCGCCCGCGTGCATACCTGAACAGCACGCCGCGAAAAACCCATTCCTCCGCAAACGGCGCCAGGGCAATCGCGTAGAGCCCCAGCGTCGCCTGCATGGCCGGTGATTTCATCCGGAGGAACATCTGCACCGCGTCCTGCGGTTCCGCCGGAAGCCCGGCGAGCTTCAGCAAAATGTCCCACCCTAGGGCGACGCCGGCCACCAGCGGCAGCGCCATGAGAAACGCCACCGATCCCGCCCGGAAAAAATCCGACCCGAACAGAGCCGGACCGCCCCGCACCCGGGCGTGCCAATGAAAACCCGCGGCGGCGAGCACCATGCCCGCCGGCAGGGCCGGGGCGGCCACCACAAAATAGGCGTCGTTTTTCAGCTCCAGCGTGACCGCCAGCTGGTGCACGGCCAGTTGCGTGAGCACACCGGCGGCAAACACGCCCCAGACCATGAGGCCAAAATCCAGCGGCGTGATTTCCCAGCGACCGAGCCGAGCGGCGGCCGGGTGTGCCCGCGCCGCCGGGCTGAGCGCAAGCCGCCACAGCAGCCCGAGGCCGCCGAGCAGGAGCGGCAGCTCGACCAGGTCACTGAGTGAAAAAACATCCGCCATGCCGGCCACGCTCTCAGGCCACGCGGCTCATTTCAAGGGCCGCAATGGCACGCCTTGCGGACAGCTTCCGCCCTCCGTGACGAACTGCGCCCGGCACCGCGGGCAGTAGGCGCGGCTGGCCGCCCCGTCGGGCACGGGCGGGGTGAACAGCGCGGCGACGTCTATTTTTTCCCGGCGCAGCAGGTGTTCCAGCTCGCCGCCCAGCTCGCTCCGGTACCACGCCAGCACTTCGCCCACGAGCGGCCCGCCGCCGGCCGGCGTGAGCGGCCAGCGCAGGTCGGCGAGGACGTTGAAAACCACCTCGTCGCGCGCGGCCGGCCGCGCGACGGCCAGCGCGACCGCCACGGGATGCGACGGCGGAAACCAGTCTGCCCCCAGCAGCGCGCGCAGCCGCAGCGCCGCCGGCGGGAAACACAGTGCGGCCGGCAGCGGGTTTTTCTGCGGCCCGCCGCCGCGCGCCAGCCGGCGCAGGCGGCGCCGCTCCCACCAGGCGAGTCCGAGCCCGCCAACGTGCAACAGCACCAGAGACGCCAGCCCCTCCGGCAGCAGTTGCGCCACGAGCGCGGCGGCGGCCGGACCCAGGGAATCGGCCGACAGCCACCCCAGCAGCCACGCCGAAAGCGCCGCAAGCCCGGCGAGTGCGACCACGTTGGCCGTGACGAGCGCACTTGTGCGCGCGCGCAGCACGGTCGTGCGGCGGCGTAGGTGTGCCGGCCGCAGCCAGCCACTCAACTGCGCCCGGAGGAGCGCGGCACGCGCCCCGGCGGCGAGCGGCCCGCACGCGGCGGCGAGCGCGCGCAGCTCGTCCGCGCGCAGGTGGCCGGTGGCGGTGCAGAATTTTTTGCCGTTGATGATGAGCTGGCCGTCCTGCTCGCGCACGTCGGCGATGTCCTCCCACCGCCAGGCCTGCAGCGCGGCCGGCTCGTTGGCCGGGCGGCCGGCGGCACCGGCGGGCCAGTTGCACAGGCCGGCGGGTGCCAGGGAAAACGGCAGGTCGTCCGCCATCGCTCGCCAGCCACCGGGCCACGGGCTGAGGACATGCCAGCGCCGCCACGCGGGCCTGGCGCGCCTCCCTCCCCACAAGCTCAACAGGCTCCAGCGCGCCCGACGCGAGACTTCCACCCCGTCAAGGAGGAACAACACCCAGAAGACGGCGACGAGCAATGCGGGGTCGGACATGGAGGGAGCAGGTGAGCGGAGGCAAGGCCGGCTCGGTTGGCCGGTTTGAATCCGCCGGTTTCATGGGCGGGCGTGCTTGAGTTGACGGGATGGTGGCAGCGCTGCCGCTCCGGCGCGGGGCGAGGGTCTCGCGCCGGGAGCGACGGAGGCACGCTCAGGCACGGCCCGTGATTTTCTTCCATAGTTTGACGATGACCGCACCCAACGCCGCCCCGGCGACAAGGATGACCTTGAAAAATTTGGCAAAAAATACGCCCAGCTTGGCCAGGAGGCCGGCCTTCGACGCCAGCACGCCGGCGCCACCGAGCACCAGCGCGCCGAGGCCGTAGGCGGCGACCTTGTCGCCGGTTTTCCACTCGGAGTATTTCTGGCCGGAGACATACCCAAAGTTCTCCCCGAGCAACCGGTCGGCCGCGACCTCGGAGTCCTTGAAGGACTCCGTTCCGCAGACGAGTGTGACGTTCATGAGGCCGGCCCGGCCAAGCAGGCGGATGCTTTGGTTGATGAAGTGTTCCTTGAAGTTGTCCTCCGAGGAGGCGAGCGTGAGCGCCCACTTGAGATTGTTGGTCTTCCCGTCGTAGTACGGCTTCGTGGCCCAGCCGACGGTCTTGATCTCGGTCCAGCCCTTCTGCTTGCGCGCGGCGTTGGCCTCATCCTGATGCTCGGTCAGGCCGAGGAAGAGCTTGTCGGCGTCCAGCTTGTCCTTCTCGTCATCCTTGACATAGCCGACGGCATCATAGCTGAAAAACAGCATCCAGTCCCGGGGAGCCACGAGCACGCCCACCTCCTGGCCGTTCAGGCTGTTTTCAGTGATCTCGTAGAACCGCTTGAGGCCGTCAGAACCGATGAAGGCGAAGCCCGCCGGCACCTTAATCTCGGCGACGTCACCCAGTTTGGCGGTGGCGGGCCCGCGGGTGAGCTTGACGCCGGCAGCCGCCAGGCGGTCGAAACGGCTCAGAGTCGTGTCGGCCGCGGGGGCGACGGGTGCCGGGGCGTCGGCGGCGCGACCGGGGGCGATGAACGCGGCGGCCAGAGCAAGGAGGGGCAGGATATAACAGCGCGACGGGACGGTCATGGAAGGAGGTTTTTCCCGGCCACGGGGACAGAGTGTGCCCCCCGGGGCAATGCGAAACACACCCGCGCACACCGGCTGCTCCCGCCACCCGCCCTACCCCGCCACCAGGCTTTCACCCGTCATCTCCGCCGGTTTGGGCAGGCCGAGGAGCGCGAGCACGGTCGGGGCGATATCGGCGAGGCGGCCGCCGGTGCGCATCTTGGTTTTGCCGGCCGCAAACCCTTCGCCGACGACAAAGACCTCGACGAGGTTCAGGGTGTGCGAGGTATGGGGGGAGTTGTTTTCGGTGTCCCACATCTGCTCGCAGTTCCCGTGGTCGGCCAGGATCACGGCGCGGCCGTTTTTCTGCTCGAGCGCAGCGAGCAGCTCGCCCACCCCGGCGTCGGTCGTCTCGACCGCCCGGATGGCCGCCGGCAGCGAGCCGGTGTGGCCGACCATGTCGGGATTCGCGTAGTTCACGACGATGAGGCCAAACTTGCCGGAGAGGATCGCCGCCTTCGCGGCTGCCGTCACCTCGCCGGCGGACATCTCGGGCGCGAGGTCGTAGGTCGCCACCTTCGGGCTGGGCGGGCAGGCGCGCTCTTCGCCGGGGTACGGGGCGGCGCGGTAGTTGTTGAAGAAAAAAGTGACGTGCGGGTTTTTCTCCGTCTCGGCGCAGCGGAACTGCGCGAGGCCGGCGGCGCTCACGACCTCACCCAGGATGTTTTTCAGCTTCTCCGGCTTCGGCAGGATGACGTTTACCGGCAGGCCCGCCTCGTATTCTGTCATCGTCGCGTAGTAGAGGTCGAGTTTCCGGCCGCGCTCGAAGCCGGTGAAATCGTCGAGCACAAACGCCTTGGTGATCTCGCGCGGCCGGTCGCCCCGGTAGTTGTAGAAGACCAAGGCGTCGCCGTCGCCGATCGTGGCGAGCGGCTTCCCGTCCGGGCCGGTGATCCAGGTCGCGGCGACGAATTCATCGCCCTTCTGGGTCGCGGTGAGCGGCGCGTCATAATAATTTTGCACGGCGGCGGCGGCGCTCGGCGCGGTGGCGACGGCCTTTTGGCCGGTGAGCATCGCATAGGCCTGCTGCACGCGCTCCCAGCGGTTGTCCCGGTCCATCGCCCAAAACCGGCCGCAGACGGTGGCGATCTGTCCGAGGCCGATTTTGGCGCACTGCGCCTCCACCTCGGCGACGTAGCGCCGGCCGCTCGCCGGCGGCGTGTCACGCCCGTCGGTGAACGCGTGGATAAACACCTGTCCTGGGACGAGGCCGTCGGCCTTTGCCTGCCGCAAAATCCCGTAGAGGTGCTCCAGCATCCCGTGGACGCCGGCGTCGCTCACGATGCCCATGAGGTGCAGCTTTGCGCCGCGCCGTGCCTTGACGCGCGCGATGGCTGCCCGCCAGACGGGGTTCGTGGCGAGCCGGCCCTCGGAGAACAGCTTGTTGAGGCGGACGAGTTCCTGGTCCACGATGCGGCCCGCGCCGATGTTTTCATGGCCGACCTCGCTGTTCCCCATGACGCCGGCCGGCAGCCCCACATCCAGGCCGCTGGCGGCGACCAGCGTGCGCGGCCAGCGCGCATGGAGGGCGTCGTCGCATGGTTTGCGGGCGAGCACGGTGGCGTTGCACGAATCCTGCGACGGGTCGGGATTCTTTCCCCAGCCATCACGGATGACCAGGAGGACGGGTGGACGGGAGTTGGACATGAAGGAAAAAAAGGATCGGCCTTACCGTCGCGTAAAACCGGCCGGCTGCAAGCCTGCGCCGACCGCGGCCCGCCCGCCGCACCTGAGGCTGGCTGCGAATGCTGGACTCTAAATTCTACCTCCTGATTCATGCCACCGGGGCGATGAGCCAGATTGCCGCGAGCCACTTTTCAAAGGACAGCGGAGAATCTTCAAACACAGTGCCTGTCTTGCCTGCCGTCATTTCCCGGCTGACTCTCGGCGGGGAACCCGCCATGGTTCTTGGGTGTCCTCACGTCTTCCCATGAAAATCTCCCTGTTCCGGTCCCACGGCTTCCGCCGACTCCTGCCCGTCGCCGCGCTCTCCCTGCTCCCGGCGCTCGCCTCCGGCCTCGCGGCCCAGCCTGCGCTCACCATCTACAACCAGGACTTCGCCGTGGTGCGCGAGCGCGTGCCGCTCGACCTCAGGGCCGGGGCCAATGTCGTCAGTTTCAACGGGGTCACCGCCCAGGTCGAGCCCGACTCGGTCGTGCTGCGCGACCCTGCGGGCAGAAACGTCCTCCGCATCCTTGAGCAAAGCTACCGCGCCGATGCCGTCTCCGTCGGCCTGTTGCTCGCGCTCAACGAGGGCAAGACCATCACCTTTCTGGTGCGCGACAAGGATGCGAAAGAATTTCCCGTGCAGGGGAAAATCATCCGCAGCGGTTACAGTCCCGGCAGCGGGCCGCCTCGTTACGACAGCAATGGCACTCCCGTTTCCCCGTCCGCCACGCCCATCATTGAGGTCAACGGCCAGCTTCGTTTTTCCCTGCCCGGTGAACCGATTTTCCCCGCACTCGCCGACGACACCGTCCTCAAGCCCACGCTCACCTGGCAGCTCGCCTCCGAAGCACCGGCAAAATTCGACGCCGAGCTCGGCTATGTGACCGGCGGTTTCTCGTGGCAGGCGGCCTACAACCTCGTCGCGCCCGAGAAGGGAGGCACGGTGGACATCGCCGGCTGGGTGACGATTGATAACCACTCGGGTGCGCGCTTTGACAACGCCGCCGTCAAGCTCATGGCCGGCAACGTGAACAAACTCCAGCCGCCACAGAACACCTTCGGCGGCCGGGGAGAGATGCGTGCCGCCTTCGCTTTAAAGGACGAGGCTGCCGTCACCGAAAAAGCCTTCGACGAGTTTCACCTCTACACGCTCCCGCGCGCGATCACCCTGCGCGACCGTGAGACCAAGCAGGTCGAGTTCGTCCGCGCCACCGGTGTGAAGTCGGAGACGTTTTATGTCTATGACGGCATCGCGGCCGGCCAATACCGCGGCTGGGATCCGCAGTCCATCCGCAACAACCCCGATTACGGCACCCAGTCGAACAAGAAGGTCTGGGTCATGCGCGAGCTCAAGAACACCCAGGAGAACGGCCTCGGCCTCCCTCTCCCTGCCGGTCGCACCCGCTTTTATCGCCGCGACGACGCCGACAACCGCCTTGAGTTCACCGGTGAAAACACCATTGAGCACACCCCGCAGGGTGAGACGCTGCGCCTCTATACCGGCGACTCGTTCGATCTTGTCGGCGAGCGCAAGCGCACCAACTTTCAGGCTGACGGACGCAACCAGGTCTTCGACGAGACGTTTGAGATCAAAGTCCGGAACCGCAAGACGGAGCCGGTCGAAATCCGAGTCGTCGAACACCTCTACCGCTGGACGAACTGGACGATCGTGGAGAAGTCCGCCGATTTCACCAAAACCGACGCGCAAACGGCCGAATTCCGGGTGAAGCTCGCGCCCGATGAGGAGAAGACCGTAACCTACCGCGTGCGTTACAGCGGGCAGTAAGGAAGCCGTGGCGCATTTCAACAGGGGTCCGTCGTAGGGGCGCAGTCTTGCTGCGCCCAAGGGGGTGATGGCAGCGGGCGCAGCCAGACTGCGCCCCTGCGATACCGCCTCATCAAATTAACCCGCTGCCACCGCCTATCCCGCCTTGACGCGCGCGCAAACCGCTCCACGATGCCCGACGCTCTTGCCTGATGGTGTAATGGTAGCACAGGCGACTTTGACTCGCCTAGTCATGGTTCGAATCCATGTCGGGCAGCCACGTTTTTACCTCTGGCAGACAATGAATTAGACGAGTCCTTGAACGATGGTGCTGCGATTTGCATACCACCGGCCAGAAACGGCATTTTGGCCATTTCCTGGCTGCGTCCGACGATCGGCGCATTCAGCATCATTGTGAGCACGTCGGCACTGCAGTGCCACAGTTTGTAGTGCAGCTGCGCGAGCTCAGGGTGAGCACGGAGGAAGTCTTGGATGTCCTCGGTGCCGAAAATATCCGATGGTGTTTTGGATGTGCGGCGCAAAGAAAGAGGTGATTGTCTGCTTATCGGTTCGGCCCAACGACACGGAGGTTACGAAAATATAGTGATGCGGGGCCAACTTGGTGACCCTGGCGGCCTCGCGGTCCCATAGATGCTTCAGCAGAGGACCGATGCCGGTCTTCCCCCAATGCTTGGCTTGGACCACAACTTCACGGCCGGAGTCGGCAAAAAAGCGGCCGTCCACTCCTTGGTCCTTGCCGGGCTTGAAGCGTTCGACGCGCTTCCCGGTCAGGATCTCGACCATGTGCATCGCCACGGCCTCGAATTCCTTATCGTTAAGTCGTCCTATTTCATAGCAAACCATGGCGTCATTCAGACAGTAATAGCGGCGGGGTTCAATTTTCTTTGGAGCAAAAATACTAGTCCCCGCCCTGAGGTTGCATTTCACGCCAAAGTGTGTCCGCTTCGGAAATAACGTCCTATGGCCCAGCCTGGAATCATCGTCGCCGTCTGCACGGCCAACATCTGCCGCAGCCCCATGGCCGCAGCTTTGCTCCAGCATGCGCTGGCCGCCCGGCCGGAGCCGCTGCGGTCACTGCGCGTCGTCTCCGCCGGCGTCGCCGCCCGGTCGGGCGATCTCGTCTCAGAAAATTCGGTGCTCGCCCTCCGCAAGGTCGGCCTGAACATCACGGGGCAGCGCAGCCAGCCGCTCACCCCCGAGCTCATCGGCGGCGCGCTGGCGCTGGTCTGCATGACCGAGAGCCACCGGGCGATGATCCACCTGCTGTTCAATCCCCCGCCCCAGAACGTCTTTCTCTTCCGCGAGTTCATGCCCAAGGGGACCGACCGGGAGATCGCCGACCCCTATGGCGGTCCGCTCCCGCGCTACGAGACCTGCCGCGACGAGCTGGTCGAGGCCATCCCCAGCCTGGTGGACTTCCTGAGCCGGATCACCCGGGCGAAAACTTGAGCGGTGGCGGATTTCGGATTGCGGATTGCAGATTTGCCGGCTGCCTTGGGCGATTTCCGCTCCGCAACCTTGCCTCCCCTTCCCGCCATGTCCCTCAACGCTTCGCCGCTTTCCATCCTCGACCCGGAAATCGCCGCCGTCATCGCCGCCGAGCTCGCCCGCCAGCAGGACCACATCGAGCTCATCGCCTCGGAAAATTTCACCTATCCCGCCGTGCTCGCGGCGCAGGGCAGCGTGCTCACCAACAAGTATGCCGAGGGCTATCCCGGCAAGCGCTGGTACGGCGGCTGCGAGCAGGTGGACAAGATCGAGACCCTCGCCATCGAGCGCGCCAAACAGCTCTTCCAGGCCGAGCACGCCAACGTCCAGCCCCACTCCGGCTCGCAGGCCAATTTCGCCGTCTATACCGCCATGCTCTCGCCCGGCGACAAGCTCCTGGGCATGAACCTCAGCCACGGCGGCCATCTCACGCACGGCAATCCCGCCAATTTTTCGGGCAAGCTCTACCAGTTTGTCCAATACGGTGTGCGTGAGGACAACGGCCTGATTGACTACGACGAGCTGGCCGCCATCGCGCAGCGGGAGAAGCCAAAGATGATCACCGTCGGCGCCAGCGCCTACTCGCGCGTGATTGATTTCGCGCGCATGGGTGAGATCGCCCGCTCGGTCGGCGCGTTCCTCTTTGCCGACATCGCGCATATCGCCGGCCTCGTCGCCGCCGGTCTGCACCCCTCCCCTTTCCCGCACGCCGACTTCGTCACCACCACCACACACAAGACCCTGCGCGGCCCGCGCGGCGGCCTCACCATGTGCAAGGCGGCCCACGCCAAGGCCATTGACTCCGCCGTCTTCCCCGGCGGCCAGGGCGGCCCGCTCATGCATGTCATCGCCGCCAAGGCCGTGTGTTTCGGCCAGGCGTTCCAGCCGGAGTTCAAGGCCTACTCCGCGCAGATTATCAAGAACTCGCGGGCGCTCTGCGCCGCGATGATCGCCCGCGGCTACAAGATCGTCTCCGGCGGCACCGACAACCACCTCTTCCTCGTGGACCTGCGCGCCAACCTGCCCGAGCTCACCGCCAAGAAAGCGCAGGAGACCCTCGATCTCGCCCACATCACCTGTAACAAGAACACTGTCCCCTTCGAGACCCGCTCGCCCTTCCAAGCCTCCGGCATCCGCCTGGGCACGCCGGCGGTGACCACGCGCGGCATGGTCGAAGCGGACATGGACGAGATCGCCGCGTGCATTGACACCGTGCTCAAGGCCATCGGCTCCGACCGCGAGCCAGCCGCCCTAACTGAGGCAAAAGCCCGGGTGGAGAAGCTCACCGCACGATACCCGCTGCCCTACCGGCTCAGCTGAGCCGGCTTGGCCACAGGTATCACGATGCTGGAAAAGACCGTCACCGCGCGGTGTTTCAGCCGTGATGCCCCCTCCGCGCTCGTGATGCTGGCCGGGCTGACTTGGTCAGCCATCGGCTCGTGGTGGACGAGGAGAACCGGCGGATTGAGGCTGAGTTTTAATGCCGGGCCGAAAGCGCCCACAGTCTGGTTCGCGAGGTGCTCAAGAATTATGTGTCGGGGTTGTTCGGACTGCATGCGCTGGTGATGTCCTACGCGACGGTACACTCCGCATCTTGCTCAAGCCATCCTGAGCGCAGATCCTGTTCGCTCAGAGCCTGGAAGCGGTTACGCTGGCGGCATCATGTACGAGCACCGCCACGAACCGCTGTTGCCCAAACCGCTCTTTTTTCGCCGGCTGGCATGCCATGTCACGCTGGGCATCGGCATTTTGATGGGCTGTCTGGCCATCGGCATGGCCGGGTACCATTTTCTCGAAAGCCAGAGCTGGGTGGACGCCTTTGCCAACGCGGCGATGATTCTGTCGGGCATGGGGCCGCTCAACCCCCTTAAGACGACCGCCGGCAAGCTTTTTGCCGGTTCCTATGCCATCTTCAGCGGGGTCGCATTTCTCACGACGGTCGGTTTTTTCCTGGCACCCATCGCCCACCGGGTATTGCACAAGTTTCACTTCGATTCCAAACGGTAGGTCCCTCACTGGTTGGCGGCCGGACTGCTCCACGCCACGCCAAATTGTCGCAGGCCGACGAGCCGCCGCCCTACTCCAGTATCCGGCGCAGGCTGTCGAGATCGAGGACGCTGGCAAGGCTCTCCTCCTGCACCACGGCGGCAGCAAGGGCGGCCTTCTCCTTTTGCAGTGCGCGAATTTTTTGCTCGACCGTATCGGCGGCCACGAGGCGATAGGCGACCACGGGCTGCGTCTGGCCGATGCGGTGCGTGCGGTCAATCGCCTGCGCCTCAACCGCCGGGTTCCACCACGGGTCGCAGAGTATGACGTAGCTGGCGGCGGTAAGGTTGAGGCCAAAGCCGGCGGCTTTGAGCGAGAGGAGGAACACGGTCTGGCTGCGGTCGGCCTGGAATTTCTTGACGAGTTCGGCACGGTTTTCGGTCTGCCCCGTGAGCATGAGATGGGCGATCCCAGCCGTGGCGAGCCGGACCTCGATGAGTTTGAGCAGCTCGACAAACTGGCTGAACACAAGCACCTGCTGGCCCTCGGCGCGCAGTTCCTCGAGGCGCTCAATGAGCGCGTCGAGCTTGGCGCTGGGGAGATCGCGGTGCGCCGCCGAAACCAGCGCCGGATGGCAGCAGATCTGCCTCAGCCGCAGGAGGCTGGCAAGGACGTGAAAGCGCACGGCATCGAGCGCGCGGTCGGTTTCGACCCCGAGGAGCTGGGCGCGGGCGCGCTTGAGTTCGGCGTCATAGAGGAGGCGTTGCCCGCCCTCGAGATCGACCAGAATTTCGTCCTCGGTGCGCGGTGGGAGCTCCGGCGCCACCTGCGCCTTCGTGCGGCGCAGCATGAAGTGCCGGACGCGGCGACGCAGGCGCGCGGCAGCCGCGGGGTCGCCCTCGGGAAACTGGCGGCGAAAAGCCGCCTGCGGTCCGAGCAGGCCGGGCTGGACAAAGGCAAACAGGCTCCACAGGTCGAGCAGGCGGTTTTCCACGGGCGTCCCGGTGAGCGCCAACCGGTGCGCGGCGGGAATGGCACGCGCGGTGAGCGCGGTCTGGCTGAGAGGGTTTTTGATGAACTGCGCCTCGTCGAGGATGACGGCGTCCCACGCGTGTGCCTTGAACCACGCGGCGTTGTTGCGGAGCTGCGTGTAATTGGCGACGAGGAGCGCAGGCCCGTCCGGGGGACCGGGCGGTATTTTTTCCAAGGTGTCCTCCGGTGTGAACAAACGTGCCGCGAGCACCGGCGCGAAGCGCTCGGTTTCCACGAGCCAGCCGTGCATCACGCTTTTCGGACAGACCACGAGTGCACGGAGCGGCCGAGGGCGGTGCGGGGCCGCCGCCTCGTGCAGGAGCCAAACGAGCGCCTGCACGGTTTTACCGAGCCCCATGTCGTCCGCGAGAATGCCACCAAAGCCGTTGGCCGCGAGGTGCGCGAGGAAATGAAAGCCCTCCTCCTGATAATGCCGCAGCGTGCCGTGCAGTCCGGACGGCAGCGCGGGTGCGGTCAGCGCCGCAAAGGTGGCGGCACGCTCGCGCAACGCGATGGCCAGGGCGGCGTCGCGCGCAGCAAAGGTCGCCGCCTCGCCGGCGAGCTGGAGCGCATGCAGGCGGTGCCGCGCCGGACGGCCCTGCGCAATGAGGTCCTCGGCGCGCAGACCGAGACGGTCGAGGGCGGCGGCGGTTTCGTCGCTTTCGCCGGGCGCAGGCTCAAGCTCAAGCCGCTGCCAGCCGCGGCCGGGCAGGCGCACCCATTTGCCGCGCGCCTTGAGCAGCGCGGCCAGCTCGTCTGCCGTGAGCGTCATGCCGGCGACGTGCAGTTCGGCGGTGAGGTCAAACCAGTCGCGGCCCGCGCCGGCCGCGGGCACGGCGGCAAACTCCACCCGCGCGCGCAGCGCCGGGCCGAGCAGCCCGGACAGCTCGGGCGCGGCCTCGATGGTGAGATCGTCGGGCAGCGTCGCGCGCCACCCGACGAACTCCTCGGCAAAGTCGCGCGTGGCGGCACGCGACCATGCCCCGGCCCAGACGTTCCAGCGCAGGCGAAAATCGGCGAACCGCGCGCCGGCTCCGTTGGCGGCGGACACATCGGGGGCAACCGGGGGCTCGCCGGGCGCGCGCGGCGGCGGCGCGCCGTCCTTTGTCCAGTGCCAGCCGCCGTCGCCACTCCAGTGCTGCTCGCATGGCGGATCGTCGGCGCGCGCGAGGAGCTGGGCGTGAAACTGCATCGGATCGTATTTGTCGTCCTCTGCGCTGAGCCAGCATTTCAGCACCGCGCGCGACGGAACCAGACGCACCTTCTCCCCCGTTGCTCCCGGCGCGCGGGGCGGAGCTGGCGGCGGCTCGGCGGCGACGGCCTTGGCCTCGGCCACCTCGGCAGCGGCCAGCCAGGCGAGACCGACGGCATGGCCGTGCACGCAGCGTTTCAGGTGCGAACACGTACAGTGCGATGACCATTGTCCGCGGGTGAGAAAAAGTTTCACCGCCAGCTCGCGCTCCTCGTCGGTGACCGTGGCCTGGACGAAATGGTCGGCATCGGCCCACACATGCGTCACCTGTCCGGCGGCCCACAGCTTCTCCCCGGCCTCGCGCACCGGTTCGGGCCCGGCATCAAGCCACCCAGAGAGCGCAACGCGCGCTTCAGGCATCTGGACGCTGCGGACAGCGAGTGCGCGAATACGGAATTTTGTGGCCATGAATGGTGGGCTGAATGGGTGAACCGATGCGGAACCGCCTACTGCCGGCGGGGTCGCCGAACTCCTCCAGATTGTCGGCCGGAAAACGGCGGGAGGCAGCGAATCCGCCCGATAGGCTAAATTCTCAATAAACCTGCTCGTCCAGCAGGGCGAACAGCTCGGCCTCGGTGATACGCCGTTGCGCCATTGAGTCGCGCTCACGGAGTGTGAACGTGTCACCAGGCTTCTCGATGGTGTCGAAGTCAATGGTCACGCACCACGGCGTGCCAATCTCGTCCTGCCGGCGATAGCGGCGGCCGATGTTGCCGCCGTCGTCGTAGAATACGGCGTGGCGTCGCTGGAGCTTTTGGTAGAGCGCACGGGACCGACCGACGAGCGCCTCCTTGTTTTTCAACAGCGGAAGCACGGCGACCTTCACCGGCGCGATCCGCGGGCTGAGGCGGAGCACCGTGCGTTTCTCAACATTGCCCTTCTCGTCTTTCACGTCTTCCTCCGCGTAGCCGGCGCAGAGCACGGCGAGCAGGATGCGGTCCACGCCCACGGCGGGCTCGATGACGTGCGGCACGAATTTTTTCTTCGTGGCCTCGTCAAAAATCTCCTGCGGCTTGCCACTGGCCTGCGCGTGCTGGCCAAGGTCATAATTGCCGCGGGCGGCGATGCCCCACAGCTCCTGCACGCCGAAGGGATACTGAAACATGATGTCCGTCGTGCCCTTCGAATAGAAAGCCAGCTTGGCCTTCGGGTGGTCATATTCGCTCAGGTGCGAATCCGGCAGGCCGATGCTCCGGAGCCAGCCCTTGCACCAGTCAATCCAGTGACGGTGCCACTTCGCCCAGTCATCATCCTCGTGGATGAAGAACTCCATCTCCATCTGCTCAAACTCCCGTGAGCGAAAGATGAAGTTGCGCGGCGTGATCTCGTTGCGAAATGACTTGCCGATCTGCGCAATGCCGAACGGCAGCTTCACCCGGCCGGTGTCCACGACGTTTTTGAAATCCACAAACATCCCCTGCGCCGTTTCAGGCCGCAGATAGGCGACGGACGAGGCGTCGGTCATCGCGCCGACGTTGGTCTGGAACATCATGTTGAACGAACGCGGCGGCGTGAGGCTGCCGGGCTCGCCTGTCGCGGGCGACGGGATGAGCGCAATTTCGTCGGGCTGCGCCTCGGTCATGTCCTTGGCGAGGACCGGCACGAGCGTGCCCTGGATGGCTTTCTTGCGCTTCAGGCTTTCGGCGGCGGCCTGCAGCTCACCCACCGTGTCCTCGCTTTCGAGTGCGGACACATAACCAGCCGTTTTGCCATCAACCACGACTGCGGCGAAGAAGAGCTGATCCGCCCGATACCGCTGTTTGCTCACCTTGCAGTCCACAAGCGGGTCGGTGAAGCCGGCGACGTGGCCGGACGCCTCCCAGACCTTCGGATGCATGATAATGGACGACTCGAGGCCGACGATGTCATCACGGCGGCGCACCATGTCGGCCCACCAGCAGTCGCGGATGTTTTTCTTGAGCTCCGCACCCAGCGGACCGTAATCAAAGAAACCGTTGAAACCGCCGTAGATTTCGGAGGAGGGAAAGATGAAGCCGCGTCGCTTGGCGAGCGACACGATGGCTTCCATGAGGTTGGCGGAGGGCGCGGACGTGGACATAGGAACGGGCAGCACTACCCCCCCGTTCCGTCTGGGTCAATGACGCGTTACAGAAAAGTCATGTTCACGGCGTGGTGAGGCCGAGTTGCTGTTGCGCGGCCGCCTGCGCCTTGGCTGCGGCCTGCACATCCCCCAGGGCCGCGTTGAACTGGGCAAGGGCTGCGTCGCGCTCGAAGGCGATCTGGCCGTTGTCGCGCGTCCAGTGACCCCATTCGGCATCAAGCAAGTTCAGCACTTTGAGCACGGCTACAAAAACCTCTTCATCCAGATCCCGTATTTTCAACATGACAGAAACCTTGTCTGCCTGCGCCTTTTTGAAGCCGGTCACCGCCGATTCACTGGAGCGAGCGGAAACACCTTTCTCCACGAGCGCCGCACGATAAAGTTTTTCGCCGTTGGCGACTGTCTGCCGAAACTCGGCATTCACGGCGATGAGCTCCTGCACTGCGGTTCGGCGCGGCCCAATCTTGGATTGTTCGGTCAGCCAGACAAAATCAAGGATGTGGCTCGAGTCTACTTTCGCGATAGCGGCCTCATAACGATCCTTCGCCGCACTCATTTCGGCCACATATTTTTTGCCCGCTTCCTGCAGGGCGACGCCGTCATTGAAACCGGCCAACAATGGCCCGCTCACCAAAGGAAGCAACTGCCCCACGATACTGAGTCCAAAAAGGGCGAAAAAAACCGCCATTGCGGCGATCTTTGACCGTCCGGAAAACCGCCAGACAACCCAAGAGATGAGGGCGGGAAACAGCAGCAGGGCAAGCGAGCGGCCAACTCTCTCGCCCCAGACATGCCCCGCCGCAGCAGGGTCGAGGCCTCTGGTTTTAAACACGGCCGAGCTGAGAATGACCAAGGTGGCCAAGCCCCACAGAATCCATGCGGACGGATGAAGCCGGAAGGGCGGAGGCGGAGGCAGGGGTGGTGGCACCGCAGGCGGGGTGATTTCCATGCGATGAGAGAGTGCAATTGCCCACATTTGGGCAATCGTAAAACTCCAGTCCAAGTCCAGTGGCGGACAGTAACTGATGTGGGGCCCCCTCGCACCATCCGGTGCTGGCCGAAACGCGACAACGGCGTCGTAGCTCCTTTCCAATCTCGGATTCAAACCGCACTTACCCTCTCAGATTTCAGGCCGAGTGATGCCGTCACAATGACCAACTGGGACATCGGTGTAAGAAGGCCGGCAGCGGTCCCGCGACCACCGCCGGCTTTGTATGGCTTGGTTTGAGTTGAGCTGCGGGAAAGCTCAGTTCTGGCGGGCCGGCGATCCGCCGAAGCCGCCCCGCCGGCCACGACCACCCGATGGTTGACCGCCTGCGGGGCCGCCGCCGGGGCCGACGCCGGAAACATAGCCTCCGCCTTGCGGGCCGGGACCGGGATTCTGCGGCCCCCCGCCAAGACGAAGGTTGCCGGGCTGACCGCCGCCACGCCGGCCGGTGTCAGGGCGCGGACCGCGCTCGGCCTGCACCTGCCCGATCTCGCGCAGCGTAAGCTGGCCATCGGAGTTCTTGTCGACCTTGCGGAGAACATCTGGCGCGGCGGCGATTTCCATGACGGAGAGCAGTCCGTCGTAGTCGGTGTCGAGCATGGCGAAAAAGCCTGGCAGGGCACCGGGACCGGTGCCACGCGCAGGGGAGGGATTGTCCGGGCCAGCGGCAGACGCCGGGTCCGGGTTGGCACCACCGCGAGGTCCGGCGAACTGGGCGAAGACAAGTGTCGCAGCGGCCATCAGCCCGGCAACGGCAGCGGAGAAGAGGAATTTTGTTTTCATGGGGTGATTTGGTTCGGCCCCAAGATGCACCCATCCTGTAACGCCCGTATGTGCATGGGCGCGAGAATTGTTAAGTGCGGGTAAAAGCGTCCCCACCCCACCCCGGCGTTCACGCCACCGCCAGCCGGAGCTCGGCGCGGAATCCGTGCGGCTCACGATTGGAAAAATACACGGCACCCCGGCACGCCTCGGCCGCGCTTTTCACGATGGCGAGACCGAGGCCGGCTCCGCCGGTCTCGCGCGTACGCGCAAACTCGGGCCGGTAGAACGGCTCGCCCAGCCGCTCCAGCGTATCGGCAGGCACCCCGGGGCCGTTGTCCTCGACGGCAATCACCACCGCTTCCCCGACCGCAAGGGCGGTGAGGGCGACCGGGCCGGCGTGGCCGGCGTAGCGGAGCGCGTTACGAACGAGATTGGCGAGCGCGCGGGCGAGCAGCGCCTCGTCGGCCTCGGCGGCGAGGCCGGGGGGGGATGCGGACAAAAACTTTCCCCTCCGCAGCTTCACGCGCCAGCACGCCGGCCACCAATGGCGCGAGCTCGACGCGGGCGAGCGCAACGTCACGCGCACGCAGCCCGGCCTTGGTAAACGCCAGCAGCTCGCCGACCAGGGCGGACATCTGCTGCACTTCCTCGCGCACATCGGCCACGGCGGGCTGGAGCGCGGGCGCGGCCTGTTCCTCGAGGATGCTCACGGCCACCTGCAGGCGGCCCACGGGCGAACCGAGCTCATGCGCGATGTCGCCGAGGAATCGTTTCTGACCGGTCGCAGCCCGGTCCAGTTGCTCCGCCATCTGGTTGACCGCGCCACCGAGGCGGCCGAGCTCGTCGCGGCGCGTCTCATCTACCCGGGTGTCGAACCGGCCCTCGGCAATCTGCTCGGTCGCGAACGTGAGCTCCCGCAGCGAGCGCGTGATGCTACGCACGAGCGGCAGCCAGAAAACCACGGACAGCCCGACGGCCACGCCGGCGGCCCAGAGCCACGGGTCAAGATCAAGCAGCAAAGCGGTTGCACCGAGCGAGTCCGCGCGCATCAGCAACGTGGCCGGCACGCCACCGCCGAAGTCGTCGGGAATCGGCAGGAGACGCACGCCCGCCCAGTAGGCGGGCGGCACGGCTGTGCGCACAAGAAACCGGCCGCGAAGCGGGTTGTTGTCGGGCGGGCGCCCGGGTTGGCCGACGAAAGTCTGCACAGGACCGGTGGACGGGCGCGCGCCGGCGGGAACCGCGCCCGCCGGACTTTCGCCGGGCGGGGCCTGGCCGCGCCCGCCAGCCCCTGGAGGCGCACCGAGTCCGCCGCCGCCGCGCCCACCCACCCCGCCGCGGCCACCCGGGCCACCGCCAGGTCCGCCGTTGCCGCGTGGCCCGCCGCCATTGGGCGGCATGAAGCGCTGGCGCACCGCCTCCGGCAGGCCGGACGGCAGCAGCGGCGGGCCCCCGAGCTGACGGCTGTTGTTTTGAAACAAAAAAAATGTCACGCCATAGGCCTGGCTGAAGCGCGCGAGCGTGACATCACGCACGGCTGGCGGCGACTCGCGGAGCTCGGCGGTGATCACGTCCGCCACCGCCTGCAGCCGGTTGCCCGCCGGACCGGTGACGAGCGCATCCCACGTGAAGCCGGACTCCTTCACGAGAAACGTCACGCCCACGACGGCCAGTAGCACGAGGTTGAGCACGAGCCAGAGCGAGACCTTGAGCCAGAGCGGAAAGGACAGTTTCACGAGGAGGGACCGGAAAGGCGGACCGAGATGAATTCGCACCCATTCTGTGGTTTCCGCCCATTCGCTCCTTCCGGCTCATGCCGGCAGAAGATGAACGGGCCGAAACACAAGGCGGGAGGAGGTGCGTTCATGGAGAATCGGGGTTGACCAGCATGTAGCCGGCGGAACGCAGCGTGCGGATGAGCGCGGATGTTTCGCGTCGTCGCCCAATTTTTTCCGGAGTGCCGAGATATGGACGTCAATCGAGCGGTCAAACACGTCGTAGTTACGGTCGCGAATCTCCTCCAGCAGCGCTTCCCGCGTGCGGACGCGGCCGCGGGCCTTGGCGAGGCTCGCCAGCAGGTCGAACTCGACCGGTGTGAGCGTGAGCGCCGTGTCGTTGAGCATAGCCGTGCGGGCCTCGGGGCAGACGCGAAGCGGACCAACGACGAGCTCGGCGGCGGGGGCGGCCCCATCGGTCGCCGGCGCGCGGGCGGCGCGGCGGAGCACGGCACGGAGACGGGCAAGCAGTTCGCGTGTGGAGAAAGTTTTGGGCAGGTAGTCGTCGGCACCGACCTCGAGGCCGACGATGCGGTCGGTCTCGTCCCCACGGGCGGTGAGCATGAGCACGGGCGTGTCCCGTTTGGTGCGGATGCGCCGGAGCACCTCGAAACCGTCGAGGCCGGGCATCATAACGTCGAGGATGATGGCATGCCATGTCTCATTCGTGTCGGTGGCGCGATCGACACCGGCAAGTCCGTCATGGACCGCGGTCACATCGAAGCCCAGCGGCGTGAGATAGGCGGCGACGAGGCGGCAGAGCTTGCGGTCGTCGTCAATCATCAGCAGCCGGGTGCGACCGGCGGGATCAGGGTGCAGGATGCTCATGGCGGAGACAAGCAACAGGAAAAACGGGCGATTGGCAGCCAAGTTTACGCTGGCTTAACATTTTCCTTCGGCACCCGGCCCACGGGAGCGAAAGGACGCCAAAAGAAGGGTTGCGGCCCCGGCGACGGCCGGCAGTCTGGCCGGAAGCTTGTGATGTCCTTTTTTTCTAAGAAATTCCCCGTTCATACGTGGTATCCTTGAAACCCGGCTTTTGCCCATGCACCTCCTCCGCCTCCTCCGCCACGTGTTTGCCGCGCTCACGCTGATTCTGGCCACCGCCCTGTCTGCCGCGCCCGAGCCCGTCAACTCGGTCATCACAGCCGTCGCCGTCTATGCCGACCGCGCCATCGTCACCCGCACCGCCGCAGCCGAACTGACGAAGGGCGAGCACGAGCTGGTGTTTGAAAATCTGCCAGCGGCGCTCATGGACGAGTCGTTGCAGGTCCGGACCGAGGAGACCAAGGGCGTCGCTCGCGCGACCATCCTCGATGTCAACGCCCGCACCACTTTCGTCCCCGCCACGCCCGCCGCCGGGGTCAAGACGCTGGAGGACCGTCTCAAGGAACTCTCGCAGGTCCGCCGCAAGCTTGACGACCGCGCCGGAGTCCTCGCGCAGAAGCGCGAGTACCTCCTGAAAATCCAGACCGCCACCACCACTGTCCCCAACGTCGAGAAGGAGACCAGCTCCGCTCGCACCACGGTGGAGGACTGGCTGAAGCTCCTGAAGTTCAGCGAGGACAATCTCACTGCGCTCAGCACCGAGCAGCAGCAGCTTGATCTTGACCGCCTGAAAAACGACGAGGAGCAGCAGGCCGCGCGCAATCAGCTCAACCAACTGCTCAATGGCGGCGGCCCCGGCCCGCTCCCGGGCGGCGCCATCACCCGCCCCAGCCCCCAAAACCGTGACCGCAACGTCAAGACCGTGACCGTGCGCGTGTCCGTCTCGACACCCGGCGCGCTGTCGCTCGCGCTCGCCTACGGTGTACGCGGCGCCTCGTGGTCGCCTGCCTATGACGCCAAGCTGCGGGGCGACGCCGCCCAGCCCACCGTGAGTCTCACCTATTTCGGCACCGTGCGTCAGACGACCGGCGAGGACTGGAAAAACGTCCAGCTCACGCTCTCGACCGCGCGCCCGTCGCTCGGCGGCGGCGCGCCCGAGCTGCGCGCCTGGGTGCTCGACGAGCGGCCCACGCCGATGATGGTCGCCGCAGCGGCGCCCGCGCGTCGCGGTGGCGCAGGCGCGGGCGGTGGGCGCGGCGGCCGCGGTGGCGCCGCGCCGGGGGGAGCCGCCGTGCAATCCTTCGCGCTCCTTGGCAACGAGGGAGCGGACGGCACGCTGGCCAAGGATGCGGTCGCCGACTTCGCCACCGCCAGCGTGGACACTGGCGCGACCAGCGCCTCGTTCAAGATTCCTGACGCCGCGACCGTCCTCAGCGATAACTCCCCGCAGAAGGTCGCCATCGCCGTCGCCGACCTGCCGGCCAAACTGCAATACCAGTCCACGCCACGCCTGCTGGAGGCGGTGTTTCTCGGTGCGGCAGTCGTCAACCACAGCGACTACCCACTGCTCGCCGGCCCGATGAACACATTTCTCGACGACAACTTCATCGCCACCAGCTCGCTGAAAACCACCATGCCCGAGGAAAAATTCGACCTCTCCCTCGGCGCCGACGAGGGCATCAGCATCAAGCGCCGGCTCGTCAACCGCTTCACCGAGAAGACCGGCCTCAGCGGCAGTGGCAACCGGGTGACCTACACCATCGAGCTCACCGTCGCCAACCTCAAGAAGGCCCGGCAGCATGTGGTGTTCAAGGAACTGCTGCCCGTCTCGCGCAACGAGAAGATCGAGGTGAAGCTCATCGAGCCGGCCGAGCGCGAGGTCGGCACGTTGGCCAAACCGGGCAAAGAGGTCACCCGCGAGGAGGACGGCAAGCTGGTCTGGCGCGTGGATGTCGAGCCCGGCAAGGACAAGGCCCGCAAGTTCACGCTCAAGTTCAGCGTGGACTACCCGGCGGATTTCCAGATCACCGGCCTGGAGTGAGCTCACCGCGCGGGCCCCGCGCCAGAACCGCTGTGATCGAATGACTCCCTTGCAGGCAGGCTGTCCTCATCCCCCCCAGGTTTCACGACCTGGCCGCCACGCGCGAGACTGCGCGGCGGGACGTGTTTTTGTGAGTGGTCGGCACCATCCGCGCTGTCCCTCCCATGACAACACACGCAGCACGTTCTGCTCGGGACTGATGATGACAACACCGTTCCGCTCCCGACGCGCTTTCCGCCTGCAAACGCTTGGGCATTTTCTGTTTTCCTGGACGCAAGCGCGCGACCAGAAAGTGCCGACCGAAGAACGCGCCGCGTGGCGTAGAGCCAGTCTGTGACTGGCCTCCGAAGGCCGGTCACAGACCGGCCCTACTTTAACCACGTCGGTTCACGCACCGTTTCCACTCAACGGCCTGCGTCCGCTCGGGATGGATGCGTCAATTTAAACCGAAGTTGCTCCAGGCTGAAGTTGCCGCTCACTTCACCGCGAGCGCGGCCGCAAGGGCGGCGGCAATTTCGGGCGACCCGGGCGTGACCCCGGGCGCAAAGCGCTGTATCACCACGCCATCGCGGCCGATGAGAAACTTGGTGAAATTCCAGCCAATGTCGCCGGGAAACGCCGCGCCCTCGCCCGTAAGCGCGGCGTAGAGCGGATGGCGGCCGGGGCCGTTGACCTCAATCTTTGCGAACAGCGGAAAGGTGACATGAAACCGCGCGGTGCAAAACTCCCTGATCTCCGCGGCTGTGCCCGGCTCCTGTCCCTTGAACTGGTTGCACGGGAAGCCGAGCACCGCGAAGCCACGCGCTGCGTGAGTTTCCCAGAGCTGCTGGAGGCCGGCATATTGCGGCGTGTGGCCGCAGGCCGAGGCAACATTGACGATGAGCAGCACGCGGCCCGCGTAGGCCGCAAGCGTGCCCGCGCAACCATCAATGTCGGTGACGGTGATTTCGTGCAGACGGAGCGCGGGGGAAGCCGGGGGAGTCATGGCCGCACCGTGCGCGCCGGACGGACCCAATGTCAACGCCGGCTGCACGCCCCACCCTCGCAAGGCTCGACAAACCCCGTGCGGGCGGCTTGCCTGCGTCTTTCTGACGTGCTTTCTGCTCCACCCGCATTTCCCCTTCCCCATGAACACCGCCCTCCGTCTCCCTGCCGCTCTGGCTGCACTCGCCTTGCTGGTCGCCGCCACCCCGGCTGCCGCCCAAGTCGCGACCCTGCCCAATGTCACGATCAAGCCCGCCGTGGTCATCAACCTCTGGCCCGGCGCCGCGCCCGGTGAAACCGGCAATATCGGCCCAGAACGCGTCCTGCCGAACCGCCCGCGTCCGTTCGACCAGATTGAGAACGTCAGCGTGCCGACACTCGCGGTTTTTTATCCGCCCGCGGACAAACGCACTGGCACCGGAGTGCTCGTCATTCCCGGCGGCGGCCTCGACCGGCTCGCCATCGAGACCGAAGGCTACGAGGTCGCCGAGTGGCTCAACGCCCATGGCATCACGGCATTTCTCCTCAAATACCGCGTCCCCCGCCGTACGCCCGGCGCGGCGTGGCGCGTCGGCGTGCAAGATGCGCAACGCGCGATGGGCCTCATCCGCGCGCACGCCGCCGAGTGGAAAGTTGACGCGGATGCCATCGGCACGGTCGGCTTCTCGGCCGGGGCCGAGATCAATGTCCGGATGTCCGTTCTCCATGCCGAGCCCCGCCAATATGACCCCGTGGACGAGGCGGACAAATTGTCCACCCGTCCCGATTTCAACATCGCGATGTATGGCGGCGGCTTTGCCAACACCAACAACAACACGCTGAATCAGGATGTCGCCTCGCGCATTGATGCCAGCACGCCGCCGATGTTCATCGGCCACGCCTTCGACGACGCGGCCCTCAGCTCTGTCATCCTCATGGGCGCGCTCAAGCGGGCCAATATCCCGTCGGAACTGCACATTTTTGCCGCTGGTGCGCACGGTTTCGGCGTCCGCGACTCGGGCCTGACCATCGCCGAATGGCCCGAGCTGTGCCTGCGCTGGCTCGGTCAGCTCGGCTTCCTCGACGCCCCCGGCGTGCGTGCCTATGCCAAAAATTTCGTCGCCGCGCGTGACGGCGGCGCAGCCATGCTGCCGCGTTTCAGCGTCTCAGCCGCCACGACGGACATGACGGCGGCGTTCGCATCGCAGCGCCGCGTGATCGCGGCGACCCTCGCATCCGGCGGTGGCATCGCGGGCTACAAGGGCGTCTACACCTCGCCGGCGGCCCAGGCCGGCGTCGGCGTGACCCATGTGTTTCATGGTGTGCTGTTCAAAGCCGGCCGCATCAATGCCACGCCTGCGCCGGTCATCCCGACCGACCCCAAGCGGGCCATCTTCGTTGAGACTGAGATCGGCTATATCATCGCGACTGACATCGGCACCAAGCTCCGGGTCCCGCGCCAGGCCATGACCACTGTGCAGGCGGTCGTCCCTGTGATCGAGATGCCCGTCAACATGACGCCGCTCATGGGCGGCACCACCGTCGCCGCCGACACCATCGGGGCCAACGCCGGCTCCAGCAAATACATCGTCGGCGGGCAACTCGCACCCGAGGCCGTCGGCGATCTCGACGCCCTCGCCGTCACGCTCAAACGCGACGGCCAGACCCTCCACGAAGCCAAGGGCGCGGAAGCCCAAGGCGGACAGGCGGTGCTGCTGATGAACCTCATCAACCAGATCATCGAACAAGGTCACGTCATCCACGCCGGCGACCTCATCATCTCCGGCGCACTCGGCGGCGCGAAGCCCGGTGAAAAGGGCGGCTACACCGCCAACTTCGGCAAGCTCGGCACGATCGAGTTCAAGCTCGAGTAAGCCGCCCCTCTGGTGGCGCTCCCGATTTTTTCGCCGCGTTTGCAAAGCGTCCCCGAGCCGTGGCCCAAATCCGGGCCTTTGGATCGCGCTCCTCGCCTGCTGCCAAGCCAAGTTCACACCCATCCGGCCCCCCTTGCTCCATGAAAAATCCCCATCTGTTTCTACTCCTGCTTCTGACCGGCGCGGTCTGCTTCGCCGCCGGTGTCGTCGCCGAAAAGGCCGTCGCGCCGACGGCTGACCTCGAAAGCCGCATCTACCGCAAGACCGACGCCCGCAAAGGCGGCGGCGACTGGGGCAGCATTTACACTTACACCGGCGAAGGCACGCCCACCGTCGGAACCGACAGCGTATTGACCGCCGAACTGGAGTTCCTACCCGGCAAGCAGCTCCAGCCTCCGCACCAGCACGCCAACGAAGAGTTCCAATACGTCATTGAAGGAGGCGGCACCTGGTTTCTGAACGGCAAGGAAACGCCCATTCAGCGAGGCGACCTGATGTATGCCAAGCCGGGCGACCTGCACGGCATCTCGAACACCGGCACGACCCCCCTGCGGTTTTTCGTCTTCAAGTGGATCAGCAAAGGCGGCCCGAAGACTCTGCCCCCCGCCATGCCTGCCAAACCTGCGGGCTGAACCCGGTTCACCTTAAAATCCGGTGGCGCTGGCAGGTACCGAGCAGCCAGTGGAGCACGGCGGCGCGGTTGCCGGTGTCGGGATGGCCTATGAACAGCCCGTTACCCAGGTTTTTGAGGGCGAGAAGCGATGATGGTCAGGTGGTGGAAAGGCAACGAAGCGCTGAAATTTACCCAGGGCAAAGAACAGGAATCCTGCGTGGCGGCGCGCACGCATGCATCGAAGATGCCCAACTTAAACCTTGGCACTCCACGATCACCCGAAAAATCCTGACGCTTCTCGCAAGTGATATGTCGTATTCCGCAAGCACTTTGTCGCCTTTGGCTAGTTACAAGCCTGTGCTTCTGAGTTATCTTTGCCCCATCCGCGCCATACAAAGGAACCATGCAAAGTCAGCCACAGCATTTCAAGGTAAGCAGCCATGCGCAGGATCGCATCAAGCTTCCCAAGATATTTTGGGTCAGAATGAACTCATTCGGACTCAGCCCGGGAATGATCCTGCAGCAGTGCAACCTCCCGCTTACAGTTTACAGTGGGGAAGCTAGGCTGACGACCGATCAACTTTTTGCGATCTGGGGGGCGGTTCGCAAGCTGACCAACGATCCGACGTTCGGCTGGAAAGGCATGAGCCTATTCCCGACGGATCAGTATCATCCCACGCTCCTTGCGGCCCTGCATGCTCGGACCTATCGTGACTGCATCGAGATATTCGCGCGCTACAAAAAGCTGTGCGGCTCACAGGAACTTCGGCTGACTAGTAAAGCGGACGAGACTTCGATTGAGGTCTCATGGCCCTTCGCAAAGTCGGGACCGGCCCCGGAGATTTTTCTCGATGCCGTTTTTGCCCTCATCGTGGAACTTGGACGGCGCGGAAGCAAAACGAAGCTGAACGCAAAACGCCTCGAACTTAAACGCACACGTAACCCGAAAGATGGACTGGGGGAGTATTTCGGCTGCCCGGTGATCTACCGCGCCAGACGCAATGTGCTCGTGCTACGCAAGGTCGATCTGGAACTTCAATTCGCCACCCACAACGAGGAACTTCTGCAAATACTCACCTTTCAATTTGAGCAGGCTTTGAAAAAAGATGGGCACGAGCCAGGCATTCTCGACCAAGCCAAGTGGGTGTTGAAGCGACTGCTGCCCGGCAGCCGCCCCGATCTCGTCATGGTGGCGAAGGAACTGGGCATGGGCGAGCGCACCCTGCAACGCCGCATCACCGAGAAGGGGACCACCTTCAGGAAGCTCCTGAATGAAATCCGCCATGAGTCTGCCCGGCAGTATCTGAGCGACCCGTTGATTGAAACGACCGAGACCGCCTTTCTGCTCGGCTTTGAGGATGCCAATTCGTTCTACCGCGCATTCCGTTCCTGGGAGGGAAAAACCCCTGCGGAATGGCGTGCGACGACCCGTTCCAAACTTAATGGAACTGAGACCAAGCCAGTGAAAAAACGTTCAACCTAAACTCTCCCATGAAATATACACTAAATGTGAATGGGCGCACCGAAACGGTGGACGCCGCACCCGACACCCCGATGCTCTGGGTGCTCCGCGACAAGCTCAACTACATCGGCGTCAAATACGGCTGCGGCGTGGACATCTGCGGCGCCTGCACCGTTCATGTGGACGGCGAGTCCATGCGCTCCTGTCAGATCCCCGTCTCCGAGGCAGGCAGCAAAAAAATTGTCACCATCGAGGGCCTCTCGCCCACTGGCGATCACCCGCTGCAAAAAGCTTGGTGTGACATGGACGTGGCCCAGTGCGGCTACTGCCAGGGTGGTCAGATCATGACCGCCGCCGCGCTGCTCAAGCGCACGCCGAAGCCGACCGACGCCGAAATTGACAAGACAATGGCCGACAACCTCTGCCGCTGCGGCACCTACACACGCATCCGTGCTGCCATCCATCAGGCTGCCGACGCCATGGCCGCCGCCAAATAAGGAGCATCTCCCATGAAAAACGAAATTTCCTCAGTCCCGTCCTCCACCCCACTGGCCGCCGCCGTGCCCGCCACTGGCACCGGGTCCGCCGCCGAATTCTCACTCGACCGCCGCTCGTTCCTCCGACTCTCCGCCGTCACGGGCGGTGGCTTCATGCTCGGCTTCTCGTTTCTGAAATCCGGCGGCACAGCGTTTGCCGACGAGGTGGGTCCCGCCAGTCCCGGCGAGTTTGTCCCCAACAATTACATCCGCATCACACCCGACGGCGGTGTGACGATTTTCTCGACGCGCCCTGAGATCGGGCAGGGCATCAAGACCTCGCTCCCCATGCTCATTGCCGAGGAACTCGATGTGGATTGGAAATCCGTGAAGGTGGTGGACGCGAAGATTGACCAAACCTCGGGCAATCCGAACCCAGGCGCGGTGGGCGGCAGTAATTCGACCCCACAGTCGTTTAACCAGATGCGCCAGCTCGGGGCCGGTGCGAGGGCTGTGCTGGTCGAGGCTGCCGCGCAGACGTGGGGTGTGCCCGCCGCCGAATGCACAACCGCCAGCGGTGCCGTGCTCCACGCGGCGAGCGGCAGAAAGCTCACTTACGGCGGGTTGGTGGCCAAAGCCGCCACCCTCACAGCACCGCGTAACGCGCCCCTGAAGGATCCGAAGGATTTCAAGATTGTTGGCACGCGCATTTCCGGCGTGGACAATCCGGCCCTCGTGACGGGCAAGCCGCTGTTCGGCATTGATGTGAAGGTGCCCGGGATGGTCTATGCCGTCTACGAGAAAAATCCGGTCTTCGGCGGCGGGGAGGTGATCAGCGCCAACGTGGACGAGGTAAAAATGCTCCCCGGCGTGAAAGACGCATTCATCGTGCCCGCGACCAATGGCGTCCCCGCCGGCGTGGCCATCCTCGCCGAATCAACGTGGTCCGCGTTCAGCGCGCGCGCCAAACTGAAGGTCGTCTGGAACGAAGGCTCCCGCGCCAATGACAACTGGACGGACATGAAGCAACAGGCGCTCGCCCTGGGTGCGCAAGCAGCCGCGGGAGACGGCGACGCGTTTCTCGCCGCCGCCAAGACCGCCGAGGCCACCTACAGCTTTCCTTACATCTCACACGCCAACCTTGAGCCGCAGAACTGCACTGTCAGCGTGAAGGACGGCATGGTGGAAATCTGGTCGCCCACGCAAAATCCCGGCAGCGCGCAGCAGTTCGCCTCGCGCGCGACCGGTATCAATAACGTCAAGGTTCACGTCATGCGCAGCGGCGGCGGCTTCGGCCGTCGCTATACGGCGGAAACCGCCGGTGAGGCCGCGCTCCTGTCCCAGAAGGCTGGCGTGCCAGTGAGGATCCAGTGGTCACGCGAGGACGATCTGCATCACGATCTCTACAGGCCGGCGGGTTTCAACTTTCTCAAGGGAGGCGTGGACACGGCCGGCAAACTCATCGCGTGGCGCGACATGTCTGTCGGCTTCGGTGGCGGCGGGGGTGGTGGGCGTGGCGGCGGGGCGCAAGTGAGTCCCGTCGGTGGCGGCAACGCGGTGTTTGGCGCGGTCGCGCCGGCCGCTGGACGCGGCGGCGGCTTCGGTGGCGGGGCATTTCCCGCCCCCTTTGTGCCGTCGTTCAGCTCCCGCTCGGGCGGCACGGTTTCCTCGGGCATTCCCACCGGGCCATGGCGAGCACCAGGCGACTGCACCTCGGCGTGGGTCGTCCAGAGTTTTCTCGACGAGCTGGCTCACCTCGCAGGACGTGATCCGCTGGAGTTCAAGCTGGAGTTGCTCGGTGGCCGGCAGACTGCCTACAGCCAACGCATGACTCCCGTAGTTAAACTTGCCGCCGAGAAAATCGGCTGGGGCAAAAACCTCCCGCGCGGACAGGGGCAGGGCCTCGCCTTTCACACCTGTATGTCTGGCTACGTTGCGCACGCGGTCGAGGTCACCGTCACAAAGGACGGCAATCTCACTGTGGACCGTGTCGTCGCTGCTGTGGACGTAGGTTCGACCATCGTCAACCTCAGCGGTGCGGAGAACCAAGTCGAGGGTGCGATCGTGGACGGCATCAGCACGCTAAGGTTTCCTGAGTTGGACATCAAAAAGGGCCGCATCGCGGAGGACAACTTCGATCAGTATGTGCTGGCTTTCATGCCCGACGCGCCCAGGAAGGTTGACGTCCACTTCATCAAGTCGGCCAACAATCCGACAGGCCTCGGCGAGCCGCCATTCCCGTCAGTGGCACCGGCGGTGTGCAACGCAATTTTCGCAGCGACCGGTATCCGTGTTCGCGAGCTCCCGCTCTCGCGCACGAGCCTGAAGTGGACGTGATCTCTCAGGATCTATGATGAAACCCCGAAAACTTGGAAACAGTAACCTCGAAGTCTCGGCCCTCGGGCTGGGTTGCATGGGCATGAGTTCGGGCTACGGCCCGGCCGGCGAAAAGCAGGCGATGATCGCGGTGATTCGCACAGCCGTCGAAAGTGGTATCACTTTCTTCGACACAGCCGAAATCTACGGGCCCTTCGCCAATGAATTGCTCGTGGGCGAAGCGCTTGCACCCGTTCGTGGGCGGGTCAAAATCGCCACGAAGTTTGGGTTCAGAATTGGACCGAACGGGGAACGCCTCGACGGCTTGGACAGCCGGCCTGCCCACATCAAGGAAATGATGGAAGCATCGCTCAAGCGGCTCAGAACCGATGTCATCGACCTGCTCTACCAGCACCGGGTAGATCCCGATGTGCCGATCGAGGACGTTGCCGGAGCGGTGAAGGAGCTAATTCAGGCCGGCAAGGTGAAGCATTTCGGCCTGTCGGAAGCCGGGGCGAAAACCATCCGGCGCGCGCACGCCGTCCAGCCTGTCACCGCCCTGCAAAGCGAATACTCACTGTTCTGGAGAGAGCCCGAGGTGGAGATCATGCCGTTGCTCGAAGAACTCGGGATCGGCTTCGTGCCTTTCAGCCCCCTCGGCAAGGGATTCCTCACGGGCAAAATCGATGAGAATACGAAGTTTGATGCCTCCGATTTCCGGAACATTGTTCCGCGCTTCACTCCGGAGGCCCGCAAGACGAACCAAGCCGTGGTCGATCTACTCAACACCATCGCTTCCCGGGTGAAAGCCACCCCCGCTCAGGTTGCACTGGCTTGGCTGCTGGCACAGAAGCCATGGATCGTGCCGATTCCGGGCACTACCAAGCTGCACCGCTTGGCGGAGAACCTCGCTGGTGCTTCGCTCGAACTCACCCTCAGTGATCTGCGGGACATCAAAGCCGCCTCCGATAAGATGGCGTTGCAGGGAGCGCGTTACCCAACATATCTGCAGAAATTGATCGGCCTTTGAGCACCGTGCCGGCTCCAAACAACAGATGGTGGAAAGGCAACGAAGCGCTGAGCGTCCGTGTTCCGAGCGAAGCGACAGTCTGACAATCCGTAGTCAAATTGAACTGCGTTTTTAGGTTCAGGCGACCGCCACACCCTCGGCAAACGGCTCCTGGGTATCGCCGGGCTGGTAGTCCACCATGATGGTGAAGTAAAAGGTCGAGCCCTCGCCGGGGTGGCTCTCGACCGAGATGGCCCCGCCCATCCGTTCGCAGAGTCGCTTCGAGATCACGAGCCCAAGGCCCGTGCCGCCGCGGCGGCGGCGCGCGGAACTGTCCACCTGGCTGAATGGCTTGAAGAGCTGATCCGTCTTGTCGGGCGGAATGCCGATGCCCGTGTCACGCACCGCAAACCGCAGGCGCACGGCGCGGCGTTTGTGCGGCTCGATCAGCTCGGTGCGGGCGCAGTCCGCCGTGAGCGTCACGCCGCCGCGTTCGGTGAACTTGATGGCGTTGCCGAGGAGGTTCTGGAGAATCTGCCGCAGACGCTGCTCGTCGCCGTTGACGATGGCCGGGACATCGGTGGCGATGCGCGTCTCGAGCGTGAGACCGGTGGCGACCGCGCAGGGCTTGAGCAGCAGGCAGACCTGTTCGATGCAGCCGCGCAGCGCGAAAGGCGCGGTGGCAATGTCCAGCGTGCCGGCCTCGATTTTCGACAGGTCGAGGATGTCGGCGATGAGGGTCTCGAGCGTCCGGCCGCTCGTGGCGATCAGGTCGGCATGGGCTTGCTGCTCGGCGGTGAGCGGCGTCTCCCGCAGGATATCGGCGAAGCCGATGATCGCGTTGATCGGTGTGCGCAGCTCGTGGCTGACAATGGCGAGAAACTCCCCCTTGGCGCGGTCGGCCGCCTCGGCGGCGTCCTTGGCGGCGCGCAACAGCGCCTCGGCCTCCTTGCGTGTGGTGATGTCGTGGCCCACGGCCTGATACTCAAGGATGGTTCCGGTGTTGTCCTTGATCGCACGGTGCGTCCATGCCAGCACCACCGCGCGTCCGGCCGTGTCGGCCAGGGTGCTCTCAAACGCAGCGGTCTCCGGTGGCACCCCTTCGGTCCTCAGCAGGCCGGCGGTGACCAGGACTGCCGGCTGCCCCATCAGCTCTGCGCGCTTGCGGCCGAGATGGGCGGCATAGGCCGCGTTGACAAACGTGAGCCGCCCGTCCGCCCGGTAGCGGCAGATCAGGTCAACCTGATCCTCGACGATGCCCCGGTAGCTCGCCTCGACGCGCTGGAGCGACCGCGCCATGCGCTCGATCTGCCGGGCGAGGCCGATGATCTCGTCCGGATCCCCGTCCTCCAGCTCGGACCCCGGGCCGGGCCCTGCGGGCTCGCCAGCGGCCTGCGCCGTGGAGCGCAGGTTCTTGAGCCGCTGCACCAGCGTGCGGTCCCAGAAATAGCCCGCCAGCAGCAGGAGCACGCAGCCGATGATCGAGAGGGCGAGGATATAGTAAGTCGAACCAAGCCGTTCGCTGACATTGTCGTCGGCAATGATGGCGACCAGCGCGACCACAAGAGACGCCGCGAGTGCCAGAATGAGGGTGGTTTTGCGTTTAAGCGAAACCATGCCGGATGCAATCATCGTGCCGCCGTCCGCCACCGATGTCGAACAAAAACATCGCTCTGATCGGCCGGGCTTGGACGGTGCTCACGCCCGTCGCCGTCCCGGCGTAGGTCGCGCGAAACGTTTCGCCGCCACCGGGATGCGCAAGGCCGGCCGTTGCTTTTCGACGCGGTCCGCCGCTGCGGCGACACCGGTCGCTGCGGGCGCCTCCGGCTGCTTCGTCGGCGGGTGCCAGGGCCGGGAGAAAAATGGGTTGTGGAGCCGTTCCTCGGCCAGCGTGGTCAGCGGTCCGTGGCCGCAGGCGAGCACAGTGTCGCGCTGCAGCGTGAAAATTTTCTCCCGGTCGTGGCGCAGCTGCTCGGCAAAATGCTCCCGGCTGCCGCCGATTGAGCCCGCGAAGAGCGCGTCGCCCACGATGGCCAGCGGCCAGGCCAGGCCGGTGATGAAAAATGTCGTCTGCCCGGGCGAGTGGCCCCAAGTGAGCAACGTTTTCACCGCGATTTCGCCGAGATGGAAGTGTGAGTTTTCCGCAAACGTCCGCGCGCCCGCGTGCGCCGCCGGCTCGCGTTCGCTGGCCCACACCTCAGCGCCCGTGGCTGCGGCGAGCCGCGCCAGATCGGCGACATGGTCATCGTGGGTATGCGTGAGGAAGATGTAGCGAAGGTCCAGCCGCTCCGCGGCGATGGTGTCGAGCATCCCCCCGCAGTCGGCGCCCGTGTCAAACGCCGCCGCGACGCGCGAGCGCGGCTCCCATACGAGGTAGCTGTTGACCGTCATGTCCTCGTGCGGCGTGTTGAACATCGCGAAGCCGCGTGGAAACACCGGCGCGCGGGGCCGCCAGCGGCCGTGGGCGAGAGCTTCCAGCGCGTCCGGGTCCAGACGCAGATGACGGGCGACGCGGCGCAACACGGCGTCCAGCGGCCGGCCGGCCTGCACGGCGGCGAGGTCCGCCGGTAGCACGCCGGCGCGGGCGCAGAGCTCGGCATCGGAGATTTTCCAGCCACGCTGGGCCTTGCCGATCACGTCGGTAAAATTGTCCTCCAACGGAATGTGCGCCATGCCGGGAGCCAACCGGCCGCCGTCGTCGCCGCAACCGCAAAAATCCGCATCCGCCCGCCATGCGATTTCCGCCCTTGCCAAACTGCGGCCCCGCACGCTCCCTGTTGCCCTCCTTTCTTTATGGCCGGCCTCGTCACCGCTCTCCTCGATCCTGCGCGCATCTGCCTCCGGCTGCAAAGCACGAAGCGCACGACCGCGCTGCACGAGGTCGCCCTGCTTCTCGCCGGCCATCCCGACGTGACCGGCTTCGACGGTTTCTACGCCGAGCTGCTCGCCCGCGACCGCCTTGACACCACCTGCCTCGGCAACGAGGTCGCCCTGCCCCACGCCCGGACCGAGCACGTCAAAAAGCTCGTGCTCGCCGTAGGCCGCAGCGATGCCGGCGTGCTCTTCGGGGGTGGCAACCAAAACGTGAAGCTGATGTTTGTGATCGGCACGCCGAAGACTGCGCCGGCCGACTATCTCACACTCGTGAGCGCGCTCTGCAAAATCCTCAAGGTTGACGCCACCCGCGCCGCCCTCCTCGCCGCCGCCACGCCCGCTGAGTTCGCCGCGCTCGTCGCCACCGCCGAGGAAAATCTCCGCCGCTGAGCGTCCCCGCCGCCAGCCGCCGCAGGATTGCATGGACGGAGAACCGCCGGACGCGACCGCCGGTCACACAGGGGGCTCAGTCCTGCCGGTTGCCCCGCCACGCCGAGCGCAGCCAGAAAAACACCAGCGCCAGCAGCACAAATTTCCACAGAAAGCCGAAGGCGAAGCCGGCGATCTGCGCAAACGCCATCATCCGGCCCAGCGCCTGTCCGCCGCGAAAGACCAGCCCGCCGCCGATCACCGCGACCACCGCGAGCACCAGCAGAAAATTGGAACGGACGGCGGGACGCATGTGACCAGTGGATGGCTCACCGGGCGGGCCTGCAAGCGCAACCCATGCTGCCCCGGCCGCCGCACTCGCCCGTTGCTTTGCCCGTGCCGGCGGCCACGCTGCCGTCATGGCGTCGGCGAAACATCTGCTGGTGGACGGCCCCAACATCCTGCACGCGTGGCCCGAGCTGCGCGCACTGCTCCGCCGCGACCGCGACGCCGCGCGCTCGCAGCTCGGCCGGCGTCTCGCTGCCATCCACGACGCCGAGGCCGTGCGGATCACCCTCGTCTTTGACGGGCGCGGGCCCGAGCTGGTCGTCGAGCGGCCATCGCAGCAGGAGTCGTTCACCGTGCTGTTTACCCCCTCCAGGCTCACGGCCGACGACGTGATCGAGCAGCTCGTCGCGCGCGCCGCCACGCCGGGCGACTGCCATGTCGCCACTGCCGACCAGACCGAGCGGCGCACGGTTGAGGCGCTTGGTGCCCTGGCCGTCACCCCCGACGATCTCGCCGCATGGTGTGAGCGGGCCGAGGGGCGCCTCGGCGCACAAGCGGCTGGACTGCGCCGCCGCAACGCGCAGGAATGGCGCCGGCCCGCGCCATGACCACCGCTCACGTCCCACCCTCCGCCCGGCCGCCCGGCTCCGCTGTCGCTGAAGCCCAGGGGCTTTACGGCCCCTTCACCTTTTCCGAGAAACTGCTTCAGCTCATCTGGGCAAGGCGTGAGTTCGACGGGGCCGCGGCGCGCACTGCCGACGGCCGCACACTGGAAATTCTTGATTCTGGAAAATGGAACGGCCTCGCCGGGCCGGATTTTCTCGGCGCACGTCTGCGGCTCGGCGGGGTGGAAGTGGCCGGCGATGTCGAGCTCCACCTGTATGCGTCCGACTGGACGGCGCACGCCCACGCCCACGACCCGGCGTACTCCGGCGTCGTGCTCCACGTCGTGCTGTTTTCGACGGAGGAACAATACACCTACGGTGCGGGCGGGCGGACTATCCCGGTGCTCGCACTGCTTCCGTTGCTCCATCACGCGCTGGAGGAATACGCCGAGGACGAGGCCGTTGCCGTGCTCGCCGGCCGGCCCCTTGCCCGCGTCCCGGCAGAACTGACCGTACTCGGCCCGGACGCACTGGCCGCCCTGCTCGCACACCATGCGGAGCGGCGCTGGCGGCAGAAAGTCCATTTCGCCCGCGGGCGCATCGCGCGGCTGGGCTGGGAGGATGCGTGCCATCATGCCGCGCTGGAAATCCTCGGCCACCGCTTCAATCGCGCGCCGCTGCTTACGCTCGCCACCCGGTTTCCGCTCACCGACTGGGCGGCAGGCCGCGTGGACCTCGCGGCCGCGTGGGCCTCGCAGGAGGGCCGCTGGCAGTTGCGAGGAGTGCGTCCGCTCAACCACCCGCGCCTGCGGCTGCGCCACTATGCGGCGTGGACGGCGGCGCGGCCCGACTGGCCCGCACGACTGCACGCTCTCGCACCGGTCCTGCCCGCGCCGGCTGCGGCCGACGTGAGCCAGACCCGCGCGTTGCGCCGGCAACACCGGCTGCCCGCGCTGCGGAGCAAGCTCTCCGGCGCGCTCTGCGCCGATGCTGTCAGCGGACCCCGTTTCGACACGCTAATCTGCGACGCGCTGCTGCCGCTGCTCGCCGCCGGGACTGGCGCGCAACTCGGCGGCTTCTGGCAAATCTGGTTTCCCGGCGACCTGCCGGAATCGCTGCTGCCCACGTTGCGCGCGCTCGGCGTGCTGGCCGCACCCTCCCGCCCCGCCTGCCATGGCGCGGCTCAAGGCCTGCTCGGCTGGCTGTTGGAAGCGGGACGGCGTTGATGCGCCGTGCGCTGCCTCAGGCTGCCGCCAGCAACGCCGCGACGGCCTCGTGGAGCTTATCCTGCGTGAATGGCTTCTCAATGAGGGCATGCGCCCCGAGACCTCGCGCCAGCTTCAGATATTCGCGGCTGGCGATGTGCCCGCCCCCCGACATGGCCAGAATCTGAACCGACGGATGCTTGCCGCGTATCCGCGCGATAAACTCCAAGCCATCCATCTCCGGCATGAGCAGGTCTGTGATCACGAGGTCGAATGCCTTCTCCTCCAGGGCCCGCCCGCCCGCCACACCGTCGGCCGTGAGTGTCACGGCGTGGCCGGCCCCCTCCAGCATCAGACCGACCATCTCGCAGAAGGCGGGCTCGTCGTCTACAATCAGAATGGAGCGGGTCGGCATGGTCAGCAGAGGTGGGAATCCCAGTGAAGCTGCGCGCTAGCCGGCAGGCAATCAGGAACTCAACAGGCCGACATCAGCCAACCAAGAACGAAGCACACAGCACCAAGCCCCGATTGGGCGCGCGACGCGCCTGACGCTTCGCTCGGTAACAGCCTCTCAGTCTTTCGGCTCTTCAGCTTTTCCGCCGCTCCTTGATTTCGCCGTTGCGCATGAGCACGGCCCGCCTTCAGTTGCCCTCTCCCATGTCCACGCCCACCTCGGTTGAAAACGTCGTCATTGTCGGGACCGGCTGCGCCGGCCTCACCGCCGCCATCTATACCGCCCGCGCCGGCCTCGCTCCGCTCGTGCTCGAGGGGCCGCTGCCCGGCGGTCAGCTCACGACGACGAGTGAAGTGGAAAATTTTCCCGGCTTCCCGGCGGGCGTGGACGGCTTTCAGCTCATGCAAAACCTGCGTGAACAGGCGGCGAAGTTCGGCGCGCGCTTCGAGCAGGCGCTGGTCACGTCGGTGGATTTCACGGCGCTGCCGCGCCAGCTGGTCGCGGGAGACCGCACCCTGTTCGCCAAGACAGTGATCATCGCCACCGGGGCGTCGCCGCGCATGACCGGCATCCCCGGCGAAAAGGAACTTTACGGCGGCAAGGGCGTGACGACGTGCGCGACCTGCGACGGCGCGTTTTATAAAAAAATGGAGGTGGCCGTCATCGGCGGCGGCGACAGCGCGGCCGAGGAGGCGCTGTTTCTCACCCGTTTCGCCAGCAAGGTCTATCTCGTCCACCGTCGCGACTCGCTGCGGGCCTCGAAGATCATGGCCGAACGCGCGACCTCGCACCCCAAAATCCAGTGCGTGTGGGACAGCGCACCGGTCGCCGTCGAGGGCGTCGCCGCAGGCGCGGTGAGCGGCCTCAAAATCAGGCACGTCAGGACCGGAGCCGAGAGCGTGCTGCCGGTGAAGGGCATTTTCGTTGCCATCGGCCATGTGCCGAACACCGCACCATTCGCCTCCGTGCTCGACACCGACGAGGGCGGCTACTTCCGACCCGCCGTCGGCACCCAGATCCGCACCAACGTCCCCGGCGTCTATGTCGCCGGCGACTGCGCCGACCACGTTTACCGGCAGGCGATCACCGCCGCCGGCATGGGCTGCGCGGCCGCCATCGAGGCCGAGCGCTGGCTGGCCGAGCACTGTGGGTGACCTGCCCGGTTGGGACCAATGAACCCGGGGCCAACGTTTTGATCCTTTTGGTGGCCATTTGCCGCCGCGCTCCCCTAGCCTGCCGGTGCCATGATCCAATCCTTTGTCTTCAGCGACGGCAAGCTCGTCGGCCGTGACCTTGAGCTCGAGGCGCTCCGTCTTGTGCGCGCCGACAAAGGCCTCGTGATCTGGGTCAACCTTGACCAGCCCACGCTTGAGGAGACCAAGGCCATTCTCGAAGGGGTGTTCCAATTTCACCCGCTCGCCATCGAAGACTGCGTCGCGCCCAGCTCGCTGCCCAAGATCGAGGACTACGAGGACTACCTTTTTTTGGTGATGCACGCCGTGGACTTCACGAGAGCCGACAAGTTTGCCACGACCGAACTCGATCTCTTTCTCGGCAAGGACTACCTCGTCACCTTCCATCCCAAGCCGCTCAAGTCTGTCGCCACCGCCATCGAGCGCGCTGGCAAATCCACGGCGCGCGGTCCCGACCGCATTGCCCACACCTTGCTCGACCTGCTCGTGGACAATTACCAGACCGTCATGGCCGAACTCCACGCCGAACTGGAGGAAATCGAGGAAACCGTCCTCGCCCAGGCATCGCAGCAGCAGCTCGTCGGCGAGCTCATCGCCGTGCGCAACGACTTCTCCCGCCTGCGGGCCATCGTGCGCCCGCAGCGCGATGTGGTTGACCGCCTCGCCCGTGGCGACACCAAGCTCGTCCGCCCCAAGCTCCTCCCCTACTTCCGCGATCTGCGCGACAACCTCGCGCGCCTTGAGGATACCGCCGTGAACTACCACGAACGCCTGATGATGGCGTTCGACATCTATCTCAACAAGGCGGCATTTGAGGCCAACGAAGGCATCAAGTTTCTCACCGCCCTCACCGCCGTCACGCTGCCCGCTGTGCTCGTCGGCGGCTGGTATGGCATGAACTTTGACCATATGCCCGAGCTGCGCTCCCCCCATGGCTATCTCTGGGCCTGCACTCTAACCCTCGTCTCGACCATCTTGATGGTCATTTATCTCAAGAAGAAAAAGTGGTTCTGAGCACCCGGGGCACCGAGCTGCCAACTCAGCCGGACTCATGCAGTTGAAACAGGATTCATACCAACATCCCCTAGATATTAGACTTTACTGTGAAGACGAAAGCGGGTGAGGTGGGTCATGGCACGAACTTTACCGCAACTGGGAGCCGAACTGGTGAGACAGATCGAGACGGCCTGGGGTGAGCCCCAACCCGACTGGGCCCGCCAGCGTCTGCTGGTGGTGCGCTTGATTGCGCAGCCTGAGCTGACGGTGGCGCAGATCATGCGTGCGGCGGGCGTCTGCCGGCAGACGGTTTTCACCTACCGGGACCGGGTGGTGGCCGGCGGCGTGGCGGGTTTGCTCCAGCGCCGGTGGGGCGGGGCCCGGGTGCCGGCGGTGCGCGGAGCGGTGGCCGCCGAGTTTGTCGAGCGCTTGGAGGCCGGGCAGTTCCGGCAGGCGCGGGACGCGCAGGCCTGGATCAAAAAGCGCACCCGCCGCAGT
>CANJLB010000016.1 GCA_947475065.1 Opitutia bacterium | reverse complement strand
GGCGTCCCGGTCGTTGCAGCCAAGCCCTTCCGAGCCTGACGTGCAAGTCCGCCAAAGGCGGCTTCCTCCGACGAGCTTGATCGCCCATTCTCGGAAGCCGCCTTTGGCTCTGCCCTCATCCGGGTTTAACATCGGGTTGAACATACAAGGGCACAGAGTCGGAACGGGAGGAAAGCTTATCAGAAGGAGTTCGGAAGGCGATCGCCGAAGCGCGGAGCAGAGTCAGAAGCCGGAAGCCAGAGGTCAGAAATCAGAGGTCAGGGGCCGGAGACGGAGGACGGAGTTTAAACGCGAAGCGAGTTCGCAAAGATCGTGGAGGCGGAATTTCAAAGCCTGATTTGAACAGGAACCCACGGAGGATTACCGTCACGGCGGGGCTTCCTCCTGAAGGCAGATCCAGGTTTTCAGCACAGGCCGGTTGGCATCCGTAACAACGGGACGCAGGGCGGCGTCATCTGTGCGGTGAAGTGGAGCAAACCCATCGTCCTCAGCCTGGTGTCGTTCGCACTGCTGACGCTGATTATCGTCTGCCTGTGGCGGCTCGATGTCGGCGGGGTGGCGGAACTGGCCGCCGCGCGGGAGCGGGTGCGCGCCGCCGGATTGCCGATGACGGTCGCAGAAATCCAACCGCCTTTCGTGCCCGACGCCGATAACGCGCGGCCGCTCATCCTGCGATTTTCATCCAACACTTCCCGATTGGTGCAAAAATTTATCAGCCCCAATTCCAAGCTGAGTCAGACCGAGCTGGATCAACTGGCCGCCGAGTTTGACACCGCGCCGATACGCGCAGAGCTAAGCTTGATCCGAGCGGCTGCCGCCAAGCCCGGCTACTCCGATACACCCATGCCATCCGGGCCAGCATCCGTGAGGGTGTCATCTGACGTTTCGTCGCCACTGATGGCGGCCAGCAGGCTGCTCGGGGCCCATGCACGGCTGGCGGTCAGCCGGGGTGAGCCAAAAGACGCCTACGACGACGTCCAAGACTTGCTGCAACTGGCGGACTTCATGGCCAAGGAGCCGACGCTATTGAAACAACTGGTGCGCTCCGCCATCGCCAGCATGGCGATTGACCGCATACAAGAGCTGGTCGCTGCCGGCAATTTGCCACCCGAATGGAACCAAAATTTTTCCGAGCGGCTGGCCGGCATGAATCTGGCAAAAGGGCTGGCCCTCGGGCTGGACGGCGAACGCATGACCTCAGTTTTTGAAGGCCTGCTAAGCGGAGCGACCCCTCTGAACTCTATTATGCCCATCCAATGGAGCGGGTTCGATGACCCGGTTATTTTTGCCAAAACGCTGAAATACCGGTTCCGAAGCGTGATCCGATCCGAGGATGTAATCTATCTCGACTGGATGAGGCAGATGCGAATGGCCGTCGCGGAACCGAACTCAACTTATGCGAATTTGGACAAACAGGCTAAAGCCGCCAGTGCACGCAGAACCACAGACCAATTTCTTGTCCGCAGAGCCACGGGAAATCTCGACAAAATCATCAAGAATGCCTGGGCTCCGGTGGCGAAGCTGGCGCTAGCCCAAGCCGGGCTGGCGCTGGAACGCCACCGGGCGACGAAAGGCGTAGATCCGACGACCTTCGCGGAGCTGACACCTGAGTTTTTGCGGGAGGTGCCGGCCGATCCGTTTACAGGCAAGCCGCTGCTCTACCGCCGTGATGCCGGTGGTGCCATGATTTGGAGCACCGGGACGAATCTGCGCGACGACGGCGGCACCGGCGACGACATCATCTGGCGCGCGAAGGACACGCCCAAGTGAGACTGTTTGGGCTTCACGCAAGGACGCGAAGGCGCAAAGCAGCGGTGGGGGATTTCCGCAGCCATACGAAAAAGGGCGCAGCAAAACTGCGCCCCGACGCTGCGCTCACTTCGCCAGCGCCCGGTTGAGGGCGCTGACGACGGCCTTGATGCTGGCGAGCTCGATGTTGGTGTCTATTCCCGCACCGTAGAGGGTGCGGCCGCCGGCGAGCTTGATCTGGATGTAGCTCACGGCGCGCGCCTCGGCGCCGGTGCCGAGCGAATGCTCGGCATACGAGAGCACGTCGAACTTCGGCAGCGCGGTCGCACCGAGCGCGCGCACAAAGGCGTCAATCGGGCCGTTGCCCTCGGCGGCCAGGGTGTGGGGCGTGCCGTCCAGCGTGAGCGCGGCCTCGCATTTCACGGCGCTGTCGCGCTCGGTGGTTTTGAAACGTGAAAGCACCACGCGAGGCGCGACGCCGTCCAGGTATTCGCGGCGGAACACGTCATGCACCTCGGCCGGCGTGAGCTCGGTGCCCTTCGAGTCGGCGAGGTCGTTGACGATCCGGCCCATTTCCTTGTGCATGAGCTTGGGGAGCTGGTAGCCAAACTCATGCTCAAGCACGTAGGCGACGCCGCCTTTGCCGGACTGGCTGTTGATGCGGATGATGGCCTTGTAGCTGCGGCCGAGATCGGCGGGATCAATGGGGATGTAAATCACGTCCCACGGCGAGCCGGGTTTTTGCAGGGCCCAGGATTTCTTGATGGCGTCCTGGTGCGAGCCGCTGAACGCGGTGAAGACCAGCTCGCCCGCATAGGGATGGCGCGGGTGGATTTCGAGGCGCGTGCAGCGCTCATAGACGTCGCGGATGTGGTTGATGTCCGAGAAATCGAGACCGGGGTGAAGGCCGTGGGTGTAGAGATTGAGCGCGACAACCACTAGGTCGAGGTTGCCGGTGCGCTCGCCGTTGCCGAAAAGCGTACCCTCGACGCGGTCGGCGCCGGCGAGGAGCGCCAGCTCGGTCGCGGCGACGCCGGTGCCGCGGTCGTTGTGTGTGTGCAGCGAAACGATGGTGGCGGCGCGGCGCGTGAGGTGGCGGCACATCCACTCGATCTGGTCGGCATGGATGTTGGGCGTGGCGTATTCGACCGTGGCGGGGAGGTTGAGGATGATCTTGTCGGCGGGGGTGGGCTGCCACACGTCGGTGACGGCCTCGCAAATCTCCAACGCAAACTCCAGCTCGGTGCTGGTGAAGCTCTCAGGCGAGTATTCGAGGCGCACCTTCGTGCCGGTGGCGACGAGCGGGGCCATCTGCAGCTTCAGGAAGCCGACGGCGTGCGTGGCGATGCGGATGATGTCGGCCTTGGACGCGTTGAACACATACTCGCGCTGTTTGGGCGAAGTGGAGTTGTAGAGGTGGAAGATGACGTGCTTCGCACCGCGCAACGCCTCGAGCGAGCGCAGGATGAGATCCTCGCGGCACTGGCAGAGAATCTGGATCGCCACATCGTCGGGGATGCGCCGCTCCTCGATCAGGCGCCGGCAGAAATCGAATTCAATCTGCGAGGCGGACGGAAAGCCGACCTCGATTTCCTTGAAGCCAATTTTCACGAGCAGATCGAAGTATTCGAGCTTCTCCTCGACGCTCATGGGCTGGGCGAGGGCCTGGTTGCCATCGCGGAGGTCAACGCTGCACCAAACCGGGGCGCGGGTGAGCGTGCGGCCGGGCCATTGGCGGTCGGGCAGCACGACGGGCGGAAACGGGACGTATTTGGTGACGGGAGGGGATTGCATGGCGAAACAAGGCAAAAGAAAACGGGGAAGGTTGCAGGCGAACGGGCCGGAAGGCGAGCACACGCGCGACCAAAGGCGGACACGCGGAAAATGAACCGAGCAACAAGCGGACGCACGACCGGCCGCTGCGCGGCCCAGAGGGATCGTGCGTCTAGGTAAGTCGAAGTGCCGGAGCGAGGTTTCGCATCAACTGGAAATTGTCTGCCCATGATCGCACTCCTCGTCAAGGAGAAGCCGGTGCGAACCAAAGCTCCACCCACCCACTTCGCCCGCCCCTCCGACACATCTCCGTGCCGAGGCAAGGCCCGGCATCCCAGTTGGAAGGCAAAAAAACGGCGTCCCATTTGGGGACGCCGCAAAAAATGCTGAAAAATAATGAAAGATCAGCCGCCAGGACGGCCACCGCCAGCACCACCGGCGCCGGAACCGGCACCACCGGCAGCAGGCTTGGACTTTTTCGAATCAGCCCATTTCGTCAACTCGCCGGCATCAATCGTATCGTCTTTGTTAGCGTTAAATTTCATCAGCTCATCGTAAAGCGCCTTCTCCTTGCTGAGGAGCTCCTTAAGCTCATCTTTGTCGAGCCTGCCGTTATGATTTTTATCATATTTATCTTTCACGGGACCGTCGGCAGCAGGTGGAGCCTTGGCCGGTGCCGCGCCACCGCGGCCACCACCACCACCACCACCACCACGGGCGGCGAACAATGCCGGTGTTGCCAGCATGGCGGCGACAACCAAGGCCGAAATGCACTTACGAGAGGATGAAGGGATTTGGGGAGTATTCATGCAGGTTTCCAACAAGGAGCAGATTTTCCCACGTCTTGCAAGCCTTTTCTTCTTAAAAACCCATCTCAGGATTGCCCTAGGGACAAACCATCTGGCAGCCTGCGACTCACAATCAATGCGTCCTGAAAAATCTATCTGCCCGCCAGTCCACGGCAATGGCTACCGGCCACCCACCAATGCCTACCGACGCCGGCAAGGCTGGCTGGCGGCGGTGCTGGCCGCGCAACTGCTCGGCGGACTGGCGGTGCTGGCTGCGCCCGGGCAGGAAGTGTTTCCACTTTACTCCTGGTTTCTGTTTGCGCTGACGCCTGAGCCGGTACGCACCCGAACCGAGCTGCGGCTGCTGGAACTGGACGGGCAGGCCCCAAGGGTGCCGATGCCGCTGGAAAGCTGCCGGGAGCTGGTCACGCCTGCACAAGCCCCGACGGTGGTGCGGCTGGCACGTGATCTGGGCCGGGCATGCGCGGCCCAAGACGAGAGCGAGGTGCAACGGCTGCGCCGCACGCTGGAGGATAACTTTGTCCGCCGGGCAGCTCGCTACGAGCTGGTTGAGCTGAGCTACTCGCCCGTGGAACGGCTGCATGGCGGCACGGAACAGGTGCGCAAGGTGCGTGAGTTCAAAACCGGCCAACCATGAACCCTCCATGGTGGAGACACGCCAGGCGGCGGCTGGCCGGGCGACCCCAAGAACCAACAGGCGCATCCGACGCACCCCGTGCGCCGCCGGCCCGGCAAACCCAGGCATGGCTGGAAGCGCGGCTGCTGATACGGATGTATTATGCGGGCGTGCTTTACTTCGCCTTTGCGGATGCGCCGGGCTGGGCAGACATGGCGGCCACCGGCAATGCCAGCCTGCTGTGGCCGGTGGCATGGGCACATGTCACCGGGATGACGGCGGCGGCGCTGATCGTGGCCACACTGTATCTGGGCGGAGCCCTAGCCGCCGCGATGGCACCAGATCGCCGGCTGTGCCGGGGGCTGGCGGCACTGGGGTTGCTGATGTTCACCGCGCTGCATTATTCTGCGGGAAAAATCGGCCACGGCACCCATCTGTGGGTGCTGACCTCCATCGTGTTCGTGTTTCTACCCGCTCAGGGTGCAGCCACCCCCCCTGATCGCCGGGGGCGCCAGGACTACCTCAACGTCTTTTGGACCGCCCACGCACTGGTACTGCTGACTTATTCGATGTCGGGCCTGGGCAAGGTCTTCGGTGCGCTGTGGCAGGCAACGCAAGGACAAGTGACGGCCTTCCACCCCCAGGCAATGGCCTTGCACATCGCCGACCGCATGCTGGAAACCAGCTCACAAAATCCCGTTGGGCTCTGGTTGGCAGATCATGTCTGGGCAAGCTGGCCACTGATGCTGGGCACGATTTATCTGCAATTGTTCGCATTTTGGGCCATTTTCCGTCCGCGCTTGCTCCGTATCTGGACGGTCGGGCTGATCCTGTTTCATCTCGCCACCTATCTGACGCTGACAATTCGATTTGCCCCCCCGGTCTTACTGCTAGCCATGTGGGGCCTGGCCTCCCCTTTTGCCCCTGAAAAAGCAGGTCTGCGCGCCATCCTAGCCGACCTCCCCTTGGTGGCCCCAGGGTGGCGTTTTTTCTCAAAAAAATGATAATTTGTCTCATAAAATCTGCATTAAAATGGCATTTTTAATACAAAAAAAGCCGTATTTTCTGCCTAAAAACGTCATTTTCCATCAAAAAACCAATAAAGTCACTTTTTGTGCTTTTTCTTTTTGAACGCTTGACCCTGAATCGGCTCTAACCCCCCATCTTCCAGCTCAACCTACGCACCCTTTGGACCTAAAACAAATCAAACAAATTATCGACCTGATGCGCCGTTCCGAGCTGACCGAATTTGCGGTCGAGGAGGAAGGTTTTAAGCTAAAAATCCGGCGCGGCGCCAACGGCCTGCCCGTGGTCACCTCCAGTGGGCGCGGATCGGCCTCACCCTTTGCGATCGTCGCAGATCCGGCCGTGTTGCCGATCGTGGCGTCCGCGGCCGTCGGCGGCACCCCGGCTCCGTTCCCACCCGCTGCTGCGTCGGCCCCTGCCGCCTCTACGGCGGCACCGGCGGAGGAGGCGGGTGTCGCCTACATCAAGTCGCCGATGGTCGGCACCTTTTACCGTTCCCCTTCGCCCGAAAGCAAACCGTTCGTGGAAGCGGGTGCCAAGGTCGCGGAAAACACCGTCGTCTGCATCATCGAGGCCATGAAAATCATGAACGAGATCCAGGCCGAGACCAAGGGCACGATCATCGAGACCCTGGTGGAAAGCGGCCAGGCCGTCGAATACGGCCAGAAACTCTTCAAAATCAAGCAAGGCTGACCCCGCCCCCCCTTCATCCCCTCCTCCTGTTGTCCGACCACTAGTCCGCACTAATCTGGCAAATTTCCGCCGATCGGAAATTGGTGCTAATTAGTGTGCATTAGTGGTTTCTATTTTACCTCCTTTTCTTTCGATGATCCAAAAAGTCCTCATCGCCAACCGCGGTGAAATCGCCCTCCGTATCATACGCGCCTGCCGCGAGCTCGGCATCAAGACCCTCGCCGTCTATTCGGAAGCCGATGTCCAGTCGCTCCACGTTCAGCTCGCCGACGAGGCCATCTGCATCGGCGGCCCCCGCAGTGCGGACAGCTATCTGAAGGCCGACCGCATCATCGCCGCCGCCGAGATCGCCGATGTGGACGCCATCCATCCTGGGTACGGATTCCTCTCCGAAAACGCCCGCTTCGCCGAGCAATGCGAGAAGTGCAACATCAAGTTCATCGGCCCCAAATCCAAGTCCATCGAGATGATGGGCAACAAGTCGGTCGCCAAGGAAACCGTCCGCAAGGCCGGTGTCCCCATCGTCCCCGGCTCCGATGGTCCCGTGGACAGCGAGGCCGAGGCCATCACGTTTGCCCGCAAGGCCGGCTATCCCGTCATCATCAAGGCGGTCGCCGGCGGCGGCGGTCGCGGCATGCGCATCGCCCACAACGACATCTCCTTCGCCAAGGAATTTCACGTCGCCCGGAACGAAGCCGAGAAGGCCTTCGGGAACGGAGCCGTCTATATCGAGAAATATATTGAGAAGCCCCGCCATATCGAGTTCCAGATCCTGGCTGACGCCCACGGCCACGTGATTCACCTCGGCGAGCGCGACTGCTCCGTGCAACGCCGCCACCAGAAGCTCATCGAGGAATCGCCCTCGCCCTTCCTCACGCCCTCGCTCCGCAAAGCCATGGGCAAGGCCGCCATCCGCGCCGCCACCGCCGCCGCCTACGAGAATGCCGGCACCATCGAGTTTCTCGTGGATGCCAAGGGCAACTTCTACTTCATCGAGATGAACACCCGCATCCAAGTGGAGCATCCCGTGACCGAGGAGGTCACCGGCATTGACCTCGTGAAGCAGCAGATCCACATCGCAAACGGCGAGAAGCTCCCCTTTGGGCAAGGCGACATCGTCACGAAAGGCCACGCCATCGAATGCCGGATCAACGCCGAGGATCCCGCACGCAACTTCGCCCCCTCACCCGGCACGATCGGCCTCTATTACCCACCCGGCGGCCACGGCGTCCGGGTGGACAGCCACGCCTACTCCGGCTACGCCATCCCGCCCTATTACGACTCGATGATCGGCAAACTCATCTGCTACGGCAAAACCCGGCAGGAGGCCCTCCGCATCGCCTCGCGCGCCCTCAACGAATACCTGATCCGCGGCATCAAGACGACGATCCCGCTGCACCGCGCCATCATGAGCGATCCCGTCTTCATGGAAGGAAAGGCGACGACCGCCTACATGGAGGACTTCTTTGCCCGCACCCCGCCGGATGTGTTTGTGTGAGACATCCGGCCGCCGTGGCAGCCGAGGTCACTGACCCCGGATCCGATGCCGGAGCCGCGACGCCCTTGGCGCGAATTGTTTCGAGGAATCAAAGGTTGCCCGTCGTGGCATGAACCTCCCATGAGGCCAGGTGATGAGGCCGGACTGGTCCTGATCCTCGTGAAGTTTCAATTTTCATTTCATGTCCTTCGGCTTGCGATGGGGAGCAGGCTCCCCTTTGGTTGCCCCACCCCATGACCAACCCCAACGGCAGCCAGTCCCGCCTGATTTTGCAACGCATTGCCCGGCGCGTGATGGTCGAACGCGGGCTGGAGCCGGACTTTCCGCCCATGGCACAGGCGGAGCTCGACGCGATCCACGCGCCGGAGGCGGTGGGCGCGGGCGGCACGGTGCGCGATCTGCGGGCATTGCCCTGGTGCTCGATTGACAACGACGACTCGCGCGACCTCGACCAGCTTTCGGTGGCGGAGGCGCTGCCCGGCGGTGCGGTCAGGCTGCTCGTCGCCATCGCCGATGTCACGGGGCTGGTACGGCAGGGCTCGGCTCTCGACCGGCACGCGGCGCACAACACCACCTCGGTCTACACGGCGGCGGAGATTTTCCCGATGCTGCCCGAAAAGCTTTCAACCGACCTGACCTCGCTCAACCCCGACGAGGACCGCCGGGCGGTTGTCGTGGAAATGGTCTTCGCCCGAGACGGCGCACCCATGAAGTCCGGCCTCTACGAGGCGCTCGTGCGGAACCGCGCCCAGCTCGCCTACAACGGCGTGGCCGCCTGGCTCGACGGCAGCACGCCGATGCCGCCACGAATCGGCGCCGTCGCCGGGCTGGACGACAACATCCGCCTGCAACTGGGGATGGCGCAGCAACTGAAGGCGCTCCGCCATGCGCGCGGCGCGCTCTCACTCCAGACCATCCAGACGCGGCCGGTGTTCGCCGGAGGCGTGCTCACGGCCCTCGAGGCGGACACAAAAAACGCGGCCAAGGAGCTGATCGAGGACCTGATGGTCGCGGCCAACGGCGTGGTGGCGGAGTTTCTCGCGGCGAAACAATTCCCCTCGCTGCGGCGAATCGTGCGCACGCCAGACCACTGGGACCGCATCGTCGAGCTGGCCGCCATGCATGGGACGACGCTGCCGCCGGCGGCGGACGCGGTGGCGTTGGAAAAATTTCTCGTTGCGGCGCGGGCCGCCGACCCGGCGCGCTTTCCCGACCTGTCGCTGAGCATCATCAAGCTGATGGGCGCGGGCGAATATGTGGTCGAGCTGCCGGGGGGCCACGCGCCGGGTCACTTCGGGCTGGCGGTGCGGCACTACTCGCACTCGACCGCACCCAACCGGCGCTTCCCCGACGTGATCACCCAACGTCTGCTGAAGGCGGCGCTTGCGGGCCGCCCGCCGCCCTATGGGGGCGAGGAGCTGGCCAGGCTGGCATTGCACTGCACCGAACAGGAGGACGCCGCCAAAAAAGTGGAGCGGCAGGTCGGCAAGTCTGCCGCCGCCATGCTGCTGACAGCATACATAGGCCAGAGCTTTGACGCGATGATCACGGGCGCAGCGGAGAAAGGCACCTGGGCGCGGCTATCGCATCCGCCGGTGGAGGGAAAGCTGGTGGGTGGCGCCGGGCGGCTCAAGGTCGGCGACAAGGTGCGGGTGAAGCTGCTCCGCACGGACGTGGAGCGCGGGTTCATTGACTTTGCGGCGACGTGAGGAGACGGGAGAATCCAAACCGTTTTTTACACTAAGATCGCGAAGGACGCCAAGTCCCGGGAAAAGCCCCGTGATTCTGCGCTCAGCGCCCTTTGCCCGCTTCGTGTAAAACTCCTCTCCGGGACGATCACGGAGGGAGGACCGGAGCCCTGACCACTGATGGGCGCTGACTGGCACTGAGGCGGGAAGTTGTCAGGGCCGCGCGAAATCCTCCGCGTGCGCACGGCGATGGTTGTGGCTATTGATGGCAACGTGGCTTATCAGGGTTGCATGACGACCCTCGGAATTGTTGAGCTGGAAGAGCTGCTACGCGTGGCAAACGAGGCCGTGGCGCGGCTCACACTGTCGAACGCCACGCTGACCAGCGACCTGAGCCAGCTCCAGCGGGTGGCCAAAAAACTAAAGCGCAAAACCCGGAGCAGCGAGCGGGACTTCAAGGAGCAGCTCGCGGTGGCGCTGCGGGCGCGGTGAGATCGGGGGGAAGGCTGGCCATGCGCTTATCGCCACGTGCCGCGCGAAGCCGGAGCCCTGCGACCATAGCCGCCTGTTTTTCATCCCAACGCCTCGGCAAGAGCGGCGATGATCTCTTCGGGTGATTCGATGCCGATGCAGAGACGCAGGAGGTCAGGGTCGAGCCTGCTCGCAGCCAGCTCGGCGAGTCCGGCGGGCGTCGTCACGAGGTCGTAGTGCGCGAGATACATGAAGGGGCAGATGAGCGTGGTCGTCATGCCAAAGCTCGGACCTTTCGGGAGCCGCAGGCGGTCGTAGAATTTTTCCAAGGCGCCGATTTTTTTCAGCGTGAAGGTGATCATGCCACCGGTGGCGTCGGGCGTGCGCGCAAGACGCTGATAGTTGGCACGCGAAGCGGGCGAGAGCGCCCAAAAAACTTCGCCGATGGCGGGATGCGTTTCAAGGAACGCGGCCACCCGCGCGGTACCGGCGTGGATTTGCGCGAGGACCGCGTCGGTGCGGCCAATTTGCGCAGCGAGACGGGCAAGATCGCGCGGATACGGCGGCTCAGCCTCGGCGGCGAGGCGGCGGCGCAGCTCGGCAGCGTCGGGACCGGCGGGATTGACCGCGGCGAGGCCGGCGAGCACATCGCCCTCGCTCGCCGTGTATTTGGTGAGGCTTGTCACGACCACGTCGGCATGGGGAAGCACGTCGAGGTTCCACGCCGAGGAGATGGAGGGGTCAACCAAGAGACGCGCACCGTGGCGGCGGCAGAGGGCGGCGAGCGCGGGCAGGTCGGGCGTCTGGATGAGCGGATTGGTCGGCACTTCGGCGACGACGCCGGCGATGCGCGCACCGTGCGCGGCAAAGATGCGCCCGAGCGCGGTGAGGTCGAACACATCCCGGATATAAACATAGTCCGTGGCGGGCGTGGCGGTGTAGTTTTGCAGGATGCAGATGCTGTCGAGGTAGAGCCAGCCGAGCTGGAGCCAGACGGTGCGACCGCGCGCGGCCTGCAGGTCGGCGACGGCCCGGAAGGCAGCCCAGATGGCGTTCATGCCGCAGTTGGCGAGCAGCAGGTCGGCCTCGGTCGTGCCCGGAAACGCACGGCGGAGGTGGCGGCGGATTTCGACGGCTCCATCTCCGGCATAGGTTTCCTCGGGGTGCGGTGCGGCGAGCAGGCCGAGGCGCACGAGGTGATCCTCGGCCTCGCGCGAGGAGAGAAAGCCCCCGAGGTTTTGCAGGAAAAGCTTGGCCCGCCGGAACGTGTCGGCGGACGCACGAGAATGAGAAACGCCGTGGAGACCATCGTGCGAAAAGGGCTGCACGGCATCTGAGTCGCCGAGATGGGCCGCAAGGGCGCAGGCCATGCGCCCAGATGATGTCAGCCAGAGCACACGGTCCTTCAGGGCGGGAGTCGTGACCGTGCAATGTTCCGCGAGCCGGCGAGCAAACGGGTGCACGACGAAGCGCGGATAACCCGACGTGAGATGCTTCGTAACGGCCGGGTCCTTCTCCTCGTAGCCGCGGACGTCGCGCATCGTGGGCAGGCTGCATGAGACGGCATGCGGACTGCCGGGGATGCGCTGGCCGAGCGGAATGGGAGCGAAGGCGGGCATGGGTGAAGAAAAGGCTGAAGGGCTGAATGAACGAATGGCTGAAGGACGGAAAGGCTGAAAGTCACGCGACTGGCCGGAGACGCAATGCCCTTGGCGCATCTTCTTCCCGTTGACTCATCATTCGCCGCAAGTGGAGCGCCACACCCGTAGGAGCCGAGTGCGGGGTGAGGGCACCCCGCCCACAGCACCCATTCCGAGGCAAACTGAATACGCCGCTCCATTGAAAAAGGATGCAGCAAGACTACGCCCCTACGACTGAAGGGCTGAATGGCTGAAAATTGGAGGCGCGCGAAACGGTTTGCGTGCGCGCGGGCGGGCGCATTGAACGGGCGGACATGAAACTCGTTTCCTGGAACGTCAACGGCATCCGCGCTGCGCTCAAGAAAGGCGCGATGGACTGGTTCTCCGCGTGCGAGGCCGATGTGATCTGCCTGCAGGAGACGAAAGCCCACCCCGGCGACGTGCAGCACGTCGCCTGGCCGCGCGGCTACGAAGTGTTTTGGAACAGCGCGGAAAAAAAAGGCTACAGCGGCACCGCCGTCATCACGCGCTCCAAGCCGATCGGCGTGACCAACGGCCTTGGCGCGACCGATCACGACCGCGAGGGACGCGTCATCACCGCGGAGTTTAAGGATTTTTTTCTGGTCAACGTCTATCAGCCCAATTCGCAGCGCGGGCTGACGCGGCTCGACTATCGCACCAAAGAGTGGGACTCGGCGTTTCTGGCCTTTTTGAAGCAGCTCGAAAAAAAGGGCAAGCCGGTCGTCTTCTGCGGCGACCTGAACGTGGCGCACACCGAGATTGACCTGACGAATCCAAAGACCAACCGGCGCAACGCGGGCTTCACCGACGAGGAGCGGGCAAATTTTTCCGTCCTGTTGGCGAACGGTTTTGTGGACACTTTTCGCGAGTTTGAAAAAGGTGGCGGCCACTACTCGTGGTGGAGCCAGATGATGAACTGCCGCGCGAGGAACATCGGGTGGCGCGTGGACTATTTCGTGGCGAGCGCCGCGCTTCAGCCGGCGCTGAAACGCGCATGGATTTCGCCCGAGGTCATGGGCAGCGACCACTGCCCGGTAGGATTGGAACTGGGGTGAGTGCGGGGACGCGCAGCGGCACGGTTTGGCGAATGTAGGTTGCGAGCTTGCCTCGCAACTCCGCCGTCGGCGCGCAGCGTGGCGCGGCGAGCGCGCCACCTACCCCGGCCTACCCGCTGGCGAACTGGGCGACCGGTTGATCGGTCGCAGATCAGCTCAGGCTTCCATTCCACGCGCGGCCCGTCCATGCTGCCCGCCCCATGAGCTTGCCCCGCCCCATCCTTGCCGCACTTGCGGCCCTGACCCTCGTTCCAGCCGTTTTTCCTGCGGCTGCGCCCGCCCCCGGGGCGGAGCGCTTCACCTTCGCCGTCATCGGCTGTGTGCCTTACGCGCGCTACAACGACGGCGGCAAGGCGTTTCCCCGCCTCATCGAGGAGGTCAATCGCCACGCTCCCGTGTTCACGGTCCATGTCGGCGACACCATGGCCGGAAGCGAAAACGCCACCGACGCGCTGCTGCTCCAACGACGCGATGAGTTCAACACCTTCGCCGGCCCGCTCATCTACACGCCCGGCGACAACGAGTGGACCGACACGCACACCGCCGGGGCCGGCGGCCACGACCCGCTGGAGCGGCTGGCGAAAATCCGCGAGCTCTACTTCGCCGAGGAGCGCAGCCTCGGGAAGACGACCATCCCGCTCATCTCGCAGCGGCGCGACCCGGCGTTCAAGAAATTCGTGGAGAACGCACGCTGGGCCCACGGCGGCGTGGTGTTTGCCACCGTCCATGTCGTCGGCAGCAGCAACAACAACCAGCCCAATGTGCCAGGCGCGGTGGCCGAGTGGCAGGAGCGCGACGCGGCCGACGAGGCGTGGGTGCGCGCGGTGTTTGCCGAGGCGCGTTCGACCAACGCGCTGGGTGTGGCGGTGTTCATCCAGGCCGACCCATTTGCCGCCGACGCCGGGCAGTCCGGCTACAAGAACGGCTTCGAGCGGTTTCTGAAAGTTTTCGAGGAGGAGGCGCGCGCCTACGCGAAGCCCGTGCTGCTCGCCCACGCCGACGAACACCGCTTCCGGTTGGACTACGGGATGAAGTTTGAAGCGGGCGCCGCACCGGTGGCGAACGTCACGCGGCTGGAGACCTTTGGCGACGAGAACATGCACGGCTCGCTCGTGGTGGTGGACCCGGCGTCGGCGCAAGTGTTCCTGCCCGCGCCTCTGCTGGTGCCGGGCAACGGACTGCCGAAGCTGCTGCCGGCCGCGCCGGTGGCGGGCCGGGGCCGGGGCGCGCGAGCCGGGCAGCCGTGAAGCCGCCGCGATATCTGGCCCGGACATGACAAGCCGACATGGTAAGGCCCATGGTCGGCGAAAGCGTGCCTCGCGCTATTTTTTAAGTTCGCCGCACAAGGGAAATACCTCCACATCCTTCCGCCATGAGCAATGAGTCCGACCCGTCCCCGCTGCGCCTGAAGCCGCGCCTCCGACCCGACTCCACGCCCGCGTCCGGCACACCACCGCCCGCACCCGCCGCTCCGAACTCCTCCGAAACAGCTGCATCTGCCGCGCCTGCGGCCGCCGCCACACCGCCGCCAACGTCCGGCGAAGCGGCTTCCCCAACCATACCGGGCGACGCTACCGCCAAGATACGGCTCAAACCCAAGCTCGTCACCGAACCGTCCGCCGCGCAGGCAGCGGCAGCGCCCGCCGCCGCGCAGGCAGCCGAGCCTCCGCCCACCGCGCCGGGCGTGTTCAAGCTCAAGCCCAACCCCGACGGCACGCCACCGTCAGTGGCAGTCGCCGCCGCTCCCGGGGGAAACATTCCCCCTGCCACACCGGCCAACGTTCCCGCAGCAGCCACGCCGCCCGCCGCCGTCACCGCGCCGCCGGCTTTTAAGCTGAAACCAAAGATCGCGGTGCCACCGTCGGCGGCGGGCAGTGCTGCGCCCATCGCGACCACCCTGCCGCCCGTGTCGGCCTCCGGCACGACCCAGCCGCCGGCATTCAAGCTCAAGCCCCCCGCAGTTTCGTCCGCACCAAGCGCCGCTTCCGTGCCGCCGCCCACTGTTGCGGGCGGAAAGCCTCCGGTGCCACCGCCTGGCGCTACCGCGGTGCCGCTCCCGGCGGCCAAGCCGCCCGCAGGCGCGCCGCCCCCTGCTCTGGCCAAACCGCATCTGGCCGCCGCCACCAACGCGCCCGAAGCCTCACTCCAGCCCAAGACGCCCGCCGCCGAAAAAGCTGCTGCCGTCAAGGCCAAGGCGAAGTCGCGTCGCAAGCGTATTCTTATCCTCGCCGCAGCCGCCGTACTCGTGCTCGGCGGTGGTTTTGCCGTCTGGAAAATTTATCTCGAGCCGCCGCCACCGGCAGTGGTGACAAGGCCGCCCAGGCCGACTCCCGCCACTCCGACTGCTCCCGCAACGACCGCCACCACCTCGACCGCCAACACCGCGCAAACGCTGACCCAGGCAGCGCAAGCTCTCACCAACCAAGCCGCATCTTCGCCCCAGCCCGGCCAGCCCCTTGCCAACGCCACGGCTGCGATCGCGCAAGCCCGCAGCGAACAGAATCAAATCGCCGCCGCACTCAACCCGCCCGCCGTCGCACCCGCCCCTGCAACCCAGCCCGGCACAGCCCCGGCTCCCGTGCCGATTCCGGCCGTCGCACCACCTCAGCCACCCACACCTGCGGCGAGTGTCGCCTTCCGCGCATGGGCCGAGGGCGTCCGTATCAGCGTGGCCAACGAGCGCGGGGCCTCCATCAACGGCCAGACGCGCCGGCCCGGCGACACGGTGGACAACACGCAAGGCATCGTGCTGGAAAGCATTGACCCGGCCAAGAAGGTGATCGTCTTCCGCGACCGTTCCGGCGCGACCGTGCAGAAAAAATATTGAGCGACAAGCTCCCGTGCCGATGCACAAAACCGCCAAACTAGCCTTGCGGCTTATCGAAACGCTCACTGCAAAAAATGACCGCTCCGCCTATCATGTCACCTATTCCGAATTTCCTGACAGAGACGAAGGGCCGGACGAAGGCTATGAGCAACAGATACAGGCGGAATTTGATCTGATTTTGGATGAAATCGCCGTGGAACTGACGAAAAAATACGGACGGCCGTTACCGGCGGCTCCCGCCTGGAGCCAGTTGCGGGCAACGGGATGGTCCACAGGCTCCACGATCATCTATGCTTTTTTGGAACGCGATGATTGGGACACTCCGTTGATCATGAATGTCGGATGCGCCGGGCCATCCTCGCGGGAATCAGCCGAAGACCCCTGGAGCTTTGAGCGAAAAGACGCCTCATAGCACTTCCACGTCTCACCATACCTCGACCGGCCCCTTCGGCACCGGAATGGAGTCGCGGCGGAAAACCTCCGCCTCGTCGCCGACGCCCGGCGCGCGCATAAACGACGCCTCGAGCGGGGCGGGGCGAAATTTTTCCAACAGCTCGCCCCGTTCATCGCAAAACTGCGCACGCCAGACGGCAAACTCCGCCAGCGCCGTCTCGAAATCCTCGCGCGAGGCGATGCGCACGATGTCGTTCTTGAACACCCGCGCCGGGCCGAAGCGCTTCGCATACCACGGCGCGACTTTGCGGAACAGCCGCGCGCCGTGCTCCTCGCCATAGAACTCCGCGTAGCGGTCGAAGTGCCGGCGCAGCACGCGCACGCGCTCCGTGAGGCCGGGCTCGGGGGTCAGCACGCCGGTGCGGAGAAAAATCTCCGTGCGCCGGAAAATCCACGGGTCGTAAAACGCCCCGCGGCCGATGCTCACGCCGGCGCAGCCCGTCTCATCCAGCATGTGCTTCGCCGCCCCGGGTGTCGTAATGTCGCCATTGCCGATCACCGGAATCGTCTTCACCGCCTGCACCACGGCGCGGATGCCCGCGAGGTTCACGCGCCCGGCGAAGCCCTGCGCGCGCGTGCGCCCGTGGACAAACACCGCCGCGACCCCTGCTTCCTCCAAGGCGCGCGCGAGATCGGGCGCGGTGAGGTTGTCGTCGTCCCAGCCAAGGCGCATCTTGGCGGTCACGGGGATTTTCACCGCCGCCACCATGCCGCGCACGAGCGCGGCGGTCCTGCCCAGCTCGGTCATCATCGCCGAGCCGCCGCCGATGCTGACGACCTTTTTCACCGGGCAGCCCATGTTAATGTCCACCGCCTGCACACCGAGCGATTCGCACAGTGCGGCAGCATCGCGCATTTCCTCCGGCACGCTGCCGAAAAGCTGGATGGCGAGCGGCCGGTCCTCCCCGCATGTCGCCACGAGCCGCAGTGCGCCGGGACTGCGCTCCAGGAGCGAACGGGCGTTGACGAGGTCCGTCGTCGCCCAGCCCAGCCCGCCGAGCTCGCGCACGGTCAGGCGCATGGGCAGGTTGGTGTAGCCCGCCAGCGGCGAGAGAAAAAGCGGGGACGAAAGCTCGTGCGGGCCGAAACGCATGGACCGCAGGCTGCACCTGCCCGCCACGTGGTGCAAGCATGCCATCCATTTGTAAACAAGTTGTTAAAATATATTATTACATTGCGGCGCCACGTCCGCTACAGCATGGGTTGCATAAGCTTAGTTCCGTTTTGATTTTTGTCACGGCGCGTGCGGACAGCCCGGTTCACCACCAACTTGCAGACAGCTCATCCTGACCCAAAACGCATGACACTTGCGTGCAAAATGACCACGGATGACAAACTCCTTGCCGCCGAGCACGGCGCCGGTCCCGTCCGTCAGGCACTCGCCTTTGCCTGCGGGGCGGAGGGCAATCGCACCGTGCTCCAACCCAGGCTCATCCTCCGCGATGTGGTCCAGCTCGTCAGCGAAACCCTCCCCCGCTCCATCACGATCAACTCGGAGGTAGCCGCCGGCCTCTGGCTCCTGCGGGGTGACCCCACGCAGCTCAGCCAGATTTTCGTCAACCTCTGTGTCAACGCCCGCACTGCCATGCCCGATGGCGGCCAGCTCTCGCTCCTGGCGGAAAACATACTGGTGGACGAAAATCTCGCCTGCAAACATCCCGGCGTGCAGCCCGGTCCCCATGTGCTCCTCGTGGTGCGGGACACGGGCACCGGCATCCCGCCCGAGATGCTCGACCGCATCTTTGACCCGTTTTTCACCACCAAACCGCTGGGCAAGGGCACCGGCCTCGGCCTCTCCACCGTGCTCGGCCTGGTCAGGAGCCACGGCGGCTTTGTTCAGGTGCAGAGCACGGCCGGCCAGGGCACGGAATTTCGCCTCTACTTTCCCGCCGTCGAGGCCGAGCGTTCCCCGGCCACCGTCCACCACCCCATGGAGCTCCCTCCCCAAGGCGCCGGCCAGCTTGTGCTGATCATTGATGACGAGTCCGCCGTGCGCAACGTCCTGCGCGCGCTCCTTGAGGCCAACGGCTACCTTACCGTCACGGCGGCCAACGGGGCCGACGGCCTCGCGTTCTATCGCGAGCGCCTGTCCGAAGTCGCCCTGGTCATCACCGATCTCATGATGCCCGCCATGCAAGGGTCCGAAGTCATCGCCTCGCTTTGCGCGATGAACCCGGCCGTGCGCATCCTCGCCCTGAGCGGCCTGATTGATCCGGAGCAAATTGGGCTCCGGCCCGTGGCCGGCCGCTTCGAACTGCTCCACAAGCCCGTCACGGGCCAGACGCTGCTCGAGACCGTGCAGCGCCTGCTCCGCTGAACCGGCCGCATCGTGCGGCCGGCAGCGGCGGGCGCGGCGAAGATCGGCCGTGACCAATCCGCCGGCTCGCTACGACCGGGTTCTGGGAGTCCAACAGTCCGGCGTAAGCGCGCCGAGTCTGGTGCGCTTGCGGTGCGTCGGCTTGGGTTGGTCAGGGCCGGCCGACGGGTGAGAGGACAGTGCGATGCTGACAAAACCCGCCTTGCCACGCACGGGTCTGCCTGCAACCTTTGTCGTCGCGCGGGCCGTCTGCCCGCGCTGCATCGGCGCTTCCGCCCTTCCGCGTTTCCGCGATAGGCTTCCTCACTTTTTTCATCCTCCCGATTGCGTCTTACCTTCCGTGTTGCGCTTCGGTCAGCTCTGGACTCTCGGCTTGGGCGCGCGACGCGCCTGTCGCTTCGCTCGGTAACAGCGTTTCCGTCCGCTGGCTTCCTGGCTTCTGTTACCGAGGCCGCAGGCCGACATCAGCCATTCAAAAACAGGTCCAAATTCAGAAACCAAGAATCCAGGAATCCGATCACGCTGTCAGCTCTGGCTGTCCCTATGGCCGTGCGGCCAAGGCCGCCTTCATCCGCACCAACGCCTCGGCCAGCGTCGCGCGCGGACAGCCGAAGTTCAGGCGGACATGCTTCCCGCGCTCCGCGCCAAAGAACACCCCGTCGCTCAGCCCCACGCCGTACGCCTCGAAATGCGCCACGGGGTCGGCCAGCCTGAGCGCGGCCACGTTGAGCCACGCAAGGTAGGTCGCCTCGACGGGCGCCTCGAGCACGACGCCGGGCAGCTCACGCGCGACAAAATCGGCCAGAAAATCACGGTGGCCGCGCAGCGTCGCGAGCAACGCCTGCCGCCACGGCTCGCCCTCGCGAAACGCCGCCTCGCACGCGGTGTAGCCGAGGCACGTCACCTCCGCCACGATGCCCGCCGTCGCCCGCACAAACTTCGCCCGCAGCGCCGCGTCGGGGATGAGGGCGAGCGAGGTGCCAAGGCCGGGGACATTGTAGGTCTTGCTCGGCGCCATCAGCGTGATGGTGCGCGCGGCGATCTCCGGCGCGAGCGTCGCCGTCGGGACGTGCGTCAGCGCCCCGTCGAGGATGAGGTCGCAGTGGATTTCGTCGGAGCAGAGGATGAGGTTGTGCCGCAGGCAGAACTCGCCCAGTTTCACCAGCTCGTCACGCCGCCAGACCCGCGCCAGCGGGTTGTGCGGGTTGCAGAGGAAGAACAGCTTGGTACGCGGCGTCACGGCCCGCTCGAGCGCGGCCCAGTCTATCGCCCAGCGGCCGCCGGCGAGCGCCCATGGGGCGGTGACGGACACGCGCCCGCTGTTGCGCGGCGCGGTGAGAAACGGGGGATACACCGGTGCGAGCGTGAGCACCTCGTCGCCCGGCGCGGTGAACGCGTGCAGGGTCAGCGCATTCAGTCCCACCACCAGCCCCGGCAGCCAGACCAGCCACGCGGGGTCCACCTGCCAGCCGTAACGCCGCGCACAGTAGTCCACCACGGCGGCGGTCGTCGCCGCCGTCGGTCGCGCGTAGCCGAACACCCCATGGTCCACGCGCCGGTGCAACGCTTCGACAACGGCCGGTGGCGAGCGGAAATCCATGTCCGCCACCCAAAGCGGCAGCACGTCGCGGCCGGCATATTTCTGCCATTTCTGCGAGTCGGTGCCGCGGCGCTCGGGCGGCGTGGTGAAATCAAACGTCATGGAGCCTCCACTAGGGCCAACCCGCCGTCCTTGGGCAAACTTTTCCCACCGGGGCAGTGTCTTAATGGAAGACATAATTACCTCCGCCCTTAAGACTGCAAAATTCAGAAGCCAAGTTACCGAGGCAGCAGGCCGACATCAGCCATTCATAATCCGGTCTTAATTCAGAATCCAAGAAACCAGGAATCCAGAACTCAGAACCAAGCACCAAGCCTCATCCGCGCCTAAATTTCCCACGTGTGCCGTCACATTGGGTTAAATTTACCCACGGCGGCGACCGCCGGAGCAAACAACTCTCACTCCGCCTGCGAGTTGCGCAACCGCCATTTCCGGCATCACAGGTGCAAGGGCTGTCTCGTCCGCATAAATATCACAAACTCAACCAACCCAGGAGACCAACATCATGAGACTCGTTCACTACACCTATCCGAACTATCGCGCCATGGCGCCCGCCGGCATCGTCCGTTCGCCTTGGAACGGCCTCGACGAGGAAATCAGCCGCCTGCTCGCTTCGTCCTCATGCGGCGTGGCGGAAACCGGCGGCTTTCCGGTCCAACTCCGTGAAGACCTGACCAACGCCTACGTGCGTGCCGAGCTGCCGGGCGTGCGCCGCGAAGACATCAATATCGAGCTGGCCGATAGCACCCTCACCATCACCGCCACGCGCAAGCAAAAGCATGGCGACGGCGAGGAGTCGTTCACGCTGAACCGTGCCGTCGCCGTGCCCGATACCGTGCAGGCCGACAAAGTCACCGCCGCCTACGAAAACGGCGTCCTCACCGTCACGCTGCCAAAATCCGAGGCCGCCAAACCGCGCAAAATCACCGTCGCCTGAGCGCGAGATTGCATCGGCCGCATGGAGGCTCAAAACGCCCGGCAAAATCCGCCGGACGCCGCAAGGCGTCCGGCTATTTGTTTCATACCAACGGCTGTTAACATTTGGACGATGGGCCCGATTGCGCCGGGAGGGATTCGGTCCCGGCTCTCCCGAGCCGGGCTACACTGTGCGGCGCGCCCAGCGGGCACGCCCTACCTTGGGATCAGCCGATAGGCTGTAGCTCAACAGACGTTGGTATAACACGTTCCGCTCGCACCGGAATGGCCGGCGGCCAAGGCGTGCGTTCGTTCACGCGAACTGCGCGGCGATTTTCTCGACGGCCGCGTGCAAGTCGGCGGGCAGCGGGCCATGCAGGAAGGACGCCACGTTTTGCGCGATCTCGGCGGGCTGGCAGGCGCCGACAAGTATGGTGCTCAGGCGAGCATCGGCAGCGACAAAACGGAGGGCCAGCTCGGCCATCGGCAGACCACACTCCCGCTGGAGTTTTTGCAATTGCGTGAGCTGCGCATCCGAACGCGGGCCAAGGTAGCTTCCTTCGGTCGCCCAGCCTTTGGGCAGCGTGTTGACGAACGTAAACAGGCCGGCGACGACCACCGCCATGCCCTTCGCGACGGCTGGGGGGATGACGTGTTCGCGCGTGGTGACGTTGAGCGGCGTATAATTGTAGGCGACCAACACGGCATCCAGACCGTCAAGCTCGCGCACGAGCCGGCCGAGGTGACGCGCATGGTTGCCCGTGATGCCGATGTGCCGGCACAACCCGCGCGCCCTGGCCTCGCGGAGAAACTGGATGACGGGGGCATGGGCAAATTCGTAGTCGCCCTTGAGGTCGAGCAGCTTGCCCGGGTCAACCTCGGCGCGGTCGGCCCACCAGTTGTCCCAGTCGGCCTCGTGGACTTGCAGCAGGTCCACCGAGTCACGTCGGAGCAACCGGAGATTTTCGCGCAACTGCACGTGCATCGCCTCGACCGAGCGAAAATGGCGCGCCTCGCGGAAGTAGCCGATCTTGGTCGCCAGGAAATGTGGCTCCGTCTGCCCGGCCAGGGCCTCGCCCAGAATCGCCTGCGATGCGCCGGAACGATACATGACCGACGTGTCGAAATAGCGGACGCCCAGCCGGAGCGCGTGGCGCACGGTCTCAACCGAGCGGTCGAACCCTGCGAAACCGGCCGGAAAGCCCCCGCCCATGCCAAGCGCGGGCCAGCTTTCGCCGGTACGGCCAAAGGGGCGGAGTGGAAGGGGAGGCAGGGACATGTTTATGAGTTGATTGGGGTTAGCCTAATGGATTATTGCAGAGTGTTGATCTAGCCATCGGTGGCTTCAAGTGCCGGGCATCGGCTCAGACCCGGTAAACGCGCGCCGCGTTGCCGGAAAAAATCGCGGCCTGTTCGGCGACGGCAAGGTGCGCGGTAAAAACGCGGGCGGTGGCGAGCCAGCGCGGGTAGCTGCTCGCGAGCCTGGCCACCGGCCAGTCCCCGCCGAAGAGCAGGCGCGACGGGCCGAACGTCTCAAGCAGATGCGCGACATAGGGCGCGAGCTGCGCGGCGGTCCAGTGCGCGTGATCCGCTTCGGTCACGAGGCCGGAGAGCTTGCAGACGACGTTGGGCAGCGCGGCCAGGGCACGGAGGTGTTCGCGCCACGGGTCGAGCCGGCCGGCGCGAATGCCCGGTTTGCCACCGTGGTCGAGGATAAAGCTCACGTCCGGGCAGGCCTGCGCGAGCGTGATGACCGCGGGCAGCTGCGGGTGCTGGCAGCAGATGTCAAAGCTCAGGCCGGCGGCGGGCAGTTCACGCACGCCGGCGACAAACTCGGGCCGTGCGCAATAGTCGGGGCCGTCGTGCTCAAAGTGATGGCGCACGCCGCGGACCAGCGGGTGGCGGCGCAGCTCGGCGATGTCGGCGGTAGTCTGCGCACCGGCGTTGATGGCGATCCTGGCGACCATGCCACGGATGCGCGGCTCCTTCACGGCGAGCCGTTCGATCCATTTCACCTCGTCGAGCCACGGCGCGCCGCATTCGACAAAGACGATTTTTTCGGGCGGCTCCGCCAGCGCCTCGGCGCACAGATTTTCCGGCGCATGGCGCTCCCAGATGGACGGCACCTCGTGGAGCCACGCATAGGGCATGAGGGCACGGTCCCAAAAATGGACATGGGAGTCGGTGAATTTCATGGGGCGGTTTCGCGCCGGAGCATGGGCCGGCGCGGCCTCTTTTGGAGGGAAACACGCGGTCGGGTTCAACGCGAAAAAGCCCCGGTCCGCGATCGGTCAGATTTCCCCGGCCTGGCCGGGCTGGCCGCCGACAATATCCAGGTTGTTTTCCGCGCCCCGCGAGGTGCGGCTTGCGGCGGGCGGCGGGACGGGTTTCCTTGGGGCATGACGGAAAAACTGCCACCGGTCCGGACCGCCCACGCGGAGCATGCGGGGCCCGTGCTGTTTTACGACGGCGAGTGCGTTCTGTGCAACCGCACCGTGCGCCTGCTGCTCGCGCTCGACCGGAACGGGGTGTTGCGCTTTGCCCCGCTCCAAGGGCCGGCGGCGCAGGACTATTTGCGCGAGCATGGCCTGCCGGCCGGCGACTTTGAGACGCTCGTATTTGTGCCCGACTGGGCACGGCGCGACCGTCCGGAGTTCCGGCTGCGCAGCGACGGCGTGATGGCTGCACTGCGCCTCTGCGGCAGCCGGCGGGCGGATGTGCTCGCGTGGCTACGCTTCGTGCCGCACGAACTGCGCGACGCCGGCTACCGGCTGGTGGCACGCACCCGCTACAAAATTTTTGGCCGTTGGGACGCCACCTGCCCGCTGCCGCGCCCCGAGTGGCGCGGGCGGTTCTGGGAATGAGCAGGTGTCATGCGACAGGACTGACGGGCGTTCCACAGCTCCGCGCCCTTTCCCTCATGTTTCCAGAAATCACACGCCCCTCCCCCAACTTCACCGCCACGCCGGCGCACGAACGGCTGGGCGTGTGCTTCCACCATAGCGCGCTCGATTTCGATGCGACGGTGGAGCACATCCTCAACGCCGACAGCCTCGTGAGCTACCATTGGTTGATCGCCGCCGACGGCACGCGCTGCCAGTTGGTGGCCGACGAGCAGATCGCATGGCATGCCGGCGCGTCCGAGTGGCTGGGGCGGACACGGTGCAACGACTTTTTGCTCGGCGTCGCCTTTGCGGGCAACACGTACCACGCGCCGCTCACCACCGCACAAGTCGCCAGCGCGCTCGAATGGCTCGCCCCGCGCTGGGCGCAGCATGGCTGGACGACCGCGCACATGACCGACCACCGCCAGATCACACCCCGACGCAAGGACGACCTCGCCCCCGCCGAATGGACGCGGCTGCTCGCCGCCATTGTGAAAAAATTCGAAGCGGGGTGAACACGCCGGTGTTGGCGGGATCCCGGCGCTCACGTCGCCCGACACGTGCGGTTTGCTCTTGAGCCATGCCACGCCACGCACATGGTGGGCACGCCGCCAAGCATCGCACCATGCAACGTCCCACCGAGACTCCCACGCTCCCCAAGCTGCCTTTTGTCATCGCCAACGTGGTCCTCCTGCTCGCGGCGTGGGCCGTCGCCAACCGCAGCGGCACACCCATCACAACGGGGACGGCCATCGCCATCACCGCCCTGGTCGCGCTCGCGGCGGCGGCGCTGTGCCTGCCGTTTCTCACCGACTACGCGAGCCGGCAGGACGCCGCGCTCGACGAGCGGCAGCGCGCGCTGGAAACGCTCTCGCGCACGACGGCCGAGACCGCCGAACAGATCGGCATCGCCGCCGCCGGCCTGCATGGCATCACCGAACTCGCGCAGAAAAACCTGAAGTCCGCCGAACAGCTTCCGGAACAGCTGCAGGAAAAAATGGCCGGCATCAGCCGCCGCCTCGCCGCCGCCGGCGCAGCCGAAGCAGAGAAGATCGAGGCCGCCGCCGAAAAAATCTCCCAAGCCACCGCCGAACTCGCCAGGATCGAGACCGCCCTGCGCCAGCCGCGCGCTCCCGCCCTACCTCCTCCGGTCGCAAACAGCGCCCCCAAAGCTATCGAAAGCCCCGCCGCCACCGTGAAAGCTGCGGCGAAGGACGACGCAAAGGCCACAGCCCCCGCCAAGCCGGCGGCCGCCGCTCCTGTGTCCGCCCCCACCCCGACGGTTGAGCTGCCATCCGCCACAGTTCCCGTTTCCGACGCACCCGCCAGTGCTCCGCCCACCGCGGCCGAGAACCGTGCCGCCGTCGCCGCCGCGCTCGCGGCTGCTGACGAGCTTTTGCAGGACATCGCGCCCGAAGAGTTTCACACCATTGTCCCGTTCCCCATGTCCATGACGGCCAAACCGGAAACGGGTGCGCCCGGCCAGACTCCCTCCGGCAAACGAGCCAAACGCGCCAAAGCCCCAGGATCCGAAACGGCCGCCAAAGAGCCCGCCCCCTTCGCCACGGTCGCCACCGAACTGCCCTTGGCCCAAACCATAGCTGCCGACAGCTCCAGCCCCATCCTCGCACTTAGCATCGGCGACGACACGCCGCTTTCCCCGACCGGCTCCATCACCAACGAGGCCACCCCGCCGCCCTTCTCTTTCGCCCGGAAAAAGTCCGCGCCTGCCGCCCCGCCACCGCCACCGCCCAAAGCGAGTGAGGGCGGTGATCCCGGCCCCGCCGGCGAAAATTCCCTCTCGTCCGACGGCGCCACGCGCCTGCTCGTCACCGCGTACATCGGCATCGGCAACAAGCTCTTCATCCGCGGCGACGGCCCCGGTTTGCGCCCCGACCTCGGCGTACCGCTCCAGTTTGTTTCCATCGGCAAATGGCGCTGGGAGACCACCGACGCCACCGCCCCCCTTACCGTGCGTCTCTACAAAAACGACCAGCAGGAATGCGCCGCCCTCGGCCCTGTCACCCTTGATCCCGGCCGTCAGCGCGAGCTCACGGCCGATTTTTAACGCCGTTCGCACTGCCAGCGAAACCCGCCCCACCCCAGACACGTCATCATCTGCACAACTTGGCTTGCCTCCCGGCCCGCCATCATCCATAGTGCACCCATGATCCGCCGATACCTCATCCTCCTTGCCCTGATGCCCGCCGCACTCTTCGGCGCCGCACAGATTGAGTTCACTGGTGTGATGGTCTACGACAGCGGGAAAATCCACGTTTTCCTGGTCAACAAAGACACTTCCGATTCCAAGCTGATTCCAGTCGGCGGCAAGTTCGGAGGCTACATCGTCGAGGCCTGCAACAATCCCACCAGCACGAAGCCCGAAATCGTGCTTGCCTCTGCCACCAATCGGGCGGCCAAGCAGACCTTGCGGCTCAAACAGGTGTCTATCGGTGTAAGCGCCCCAAGCCCGACGCCAGTAAACGCAACTTTGGGCGCCCCCGCCCTATCAGGGGTATCGGTTCCCGCGCAAGGATTGAGCGCCGATTCAACTGCCGCCATTTCAGCTGCCTTGGATCAAGCCAGAGCCGAAGCACTCATCCGGGCTCAGGCGCAAGCGGCAGCCGCTGCGGCCACTCCCCCGCCGCCCCCTGCCACGGCGCCCGAACAATAATTCTCAACCCCATCCCTCCTCAACCCTGCGACCCGCCATGAAAACTGCCCTGCTCCTTCTCGCCCTCGTGCTGCCCGCCGCCGCCTTTGCCGAAGTCCAGTTCAATGGCGTCCTCATTGATGGCAACGGCAAGACCAAGGTCTCGCTCATGAACACCGACACACAGGACTCACACTGGGTCGCCATTAACGGCAAGTTTGGCGGATACACCGTGGTCGCCTACAAAGCCGGCAAGGCCGCCAATCCCGCCATCCGCGGCGACACCGGCATCAAGGACACGGTGGTGCTCGCCCTGCCCGGCGGCAGCAACCAGACTGTCGCCATGACCGACGCTGTCCTCAACACCACCCCTGCGACCAGCATGGTCAGCATCGCCAGCGGGCAGCCAACCACTGCCACCGCCGCCCTGACAGACCGCCTGAATGCCGAGATGGCCAAGCCCAATGCCGACCCGGCGCTCATTCAGGCGCTGCAGCAATCGCTCGCACGGCAACAGGCCCAGCCGACGACGACGTCGGTCCTCAACGCTTCGAGTTCTACCTTCAACACCGTCTCTGCCCCTGCGGCCAATGGGGGTACCATCCGGCTGGACTCCAATGTCGTCAACGGTCAGCCGGTCCAGACCGTCACGGTGAACGGCCAGACAACCGTCATCCAGCCGGGACAGAATCCCAACGACGTCATCCGCGCCGCCCGCGCAGCCGGCCCCACTCCGTAAACCGGCCGCACGCGACTTGCGCCCCTGCTGCGGCGCAACTACACCCTGATTTTTCCCGCCCGGCGCTTGACGCGCCGGGCTTTTTTTTGCCTGCAAGATTTCTTGCATTGGTGACGACGCGAGGTGCCGCAGTGATGCGTAGAGCCACCCAGGCCCATCCTGCGGTGGGGACCCCGGAAAAATTCTCCCTTGCCTCCGGCGGCGGGGTGCGTGGAGCTTCTGACCGCCCCCAACCCTGCACCCCATGTTGCTCACCGCGCCCTCCTCGGCTCTGTCACGTGCTTTCCCGACCGCAGCCGCCATCCACCCGGTGCCGCGTCGCGCTGGGTGCACCACCCTCGTTGCTCTGGCCGTTGCCGGGCTGATACTCGCGGGGGGCGGCTGCGCCACTGCGCCGGCCGGTACAGCCGGTACAGCCGGCACGGCGGACGCGACCGGCGCGGCGAAACAGTTCACCCTGGCCGGGCTGAACCTCACCATGATCAAGGTGTTGCCCGGGACCTTCACGATGGGCCATCCGCCAGGCAACGGCGCGGAGAACGACGAAACCACGCTGACCGAGGTGACACTCACCAAGGCCTTCTGGCTGGGCGCGACCGAGGTCACAATCGGGCAATGGCGGCAGTTTGCCGACGCGACCGGCCACCGCACACAGCCGGAAATAACCGGAGAGGGCATGTGGGCGTGGGTCGGTGGTGCCGCCTCCTACGAAAAGCAGCCCGGCACCAGCTGGCGCAACCCCGGCCGGGTGGAAAAGCCCGACGAGAAGCTCCCGGTATCGGGTGTCAACTGGGATGACGTGCAGGCGTTCTGCACATGGCTGACTGCGCGTGAGCGCGCGGCGGGCCGCCTGCCGGCAGGCTACGTTTTCTCGCTGCCAACCGAGGCCCAGTGGGAATACGCGGCCAAGGCCGGCACGGGCGAGGTGGACTCGGCCAACCCGGACGAAGTCGCATGGCACGGCGGCAACAGCGATATGGCGGCCCATCCCGTCGGACAGAAAAAAGCCAATGCGTGGGGGTTTTACGACATGGTCGGCAACCTCTGGGAGTGGTGTCAGGACTGGTATGCCCCGTTGTTTCCCGGTGGCCACGTGACGGACTTCGTCGGCGTGGAGCCGGCGGCCGGCGCGCAGAAAATCCACAATATCCGTGGCAACAGCTTTAGCGGTGCGGGCGCACATAACACGGGCCTGACCAACCGCTGGGGCACGACCAACAACCGCGAGGGCTACCGCGCCACGCTCGGTTTCCGCCTCGCGCTGGTGCCGTCGGGACCTTGAGGGTCTGGCCACAGCCGGGGGGCAGGACATGGGCTGGCTTCGCCGAGGGTCACAGTGGCAAGTTGGCTGCACCAAGTGGCTTTGCGGCGATCCAACCGGCTCCCTGCCGGCGGAACTCACCCGATGCTGGCAGCCTTCAACCCGCCCGAACCCTGCCGGCCGAGTGGTAGAGGGGTGGCTGGAGCAATTTTGTTACAAAACCGCACCCGGTTTTGGGCTTGCGCGGGCTTGGCCCAATGCAATTACTTAGCCCTATCTGACCCCACACCGCCGTCCGGCATGCCTCTCTCGACCGACACCACAAACGCGACCAACGTTGCCGAGACAACGCAGCGGCTCCTTGTGGACCTCTTTCCCGGGGCCAAAGACGAAACCCTGCGGCGGTTGTTCTCCCTCACCGACCGGATTTTTACCGGCCAGCATCACGATTTTCAGGCAGTTGACCTTAAATATCACGACTACCGACACACCCTGCAGGTCACGGTCTGCACCACCGACTTGCTTGCCGGGCATCTGGCCAACGCCGAGCCGAAGCCCGCGCTCACCCCGCGCCATTTCGAGCTCAGTGTGGCCGCCGCGCTGATGCACGACACCGGCTACCTGAAATCGCCCGCCGACCATGTCGGCACCGGTGCCAAATATACCTACTGCCACGTCCTCCGCAGCTGTGCCATCGCCGCCTCGTATCTGCCCGCCTGTGGCTTCAATCTCGTGGAAATTGACGTTGTGCTGGGCGCCATTCGCCGCACGAGTCCGGCGCCCGCCGGCACCGTGCCGCGGTATCGCAATATCGAGGATCACTTCATCGCCTGCGTCGTCGCCAGCTCCGACTACCTCGCGCAGATGGCCGCCGAGGACTATCCTGACGAGCTCGGGATTCTGTATGACGAGTTCACCGAATCCGACGATTTCATCGGCACGCCCGCCGCCAATCGCGTGTTCAAGTCTGCGGCCGACCTCGCCCTCCGCACGCCAAAATTCTGGGAGAAGGGCGTGAAGCCCAAACTCGAAAAGGATTTCGGCGGAGTCTGCCACCTGATTGACGAGCCCGACGGGGCCAACACCTACATTGATGCCATCGAGCAGAATCTGGCCATCATCACGCAGCGCACCGCTGCCGCGGCCGTCGGCTGACCATGCTCGCCGCGCTTTCCTCGGCCGCTCTTCAAGGCATTGAGGCGGAACTGGTGCATGTCGAGGTCAACGCGGGCGAGGCGGGCGAACCCCGGCTCTTTCTGGTCGGCCTGCCCGACACTGCGGTCAAGGAATCCGGTGACCGTGTCTGGTCTGCCCTCGGCAACAGCGGCCGCAAGGCCCCGCGCACCCGCACCACGGTCAACCTCGCGCCCGGCCACCTCCGCAAGGAAGGCCCGTGCTACGACCTCCCCATTGCGCTCGGGATTCTCGTCGCCACGCACCAGCTCGTCTCGACGACGGCGGCGGATTTTCTCATCGCCGGCGAGCTCGCCCTCTCCGGTGCGACGCGCCCCGTGCGCGGAGCCCTCGCCATCGCGCGCCTCGCCAAAAAGCTCGGGAAACGCGGGGTGCTGCTCCCGCCCGTATCCGCCCGCGAGGCGGCGCTCGTCCAAGGTATCGCCGCCTACCCCGTCGAGTCACTTGACCATGCGGCGCGTTTTCTCGCCGGGGAAATCCCGCTCACACCCGTCGCACATGCCGAGGCGCTCGCCGCCACCGCCGCGCCCGACGCGAGCCTGGGCGACTTTTCCGAGATCAAGGGCCAGCACGCCCTCCGCCGCGCGGTCGAGGTCGCCGCCGCCGGCGGCCACAACCTCATCATGATCGGCCCGCCCGGCGCGGGCAAGTCCATGGTGGCGAAACGCCTCCCCGGCATCCTCCCCTCGCCCACCCTCGACGAGTCGCTGGAAATCCTGAGCATTCACTCCGCCGCCGGGCAGACCCTCACCGGCGCGGCGGTCTTCGGACGCCGCCCGATGCGTGCCCCCCACCACACCATCTCCGACGTGGGCCTGCTCGGCGGCGGCACGATTCCCGGCCCCGGCGAGATTTCCCTCGCGCACCATGGGGTGCTGTTTCTGGACGAGCTGCCCGAGTTCAAACGCAGCGCGCTCGAGGTCCTCCGCCAGCCCCTGGAGGACGGTCATGTCTCCATCTCGCGCAGCGCGGGCAAAGTCACGCTCCCGTGCGGCTTCATGCTCGTCGCCGCCATGAACCCCTGTTTATGTGGTTTAGCTGCCTGATTGCAAGACTAAATTTCGTAAATTCGCTTTTAGCCATTGGGTTAAGAATCAATTCGGCTCAGTTCAACGACTTGACCAAATTGGCTAAAAACCGCAGAAAACCGCCATTTTCCGGGCAGTCTGTCCCTTCTTGTCCCTTGCATTTCCACGGCTCTTTGTGCAGTATCGGGACAAGTTGAAATTCCTCAATCCAACAGTCCAACGCTACCAATACCCCAACGGGAATCCCTACTGGTTGGTCGCCTGCACCCTTCCGCCCAACGGCAAGCGGTATCGCAAAAAGCACAACACCGAGATTTCTGCCAACGAAGACCGGGCGAGGTTAATCGGGGCTTACACCTCAACCGTAACTCTGGCAGAACAGGAGGACGCACGGGCGGCGGTGCTCCATCTGAAAAACTCAACGAACGAAGATGCCAAGCGTTCAAACGTGCTGGATGCGGTGAAGTTCTTTTGCGAGCGATACCGTGACCCAAACAAAACGCTTCCCCTCGGAACTTACGTTGACGAGTTCTTAGCGGAAAAGCGGGCAGACAATCTTCGCCCTCCGACTCTCTCTGAACTTGAGCGTTTCATGGCCCAATTCGCGAAAGATTTCTCGGGGCTAAATGTCCGCGAATTCACGAAGGATGACGCTGAAACTTACCTCACGAAAACTTATCCCGCAAACCGGAACCGCAAGGCGGTGCTAAATCAGTTCTTCAACTTCCTTGCCCAAACAGCCCAGAAGACAAATCGCAGCGAAAAGGTTTTGGAAAGTAACCCCATCCGCCTGATTCGCCGTCGGCGACAAGACGAACGAGACGTTTCAGACGTGAAAATTCTCGACGGTAAAGAAGCGGTCGCATTGCTCAAACGTGCGGCTAAATTCAACGCCCAACGATTGTTTCTCTGGCTTCTTTTCACAGGGATGCGTCCAACCGAAACAGTGAAGTTTTGGAGCGACCCAAAATTTGGCTGGGCATCAATCAATCTGCCGAAAAAAGTCATTCTTGTTTCTCCGTCAGTTTCCAAGACCCGTTCAAATCGAAAGATTCGTATCAGGCCAAACCTCGCCGCATGGCTAGAGCACTACAAGGGACAGAATTTCCTGACGAAAAATTGGCGTGATAAATACGGCTGGGCCAAGGACGTGCTCCCCGAAGAAAAACGCGGGATTTCTGACATCTGCCGCCATACGTTCATCAGCTATCTCGCCCGTGTCACGAAAGGCTGGGTGGAAATCGAGCAACAGGCAGGCAACACGAAGGAAATTCAGATGCGGCACTACCTCGACCTCGTCCACGACGACCCAAAGAAGTTTTGGGGCATAACGCCCTCAACGGTTGGCGTGTTCGACCTTCGCGAAGACGAATACTCGCGGCGTGGAAATCTCAACCGAAGGGCGGCAATCTTGGTGAACCGTGAAAAAATCCGCCGCAAGCGAAACGGTGAACCAATCAACACCGCTTGAATCGTTGCCACGATTCCACGCACTCGAAGTAGTCCCAACGCAGAAGCTTCCGCCCCCGTCCGACTCTCCGGTCTGGGTCAACAGGTTGCGGGAAAACGCCCTCCTTTACCCATCGGTCAACCGTGTCCTCAGAAATTCGGAAGCGGTGGGCGAGGGTTGCCCGGTCAACCACTTCAAACCCGCGAGGCAGTAGCACCACCGCCCTGCAATCAAATCGGGACGCCTCCGATTCATGCCGCGAAACTCCGTCAACCACCCCGAAAACAGGCTCAACCTCAGTTGAGGCTGGCGGGGCAAATGTTTCGTTGGCGTTCATAAGAACATAACCAAAAGTATGCCTACCAAGTCAAGCCCAAACCGATGCCGACTCTGTTTTCTGGATACATGGGGGGGCCGCTTCTTATTTCAGGAAAATTTTTCACGAATAAAGTCTTTCAGGACTAATCCCAAGGATTTGGAATCACCTTGTCATGGGTGGACAACCGCACGACGCGAGGCAGGGCCAAAGCTGCCACCTCAGTTGGCGTTCGCCTCCTGAATCGCCACGTTTTTTCTGCCTTTACAGGAGAAACCGTCAAACCGTCGAAGCGGCCAGAAACATCGAGGTTTGCGGGAAATGCCGTTTCCGTTCGTTTTACGGCCATTTGACCAAAAGCCGCCCCGTTTACACGGCCCCACCAATTTGCGTGCATCCCACGGGCTCTGAACGCCTCTGGCGTCTGCTTCTGCCAACGCTCACGGTGAGGTCTGCGGAATCCGTCAACAGGTTCCTCGTCCTCCGCATCGGGTTCCTCGCATTCAGGAGCTTTGGCCGCGTATCGCTTAATCCGTTCGCGGTCTTCCCGGTTTATAGGTTTCACGTAGCAAGACCCATGATTCGTCTGGCCCACCTCCTCCAAGATGCGATGCCACGCTTGGGCGAAGGCTTCCCGAACCTGATTCGTGGTTTTCTTTTCGTGGTCAAGTCCTAGCCCCAAGAACAGGTGGTAGTGGGCAAACTGCTCTCGGTTGAACTCCAAGCAGTAAACGCCCCAGATGCCCAATTTGCGACGCATTGCAGCCGCCCATCGTCGCAACAAGACCTTGGCCTTCTCTGGGTCTCGCTCTCGCGTGTTCAGAGTAACCCAAAGCCCTCTCCTGTCGCCAAGGCTATTGAAAAAATGGTCAATAGCCGCTATCAACCTTCGTTCAGTATCAGACGTGTATTCTCTAACGATTCCTCTCTTAGCCATGCTTGTTCATTCCCTCTCATTCATTGTTCCTGTCGTGTCCAAGGCGATACTACGGAAGGTTTGCGACCCCCCGAGCAACAACTTGGCGTGAACCCATTATGCGTGAGAGGGCCATAGATTTCTACTGCATCTTCAACTTTGTGGCCGGATTCTCCAACTATGGGCCATGCGACCTGGCGGTCGCCTGCCCCTTCCCGGTAATCTGGCCCAGCTTTTTGCTTTGCGACCTTTCACGGGATTCCAGACCAAGCTGAATTACCCATTTTACGAGGCAGAGGCCCGTTTTTCAACTGCGGCCCTTCTGCCAAAGCAAATCGCGGGAAAGTCGCCTTGTCGCCCCTGAGGGGTAAATTGGCCTGCCGATAGCCCCTGCCTGTCCGGGAGAGAGAAGGGGGAGCACCCGCGAACGCTCCGCAGACCTACCGCAAGACGACCCAGCAAAATCGTCAGTCCAGCATGTCTCGAAGTCGTTCAAGCTGTTCGTTCGTTTCATGCCGCTGGTTAAGCATCTGCCCCATGTAAAGGCCGCGAATGGCTCCTTCCGAAAACATTGGTTTCGGAGTATCGCTGGACTTGCTGGCTGACTTGTGGGCATTGATGGCACGCACCAGTCCTCGCTCGAAGGCTTTCGCCGCCAATCGTTTCTCAAGAGCGTCCTTCAAAAGTTTTTGACAGAATGACTCGTGGTCACGGAATTGGCTTTTGCAAAACTGCTCAAAGTGACCGGCGACTTCCTCAAAGTTTCGCTCCCCCATGTTTTCCATCACGACCCCCTGAGCCGTGAATCTCAACGACACTCCGAATCGAGCCTTAAAAAGGGAGGCAATCTCGTCGTTCGTCAGTTTCTTACTCTCGTTCAGTTGTCCGACCAAAGCCGCCAATCTTTCCCTCCGCACCTTCCTTTCAGGGAAACAGGTGTCGAGGCACCGAGTCCAAGTCGCACGACGGAAGAGCCAGTGAAATGGGTAAGGCATGGCAACCTGACTATCGGCTATCCTGACTACTGTCTATGGGAAAATAAGCCGCAAAAAACCTAGAATGGCCGCTTGGAAATCATTGACGCTTTCGCCCAAGTGCTTCTCCGCCTCCGCAAGGAGCGGGGTTTGACCCACGAGAAATTGGCCGAACGGGCTGGACTGCATCCCACCACCCTGTCGCTCTTGGAGCACGGAAAACGCCAGCCGAGCCTGACCACGATTTTTCTCTTGGCCGACGGTTTGGGTGTCGAGCCGAACGAGCTTGTGCGAGAGGTTAAAAAACTGAGGCCGAAATTGAGAAAGTAACCTTTACTTCATTTCAGATTTGACAACCGACACCGTTAAAAGTCGGTTCGTGTATCCTACCTTATGCCTAGCCCATTTGAAATCGAAAACGCCCGCCGTTGGGACGAAGCCCTGAAGGCGACCTTTCCTAAAGGCATTCCGCTTTCGGCGGGTTGGACGGACCCGCGTGAAATGGTTCGTATCCTTTCACCCTTTTGCGGTCCAGCGATTAACCACACGATGTTGCCTCGTAGTGGAGGGATGGATATTCTCAAAGTTTCCTACGATGCCGGAAAACGCTTGATAGAGTTATGGCCGAGTAAAAAATCGCCCTACGTAGCTCGCCCGCAGCAGCTTGAGTTTCGGCATGTCGCATCATCTCCAGTAGACTCCTTTTTCTTGCTCACCAATGCTCCACTGGAGCCTTCCGGCGTCTACAAAGGTCTAGCTGAAAAATACGAAGAAATTGTTGAGCTTCCCGATGGGCAACAGATGGACCGAAGCCATTGGGACTCGGGCTGCATTGGATACACTGAAAACGGAGAGGAAATACCGCTCCCAGACAAATCCCGTCTCATTTGCCGATATTTGGACGGAAAGTTTCTGATGGTCGCGAAAGCAAGCCGTTGGAATCGGACCAATGCGACATACGACGGACGGCACAATAAACTTTCCGCAGACGAGATTCAGAAGCTACTGACTGATAAGCCAAAGTCGGAGTGAAACTGAGCAAGGGACTCCCTGCCGTCATTTCTTGCGACCTGAAAACAGGAAAAATTCTGAAAAGTGGGGTGGCATCCCTCAGGAGTTGCTTGCCGAGCGAACCCACAGAGCACGGTCAATTCTTTCCCTTTTCTTGGCCCGAATTTATCAGGATACCAAATTCCTCGTCGAAACGGAGCCGAAGAATCTTGTTCGAGGTGCTGGGTGAGACAGCGAAGATTCCCGGTTCACCGGCAGAACCCAAGCAGACGCCTTCGTGTCCTGTGAATTCTCCCCCGATGATAATCACCCGTTTACCGCTGGGGTCGGGCAAGTCTTCCGCTACGGGTCGGTTAGTCGTTTTTGCAGCCATTTGAGGAGTGAACGGGCGTTGAAATCACTTTTGGAGTTTCGAGGCAACGAGTTCGTGGCACTTCAAAAGATACTCGGCGGTCGAGAGGTGCAGCGACCTAGCGGCGGCATCTACCGCCTTCTTGTCATGGGCTGACAGGCGAAAGAAAATCGCCGCCGACTTTGGCAGTCGTTCCTCGGCTTCCGCCTTGGATACCGCAGGGAGTTCGCGGAGTTTGGGTTTAGATTTCATGCCGCAAGTTTTTGCTGACGTTCGAGGATGGAAGCAACTGTTGCCGGATACCAGCAACCGCCTTCCCTCGTTTTTACGCCTTCGCTTTCCATACTCCGAGCGATAGCGGCCAGCGTCATTCCTTCCGCCCGTCTTTCGAGAATTCGGGAGATAGCCGCTTGCTCCCCGTTGTTAGCCAAGAGGGTTTTTTGGTCTGCCCCCAAGGTGTAGCCAAACGGGATTTTGGCCGAAATACGGCGGTTTGTCCGCCTCATGTGACCTAATGCCGCCCGTGTTCGCTCGGCTCCTTGGTCACGCTCAAATTCCGCCAGCGTGGAAAGCAACTTGAAGACCATACGGCCAACAGCGGACGAAGTGTCCAAGCGTTCGCTCAGGCTGGCGAGGTTCGCCCCTGCCCGGTCTAGCTGTTCGCTCATGGCGAGGGTATCCCGGACGCTACGGGAGAAACGGGAAAGGCTGTAAACCACGAGGATTCCCCCGAGCTTGCACGCCCGCCCCACGGCCTTGTTCAACTCAGGGCGGTTGTCCATCCTACCCCCGCTCATGGCTTCCACGAACACGGCGTCCAATTCGTAGCCGTTGCCCAAACACCATGCCGTGATGCGGTCTTTCTGCATGGCAAGGGAAACTCCGTCCTCCCCCTGCCCGACGGTGGAAACTCGACAATAGGCGATAGCTTTCATGCTATCTGGTATGATAGCAGTCCAGATTCAAGTCAAGGAAATTCCGCTATTTTTCGGGATAGCAGGCAAACTGCGATTTATGGAACCGACCCCTTGTTTACGTTGTGGCTGGACATTTCCGCGTTCAGGGACAGCAGTTTTGGGACAAACGCCCTCCGATGTCCGCACCTGTCGAGAAAAAGCTCGGTGAGATACACTCAAAAATCTTGGCCATTCTCAAACGGCCCGGCGGAGCTTCGTTGTTTGAAGTCAGAGAGATTCTTAAGGTGGGCGATAGCCAAGAACACTTGGGCCGACGCCTCAGAGACCTCTATCCGCACCATATTTTCAATAAGACGGTGAAGGGAAGGAGACTCAACTATGAATGGCTACGCGAGCGGCCCAAAGGCGAATGGGACTACTCGGAAATTTCAAAGAAGGACAGAGCTTCCGTTTTGCACGACGCCCACGGGGTTTGCCAGATGTGCGGTAAGACCATTGCGGCCGACGGCATCAAATTGAACATCGACCACAAGATTCCGCAGGAATGGGGAGGCACTTCTGCCCTCGAAAATCTTTGGGCCATTTGCAGCGGATGCAACGAAGGGAAACGTTCCTTTTTTGCGACGTTCGACACGAAGACCATGAAGCAAGTTCTGGCCTTCGGGAGCGTTCATCGGAGATTGCTCGAAGCCCTGCGGTTGAATTCGGGCAAATGGTTTGACTCCGACTTTCTCCGTTTCGTCGCAAATTTCGATGACTATCAAGAAGACTGGCAAAAGCGGATTCGCGAACTCCGATACTTCGGCATCGAAATCGAAGTCGGGAAAATGAAAGTTGGGCGTCGCATTCAAAGCCGATACCGCCTCGTGAAGGATGCGACCACCCTGCCCAAAGACTTGTCTGCCGCAGCCCGCAAATACGAAGCGTTCAGGGCAGCGAGAAACAGAGTAAGCCGCTAGGGCCAACGGCTCATCCTTTCATCGCCTTCCGAATTGCACGGCCCACGAATTCCGCCACTTGCGGAGGGAAAGCGTTTCCAATCTGGCGATACTCGCTCGTCTTCTTTCCTGTGAATTGCCAATCGTCAGGAAACCCCTGAATCCGTGCGGCCATTCGCACCGTAAGCTTTGGCCTGTGGTCAAAAGGAGTATCCCGACCCGGAGCTTCATTCGCGACCCCCATCCCATCTACGCCAAGCTCCGCCCATTGTTTTTTGGCCCTTGTTGGGCCGAGGTCTGCTCCGCCATGTTTTTTCGAGCCTCCTACCAGCGTGGGGGCAATTTTAGCCGCTTTTTTTGCCCAAGCTCTAGCACCCGTCCACCCTCTCGAAGCCATTAGGTCAACGAGGCAGTCGCCCACCGTAGGTGCTTGAATCTTTGGCAGCTTCCATAGGAAGCGTGCGGCGTCATCCTTTCTCAGGGCGGTAATCACGACTCTTGGCCGAAGCTGGGGAACTCCGAGGTCAGATGCTTGAACGATTCGCCACGAGGCTTCGTAGCCAAGCCGCTTCAATTTGCGAAATAAGCTCGCCCTGTAACCATCAAATTTGGCTTGGGCAAAACCGGCCACGTTTTCAAGCAGAACTGCTCGTGGCTCGCATTGCTTAATCAGCCTCAATGCTTCCGGGAAAAGGTCGCGTTCATCGTCTGCCCCCAATTGCTTTCCACCTTTTGAGAACGGCGGGCAAGGCACCCCGCCAGCAAAGAGGTCAACTCCCTTGTAGGCGGTCGCGTCGAACACCCTAACGTCTCCGTGAATCACCTTCCACTTGGGGCGATTCAGCCTTAGCGTAGCAACCGCGTGCTTGTCCAACTCTACTGCGGCCACGCATTGAAAACCGGCACGCTCCAAGCCGACGGCTTGGCCACCGGCACCGGCACAGATTTCCAGCACCGTCAGATTGGTTTTCTTGGTTTTTCGAGGCATGAATGGTTGAGTAAAGCTGGAAGATTCTTCGGTTTGCAAACACCCAGAGCAGGTCTTTGCGTTGTCCCTTTTTTGTCCCTGTTCGTTCATAAGTTGTTGGTTTTGAATTAAACTTCAAGCAACCCCTGTCCATGCGGGTATCTGGGCGACCCCAAGCACGAGTGCCGCTGCTCGCCGTCACAGATTATCAAATACAGAGCGCGCATTAGCGGCCCGCTGCTCGACCGCATTGACATCCACATCGAGGCACCCGCGCTCTCGATCCGCGAATTGCAGAATGACAAGCCGGGTGAAAGTTCCGCTTTCATACGCACGCGGATACAGGCCGCCCGCGAGCGCCAGCTCGCTCGCTACGCGGGAAGCAAGCTCACGTCCAACGCCCGCATGAGCCACGCGCAGGTGCGCGCGCATGTCCCGCTCGACGCCACGCTGAGCGAAATGCTCCAGCAGGCGATGGAGCAGCTCTCGCTTAGCGCCCGCGCCTACGACCGCATCCTGAAAGTCGCCCGCACCATCGCGGACTTGGCCGCTAGCGACCGCGTCGAGCAGCCGCACCTGCTCGAAGCGATCCAATACCGCTCGCTGGACCGGAATGTGTTTTACTGAGCTTACGCTTCAGTTGCGCACGACAAGTTTCACTTTAGTGCCATCGGGGAGATCCTTAATCTGTCGGTGGATTTGCGCGAGAAAGCTATAATGGACGGCCAAATCCGTAATCTCAGTATTCTCAACCGTGTAAGTCCCACCCAGAATAGGTGGCTTAATGTAACTGTAGCACTGGCCCGGTTTAAGCAGGAGGCCGGCAGCAACACACTTGTTCACCAGCGGAATCAAAAGCCAATCGTTCGCGTTGTTTTCTTCATCCACTTTTTTCGCGAAATCCTCACGATCCGCAGCCACCCGCTTCAGCGTGCCAGCTCCGAGTTCGAGCATATGCACTGAGTTATCCCCTGTAGTCAGAAATACATCGCCATAACGATTCACGATCCAAATGGTGAATTTCGGTGGAACCAGCCAGTGCCAATCGGACATGATCGCCGGCCAATCATGTCCTTCTTGGCGGATCAGATAATCGGAGAGCAGCCCATTCCGCGGCCGCTCAGTTTCGTCCTTCTCGGGAGCAGACTTCCGCAGCAAAGTCGCGACAATCCCAGCCATGTCCGTCGGGATCAATGAAACTGTGCTGATACATGAATCCGTGATCTTCCGCTTTCTCGAAGACGGAGCCCCCGGCCGCCACGGCTTGCTGAATTTTCTCGTCAACCTCGGCCCGGCTGGCGCAAGTGAGGCAATGCAGCACCTCGAGGAACTTGGAGGTGTCACAGATGGCTCGCGGCGAAAAGGCGGAAAAAAAGGACTCCACCAAGAACATGGCCTGGATGGTGTCGCTCATGACGATGCAAACACATTTCTCCCCGCTGCACTGCTCGTTCACGGTAAACCCCAGTGCGGTATAAAACGCCCGTGCTCGCTGCACGTCCTTGGTGGGAAAGTTAATGACAATTTTGCGACTCATGGTGGTGCAAATTCGAGAGGGTTGAAAACCCATGCGAACAGGTTGGCGTCGTGATTGTCGAGGCGGTTTTACGGGACGGTGGCCACCTACTGCGCGCTGGTCGCGCAGGGTGTGCGTCCGCACATGGCGCCGATGCAGCCGGCGGGACATAAGAGCGAGGGCCTGTTCCCCAAGGAAGCCTTTCGCTACGACGCGGCAGGGAATGTTTATGTCTGCCCGGCGGGCCAGCACCTGAAGCCGCACCGTTTTCATCAGCGGCGGGAGATAACGGACTACGTTGCGGACAAAAAGATCTGCGCCCAGTGCCCGCTGCGCGCGCAATGCACCCACAGCAAAACGGGCCGGTCCGTCGCGCGGCACTGGCAGGAACAGACCTTGGAGGTGGCGCTCGCGTTCGCGCGCCTGCCCGAGGCGCGGGCGGATCGCCGCCGCCGGCAATCCTTGATGGAAGGCAGTTTCGCGCAGGCGGCCAACCAGTTTCACTTCAAGCGCGCGCGCTGGCGGCGGCGCTGGCGGCACCAAATCCAAGACTGGCTCATCGCCGCCGTGCAAAACATCGCGCGGTTGACATCCTGCGCGTGATGCCTGTCACCGTTGAGCAGCCGCAGGGCGGTTGCGTGCACCAGGTCCACATGGCGGCGCACGACCTCGGCAAAGGCGGTTTCGTCCCGATGGTCGGCATATTTCCGGAGCAGGTCGTGGTCAGGGGCATCCATGGCAAGATTTCTGCCCCATAGAACCCACTGATTCAAGAATCGCACAAGAAATCTGCGAATCTGCCAAAGGGGAGATTTCAAGGCGGTTCCGAAGCATACGCCCTTGGACAATAATGCTCACTGCCTGCGAATTGACCAGAGGACTTCAGGCTTCACGACCGCATTTTGTAAGTCGTCCGCACCATCGCCAATCTCGCCGTCCGTCCACCCGCCGCACCTGCTTGAGGCCATCCAATATCGGTCGCTGGATTGGAGCGTTTTTAACTGTGGGAAATAACAATGCTTAAAACCCGACCGCCTCTGAACCCTCTGACTTACCTTGGCGGGTGCAGATCAATGTAGGGCGGGGTCGCCGAACCCCGCCGTTCGCCCGGGAGTGCCGAACCCCGCCTCGGTTTCGCAGCGTCCAATCCCTACAGCCCCAAGCTCGACGCGCTGCCACACCCGATCCTTCCGGCGACGCGGGAGTTCATGTTGAGGCTCATTGAGCGGCTTTGGGCGCTGGTGTCGTGTTTGTCTCGAACCGCTTGGGCAAACCAGGGCCGAGGATGTCGCGCAAGGTCACGGTGATGGCGAACTCCCTGTCACCGCGCCTAAACGTCAGGAGGAATTTCGTCCCAGCCGGGCGCTGCCAAAATGTGCCCATCGCCATCCCGGCAGAGTCTGTCCGCCATTTTGTGACATCGATCGCATCAATTGTCAGAAGCACGTCGCCATTGCGGATACCCGCCGCCTCCGCCGGCGAACCGGTGGCGACGTGCGCCTCCAGCGGATCGTGCTGGAGGTCGCTCGGAGTGAAGACCGCGCCCAGCCGGTTGTGCGCCAAAGGCGGCGACGGGGCTTGGCGCCGGGCAAAATAGGCCACCCCGTTTTTTCCGTCTATCACCACGTCCTGCCTTTTCAGGGCGGCTACACCCAGCGTGGCCTCGTAACCGCTGGCCATGGCGGCTTCGGCGCTGCTGGCCTCCTGCACCGTTACGTCGGTCAGGTTCAGCGGCCCGATGGACAACTCCCGGACCCAGGACATTTCGCGGACGACCAGCCCGACGCCGGGCATGACATAGGCGTCCATCGTCGTAGGAGCGTCGGGATGCGCCGTCCGCCACTCGCGCCATCTTTCTGCTGACAGGTGGACGCCGGCCGACGAGCCGGTGTCAATCAGGACAGAGCCGGCGATCCGCCCACTTTCGCCCGAAAAATCAAGGACGAGCAACCGGGAGCCCTTGCGCAACCCCACCCGCTGCCACGCGCCGGCGGGCTCGGGGGGCTGGCCGGTGGCGTCAATGCTGACCTTGGAGCTGGAGACATCGAAAACGAAAAAGTTGTCCCGCAGCGATCCCCAGCCGATGACTCCGTCCACATCGGGACGCAAGCCGCCGGGCATATCCACCACGGCGAGCCGGTCGGTTACGATTTTGGCCCCGTTCCGGGTGCCAAACTGAAGCTGCACGGCCTCGGTACGACCGACCCGAATTTGGCCGGCGGAAATTTTTGCGTCCGCCGGCGGCTCGGTGATTTTCAGGCCAAGGCGTTCCGCCACCGGACGGAACAGAACGGGAGCATCCGAGCCGGTGTCGAAAGCCAGCCGCACCGGCTCGCCGTTGACCATGACGCCATCGAGCATAATCCGGTCGTCAAGCGGCGGGGCATCCGCCGCGTGCAACGCGCCCAGGCCAAGGGCTAAGACGAGGAGAGAAAGCGCGCGGCCAGCGGCGTGGGATTTGCGGCAGGACAGGTTCACAGGAAGCGAGACAGCAGGCGAATAGGGACGGTTCCGGCGCCTGCTGAGTCTTGCAAAATATGGGTGACACCACGGTCCATCCCGGCGTACCGAGCAATGCGGCTTTCTCCTCGTAGCCCGCTTCGGGAGAAGCGGGATACCATCTTCAATTCTTCCTACAGACCTAAAAAAATACAGCGTAGTTGGGCTGGTGCATAATTGCGAAGGTTAACAATAGTATGTCGCAACTGAGATCCATTGACCTCACTTTTGCGCCACCGGAAGGCTCAAGAAAATACCCGACAAATTGATCTCACCCACCGGCGGCGCGAATACGCAAGCGGCCGACTACCCAACAGGACATGCGGGTATCCCTGAACTTCTGGGAAACCGGCGTGCCACTGAAACTGGAAGCGAGGAGAAGAAATGAACCCCTGGCCAAAAATTATTGAGGCAGACCTGAATCTATGACCGCATCCTACAAGTCACCCGCACCATCACCGATCTCGCCGCCAGCCCGCGTCGAGCAGCCGCATCTACTCGAAGCCACCTTCACCATCGAAAGCCACAACAACCGCCTGCGCTGGCTACCTTGACCGGCTCCGCCGCAAGACCCATTACTACACCAAGAATCTCGCCAACCTCGCCGCCCGCATCCTGCGTTATTTGTTCGAGAAGCACCCAATCAATACCCCTGATGAGCAATCCCAAAAAACGCCAATCCTGGCCGTGGTGGCGCTTCGGCGTGACTGCCCTGAGCGCTCTGGGGCTGACGTTTAGCAGCTACCTGGCCTGGCATTATGTGGTGGGTGGATCGGTGATCGGTTGCGATGGCGGCAGCCCGTGCGACCAAGTGCTCAGCAGCCGGTGGTCGTCAGTGGGCGGGTGGTTGCCCGTCAGCGGCCTGGCGGAGGGGGCGTATCTGGCGATGCTGCTGGCCAGTCTTTACATTGGTCCGGCCACGGAGGCATCAGTACGGCGGCTGGCCTGGCGAGCGATGCTGGTGCTGGCAGGGGCGGCCGCCGGAAGCGCCGTGTGGTTCACCATCGTGCAGAAATGGTTCATCGGGGCGTTTTGTCCCTATTGCATGGCCACGCACCTCACGGGCGTGCTGCTGGCGGTTTTGGTCATTTGGCGGGCGCCGAGGCAATTTGACGATGATGCAACCGAGGTCGTGCCGACGAATCCCCCGCCGAACGACCCCACGCGCACGGCGAATGCCGCGCCAGTTCAAGCGGTTTCCCCCGCTGCCCCACAGCGCGTGACTGGCCCTTGGGCTGCCATCGGCCTGGCCTTGGCCGGTGTGACTCTGGCCGGCAGCATGGCGGCCCTGCAGGTCGGCTTTGCCCCCCCCGCCCTCGCTCTCAGCGGCGCGTCGCAAGACAACCTGCCCGCCCTCGATCCCCACGCCGTGCCGCTGGTCGGTTCGCCCGACGCCCCCTACATCGTCACGCTGCTCTTTGATTACAAATGCCCCCATTGCCAGAAGGTGCATGCCATGCTCGAAGAAGCGGTGCGCCGCTACGGCGGCAAACTGGCCTTTGCGCTGTGTCCGGCGCCGTTGAGCAGCGAGTGCAACCCTTACATAGCCGGAAACGTGGATGCATTTAAGGACTCCTGCGAACTGGCCAAAATGGGCCTGGCCGTCTGGGTGGCCCGGCACGACGCGTTTCCGGCCTTCGACCGCTGGATGTTTTCGCCGGAACCGGGCGACCGCTGGCACCCGCGAAGCCTCGACACCGTCAAGGCCAAGGCGGTCGAATTGGTCGGCCAGGCGAAGTTCGATGCCGCCCGGGCCGACCCCTGGATCGACCGGCATCTGCAAAGCTCCATCCGAATTTTTGGCCACACCCTCCAGGACGGCAACGCCGTCCCAAAACTGGTTTTCGGCTCGCGCTGGGTCATCCCCGAACCGCGTGACGCAGACGACCTTGTATTGATGCTGCAAGCCAGACTGGCCGTGCCCCGGCCCTGACCCGGTGGTGTAGGCTGGAGCGTTCAGGGTTAACGCCCCGGCTCAATTTAACCCGCAACTGATTTCACGCACCGCGCCCACTTCGCTCGACGATGCGCTCAGTGAAATGCTCCAACAGGCGATGGAGCGGCTCTCGCTCAGAGCACGCGTCTACGACCGTATCCTCAAAGTCGCCCGCACCGTCGCCAACCACACCGCCGGCGACCGTGTCGAGCAGCCGCACCTCATGGAGGCGATCCCATACCACTCGCTGGATCGAAAGGATTTTTACTGTGGAAAATAACAATGCTTACAACCCGACCTCCTCTGACTTACCTTGGCGGGTGCAGATCAATGTAGGGCGGGGTCGCCGAACCCCGCCTCGATTTCGCAGCGTCCAATCGGCGGGGTTCGGCGACCCTGCCCTACAGCCCCAAGCTCGAAGCGCGGCCGCACCCGTTCTGCTCGGCACGGCGGAATTGTTGGCCGGCCAGAAAACGGCCCTCATCCAAGCTTGGGAGCAATGCGACCAAGGCCGGACAAACGCGCGCAGCCGTGAGTGGCCCTCGTCTTCAGCTGTCAGTTTTTCAGATTTCAGCTTTTCCTAAAAGGCCCTTCCCTTGCCGGATTTTTCAGATCAAAGTCAACATGATGATCCCGCCTGTCAGCACCCCCGCCCCTTTCCTTGGTCATTTGCGCCTGAGCCTGCGATTCGCGGCGCTGGCCATCGGTCTGCTGGCTGCGCTGCCCGCCGGACTTCATGCCGCCGGGACGCCGGAGGTCATCCGGATCGGCACCGTCCCCGGACTGAAGTTTGATCTCAGTGCGTTTTCGGTGCGTCCGGGCACGGAAGTTGAGATCATCTTCACCAACTCCGAGGAGATGCTGCACAATTTCGTGATCGTGAAGCCCGGCACGCGCGAAGCCGTGGGCCTGGCGGCGCTGACGCTCGGCGCGGGCGCGGCGGAGCGCGATTTCGTGCCGCCTTCACCGGACGTGCTCTGGTCCACCAAGGTTGTGCCGGCGGGAACGTCGGCCAGCCTGAAGTTCACAACTCCGACGGTGCTCGGCGAATACCCCTACGTCTGCACCTTTCCCGGCCACTTCGTGCTCATGTATGGCACGATGATCGTGACCAACAACCCCCTGCCGCCAGTTAAAACGGTCGTCGCACCCACCCAGGGCACAGCGTCCGGCGCCCCTCCGTCCGCCATGCCGCCGAACGAGCATGCCGCGCACCTCGCCGGCCCACCGGCGGCACAAGGCGTGACGCAGCGCGCCTTCATGCCCAACTCCGGGCCGGCGTCCATCGCCGTGCTGCTGCCCGGGGGCGTGGCCTATTGCTGGGACGCGGGTGCGGGGCGCTTCCGCTACGCCTGGACGGGGGGCTACATGACGATGCCGCGCGCCGCAGAGCGCGGGCTGGCGACTCTGGAGGGCCCCGTGTTTTATACCGAGCCGGAGTACCCGCTCCGCCTCGGCACCGCTCCCGGCGGCGAGCCCAAACGGATTGACTACAAGGGCTTCGTGTTGGACGCCCAGAGCATCCCGGAGTTCGCGACCGTGGTGGACGGCGTGACGGTGCGCGAGCGCGCCGAGGTGCGGAACGGCAGGCTGGTACGCCGCTTCCGCACCAGCGGGGAAGCCACCGTGTGGTTCGCCATCCCCGCCGCTGGCGGCGTGACCGCCACCGGCGGCACGCGGGAGGGAAGCTATTTCAAGTTCTCCGGCGCGAGCGCGCGGGAGTTCACCATCATCATGCCCTTGCCCGCCGCACCCGCGCCGTAAACGCCCCGCCCCCCTTCCCCATGAATCCGCATCCGCTCCGCCCCTTTCCCACCCTGCTCACCGCGCTGGCCGTCCTCGGGCTGGCCCTTGCCCCCCTGCATGCCGCCGCTCCCGCCCGCGGGGCCGCGCCGCGCGGTGGCGGCAACCGCCAGCCCCTGGTGGTCACCGACGCGCCGAGCAAATTTGCCCAGTATTACGACATCGAGACCATTGATCTGCCGCCGGACAGCCTCTCCGTGGACGGCCTCGCCGTCATGCCGGACGGCCGCATCGTGGTGCTATTCTACCGGGGTTGGGTATGTTTTTATAATCCCAAGACCAAGAAATGGTCCACCTTTGCCCAAGGACTGCACACGCCTCTCGGAGTCCTGCCGATCAGCAACCGCGAATTGCTCGTCATGCAGATGCCCGAGCTCACGCGGCTTGTGGACACCGACGACGATGGCAAGGCCGACCACTTTGAGTCCGTTTCCGACCAGTTCGGGCTGTCGGGCAACTATCATCAATTTGGGTTCGGCCCGGTGAAGGACGCGCAAGGCAACCTCTTTTTTGCATTGGGCAATGGCTCCAATCAGGCCCGACCCATGACCCTGACCACGGAAGTGCGCGGCTTCATGACTCCGTTCGGGGCGATCAGCCGCATGACTTCCGACGTGCCCTATCGCGGTTGGATCATGCAGGTGACACCCGACGGCCGGACGATTCCGTATGCCTCCGGTTTGCGCGAGCCCAACGGCATAGGCCTCGACCCGCAGGGGCGGCTCTTCTCCACCGACAACCAAGGCGACTGGGTCGGGTCGGGAGCGCTTTATCACATCCAGAAGGGCCATTTCTATGGCCATCCTCCCAGTCTGATCTGGCGCGAAGACTTTCAGGGCGGACACAGCCCGGTCGAGCGTCCCGTCGCGGAACTCGACGCACTTCGCACGCGGGCAGCCGTGGTGTTTCCCTACGGGGACATGGCCAACTCGCCCACGCAGCCGAGCTGGGACACCACCGGCGGCAAGTTCGGACCGTTCACCGGACAAGTTTTTCTCGGCGAAATGAACCAACGCCATCTCCTGCGGGTGATGCTCGAGGACGTGGACGGCGTGGTGCAAGGCGCCGTCACACCCTTCCTCAATGATGCCGCCAATCCCAAGATGCGCCGCGGCAACAACCGCCTCGCATTCGATGTGGAGGGCGGCCTCTGGGTCGCCCAGACCTACCATGACGCCTGGACTGGCGAAGATGGCCTGCAACGCATCACCTGGAAGGGCGTCGTGCCGCTCGAAGTTGCAGCCATGAAGCTCACAGACGACGGGTTCCAGCTCTCCTTCACCCGGCCCGTCAATGCGGGCATCGCCAGCAACCCCTCAAACTATGCGATGAAGACCTATTTTTACGATTACCACGAGCAATATGGATCTTCAAAGTATGACAACCACCCCGTCGGCATCACCTCCGCCGTCGTTTCCCCCGACCACATGAAGGTCACCCTCCACCTCGATACCTTGGACGCTTGGCGGCTCTATGACCTCACGCTGAACGAGATCGTCAGCGAGGACGGTCAGCACCAGCTCCTCAGCCCTTGGGTGGTCTATACCGTCAACCATCTCCTGCGCAACACCCCGCCCCCGCGCGCGCCCATCCCAAGCGAACCCGCGCTCAACGAACGCAAGATCCCGACGTATCCAACCCCCGACCGCGGCCCCGGCGGCGTCAAATCGGTCGGCGGCCCGCAAAACTTCAAGCCGCTGCCACCGAACTGAGGCCTGGCGGTGATCGCGAAACGCAGGCCAATGCCGTTTCACGGTGGCTTGGCGCGAGCAGCGGATGCGGGAAACGGTGAAATTCGGGCCTCGTCCCGCGTTTCTTCCAGCCCCATTCTGTCCTTCCTCCGCCTAGATAAGAACGGCCACTTATCGCTGGAATAGGCCAAAATCCAGCCGGCACTTCCTAATGTGGTGGCCAATGGTCACGAGGGACTTTGGATAACCCGTTTTTTGGGATGAGACGCTGCGATGGTCAGGTGGTAGCAAGGCAACGCAGCGCTGCAATGGATCTGCCCGAGGAACCTGAAGCGCGAGTGCGGAGGTCCGGGCCTGAAACCCTCGGGCACTTGGATTTGCAAGCGAGACATCGTTGGATTTGCCTGCAGCGACGGGCCACGCCTTCGCCTTATGGCAGCTCAGGCAATTCAAGGAGGCTGTTGCCCTCGTGGATGGGCTGCCCGACCCGGAAAAAATGTTTCCTCCGGGCCGCGCGCCCTATCTGGCGGTCATCTACGCCTCGGCTGGTCGCCCGGACGAAGCGCAGGCGGCATTGCGCCGCGCTCCTGCGAGCCAGACAATGCTGCCGGAAGAAAACGCCCTGCTGACCGAGGCTGCGGCGGCCATCGCCCGCTCCGTGCGAGCCAACTAAACCACGCCAGCGTCCAAGCCCCGCTCCCATGACTGCTTCGCCTTCCCCGACCTGCCGGCGCCAGACTACACTGCTGTCGGCAGCGCTGGCGGTTTGCGCGGCCGCATGGATTTTCCAATGGGTACGCATGGAATTGTTTTCCGGGGCTGAAAACGGCTGGCTGCTGATTCCGCTTTTGAGTGTGTATTTCATTTGTGACCGCTGGCGCGACCGACCGCGGCCGCAGCCGGCCAGAAAGGTCCAAATGAGAATCTTATGGGCCTCTGCGCTCGTCGTCTTGCTGTTGGTTCCATGGGTGCGCCTGCTCCTGCAGCCCTTCCCGGGCTGGCCGCTGGCGGAGTGGACCTATGCGCTGTTGCTCGCCTGCTTGGCGCTGGCGCTGATCGCCGCCCATGAGGGTTTGCACTGCGCCCGCCACCTGGCCTGGCCCATCGTGCCCGTCTTCGCCGCGCTGCCGTGGCCGGCCATGATTGGAACGGGGCTGATGGGACGTCTGCGCGTGCTCATGGCAAGCGGGCTGGCCGAATTATTCTCCCTGGCCGGACAACCGGCCATCGCAAACGGCACGGTTATCCAAACCGGGCGCGGCTTGGTTGGCATTGAGGAGGCGTGCGGGGGCAACGCTGGCAGGAGGTGATGGGCCGGCATGATCGTTTCGCGGTCAGGATGATTGCGCTGGCAATCTACGATGCCGCCAGCCCGGCTGACGCAGACCGGGCCTTCAACCGTGAAATCGACCGCATCCTCATATCCGCGCCACCGCGATAAAGACAGTGACAAGGTCATCTTATCCGACCAACTGACGAATGCCTCTAGAGCATGCGGGTTGCCTCCGCATGTGCCAATGATCTGATCGTGAGCCCGCCCCAGTCCCGCCTCGGGACAGGGCCATCGGATCATGCCCAACTGCCGGACAAACTGCTGCCGCCCCAGGCCGTGTCGGTCGCACCCTCAGATCAAGTCAGGCCTAGCATGATCCGGGCGGCACCGGCAAGCTGGTGATAGGCAGAGGCGTTTTGCGGCAGGCGCATATCAACGCCATACGTCGGGATGAGCAGCCGGATACGGTGCCGGCCGATCTCGTTTTCGAGCAATTGGGGAAAACATTGGCGGATGACTTCGAGCACAATGTGCACACAGACCGATGCGCCGGGCGACGCACCGAGGAGCGCGGAAATGCTGTGATCAGCACTGGTCAGAACCTCCGTGCCGTAATGGACGATTCCGGCCTCGCCATCGGTCCGCTTGATCGCCTGCACGCGAATGCCGGCATCAACGAGCTTCCAGTCTTTCGCCTGCGCCTTGGGGTAGAAGACATGCAGCACTTCCATGCGGTCGGCCATGCTCTGCGTGCCCTGCTGGATCAGGTAGCGCACCAGCGGCAGGTTGCTGGCTCCGATCTTGAGCAACGTCGGGAGGTTGTGGGGCTTCACCGAACGAGGGAGGTCGGTCCAGCTGCCAGTGCGGTGGAGGAACCGCGTCGTCCATGCCGCGAAAGGCCCGAAAAGGAGCGTCTTCCTGCCGTCGAGGATCCGCGTGTCAAGGTGCGGCACGGCCATGGTGGGCGCGGCGTCGAACGCCTGCCCGTAGACCTTGGCCTGATGCCTCGCCACGATGGCGGGATCGTCACACATGAGCCACTGCCCGCCAATGGGGAAGACGCCGAGCCCCCGGGCCTCGGGCAGACCGGCCAGCTGCAACAGCGGCAGGCTGCCGCCGCCCGCACCGACGAAGACGAATTTCGCGCGCACGGTGCGTTCCGCGCCGGTGTGCCGGTTGCGCGCGGTGACATCCCAGCCCGCGCCGGCCTTGGCGAGGCCGACGACGCGGTGGCCGGCGGCCACGCCGCAGCCTTCCTGCACCGCGAGCCAGCCGAGGAGCTTGCGGGCGATGACGCCGAAGTTCACGTCCGTGCCGCCGTCCATTTTCGTCCCGGCGATGGGCACGGCGGGGTCGCGGCCTTCGGTGAGCAACGGGGCCCAGGTGCCAATCTTCGTCGGATCGGTGGTGAACTCCATCTCATGAAAGAAGTGGTGCGCTGACATGCCGGCGTAGCGGGCGCGCAGAAAGTCCACCTGAGCCTGCCCATGCACAAAGCTGATATGCTGCACCGGGTTGATGAACTCCCTCGGTTGGGTGATCATGCCGCTCTCCACCGCGTGCGCCCAGAACTGGAGCGATTGTTCGAACTCCTCAAAGATATCAATGACCTTTTGGACGTTGACCGTGCCGTCGGGCTCGCGCGTGGGTGTGTAACTCAGCTCACAGATACCGGCGTGACCGGTGCCGGCATTGTTCCACCCATTGCTGCTCTCATAGGCCAGTTCGTCGGCCGCTTCGAACACCTGAATCTTCAGCGCGGGGTCGAGGCGCTTGAGCAGCGCACCGAGGTTGGCCGACATGATGCCGCTGCCGATCAGAACGACGTCGGGGGTGGCGATGAACGGGACGGGGTTCATGGATGGAATGCCGGGATGATACCGCCGAAGCCGAGTCCGGTCTGCGGAGTCTCCAGGCCGCGGACATCATCGGCCTGCCAGCAATGGAGCGAGATGGGGACGCGGAGCGCGCGCCGAAGGGCAGCCTCCGTATCAACGCCCAGGGCGGCGTAGGCTTCACGGGCAAGGCGATACGCCGTGGGGATTTTTTTGGAGGAGGGCACGGGGATATAACTTTAACGGTGAATGGCACGGATGTGGCCAAAATGTTTTGCTGAATTTAGAGAAAGATCAGTGAATATAGCCGACCGATTTCGGACATCCATCTTCAAACTCAACTTCCCACCAGCCATCGGGAGTGTCGGAAGTCATAAATCTCATGGTGAACATTCCCGGAGCCGATTCGGATAGAAATTCAATTGATTCGAAACCTAGCTGTTCGTGAGGTAGCGAAGGTTCCTGACTACGGATAAATGCAAGCGCAGCGCGCTCAAAATCAGAACCTCGGACGATAACTTCGCTCAGAGGGCCCTCGAGGGCCGGACTTGGCCCGCCCTCGGAACCTGCAATTTCAAATTCAATTGTGCGGCCACCGATCAGAGCTGAACCGCTCCAAGACATGCCATCAAATGCGAGCTCACCAAATTTCGGGTGCTGCAGCTTGCGAGGCGGAGGGAGACTCCGCTTCCACCGGTAGGCCTGAAAAACACTCACGAGTATTCGGCCAATTTGCCACACGACCCAACCCAGCAGCAAGGCCAGCACGCCAAGCGCAATGTCGGTGATGATCACCGCGGTGTTGCTGGTAAAATCCATCGGATGAGATTGCTTCGTTTATGCCCTGGAGGTGCAGGCCGTATTCTCGAGCAGGTGAGCATGACAGAGACGGAAGATGGCGTAATCCCCACGGGAGGAACAGGCGGCGGAGACTTTTTTGAGGGAAACCATGGCAGGGAAGCTTTGGGCGCCAGCATGAGCGTGGTTTGAAGATGAACGGCCATTCGTCAACGTGAGATGTCGCCGACCAGTTCATCGTAGGATTGATAGCGGTCCAGGAGTTTGCGGGCGGCGGCGCAGCGACCGGCTGCAACCAGCCCGGTGTGCTCGGCGAGAAAGATCAGGTAACCCGCCACGCCCCGGGCGTAATTGAGCCGGGCCTCGGGGCTGATGGCGTAAAAGCGGGCCCGCTGGGCGTAACCGCCCGGAGTGTGGTCGCCGAGGGCGGACTTCTCGGGCCGGCCGCCGGCGGCGAGCACATAGAGAAAATTATACTCAAAGAAAAACATGTGATCGGGCGAGGGAGGCAGGGCCTCGAGGGAGGCACGGCACGCGGCCGGCGAGCCAAAAACATCCGCTCCGCCCGCTCCATGGGGAGCAGAACGACCTTGATCCAGCGCGGTCGTGATGAACACCCGCGCCATTTTCTGCTCCGTCGCATCGGCGCTGAAGGCCCCGGCCACGGCCATGCTGATCGTGAACGCATACCAGTCGCTCCACAGGGTCTGGTCGGCGGGATTGGAGGAACGGGCAAGTGCGATGCCCATCTCGTAGGTGTAACGCCCGCTGGTCTTGATTTCCAGCCGGCTCCCGGTCACCTGTCCCATCGTTTGGTAATTCTCGGCCGACTTGCCCGAACCGGAATGAAACCCGATGCTCACGCCGAATTTCGTGCAAATGTCCCACTGCGTCTGGATCAAGGCGCGCAGTGCGGCGTTATCGGGATAAGGGGTGTTTTTCTGAAAACCGAAGGCGGGCGCGACAAAGTTGACCGGCATGCCGAGCACCTCGCATAGTGCGAGCATGACGGCCGTCGTCTCGGGCGTGGTGAGGCCGGGCAGCTCGTCAATGGACAGCTCGCGCAGGTAGGTGCGTCCGGCCGGCGTGGTGAACGCGGCGGCACGCGCGGCGGCATAGTGCCCGTCGCGCCGCTTCATCTTGAGCATCGGCGTCCAGACGGTGCTGAGCAGCGAGTCGAAGGCCGCGCCATCCAGCTGCAAGCCGGCGGCGGCGACCCGGGCGCGGGTTTTTGCCACCACGTCGGCCGGTATGTCGCCCAGCCTGGCCGGCTGGTTGAGCGCCAGCTCGGGAGACAGGTCGAAGGTGATATAGCTCGCGAGCAGGCAGCCGCGCACGAGGGCCTCCTCCCGGGCGTCGAACTTGCCGCCGATCGGCTGATGGTCGGCGTTGAACGACCAGGCGATCTTGCGGTGATGGAAGCCGGTCTTGAGCTTCGAGAGCACACTGCCGTGGCTCATGCCCTCGACGCTCTGGCCCTGATGACCTTCGGGGACCTGGGTGCCGATAAAAGGAAACGGCACCGTGTCGAGCCGGCCGCCGAGCATGGCATCCACATCAAACACCAGCTCGCGCGGGATGGAGTTTTGGTTGGCGGTGAGACCGATCTCAAGCGCGCTCATCGCCCACTCCACCGCAGGCCAGTGCAACGTGGTAAACCGCGCGCCCACCCCGATGGTGCCAAGGCCAAGACCGGCTCCCGCCGTCGGGAAAATCGTCGAGGCCGGATCGTGCGTCTGAACGAGATTCTTGAGCTTGAGGAGGTTCTCCCACGTGGCCGGAAAAGCGGCCCGGCCCGGCCTGGCGAGAACCCCATCGGCCAGCACCTGACTCGGATCGCCGAGCGACGCAGACTCCAACCGCCAGGCGCAGTCCCCCGTCGCCTGGTGCTCCACCAGGGTCCAGGTGCCCTCTGCCGTCGCGAAGCGCGACTTGTCGTGAAAGACCAGCCCGGGGGCGGACGGAGCGGCAAACAGCCCCCGCAACGACGGCCAGTCGAGACAGCAGTCAGACGAGATGCACGGATTCTGCGCGATGCGCAGGTTGTGCTGAAGGAGGAATTGATTGATGGGTTTCAAGGCAGGCATCGGACGGCAGCAGTTAAAGTGCGGCAAAGGCAAAAGAAAGAAAGTCAGAGCTTGGGCTGATAAACCGTTGGCTTCAAGTCAGACGAGATAAACCCACGAGCCAAGGGCGCATCTCAGTTTCTGGTGGTGGCACAGTTTGAATTTTCCGGGGTAGCAACAAGGTGGCGTGCTCGTCACGCCACGTTCGCCCTTGCGCACCGCGCCGTAGCACGGTCAGTCGGCTGACCGCGCTGCTCGGAAACGCGGTCAGGCTAGGCAAACTTGCCCGTCGCCAGCCGCACAGGCGCGTTCCACTCCCCGTCCTTCGAATCAATCCCGACCCTGACCAGCAGCCCGTTCATGTCCGACCTCCCGTCCAGCCAAGCTCCGCGACCAACCCATCATTCCAGCCTCCTAACTCCTCTCCCCTGGGAGAGGTTGGGTGAGGGTGCGCAGCATAGGCGACCGTATATTTTTACAGGATTAAGCGTGGCATAAACCTCGCAATGTCTCGCCTGGACCCGTCACTTGATTGCAATCCTTCGCCACCGTGAACGAACCCCTGCAATCCCGCGGCTTTCTCCGCAGCGCCACGCTTCTCCGCGAACGCGTGGCGTCGTTCACGGCCTATCCGTTCAGCCTGCCGGTCATCCGCGAACTTGAAACGCTCCCGTTCCATCCCGCCGTCACCTTCATTGTGGGGGAAAATGGCAGCGGCAAATCCACCCTGCTCGAGGCCATCGCCATCGCCGCCCGCTTCAACGCCGAGGGCGGTTCGCAGAATTTTAATTTCTCCACGCAGGCCTCGCACTCGGATCTCCACCGCTGCCTGCGACTGACGCGCAACCACCGAAGGCCGCGCACCGGATTTTTTCTGCGGGCCGAATCATTTTACAACGTGGCCACGGAGATTGACCGGCTGGATCGCATCCAAGGCCTGCTCGGTTCCTATGGCGGCCGCTCGCTCCACCAGCAATCCCACGGCGAATCGTTCATCGCGCTCCTGCAAAACCGTTTCGGCCCGCACGGCCTTTATCTGCTCGACGAGCCGGAGGCAGCGCTCTCGCCCACCCGGCAGATGGCCGCGCTTGTGCGCATCCACGATCTTGTCCGCGAGGGCAGCCAGTTCATCATCGCCACCCATTCGCCCATCCTCATGGCCTATCCCGACGCCACGATCCTCGCCGCCGGTCCAAAGGGGCTCGCACCCGTCCGCTACGAGGAAACCGAGCACTACACGCTCACGCGCCGGTTTCTCAACGACCCCGGCGGCATGGTGGGACGGCTGCTGGCCGACGAGCCGGCACCGTAATCACGCCAGCTGTTTCACCAGCACCCGGGCGTTGCGGCCGCTGTCCTCGTAGGACTTGAGCCGCGCCTCGGGCAGGGTGGTCTTGTCGGCCTCGGTGAAGCCAAGCTTGGAGGTGAAGAAGGAATAGCTCTGCGTCGAGAGCGCCACGGCCGTCGTCGCGCCGTGGTCGTGGGCGCGCAGGCAGGCAAACTCGACCATCTTCCGCCCGATGCCGCGCCCGTGGTAGAAGGGCAGCACATAGAGCGAGCCGATCTCCGCGAGGTGCGGCTTGTCGGGGTAGAAGGCGAGCGTGACGCAGGCGATGATGTTCTCATCAATCTCGAAGACATAAAACTGCTCGATGTTCTTCTCGATGGTCTGCTGCGTGCGGTGGATGAGCTCCTCGCGGCGCACGGCGTTGCGCGTGAGGCTCCAGATGAAGCGCACGTCGCCCTTCCGCGCCTGCCGGATCTGCTGGTAGTCGCTCGCGTAGATGAGCGTGCCGACACCCTCGTTGGAAAAGATCTCATTGAGCAGGCTGTCGAACACCCGCCCGTCAACCAGATGAACGCGAGGCACCCCGGTCTCGATGGCGCGCACGGCGTGCGCCGCCTTGCTGGCGAGGGCGGTGGGGAGGGCGTCGGGCTTGTCCTTGAGCAGCGCGCGCAGCGCGTCCACGGAAATCTCGTGGCGCAGCTCGCCGTCCACCTCCAGGCCGGTGTGCGAGGATAGGTAGATGACCTTGGACGCGCCGAGCGCCTCGGCGACCTCGGCGGCGAGCAGGTCGGAATTGACGCGCAGCGTGCGGCCCTCCGGCCCGTAGCCGAGCGGCGGGAGAATGGGCACGATGCCGGCGTTGATGAGATGGAGGACGAACTCCTTGTCCACCCGCTCCACCTTGCCGGTGTACAGCTGGTCCACGCCGCGCAGGATGCCGACGGGCAGCGCGCGGACGGCGTTGGTGATGGCGCATTTGAGCGCGTTCTGCGTGAGGCCCTCGAGCACGAGGTGCGAGACGCGGGCGGCGGCGCGGATGGCGAGGTCGAGCGTGGCGGCGTCGGTCACACCGGCACCGTCGTCGTTAGTGATGGGCACGGCGCGCAACGCGGCCAGCTCGCGGAGCTGCTGGCCGATGCCGTGGACCAGCACGACCTTGATCCCGAGGCTGCGGAGCACGGCGATGTCCACGAGCAGGTTGCCGAAATTTTCGTCGGCCACGACCGCCCCGTCGAGGGCGAGCACGAAAATCTGGCCCTGAAAACGCGGGACGTATTTCAGGATGCCGCGCAAGTCGGCGGGTTTGATCGTCGGTGTGGCCGCCAACGCGGAACTGTTGCCAGTGCTCATGGAGGTGCGCGTTTGTCGGGGAACGTGCGGCGGGCGTCAAGCGCCGGAATTAAACGCGGAGAGTGCGGAGGACTCGGAGCAGGAGGATTTGATTCAGAAGCCAGGAAACCACGAGCAGAGCTTGGTTTGGTTCCTGGCTTCCTGCTTCTGAATAAATTTTTCTGTTTTGTCTCCGCGTCTCCACCCCTTCGCGTTCTCCGCGTTCCAAGCAAACCTCCCGCCGCCGCGCTGCGCTACTTCACGCCGGGCGCGACGGCGATGGCAAGGACGACGGAGACTCACGGTATATTCCGGGGATGACAGCGAGGATGATAAAGAATAATTGACTTAAAATGAACATGATCAGCCAGAACAGCGCGGAGTCCATGAAGCCGTAGCTGTGCAGGCCGACCCCGAGCATGTTGACGCCAAACCAGCTCCAGGCGGTGACGATGTTGCCGAACACCGCGAGCGCCATCAGGCCGCGCTGCTTCACGAGACCGCCCCAGCGGGCGTGGAGGATGAGCGCGTTCCACAGCACGATGATGAGCGCGCCGTTTTCCTTCGGGTCCCAGCCCCAGAAGCGGCCCCACGACTGGTCGGCCCAGATGCCGCCGAGGACCGTGCCAACAAAGCTGAACAGCGTGGCGAAGCACACGATGCCATAGGTCATCTTGGCGAGTGCATCGCCCGTGGCCCGGTCAAGCGTGCGCGTGAAGATGCCGCGGGAAATATAGATGAGCGCCAGAAATCCGGCGAGGAAGGTCGCGGCATAGCCGGTCGTCACGGCCACCACATGCGTCGCCAGCCAGAAATTTGAGTCGAGCACGGCCTGCATCATTTCCAAGGTGTCGCCGGTGAGCGCGAGATGATGCGCGACGAGCAGGGTGCAGAAGCCGACCAGCCCGCCGGCGACGCTGCCGACGCCGTTGCGGAAAAACCATTCGAGCACCAGACAGAGCGCGACCGCGCCCCAGCCGATAAAGAGCGCGGACGAGTAGAGGTTGGTGACGGGTGGGCGGCCTTCGAGCCACATACGCGTGAGAATGCCGCCGGTCGTCAGCGCCCAGGTCAGCCCGACCAGCCAGAAGGCCGCCCGCCCGAGCGCGTCGGGCCACTTGAGCCAGGAGCAGACGGCGAGCAGAAAGGCGGCGACGTAGAGGATCATGCCGTGGTAGAATGGTTCGGCGGCGTTGAAGCGCGCCTCGGTGCCGACCTTGTCCATGCGCGCACCAAAACGGACGAGCAGGGTGGGACGGTAGAGCATGACGCCGCGGTTGAATTCCGCGGCATTTTGCGCGACCCACGCGCGGCCGAGCGCGGCAAAAAGCTGCACGGCGTAGGTGCGCTGCGCAAAGCCGGCGGCTTCGCCGTCGCCAATGCTTTCGATCAGCACGGAGCCCGCGTTGTGCCAGTGGTCGGGGTTGGGATCATTGTCGGCCGGCGGGATGATGTGCAGGTATCCGTTGTCGGCCATGAAGCCAAAGCGTTCCGCGACATCCATCGTGGCCTTGGCGGCGGCTTCGTCGTAGGGCTGCTTGGCGTCCTTGGCGCGGACGGCGGCGACCCCGGCGGCCAGACCGCTCTGGAAGAGGTTGATCTTGTCCAGAAAATCCGGGCTTTGCGGATCAACGAGGGAAACAGTCATGCGGTCGTAAAGCCCGACATGCGAACGGAGCATAAGCACCGCGCGTTGGAAGGCGTTGCGCTCGGGCGGTTCGCGCCCGGCGGTCTTGGCCTGTTCCTCCAACTCGGCGATTTGCCGGGCCTGCCGCTCCAGCTCTCCGAGCCGGGGCGACAGCTGATCAAAGGAAAAGCGCTTGTTGCCCGCACCATTCTCGGGCACGAGGCCAAACAGCGCGAGCACATCGGGATGGACGATCTCAAAGATCTGGTAGGTGTCGGCGACCCTTGGGCGGTAAAGCGTGTCGAGGAGCCACTCGACCGGCGTGATCGAACGTCCGCCTGGCACGGTCACACGCTGGCGGCCCTGCATCATGAGCAGGGTGGTGCGGGCGACGGTGTCGAGCGGCTTGAGGCGGCCGTTGAGGAGGACCGGCAGGCGCCCGAAACCATCGAGGTTGAACTCCCCCTTGGGCTTGGGCGGAAACAGCGCGATCGCCAGATAGACGACGCCGAGCAAAAGGACGGAGAGAGGGAAGAGCTTTTTCATTTTTCTTGAAACGCGGAGGGCGCAGAGAGGCTTGGGGCGTTGTTAGCGACGCGCTCGATGCCGTCGGTGAGTTTGCGGATATTAAAGGTGATGAGGAGACCGAGCGAGCATCGGGACAGGTGCAGATTATTGACCGAGGTTGAATTCATGGGATTGTTTTGAACTCCGCGCGCTCCGCGTCCTCCGCGTTTCAAGTTTACGGTGCGGCGGACTTGCGGCGGCTCACGAAGCCGAGCAGCGACATCCCAAACTGCACCAACAGGCCGCCGGCGACGAGCAGGCAGCTCACATAGGGCAGCGTCCAGCTGGGGTTGCGGACGACCTGCAGAATCGTCGTCTGGTCGTTGTTGGCGAAACTGGCCTGGTAAAAGGTGAGCCCTTCGTGCCGCAGCGGGGTGTTCATGTAGATGAGCACGTCGCGGTCGGCCAGGCCGCCGGCCGACTTGAGCTGCACGAGGCTGGAGTAATTTTTCGGGATGTCGGTGCCGGGATAGAGATCGTGGCTGAACTTTCGCAACGTGAGCGAAAAGTCGTAATAAGCCCGCGCCACGCGGAGCGACAGCGCCCAGGTCCTGCCGCCGAAGTCAAAGGTCTGCGGCCGGCCCGCAAAGAGATCCAGCGTGGGCGAGACGAGCCAGGTGCCGAGCGTGCCGCCGTCGGGGCCGACGAGTTCGACGGAGGCGGCCGGGGAGTTGCGCGTGTTGTCCTGCGTCGTGGTCGCGACTGGTGTGAGCGAAAGCGTCGCGCCGAGGTCCCGGTTGGCGAGCGACGCGCCGGGGATCAGACCGGGCGCCATCATCGGACCATGGATGTCCGCGTTGGGCCAGTAGCCCTTGACGACGACGCGAAAAGGCAGCTTGCCCTGGGTGTCAAGGTTGCCTGGCCGCGTGAGCAGCTGTTCGGGGATGGCCACGACCGCGTCGAACTGCGGGTCGCTCACATCCGCGATCGCCAGCTCGTGCTTCCGATAGCTCTCGGCGAAGTTTTTCGTCTGCCCCGTATCAATGCTCATCTGATAGTCCTCCTGCCAGAGGCCGGAGAGCAGTTCGCCGACAAGCAGCAGGATCACGCCGGCGTGTGCGAGCTGGATGCCGATTTTTTTCCAGGTCAGCCGGAAGCGATAGAGGTGCGCCGAGATCAGGTTAATCAGCAGCAGCCCGCCGACGAGATAGCCGCCGGGCAGGATGAACACCGGAGTTCCATGCCACTTCGGAAACGCAAAAAACGTATGAAAATAGCCTTGTTGCACGCCCCACACACCCATGTCCGTTTGGGCCAGAGTAGCCACAAAGACGAGCACTATGCCTAGTGCGAGCAGCACGACCGTCAGCCGCAGCGAGGTGAAAAACTTGACGAGGATCTGCCAGAAGTCGCGCATGAAATGGGGAGCGAGGGGCGGGAAAGAAAAGAGGGCGAAGGACGAAACCCGGAGAGCCGCAACGGCGGGTCAGGGAGCTTTGATGGTTTTCAGAAAGGCCAGGAACGCGGGCTTCTCGCGCTCCAGCAGCGCAGCGGGGCCGGTGAGCTTGAAAAACCACGTGGCATCGCCCACTGGCACGATCGCGGCGAGCAGGCGCGGCGGCGTGGCCTTGTCGTTGGCGTAGTCGGCAACCACCATCTTCAGCCCGCCCGCCTCAAAGCGCGTCACGCCTGCGGCCACCTCCGCTGGGGAGATTTCCGGCAGCCCCAACTGGCCGCGCCAGCGGACGAGGTTGCTCTGCTCACCGCCGCCGTCGCCATTAAGCGCGCTGATGGCGAGCTCGGCCTCGGCTCCGCCGTCGCCTTTGATGACAAAGGTCGCTTTCCGCATGGCCGACGCAGGCTTTGACTCCCAGTTCGCCGGGACCGTCCATTTGAGGTCGGCGCCGCTGGCGGTCGGCATCGGGGTCGAAGCCATCGCAGAGGGCATGGACGGACTGGATGGACCGGCGACGGCCGGCGCGGCGGCGCGCGGGGCCTCTTTCGGCGCACGGTAGGACGTCACCTCGGCCTTGCGGCAGCCGGCGGCAAGGCCGATCACAAATGCGGCGGAAAGTAAGAGCAGGGGGCGGATGGACGGCATGGCAGGCGGAACATTCGCAGCCCCGCGTGTCGATGCAACCCAATTGGGTAGCCGGGAGGAAGCATCTCCTTTCCGAATAGGACGCATAAAACCCGACATAAAGGGTGGGTTGGATAATGGAAATGCCATCCCGCCGTCGCACCCGCACTGGAAACGGAAAATCCCGGCCAAGGACACGGTGGCGCTTGAGGTCGGACGCGCATTGCCCCAATTCTCCCGCATGCAAATCACGCCCTTGGGCGACAACGCCCTGCTTGCCGAGACCGGTGCGGCCGCCGACGAGGCGACGCTCGCGCTCACGCTGTCCGTCGCCCGCGCGCTGGCGGCGGCGATGCTGCCGGGCGTGACCGACATCGTGCCGGCGTTCGCTTCGGTGACCGTCCACTACGAGCCGGCAAAAATTCCGCCGGGGCCGGGCGCGCCGGTCGCACGCGTGGCTGAGTGGCTGCGGGTGACGGCGGCGGGCGCCAAGCCGGACGCCAAAATTTCCGGCCGGGAGGTCGAAGTGCCGGTGTGCTACGGCGGCGAGCAAGGGCCCGACCTGCCTGAAGTTGCGCGGCGCGCGCGGCTCACCGAGGCGGAGGTGGTGGCCCAACACAGCGGCGCACGTTATCAGGTGGCGGCGGTGGGCTTCTCGCCGGGATTTCCGTATCTGCTCGGGCTGCCGGCCAGGCTCGCCATGCCGCGCCGGGCGAACCCGCGGGTGCGCGTGCCGGCCGGCAGCGTGGCCATCGGCGGCGCGCAGACAGGCGTCTATCCGCTGGCCACGCCGGGCGGCTGGCAGCTCGTCGGACAAACGCCGCTGCGGCTTTTCCGGCCCGAGGAAAAGCTGCCCGCACTGCTGTTCCCCGGTGATTTCGTCCGGTTCAAACCGATCACACCCGCACAGTTTGCCCAGGAGTCGGCGCGCGTGACCGCCCATCCGTTTGACCGGCAAAACAACCGGACGGTGGCCGGCAAAACCGGTGGGATCGAGGTCGTGCGCTCCGGCGGGCTGACGATGTTGCAGGATCTCGGCCGGCCCGGCTGGCAGCGCGTGGGGGTGACACCCGGCGGCGCGATGGACCGGCAGGCGGCTCGCGTGGGCAACATTTTGCTCGGCAACGACGAAAACGCACCTGTGCTCGAAAGCGCGCTCACGGGGCCGGAACTGCTGTTTCACGCCGACACCTGGATTGCCGTCACCGGGGCGGAGGTGCGCGGCGTGGCGGGCTGGCGGCCGCTCCGCGTGGCGGCGGGCACCCAGCTTTCATTTGCGGAGCTGGCGTGCGGTTCACACGTCTATGTCGCGGTGGCGGGCGGCTTCGCCGTGCCGCGCGTGCTGGGCGGCGCGGGCACGCTGCTCAGCGCGGGACTCGGCGGCTTTTGGGGGCGGGCGCTGCGGGCGGGAGACCGGCTCACGGCCGGTCCGGTCACCGACAGCATGCCCGGGACGGCGGACCGGGGCGGCTGGGGCGCAGCACAGGAGTTTTGGACGGCGAGCGGCAACACGCGCGCAGCGGGCGGCGGGGCGGAAATCGCCGTGCGCTTCGTTCGCGGGCGGCGCTGGGCGGCATTCGACGAGACGGCACGCGCGGCGTTCAAGTCGGCTGCGTGGCGCGTGCGCCCGCAGTCCGACCGCATGGGCCTGCGGCTGCTCGGCCCGCCACTCACGGCGGAACTGCCCGGCGAAATGATTTCCGAAGGCGTGTCGTTTGGCACGGTGCAGGTGCCGCCCAGCGGCCAGCCCATCGTGCTCATGGCCGACCGCCAGACGCTCGGCGGCTATCCGAAGATCGGCCACGTCATCGCGGCCGATCTCCCCCGGCTCGCGCAGGCACGGCCGGGCGACACCGTGCGGTTCGCCGAAATTCCCGTGGCCGAGGCGCAGGCGGCCGGACTGGCCGCCGAACAGACGCTGGAACTGCTGCGGCTGGGCGTGGCCGTGCGGCGGCGCGGGTGAGCATGCGCCGCATTGACCTCAACTGCGACCTAGGCGAAGGCGCGGCGCACGACGCCAGGCTGATGCCTCTGGTCACCTCGGCCAACATCGCCTGCGGCGCGCACGCGGGAGACCCGGCGACGATGCAGGTCACCGTCGCGCTCGCGCAGCGGCATGGGGTGGCCATCGGCGCCCATCCGGGCTTCGCCGACCGGGAGCATTTTGGCCGCCGCGAGCTGCGTCTGCCGCCGGCGGAAATCACCCGGCTCGTTCGCGGGCAGGTGGAGGCGCTGCGGGCGCTCGCGCCCCTGCGCCACGTGAAGCCACATGGCGCGCTCTACAATCTCGCCGCCCGCGACGCCGCCATCGCCCGCGCCATCGCTGGGGCCGTGCGGGACACCGACGCTTCAGTCACGCTCGTCGGCCTGGCCGGGAGCGCGCTGTGCGCCGCCGGGCGCGACGTGGGGTTGCGTGTGGCCGGCGAGGCCTTTGCCGACCGGGCTTACGCACCCGACGGCACGCTCGCACCCCGCGGCACGCCCGGCGCGCTGCTCGGCCTTGAGGCGGCAGTGGCCCAGGTGCTGCGGCTGCTGGAGACTGGCACGGTGCGCGCGACCGACGGTTCGACCGCCACCGTGCAGGCGGAAACGATCTGCCTGCACGGCGACAGCCCCCAGGCCGTCGGCCTAGCGCAGGCCCTCCGCGCCGCGCTCACGGCGGCGGGGGTGGAGCTGCGGGCAATCTGAGGTCTTCGGCCACCACCGGACGGACCGGCGCTCACGGTGTACTTTCCGCCCGCGCCAGCCGCAAGTCGCTCCACTCCCCGAGCGTACGGCTGGCGATGAGCCAGCCGGGCGTGGTGGCGGAGAACACCGCGCGCACTTGTTCCAGTTCGACGGCAAGGATGCCGCTCAGCACCAGCTCGCCGCCCGGCGCGACCGCGCCGACCAGCTCGCGGGCAAAGCGCATGAGCACGTCCGCCTGGATGTTTGCCAGCACGAGTTCCGCCTGTCGCCCGGCCAGCCCGCCAATGAGGTCCGCCGCAAAAAAATCCACCCGGCCCGCCAGTCCGTTGAGCGCGGCGTTCTCTCCGCTCACACGCACCGCCTCGGGATCGTTGTCAAAGCCCGCCACGTCGCCCAGCCCGAGCCGCGCCGCCGACAGCGCGAGAATCCCCGACCCACAGCCTGCGTCGAGCACGCGGATTTTGCCGCTCCCTTCCGGCCCCCGGTCCCTGGCGGCAAACGCCACCAGGCGTTCGCAGCACAGCCGCGTCGTCTCGTGGTTGCCCGTCCCAAACGCCAGCCCCGGGTCGAGCCAGATGACCGCGTCGCCCGGAAACAGCACGTAGCGCTCCCGCTCCCACACCGGAACCCAATGCAGCCGCCCGAAACGCCAGGCCTTGAAATGCGCCTTGTAGCTGTCGCGCCAGTCCTCGTCGGCCAGCACGCGTCCGACCGGCCCGCCTGCCGCGCCCGATGCGACGCCCCCGGCCGCAAGCAAAGGGGCCAGTTCGGCCCACCGCGCCTGCGCTTCGGCCTGGCTGGCGAAAACTCCCACGATCCACGCGCGCCGTGCGATCACGTCCTGCAGCAGCGACCACTCGGCCACGCCGAGCTCAAGCAACACGTTGTCCGCAGCATCCGCCGCGTCGGCGGGAATCTCGGCCTTGAGTTCAAACAGTTTCATCACGGTCAAAGTTCGTTCATCGCGTGCCAGCGGCAAGGTGATTCCCTGTCGTGCCGCTTCATGAAAGGTGGAGAGGCCGTACATTTTGGCGCCTTGGGCAGGGACGGCTCGGAGAGCCGTCCCTGCCGCGAGGATTCAGTCCCTCCGCACCGGTGTGCGTCTCGCCTGTGCGTCCATGCTGTCGAACCAGTGTGCGACGAAGAATTTTTTGTCCTCCGGCCTCGGCAGCAGCGGCTCCTTGTCCCCCGGCCCGACCAGCGGACGCAGCGCCGCGGTCATTTGCAACGACACGAGCAGGAAGATCACCACCCACACGTTCAGCCCGTTTTCCGACCGCAGCCCGAGCCGCCGGAACGCCGTCTTGAGGAAGCGCACGCCAAAGCCCGCCGCCACCAGCCAGAACAGCAGGTGCAGGCCGCCCATCACCACGACCGACTGCGTGGACTGTGAGAACAGCCACGCCACCGGCGCAAACCCAATCAGCAGCAGCGTGGCCAGCGCCATCAGCCCACCCAGCGCGCCCGCCACCTCACCCAGCCGCGCTGGCGAGCCGCCCAGGCAGGCAAAGATGTAGAGGCTCGGCAGGCAGATGGCCGCGGTCACCACGAGGCCGCCGGTGATTTTCAGCGGCGCAGCCCACCACTGCAAGCCGCCCGAAAAGCTGCCGACAATCGCGCCGTACACCGCGATGAACACCAGCGCAACCGCCAGCAGCAATCCGACGAGCCGCCCGGTCGCACTCCCTTGGTTGAGATGGAAAACAATCCGGCGCGGATGACGCAGCACCGCCTCGATCACACCAAGCGCGCCAACGATGGGGTTGCAGTCATGGGGGTGCTCACCCAGCGGCAGCTCATCGGCAGGCAGCGAAGGCGGCAGGGGCGGCGGTGGGTTGAGGTTGGATTCGTTCATGGGTTGGGTCTCCGGTTGAGGGTTGCAGGTTGGGGTTAAAAATCCGGCCAGAGCTGGCGGATCGTGCTGAACACCGATTCAAAAAAATTGCCGTGAAACGCCCCGGTGCGCAGAAACTCCACCGGCAGCGAGGGCGTGCCGATGAATGGCCGCAAAATCCACGAAAGCTGGCTGCCGAGCAGCAGGTTGACTGCGAGCCATGCGAAGAGGAGCCGGGGTGCGATGACCTCGCCGCCGAGCCGGCGGAGCAGCTGCAGCAGCCGCAGGTTGGCCGTCACGCCGGCAAAGGCGATCACCGCCACCAGCGTGAGCAGCATGACGCTGTGCGCCATGGCATTCGCCGACGAGCCAGAGTTGAGCGGCGGCAGGTTCCAGACCAGAAACGCCATCAATGGGCTGAACGCGCCGAGGATGGCCGCCGCGAGCGCAAAGCTCATCAGCACCGCCGCGAACGCCTCCCGCAGCCGCAGGTTCAGTCCGAGCAACGGTGCAAGCAGGCCGTTGAGCAGCGCGTTGCCCGCCGCCGTCGCGAGCAGGATGAGCGGCAGTTTCACCGCCGAAAATCCCGCCTGTGCCGGCGCGCGCCAGACGCCCATCGCCGCGCCAAACGCGCCCGCGCCCGCCACGATCAACGCCACATGCCGCCACGTGTGCCCGGCGGTCCAGCGGGTGATCCAGCCCGCGATCACCTCAGCCTCGCCGCGCAGCAGCGGGCCGAGCTGAAAACGGGCTGATTTTGGCGGAGCAGAAGTCATGGCGAGGGCCGCCGCGTCTTGGCGGCGGATGACGGCGCGCGCGTTTCCGATTTGTGCGATGACGCCAGATGTCCCGCCGCACTGGCGCGGTTCGGCGCGAACTCCGCCGCAGGCGGCAGCAAGCCAAGCAACGCACAATGGAGCCGGGGCAGACGGGGCCAGTTCATGCTCCTACTCTGGCACGGCTCTGTGAAGTCCGTATGAAGTCTGCATGAAATCGGGATGAAATGTGGCACGGGCATCCTGCCCGCGCGGTTCGTGTCGCCCGGCGCAGGAGAGCCGAGATTGCTTCGCGTGCTTGTCCCGCCGCTCACGCGGCGGGCTACTGTGGTGTTGAATTCACGCCGCCACCGGCAGCCGCAGCACCGCCCGCACACCGCCCCCGGCCCGGTTGGCCACACTCACCTCACCGCCGTGCAGCAGCGCGATCTCGCGCACAAAGCTCAGGCCGAGCCCCGTGCTCTTACGGCCCGTGTCAGGGCGCGGCAGCGAGTAGAACCGCTCGAAAATCCGCCCCAGCGCGTAGTCCGGCACACCGGGGCCGCCGTCCTCGATGACGATCCGCAACTCGCCATCCGTGCTTTCCATCCGCGCCGTGATGACACCGCCCTCCGGTGTGAACTCGATGGCATTTTGCAGCAGGTTCGTCAACGCCTGCACGAGCAAAAAACGCTCGCCCCGCACCTGCGCCCCGTCCGTCGCCACCACCCGCAGATCGAGCCGCCGGGTCTGCCAGAGCGGTCGCAGCGCCTCCGCCACTTCGCGCAGCACGCCGCCCAGCTCCACCCTCTCCACCGTTTCCAGCCCGCGTCGCGCCTCCAGCGCCGAGAGCTGCAGCATCTTGTCCACGATTCTCTGGATGCGGTCCGACTCGGCGCGCAGGTGCGCCAGAAACCGCGCCCGGTCCTCCGGCGGCATGTTCTCATGAAGCAGCTCCGCCGCACCGCGGATGACCGAGAGCGGCGCCTTCAGCTCGTGTGTGAGTGTCTGCGTGTAATGCTCGACATATTGCTTCCCCTCCAGCGCGGCGCGCATCCTCTCGAAAGCTTCCGCCAGCTCGGCGATCTCCGCCGCGCGCGACACGGGCGGTGTGGCCGGCTGGCCGTCGCGCACGGCCTGAGCGTAGGCCGTCAGCCGGTCGAGCGGACGCGTGAGGCGGCGCGCGATCCACCAGCCGGCCGCCGTCATTACGGCCGCGATGGACAGCGCGCCAAGCGCGAGCCGCACACGGGCGTTCCAAATCGCCTCCGTCACAGAGTTAAGCGGCCTCCCTACGCCAACCCAGCCGACGACCGCGCCGCCCTGCCGCACGGGCGTGCGCACGCGCAGCTCGTCGGCGACGACGGACACGTTGCTCAATGTGTAATTTTTCGAGGCGGCCCGGCCGCCACCGGTCATGGGCCATTCGTAAAGCTGCCCGACATCGCGGCCCTTGGCCGAGTCGAACACCACGCGCCCTGCCGGATCGCTGGCGAAAACGCGCAGGAGATCGGTGTTGGCAGGCAGCGCGGCCAGCCGTCGCACCCACGCGCCGTCCTCCGCCGGCCCCTCGGCCGCGAAACTTGCGAGAAACGCCGCCGTGTCGCCCATCGTCCGCCGCATCGCCTCGACGTAACGCGGGCGCACCTCCGACAGGATGAACGCCATGAGCACGGCGAACCCGAGCGCTGAGGACGCGACATAGACGCCGAAGATGACCGTGCGGATTTTCACGGCGCGGTTCGCAACGAATACCCGAGCCCCCGGTGTGTCTGGATCGGGTCGGCGTCGGGCGCGACGGAGCGGAGCTTTGCGCGGAGGGTCTTGATGTGCGCGTCCACCGTGCGGTCGAGGCTCGCGCCGGGATCCTCCCACGCCGCCGTCATCAGCTCGTCACGCGAGAACACCCGGCCCGGCCGAGCCAACAGCGCGCGCAGCAGGCGGAACTCGTAGCGCGTCAGCTCCAGACGTGCGCCACAAAACCGCGCCTCGCACCGCTCGTCGTCCACGGCAAATTCGGGCTGCAGTGGTAGACCAGCTCGTTGAGCTGGCTTTTCTGCACGGCTGGAATTTTGCCCCGGAGCCAGGTCAGCGACCTGGCCTACAGCCGAGCCACCGCCCGCTGCGCTTGATGCCGCCGGCCCCCGCCGCAGGATCGCCTTCACGCGCGCCGTGACCTCACGCGGACTGAACGGCTTGGTCACATAGTCGTCGCCACCGATCTCCAACCCGACGACGCGGTCCACCTCGCCATTGCGCGCCGTCAAAAAAAGAATCGGAACGGCCGAGCGCGCGCGGATTTTTTTGCACAGGTCAAAACCGTTGCCGTCGGGCAGGCCCACGTCGAGGATGACAAGCGCGAAGGCCTCCGCCGCGCCCGTATCCGCCGCTGCGAGCTCGGCCAGCCCCTCGCCGCCGGTCGCGCGCCACTCGGGCGCGAAGCCCTCCGTGCGCAGCGCGTAGAGCAGCGTGTCGGCGATGGCGGGCTCGTCTTCGATGAGGAGGATGCGCGGGGCGGGCATGGATTGGCGCGGACGGTTGCCAGGGTTCATAACCAAATCGCGGCCGACGGGAAGCCTGCGCTTGTGATGCCGCCAAGATATGGGGACGCGACGCCCTCGTCGCGTTTTGCGCGCGGCAAGGCCGTTGGGTTGACATTTCCGCCGCGCGACGGCTGGCTCCGGATATCCCTCTGCGGCCGTCTGGTTACAATCTCTCGCGTCTGGCCGTGTTTTTTTCCGCTTTCCCATCACCATAAAAAGCCTCCCCTGCCAACTCCTCGTCGCGTTTGCCCTCACCTCGCTGGCGTCACTATCAAATCATTGAAACGCGGAGGACGCGAAGCGCGCGAAGCCAAAAAGTCCTCGGCGTCCTTTGCGCTCCCCGCGTTTAATTTTTCGGCCCATCGCCCTCACTCCACCATGAATACTCGTCCCCTGCTTCTGCTCGCCATGAGCTTCGCCCTTTGTGACGTTTTCTCCGGCTGTAGCACCACCGCACCGGCGGCAGCCGTGCCGCCGGACAAGACACCTGTGAAGCTCAGCCTTGGTTGGACCAGCGTGGCAGGCATGGAGGCCGTGCTGGCCAAGCACACCCCGCCCGGCACGCCGCTGGCCGAGGTGCAGGCCTTTATCCGGGATCGGCTGGTGCATCCAACCGACAGGCTGCGCCCAGCCCCCTTCCTGATTGATTTCTCAAACCCCCTTGATGAAATGCGACTGCGGCAGTTCAAGCAGCCGCTGGCGACAAAATGCCTCCAAATCTATCTCGGCCTCCATCGTCCTTTGCTTGGCTTCCGCTCGGACTACGATGCGCTTTATTTTTTTGGCGACAGCGATCGGCTGCTGGCTGTCAAAATCCACAGGACGATTGACGGCCTGTGAGTCCGCCGATTCTCGGCTCTTTATCTCCTCTGACTCAACTTTCCCGATGAAAGCGTCCGCCCCGACTCTCTCCCGCCGCTCCTTCGTCCGCACGACCAGTCTTGCTGCCGCCGGCCTCGCCGTCGGCCCGCTCATCATCCCGTCGCGCCTGCTCGGGGCCGACGCGCCCAGCAACCGCATTCGCGTCGGCCACATCGGGGCGGGCCGCATCGCGCAGGCGCACGACATGCCCGGCGTCGCCAACTCCGACCTCGCCGACGTCGTCGCCGTGTGCGATCTCGACACCAAGCGCCAGGCGGCCGGCAGGACCAAGGTCGAGGAATTATTTGCCGCCCGGCCCAACCCCGTCCGGCCGAAGATTGACCTCTATGGCGACTACCGCGAGCTGCTCGCGCGCCGGGACATTGACGCTGTCGTCCTCAGTCTGCCGGACCACTGGCACGCCGAGATCGCCATCGCCGCCGTTTACGCCGGCAAGGATGTCTATCTCCAAAAACCGTTCACGATGACCCACGCCGAGGGCGTGCTGCTGCGCGAGGCCGTGGCGAAGACCGGCCGCATCCTCCAGGTCGGCAGCCAGCAGCGCTCGTGGAACACCACGCAGCAGTTCCGCAAGGCGTGCGAGTTTGTCCGCAGCGGGCGTGTCGGCCGGCTCCAGCGCGTCGAGATCGGCCTGCCCACCGACCCCACGCAGCCCGACCCCGCCGAGCAGCCCGTGCCCGCCAACCTCAACTACGACATGTGGCTCGGCCCGACCGAGCAGGCCTATTACACCGAGGCCCGCGTCCACCCGCAGGCCAACCAAACCGACCGGCCCGGCTGGCTGCGCCACGAGGCCCACTGCCTCGGCATGATCACCGGCTGGGGCGCGCACCACTTCGACACCGCGCACTGGGGCATGAACACCGAGCTCACCGGTCCGATGCGCATTGAGGGCAAGGGCGAGTTCCCCACCAACAAAATCTGGAACGTTCACGGGGCCTACCACATCGAGCTGACCTATCCCGGTGACATCAGGATGACCGTCTCCGACAAGCTGAACACCGGCATCAAGTTCATCGGCGACGAGGGCTGGATTTTTGTCACCCGCGAGAACACCCTGCCCGCCGGCGTCGCCGCCCCGGCAAGCCCAATCCCCAACGATCCGCGCAATCTGAAGGTCATCGAGGCGAGCAACGAGAAACTCCTCGAGTCCGCCGGCCTGAGCGTGCGTTTCCCCGAGAGTTCCTCGCACCACCGCAACTGGCTCGAGTGCGTGAAATCGCGCGCGCAGCCGCTCGCTCCCGCGCCCATCGCGCACCGCAGCAACACCGCCTGCATCGTGAGCTGGATCGCCATGAAGCTCGGCCGTCCGCTGACCTGGGACGCCAAGGCGGAACAATTCGTGAACGACGCCCAGGCCAACGCCATGCTCAGCCGTCCCGAGCGCGGTCCGTATGGCGCGGCCCGCCTCGTCGCCAGCCTGAAGGCGTGACATCGCGCCGCTGTGCTATGCCACATGTTTGTCAAAAAGCTCGACCGTTTCGCTCCTGCTGGCCAACTTTCCCTCTCCCCATGAAAATCCAGCCCTCTGTTCCTGCCTCCCTGCTCCGCGCGTCCCGCGCCCTGCTGCTCGTTCTCGCGCCGTTCGCCCTGCTCGCCACCGCCGCACGCGCCGACTGGATGCGCAGCGACACCACGATCGCCTGGAAAGCCGGTGACACCGTCGTGTGGCAGTTCAACTTCGACCCCGCCACCGCCGGCAAGTCCTTCTTCCATCCGCTCAGCGCAGTCGGCGGTGCGATCGTCACGGAACGGGCGCCGGCCGACCACCCATGGCACTACGGCCTCTGGTTCTCGTGGAAATACATCAATGGGAAAAATTATTGGGAGGAGGACCGCACGAGCGGCCTGCCCGCCGGCACGACCGCGTGGACCACCCCCGTCATCGCCACGCAGCCGGATGGCAGCGCCACCATCAAGATGGCCCTCACCTACATCAATCACGACATCCCCCGCGTGGACATGGTCGAGAGCCGCGAGATTTCCGTCTCCACGCCCGACGCCAACGGCAGCTATACCATTGATTGGAAGGCCCGCTTCGTCGCCGGCCCCGACGGCGCTTTGCTCGACCGCACGGCGATGCCCGGCGAACCGCGCGGCGCGAACAACGGCGGTTATGCCGGCATGAGCATCCGCATGGCCCCGGTCCAACCCGCCTATGTCTCCACCGACGGCCCTGTGACGCAGTTCAATTACGACGGCTTGCCGGCGACGACCCGCGCCGGCGAACGGGCGCGGCCCAACACCTTCGCGATGGGCCTCAATTTCAGCCCGGAGGGCAAGGCGCCGGGCGGCATCGCGTTCCTGAGCGACGCCAAAAACACCGAGGGAAAGCCGGCGACCTGGTATCTCATCAACACGCCGAAGCAGAATCCGCCCTTTTTCTTCGCCGACCAGACCATCCTCGGTCCCAAGCCCATCCAGCTCGCCGCCGGAGAAAAGATGGATCTGCGCTACCGCTTCATCCTGAGCCGCACCGCTTGGACGGCCGACACGCTCAAGGCCGCCCTCGCCGCCTGGCCCGCCGACAAAGCCGCCGCCCCGGCCGCCTCCGTCGCGCACTGACGCCCGGACGGTTCCACGGCTAAGCTCATGAAAGCCGTTAGCACCCTCCTTACCTGCCTGCTCGCTCTCACGCTCTGGGCGCGTGGGGCTGCGCCGGTATCGCAAACGCCCAAGACAGACGCCGCGCGCGAGGCGTTGCGCAACTGGATCGGTGGCGACTTTACCGCATTCCGCGAGGCGGCAAAAAAACTGTCGGTTGCCACCGCCGACAAGGAAACAACCGAGGCCAGAAGGGGATTTTACGAAGCCATCGTTTCTGCAAATAACCGGGCGCGTCTGATTAGGCTGCCCCAGCAAAACCTGCGTGAAATTTGTGAATATATTCGTGCTGAGTTCAAAAATCTCGATAGGTCGAAAATTCCTGCGGCTGATTTACGCGGGCTGCTGAGTCTGGACGGTGTGCTCGCTGACATGATTGGGATTAATATCCGAATGTTTGCGACGCAGCAGGATGATCGCACTAATCCGCCAGTGCGCCAATGGCCGGAGGTCGCGCGCAGGCTGTTGGTTGAAATTGGGGCGACGCCCCCAATCATCGGACGCACCCAGAAAATTCGCGATTTTATCAAGAATGATATCGCAGCCAAAGGAATGAATCGCGAGGAGGCGCAAGCCGCGTGGGGCAACCCCGACAAGGTGGATAAGGTCATCACTTCAGGCGCGACCAAGGAGCAATGGGTATATCCAAGCAACATGTTATATTTCGTGGACGGGGAAGTTGAATCGTCTTCTTCGGCCCGGAAATTTTAACCCCATGCCCACGATCAACAACAACCTCAAAACCTGCGACACCTGCGGCAAGCCCATAGCTTAAGATGCGCGCACCTGCCCCCACTGTGGCAAGACCTACACCACGGCGAGCGGCGTTTTATCGCCGTCATCATCGCGCTCAACATCGGCGGTTGCGTGTTTATTGAGCCTCGCTCGATAGACTGACAGGAATGTCCGACCGATGAAGCCGTCTGTTCTCCTCAACCGACAAAGCATGCCGGCCATGACCAAATCTGTCAGGCTATTACGCGAACCTCAATAAGGAGGGCGTGCTTTGACCATGAAAATCTTCCTCTCCGTTTTCGTCGCCGTCCTGCTCGGCTTCACGCTGCGCGCGCGGTGCTGCACCCCAAGGAACGCCCGGCCCAATCAGCCCCAAGCCTGTGACGCCAGTGGTGAAACCGCCTGTGACGGCGACCCCAAGACGGACGACGTCCGCGAGATGTTGCGCAACTGACTCGGGAGTGATTTCAATGATTTCCGTATCGCCCAGCTAAAGATGGCAAGCGCGAACGGGGACTAACTCATAAACTCTCCGCTACTCAACCACGTCCCCGTGCCGCCCCTTCTCGGTAGCTTTCGTGTGACGAATAGACCAGACGATATACTCAAGATGATCGGTCTGCTTCTTGGTCTCGCGGGCGATTGCCCCAAGGCGGACAACGACGGCGACACAGAAAAAAAGCATCAGGATTCCGGCGACAATATAGAACAACGAAAGGCTTGGTGCCTCGGTCGCGGCGAAAAAATATGGGGTGGGGTGCATATAGCTTTCCTGTCGTTGTAAAATCCAAGCGCATTTTCTCAAGCTCAAAACCCCATGCCGGATGGCCTCGATGATCGCACTGCGCATCGGAAACCCCTCCTTCCGCCTCGATCTCTCCGCGCTTCCACGATCGGCTTTGAGCTCGTGCCGAGATAAGAGCCGCGTGTAATTGGTGTCCTTTTGCGGATTACCCTAGGCTTCTCGCTACCCGCTGCTTAAAATCCGTCCTTGTCGTCGGTTTAACTTGAGTGGCCCGGACCACCGCCTTTAATTGGCACGCCATGTTTGGACGAAATCGCACGTTGTGCCGGGTTGTGCTCCTCAGCCTCGCCGGCTGGATGGCGCTGGCGTTGACGGATACGGCCAAAGCGGCGAACGGAACCGGAGCAGCCCTTGATCATGTGACGCTGCAACTGAAATGGAAGCACCAGTTCCAATTTGCCGGCTACTACGCGGCGGTGGCGCAGGGCTATTACCGTGAGGCCGGTCTGGAGGTGAACTTGCGCGAGGCGGAGCCGGAGCATGACCCGGTCGAGGAGGTGCTCGCGGGGCGCGCGGAATTTGGCGTGGGCACGTCGGAGCTGCTGCTGTTGCGCGGCAAAGGCCGGCCCGTGGTGGCGCTGGCCGTCATCTACCAGCACTCGCCGCTGGTGCTGCTCGCGCGGAAATCGGCGGGGGCCGGCGACCTGCAGGCGCTGGCGGCGCAGCCAGTCATGATCGAACCTCAGTCGGCGGAGCTGCTGGCATATTTCAAGGACGAGGGCGTGGATCCCGCCAAGCTGCATCTGGTGCCCCACACGTTCGACGTGCGCGACCTGATCAATGGCCGGGTCGCCGCCATGTCGGCCTACGCGACCGACGAGCCGTTTCAGCTCAGGCAGGCGGGCGTTGATTATCTCACGTTCACCCCCCGGGCGGGCGGCATTGATTTTTACGGAGACAACCTGTTCACAACCGAGGGGGAGATCCGCGCGCATCCCGGGCGGGTGGCGGCGTTCCGGCAGGCCAGCCTGCGCGGCTGGGAGTACGCGCTGGCGCACCCCGAAGAAATCGCGGACCTCATCCTGCGCGACCACGGGCAGCGCAAAACCCGTGAGGCGCTGCTCTTCGAGGCGCAGCAAACCGCACAGCTGATGCACCCCGAGCTGATCGAGGTCGGCCACATGAACCCCGGCCGGTGGCAGCATATCGCGGACACCTATACGGAGTTTGGCATGCTGCCGGCCGGATTTTCACTCAAGGGTTTTCTCTACGACGCCAACCCGCAGTCCGATTACCGCTGGGCCTATTGGACGCTCGGCATCGTCTCCCTCGTGGCCGTGGCCGCGCTCGGCTGGGCGCTGCCGCTGCTGTGGCTCAACCGCCGGCTGCGCCGGTCGAAAGACAGCGCCGAGGCGGCCAACGCGGTCAAGGGCTACTACCTCGCCGTGATGGCCCATGAAGTGCGCACACCGCTGAGCGGCATCATCGGCCTAGCCCACCTCAGCTTCAAATGCGTTGGGAGCCTGGCAGACCCTTTAACCTGCACTTCGGGTTGGTGACATTGCTGCTCCGCGCGTCCCAACTGTCGGGACACCGGTTGCGTCAGGTGGCTCAGCTTGAACCGCGCTTTTTCGATCTGTTCCGTGATGTCAAACGCGCGGGTAACCAAGTCCGATGATGCGCTCCACCGTCTTGGCCCGGGCATTGCCCGGCTGGGCGTGCCGGAACTCGACCCACTCGCGCAGGCCGAGCTCGGTCTCGGTGCCGGGCACCTCGTCGCCGGCCCCCTTCAGCAGTTTCGCGCTGGCCCAGGTGCCGCGCTCAAAAAAGAAACCCCGGCGGGGCAGCCCGTAGGTGTCATGCACCTTCAGGATCAGCCCGCGAATGACCTTGGCGGTGTAATTCCGCTCGCTGTGGAGGGCGAAGGCCAGGAGGCGGCCGGTGCGGCAGTCGTTCATGACGAGGCATTGCCCGCGCAGCACATGGGGCCGGCCCTGCTCGTTTTCCTCCCAGTAATACAGCGGCAGCGTGGTGTCGTCCGCCGAATACCAGTCGCCGGGCGATACGTCCGACCAGTCCCTGGAAATATACGCCCCCTGCAACGCGGCCTGGCGCGGGCCGTGGTGGATGTCGTCCAGCATCCGCAGATTGGGCGTGAGGTGGTCGCGCACGCGGTGCGGCACATACGACTTGCTGGCCGGCTGGTGCAGATACGCCTGGGTGGCGGCCGCCGACAGGATGCCGGCATTCCGGGCCTGACGCCAGGCCTGGGCCAGCCCGCCGTGCAACGAACGGGCGAGGAGCAGTTTGCCGTCGTCCGCCGTCAGGGGCAGTTCGCGGCGATGCCCGCTGCTTTCGGGCCGCTGGTCCCGCAACGCCGCGGGCGTATACCCGCCCTCGATCCACCGTTCCCGTTTGCGAATGAAATTTATCCGGAGCGCCCGCTCATTCCGGGCGAGATCCAGCCCGCTGGCCGCCAGCGCATGGAGCACCCGTTTTTGCGCCTGCCTGGCCGTCAGGCCATGCGCGCCCAGCCGCTGCCATTCCACGCAGGCGGCGTCCCAGATGATGACGGTCTCCTCCGGGGTGGGCTGCGTGATGTTGGCCACAGAACCAATGGCCTGGGCCAGGTTGGGCAGCGCGGCGATGGCGGCGGCCAACGCCGGGGCCGGTGCACGCCGGGCCGGCGCGGCCGGCAGGTAATGCTCCAGGTGCCTAAAATCGCCGCCCTGCCCCACCCGCGTCAGCGTCCGGTCAAAAGACCGCCAGAAGGTGCGGGGGGAGATGGCATGGCCGAACACCCGTGCATAATCGCGCAGGCCGGCCGTTTCAATTTCCGGCCGGCCCCATTTGCCCGCAAGGTGCAGCTCAACCGCACTGGCCAGCGCCTGCCGGAGCTTGTGGGCGTGTTCGCGGAAGCGGGGAGCGAGATTGGCCCATTTCATGGGGATGCGCTCCTGTCCACCGGGGCCTGGCCGGGCGGGGCCTCCTTCAGCAGCCGGGTGCATTCGGCCACCAGCTCACGCAGCGTGTATTCGGGCAGGGTGGCGAGGAAATCTGCCCGCGTCGTCCCGTTCATCCGGCGCACGATGAAGTTGCGGTAGCTCTCGATGGGCACGCGCCAGCTGGGCTTG
>CANJLB010000015.1 GCA_947475065.1 Opitutia bacterium | reverse complement strand
GCGTCCCGGTCGTTGCAGCCAAGCCCTTCCGAGCCTGACGTGCAAGTCCGCCAAAGGCGGCTTCCTCCGACGAGCTTGATCGCCCATTCTCGGAAGCCGCCTTTGGCTCTGCCCTCATCCGGGTTTAACATCGGGTTGAACATACAAGAGGCACAGAGGGTCTGGAGCGGGGAGGGAGACTGAGGACGAAGTTTTTAACGCGGAGGGCGCAAAGGGACGCGAAGGGCATGCTCAGGTCTCGGAAAATCTAGATGATGAAGAATGGCGCTCTTGTCGAACGCGGCATGGGCTGCGGCGGGCAACTTTGCGCAATGAAAACGTCCGTTCATTTAGGTGTTGGATTACCCCATATCCCCGCCTTTTTGGTTGCCACCGCGCCATCTTTGTGAATCCGTTTTTCCATATGAAAGTCATCAAATCCCTTGGTCTCGCGCTCTGCATTGCAGCCTCACTGCAGGCACAAGTGGTCATCTCGCAGCCTGTGGGCGGCAACACCGGCGATGACGGCAACACCGGGCAGAGCTTCACGCCCAGCTTCCATACCAGCGGCTCATTCGTGGACTCCCATGCCTACCTCACCCAATTCACATTTGTGGTGTCATCAGCCTCGGCGCTCCCATCCACGCCCGTCTTTTTGGACATTTTTTCCGGTGGCGTGGGCATCGGCTTGGTGGACGCCTCGATCAACAGCCTGCAATGGTCCACGCTCGGGGCCGGGGCCACGGCGACCTTTAATTTTTCGGGCACTGTGGCGCTCGATGTCAGCACCACCTATTTCGCGATTTTTTCCGATTCCCCCACCGCGCTGGTCGAGGGTGGCGCACGCGCCGGCCGCGGCATCATGTTTGCCAGTGATGTTTATCCCGGTGGATTCCTGATTCACGATAACAGTGGCATCGGGTCGTTGGACGCCCAGTTCACCGCGACTTTTGCCACCGCGCCGTCCGTCCCGGAGCCTTCAACCTACGCCGTCTTGCTGGGCTTGACGGTGCTGGGTGTGGCGCTCTTGCGCCGGCGCGGCCGTGTGGCGTGAACGGGAGGACGGAGGAAATTTAAGATTTTGGATTTTGGATTGGCTGATATCGGCCTTGCGGCGGAAGAACAGCCCCCGCCAGGCTCAGAGGCCGGAGCCTTCTCACTCATGACGCTATCTTACATGGGATTTCGATTGACCCAAGGTAGCACGGGTGGCTTAGAGTCAACCCTTGCACCCACACCCGGAGAGGTGGCAGAGTGGTCGAATGCGCGCGCTTGGAAAGCGCGTATACCGCAAGGTATCGGGGGTTCGAATCCCCCCCTCTCCGCCAGTTTCATAAATCATGAAGGTTGCCACGGGGTTTGGAAATCAGCCGCATGAAGTCGAACCAAGCCTAACGAAGTCGAAGATCAACGACTTGTGGGATAATCAGCGCGCAGAGCAGGTTTGGAAGGAAATCAGCAAAAACCGGGCTGATTGACAAAGGTTTGGAAATATCAGCCGGCCGCCGGCCAGAGAACAGCCTCTGGACCTTCCAGGGTAAAACCACGCTCCATAAAATCGGCCCCCGTGGCAGGAATAACGGCACACGCCACGCGAGCGGGATCACTCCAAGGATTGAGGTGTGTGTCACCCTTCGGGGTTGCTTCAACAGCTACTCCAAAAGCTGCGGTCGCAAGATGCCTGGCTGTCTGTTCGCTATCAGCCCGAACGTAGACGAAGGGCGGAGTCACTTTATGCGGGGCAACAGGTAATAATTCCGTCTCCGCCCTTCGCGTCCATGTTATGTGCAGCCGGTTTAGCCGTAAGGGCAAACGCCACTGTCTGTCACGGCTCATCGAAACCTTAGATTTCGTGGCCCGTGCCGCCCTTCGCGTCGCTGCTTCTCTATTCGAGTTCCACGACCGCTCGGGCGCTTCGGCACCAACGATTTCTCAGGCGGTCTGATTGCGGGCTCGTTGCTCATCGAGGCAGCCTTCGTGGGTAAAAAAGACCGCCATGTCTGCGCTGAATGGCCGGCTTCGTGGACCAGCTCCTCCGAATGCCTTGTCAATCCCGGCCTTAAATCCGGCGTTTCGAGTCGCCGCGGCCTCCAGCTCAGGCTTCGAGCGAAACGTGATCTTAAACGTCGGATAACCATACCAGGACGATATGCTGATGGCAGGCGGCGGTGAGAGCTGTCCGTAAGCGTCCAGAAATGCCTTGTTCGCCATTTTTCCAGTCTGTGCGCGCACCTTTCGACCGTGTCCAACTGCCACGAATACCAGTCCAAGCAGCAACGCCAGGCCCGCACCTGTATACACCGGGAAGAACCAGAGGGCTGCGACCATCATCGCCGTCGCCGGGGCAAAGTGCACCAGCATGCCCGCAATATCCCGGAGGCTTCTTGGTCGCTTCATTTTGCCTAAAAGTGTCATCAGGCCAATCAGGCGGATGGGATTGGCTGTGGCATGACAGACAGATAGCCAAAGCTGCCGGGGGCGTCAACCGTTGGTTTCAAGGGGTGTTGACGGCGCTGGATTAAAGGATGCGGGTGGCTGGGCAAGACCCCATAGAAACCATGGCAGCGGAGTGCTACCCTGCCGCCATGAAATCTCTGCTCCTCGCCTCGGCCTCCTGTCTCGCCGTCTTCGCCTTGGTTCAGTTGCGCGGCGCGGCCAGCATGGCGGCCGGCGCCATGCCCGTGCCACCCCCGCAGGCCAGCTATCAGCCCACGCCCAAACTGCCGTTGCCTCCCATCCTGCCGGAACCCGTGCCGGAACTTCCCTCACCGCCCCTCCCGCCGATGCCAGCGCCGGAGCTGCCTTCACCGCCCTACCCTCCTGTGCCCCCGCTGCCGGTGGCACCCGCACCGGCCGTGACTCTGCCACCCATACTGCCGCACCCTATGCAGGAGTTTCCGCTTCCTCCCAGCCCGCCCATACCCATGCCCGTCAAGAAGACCGTGCCGCCACCCACGCCGCAGCCGGCCATCGGCCCGACCGGCCCGTTCGCACCCATCGCCGACCCTGTCATGATGATCGAAAAAGCACGGATGGTGGAGGAGGTGCCTGCCGCCGAGAATCGGGGCACCGGAGCACGGCGGAGATTTCGGGGATAGTCTGCTCAGGGTGACCCAGTCTCCCCACAAGTCGTGCTCGCTGACCGGATCACCGACGTCCACTGCATCACCAGGCCGACATCACCCAACCAAGTTACCGAGGCCGCAGGCCGACATCAGCTATTCAAACCCGGTCTTTATTCAGAAGCCAGGAATCCAAGAAACCAATCCGGAATCAGCAGCCAATCCCAAATCCAAAATCCCAGATCAAAAATCCGCTCCTGGCCTCCTGCAAAATAGTTCGGGTTTCAACCCGTCTGCCGCTCTTCCGGCCTCCGGTTTCAGGCATCTGGCTTTTGGTCTCTTCCGCACCTCCGGCTTCAGCCCAGGCGGGCGGGGGCGCCCGCGCTCCCATCAGCTCCGCACCTCCGCGTTTCCGCGATCTTCCGTCTTCTGGCTTCGTGGCTTCTGCTACCGAGGCCGCAGGCCGACATCAGCCATATATCCGAACCGCGATTGACTCGGGAGGGATTTCGTCCGAGAACTTAGGGGCAGCTCAGTCCGCATCCCGCCTACCACTCGATGCGTTGAGCGAAGTTGCGTTTCTCACCCCAACCGCCAGTCCCAAAAAAACACGCCCATGAAATCCCCCGTCTTCTACCTCTCCCTGGCAGCGATGCCGCTCACCGTCCTGGCCGCTGACTCGGCCCAGCCCGCTCCGGCCGCCGCCGCCCCGCAGCCCGCCTCGGAACAGTTGCTCCGCGATCAGGCTGCGGCGCCCAATCCGGGACGCGGCGCCGGTCGCGGCGCCGGCCGTGGTGGTGGCCGCGGCGGCGGTGCCCCCACGCTTGGGGCCGACGACAAGCAGTCGGTGCCGCCAGCGCCCGAAGGCTACAACGTGGTGCGGGCCGTCATCCCCCACGGAAAGCTCGAGCGGGTGGACTATGATGCCTCGGCCGTCGCCCCGGAATTGAAACGTTGGATGGAGGTCTACACTCCGCCCGGCTATTCCAAGGATAAGAAGTATCCCGTGCTGTTCTTGCTCCACGGCATCGGCGGCAATGAGAAGTCCGAGTGGAACACCTATGTCCCCAATAACAAGGGCTCGCAGGGCACGGCGGCAATCATTCTCGACAACCTCCTCGCCGACAAAAAAACCGAGCCGATGATCGTCGTCTTCCCCAATGGGAACGTCACGCGGCCGGGCGCGGCCGGCAACAATGGCGGCGGTGCGGCCGCCGGACGTGGCGCGGGCGGGCGCGGCGCTGGCGGCGGCGGCGGCGATGCGGCCGAAATCAGCGGCCCCGGCTGGGGCAAGGACTTCGAGACCGACCTGCTCAAGGATATGATTCCCTTCATCGAGGCGCATTATTCGGTCCAGGCCGACCGCGAGCACCGCGCCATCGCCGGCCTTTCGATGGGCGGCGGGCAGTCGCTTGATTTCGGCCTGGCCCACCTTGACACGTTCGCGTATGTGGGCGGCTTTTCCTCCGCGCCCAACACCCGGACGCCGGAGATGCTGGTTCCGGATGCGGATAAAGCCGCCAAGCAGCTCAAGCTGCTGTGGATTTCCGGCGGGGCGAAGGACAACCTACTCACCTACAGCCAGCGCACCCACACCTATCTCAAGGAGCACAATGTTCCGCACGTTTACAACGTGGATCCGGGCGCCCACGATTTCGACACTTGGAACAACAATCTCTACCTGTTCTCGCAGCGCCTGTTCAAATAATTCCCGCCGGAGAAATCTTCACCCATGAACACCCGCGCCCCCCACCGCCTTGTCCTCTGCGCCGTCCTGGGCGCATCCCTCGTTGGCGAACTGCATGCCCAGACTGCGCCGGCCGCCCCGGCCGCCGGACGCCAGGGCGCGGCGCCCGGCGGAGCGGCGGGGGGACGTCGCGGCGGGGGCGGCGGCGCCCGTGGCCCGCAGACCCCGCCCGGCCCGCCGGCTCCCGTGCCGCCCGAGGTCGCCATCGCCCGTCCCACCACGGATGAGCTGGCCCGGATGAACGCCGAGCTGCAGCGGTTCATCACCACCTCGCCCAGCAAGGATCTGTTTCAAAAATACGCCGGCAGCCTGAGCATCCCCGCCCCGCGGGACAACCCCTGCATCCGGCCAACCGCCGGCAACGCGGGCCGGCACCAGTCGTTTGTGAACATCGCCACCACCGGCGACTACGACGTGATGTTCCTCGGCGACTCCATCACCGACCTCTTGAATGTGAACGACGACGGGGGTGGCAATCCCGGCGGCAAGGCCGTCATGGAGAAATATTTCTCCGATGTGAAGGTCGCCAATTTCGGCATCTCGGGCGACACCACCCAGGGCGTGCTGTGGCGCCTGCAAAACGGCGAGGGGCAGGGCCGCAAGCCCAAGGCCGTGATGGTCATGATCGGCACCAACAACCTGAACGCCCAGACCAGCGGCGCGGAAGTCGCCGAGGGCATCGGCGCCATCACGCTAGAGCTCCGCAAGGATTTCCCCGACGCAAAAATCATGCTCGTCGCCATCTTCCCGCGCGACCCGAGCCCGGCCGACCCCAACCGCAAAAAAATCGAGGAGGCCAACCGCATCGTCGCCAGGCTCGACGACAAGAAACACGTGTTTTTCGTGAACCTCAACGAGAAGTTCCTGAACCCGCAGGGCGGCCTCGTCGGCTTCCGCACGAGCGACAGCCTCCATCCGGTCGAGCAAGGCTTCGATATTTGGATTTCCTCCGTGGCCCCAACCCTCAAGGACTGGATCAAATAAGATCGCGAAAGCGCGGAGGGGCGGGCAGGAAAAAGCTGAGAGCTGAAAGTCTGAAGCCGGAGGCGGATTTTTTTAGCAGGAAACTAGGAAGTCAGGAATCGGAGGGGCCGTTGGCCCTGGTGTCTGGTCAGGCCTCATAGATCTCCCGGACTGAATTTCGAAGCAGGACAACAAAGGTGAAGACCCCCAGCACCGTGCCAAAAGGAAACTGCACGCAGTTGATCCCTGCGACGACCAACGAAAACATCCGATTCTTTTTCTTCCGCATGAACACTCCGGAAATCAAATTCCCGATGCCTCCAGCGAGCAGGACCGCGCCAAAGAAAAGGTAGAACCACTTAAAGATCGCAATAAATTGTTCGGGCGGTGGACCCCCGCCTTTCTGATTTTTCCAGATCTCGGGATTCGAAAATACCGTCTGCATCAGGGCGTAGTGCAGGAAAAGGAACCCAAGACCGACAACCGCAAGGCCGGCCACAACGAAATGAAAGATCGCCAGCAGCCGTAAGTTGTCGGCGTCGGTTTTTCTCTGATCACGCATGAGCGGAGGAAGTTCGGCCATAGATTTCTTCGCCTAACCGTGTTATTCGGCTGCACTCAGTGCAGCCCTGTCGGAAAGTCGTCCGAGGCGGCCGTGGAGCGGGGTGCTCATGGGTAAGTCGGGAGAAAGTCGGAAGTTCGGCTATCGGCAAGTCGGAAATTCGGAGGCAGAGGTTTGGTTCTTGGCGCTTGGTGCTTGGTGCTTCGTGCTTCGTGCTTCGTGCTTCGTGCTTCGTGCTTCGTGCCGGCGGTTCCTGGCTTATGGCTTCTTGAATGGCTCATGCCGGCCTGCGGCCTCGGTAACTTGGCTTCTGAATTTTCAGCGGTAGATCGCGAAAATGCAGAGGAGCGGAAGAGCGGACGCCAACCGGAATTCTCATCAACTCGACTTGCCGGAGTTGTAGGGCGGGGTCGCCGTTGCCGAGCGCAGCGACAATCCGCAACCCCGCCGGTTTGGGCCGGGTACGCATTTTATCCCAGTTTCGTGAACCATCGTTATCGGACGGCACTGAGGGCGAGGCGGAAGCCGAGGCTGAGGCTGCGGAAGCCCAACTGGGGGTGGAAGCGGTAGGCGGAACGCGCGTAGTTGGCAGTGCCGCCAAAATCTCCGCCACGATGGATGTGCTCACTGCCCGAGACCGGCCCACGTGGGTTCGTCACCTCCCCACCCCGATAACCGCCATACCAGTCGAGACACGCTTCCCAGACATTTCCGGACATATCCGCCAAGCCCCACGCGTTGAGCTGCTTCGTCGCCACGGGGTGCGTCGTGACACCACTGTTCTGGTCATACCATGCCATCGCGTCGAGGTCGCCCGCGTAGTTCCCCGTCGTCCCCGCCCGGCACGCATACTCCCACTGCGCCTCCGTCGGCAAGGTGTAGGCATAGCCCACCGGCAGCCGCCCAGCCGCCCGCTCCCGCTCTGTCAGTTTCAGGCAAAACATCATCGCGTCGTCCCACGACACCATTTCCACCGGCAAGTCGTCCCCTTTGAAATGACTCGGATTGCTCCCCATCACCGCCGTCCACTGCGCCTGCGTCACCTCTGTCCGACCCAGCCAGAACGGCTGCGTCAGCGTCACCCACGTCATCGGCCGCTCGATGGCTGAGTCCCCATCGGCCGGCCCGGGCTTATGGGTGATCTGCTTCCGCGTGTCGTAAAACCACCTCGCCACAAAAGTCTGCGGCGTGCCCATGAGAAACGTCCCCGGCGCGATCCAGACGAGGTCGAGGTTGAGGTCTGTGATCGTGCGCGCGTTCTCCGCGCGTTTCGCCGCCGACCGTCGCATGGCCGGCATCTCCACGCCGTAGTGCCACCCGATCCAGCCGAGCACGATGAGCACGGCCGCCGCCAGAACCCGGAGCCAGGCCCGCCGCGCTCGCGCGGCGGCTTGTGCGGGGCCAGACGAGGGCGGGGCGGCGGTTTCCTCGGTCACAGCGCACCAGTCAGCCCGGCCCGCGTGACGATGGCAAACTTGTTTGCCGTAGGGGCGCAGACTTGCTGCGCCCTTCCGAGGTAGGGCGTGACCGCCGGTCGCGCCGCGCCGTTTTGCCCGGCGCAGTGACCCGCTATGCGGGCGGCCAAAGATTGCTCACCGCCTGATTGCTTTCCTCTCGCACTCTCCTTATCGGAGTTGTTTTCGATTGCTGACTGCCTTGGAAAGGCATAGGTTTTCACATCATAGATCCAAAAATGCGTCACGAAAACTCGCTCCGCTTTATCGTTTTTCTCGTCTGCCTGTTGCTCTCCCCTGGCTGTCAGTCAATGCGCAACAGTAAAGCCGCCAGGATTCTAACCGATGGTGGCAACGCCAAAATCGAACTGCACAACTTCGTTGGTGCCATTGTGGATTTCGATCAAGCCATTAAGCTGGCTCCTAAATTTGCCGCAGCGTATGATGGCCGCAGCCTTGCCAAACGACGGATGCATGACCTGACAGGAGCTCTGGCCGACGCGGAACGTGCTGTCATATTGGATCCTAAAAATCCCAGTGCATGGAAGAATCGTGGCGGAGCCAAGCAAGAACAGGGAGATCTATCTGGAGCTCTCGCTGACTACGAAAAGGTTATCGCTCTTGATCCGAATTATCAGTTGGTCTACAATAATCGCGGCAACATAAAGACCGCACTCGGCGATTTCGATGGGGGCACTCGCAGAATACCAAAAATCTATCGGGTTGAATCCAAATGATAGCATAACTTATAACAGTCGTGGTTTCTTAAAAAACAGCCAAGGCGATTATGTGGGGGCCTTGGCCGATTTAGACAAGGCCATCACGCTTGACCCTCTCTATGCATTTGCCTACAATAGTCGGGGTAATACCAAGAGCAATTTAGGCGATCTCGACGGTGCAATGGCTGACTACAATCACGCCATCATGCTTGATCCGCTTTATGCCATGCCATTTTACAATCGAGGTGGATTGAAATACCGTCAAGGAGATTATGCTGGCGCCCTCGTTGAATACGAGCGGTCTATCATACTCGACCCACAATTTGAACCCGCCTTCATCAACCGGGGCATCGTTAAACGCCGGCTGGGCAATTATTCCGAGGCGATCTTGGACTTTGACCATGCCATCACACTATCCTCCAAACCTTATCTAGCCTACGGCAATCGTGGGATGACCAAGAATTTCATGGGGGATATTGATGGTGCGATTGCCGATATGGAAAAAGCGCTGGTGATTGATCCGAATGACCCCAATGGTTTTCGCAGCCGAGTTGCTGCCATTTACCGCGCTCGTAGTGATGCCCGTCTTCAAGAAAATGATAAGGCTGGATCGGCCTTGGACCTGCAACGCGCCGACGAATTGGAGCGCCCCGCCCCAGCAACAGCCCCCGAACCTCCCCCCATCATTGCACCCCAACGCGCTCCCCAAGCACCGCGCCCGGCCAATAACCAAGCTTACTCACCCGCAGCCGGCGGCTCGTCCACCGGCCGGGTGGGCCGACTCTTGACGTGAGGGATGGGCCCACTTCGGTTGCAATCGAACGCCCTCGTGGGCCGGGTCGGTGAGCTTGAGACCGAGCCGCCCGAGCTAGCCTTCCTCTGAAAAGTAGCGGCGCAGTCTTGCTGCGCCTTCGGCCAGTTTCTGTCTGGTGTCCACAGGCAAGATCGGCAAAAGTTGGCCACCATGCAGAAGACGTTGCGAGTTGGTCCTCGTCCGCTGGTGATTATCGGCGGCTTCCTGCTGCCGTTTGCAGCGGTCGCGGGTTACGAAGCTGTCGAAAGCGATTTCGTCGGCGCAGCAAAAACGCTCGGCTGGATTTTGGTGGGAATGGCGTTTTTTTCCTCTCAACTCTATTTTTGGAGTATTCGCGTGGATCGCGAAATGATCACGATTCACGATTGGCGTGGCGAAAAAGGACGAGTGTATTTCCGCGATGTCACCCGCACGCGGGCGAACGTTTTATTCGAACCGGATTTTCCAGTTTCCATCGACATCTTTTGTGCCGATCCGGCTACGCCAGCGATGGTCATCAAGTCGAAGAGCCTACGAAAATCGGACATCGCGTGGCTTCTCTCATTGCCAGAGCTAAGGGTTGCGCATTCAAAAATGCCTGGCAAGTCGCCCGACCCAACGAGCCCGAGCGACCGCGGCTGACTTTGAACATTAGATTTTCCGTGGCTCGTGCCCTCCTTCGCGTACCTTCGCGTCCTTCGTGTTTAAACTCCGTCTTCAGACCATCCCCTCCCCCATGCACGAATTCACGCAGAATTCATCGCCACTTCATGCTCACTTCACCGGACTGCGCCATCCTCCCCGTCCATTGAGCCAACCATGAAAAGTTACTCCACATTATTTCTTCAGGCCGTCATTGTGCTTATCGGCCTCGGCACGCTTGCCCTTTTGCTTTGGGAACCGCACATCGAGGGCAGGAATGCCCATGCCACCACCTTTGAGATTTACTTCAAAGATCCCTTCCTGGCGTATGCGTATGTGGGTTGTCATGTGCTCCCTCGTTATCCTCGCTGCGAGCATCATCGCGACCGCGGCGGCGCTCTTCGCACGGGTTCTGCAAAATACCCTGAGTCGGTCCGAAGTCCGCCGGGACTGAGCCGAAAATATCTGTGTCCGTCATCTGGTTGGGAGCACAAAAATGAAAACTATACGTCTAACGATTGTGATTATCGCGGCAGTGGCATTTGCCGGTGTTCTCGGATTTAAGATTTGGCAACATATTAACACTGAGCCGTACAAGACATTTTTAAGTATCGATCGTAAATTTAAGATAGTTGTCTACAGAATGCCTGCTCTGATGGCTGCACCCGGTGATTCGGGCGGGGCTTCGGGGTATGTGTGTCTTTTCGATGCTTCTGGAAATCTTTTGTATCGGAAAGATATAGAGATGGTCCAATACATTGAAGAATCCGATATTGAATGGAAGAAACACAGCGTATACATAAAACTATTCGCAGAGTGGAGTTTGCCCTCAAAGTGACCTATTGGGCCGGTTTTTCATCGTTGAGGTTTCACTTGAAGCGGAACCATCGCCGGGTTTGTAGCGGATACCGCGCTGAGAGCGACACGAAAGCCGACTGTATTTTGTCGAGCAACGGATGAATAATAAATACTAAATGTTGAACTGGTTTGTGCGGCCGCAACTCGCCAGCTTCCACCACGGATGCTTCGCGAGGTTTGTTCAGGCGCGCCACTATAAAGTGACAGACCATTCAGGCACCACTCAGCCACATACCTAGCATATCATAAAAGACTGCGCAATTACTCGACTGATCAAATGGCCACGAGCTCATAGGCCAAATGCGTGGAGGGGATTGGCTGGGGCATGAAAGATAGAACGCCAAAGCTGCCGGGGCGTCAATCGTTGGTTTCAAGGGGCGGAGTTGGCACGTTCAAGATCAACCACGGCGGGGCGCAGCTCTGAGTGCATGAACGGACCGAGAACCACTGGAGGGGAGCGCGGAAGCGCGGAGGAGCGGAAGGGCGGAAAGCTGAAAAGCTGATAGTTAATAGTCTGAAGCCAGAGGTCGGAGGAACGGGCAGCGGAGGCGGAAGGAGCCGGAAGGCCTGTGGTGGCACGGACGGCTGGCATATGGTTTCCTGAACATGGACTGGACGCCCATGCCACCCCTGTCTTTTGCCCATTCTGCGGCATCCGGCGTGCTCATCCGGGCCATCACGGCGGCTGCTCGCTCGTTTTTCCACCAAATGCCGCTTGCCCGCGCCGGTTCGCGCAGGGTAGTCTGAACCCAATTTTCCCATGGTCACCGCCAACACCGAGCTCACTTACAACAGCAAGATCGAGGGCGAAGTCGTCGTTTCCCGCGCCGACGCGGTGATCAACTGGCTGCGCAGCAGCTCCCTCTGGCCCATGCCCATGGGCCTCGCGTGCTGCGCCATCGAGCTCATGGCCACGGGTGCCAGCCGCTTCGACATCGCCCGGTTCGGAGCCGAAGTCATGCGTTTTTCCCCCCGCCAGGCCGACGTGATGATCGTCGCCGGCACCGTGACCTACAAGATGGCCCCGCACGTCCGCCGGATCTACGACCAGATGGCCGCGCCAAAGTGGGTCATCGCCATGGGCGCCTGCGCCAGCACCGGCGGGATGTATCGCAGCTACGCCGTGCTCCAGGGAGTGGACCGGATCATCCCCGTGGACGTGTATGTGAGCGGCTGCCCGCCGCGCCCCGAGGCGCTGCTCGACGCCCTGATGAAGCTGCAGGACAAAGTGAAACACGAACACTCCGCCGGCAAACTGATGAGTGCGTGACGGCAAATCTCTTAATGATTATCGCCTATCGCTCATCGGGCTATTTCAGAACTCCGGCAATGGCCCAATACGCGACAACCAATAACCCATAAGCAATCTGCCTTCATTCGACCTTAGCCCTTCCGACTTTCCGACCTTTAGACTTCCGCCATGACAGACGACATCTCCGCCACCGCCGCCTTCCGGGAGAAATTTCCCTCGGCCTCGCCGCGCCCAAGCCTCGACCACCCGGCTTTCAACGTGCCGGCGGGGGACGCACTGGCCGCGCTCAGGCTGCTGCGCGATGGGCAGGGCTTCGACTTTCTGGTGGATCTGACGGCGATTGACTGGGGCGTGGACGCCAGCCCGCGCTTCACGGTGGTCTGGCACCTGTTTTCCACCACGAGCCTCGCCTATATGCGCGTCGCAGCCGATTGCGCCGACAACGCCGCGCCGGCGATGGCAAGCGCCGTCCCGCTCTGGCCCGGCGCGGAGTGGCATGAGCGCGAGACGTTTGACATGTTTGGCATCACTTTCACCGGCCACCCCGACCTGCGCCGCATCCTGATGTGGGACGGCTACCCGCACCACCCGCTGCGGAAGGATTTTCCGCTGGCCGGCATCGAGGGCGAGCTGTCCGACCCGGAGGTCGCCACCGAGACCGGCACGAAAGTCATCGCAGCGCCGATGGCGGGCGGCCCGTTCGTCGCCGCTTCGGGCGAGATGAACCTCACCGACGCCGAACCGCGCGCCAAAGACGAGAGCTGGAACGAGGCCAGCGAGAAACCGATCTGACATGAAGTTCACAGTTCAAGGTTCACCGTCGGGTGCGCACCCGCGTCTTGGTTCGACATCCGTGAACCGATAACCTTTTCGACCCGATGCCGACCACACCCATCTTTTCCATGACAATGACCCGCCAGCGCGCAGGTCCGGCGCTACCCGTCGGCCATGCTTTTGGCCGGTTTATCACGGTTTTTCACGGTTTTTCACGGTCGTTTAAGGCGTTTCACGGTCATTTTGGCTCATTTGAGGGTTTTCATGGTTTTGCGCGGATTCGCACGGTTATTTGCGGTTATTTGCGGTTTTTTACGGTTTTTTACGGTTCCGCCGCCTCCTAAGCCATGCCCACCGAATACACCTTTCCCGACACCGCCGCAAAGAACGCCACCGGCGAGTTTGAGACCGAAAAGATGTCGCTCTCGATGGGGCCGTCGCATCCTTCGACCCATGGTGTGCTCCGGCTGCAACTGGAGCTCGACGGCGAGATGGTGACGAAATGCGACCCGGTGCTGGGCTACTTGCATCGCGGCGACGAGAAAATCGCCGAGAACATGACTTACAACCAGTTCGTGCCCTACACGGACCGGCTGGACTACCTCGCCCCGCTCGCCAACAACGTCGCCTACGCCATCGCGGTCGAACGGCTGGCCAAGCTGGAGATGCCGCCGCGCTGCCAGGCGATCCGCGTCATCATCTGCGAGATGGCCCGCATCTCGGCGCACCTGCTGGGCCTTGGGGCCTACGGCATTGATGTGGGCGCGTGGAGCATTTTCCTCTACACCTTCACCGAGCGGGAAAAGCTCTACAAGCTGTTCGAGGAGCTGACGGGGGCGCGTTTCACAACGAGCTACACGCGCATCGGCGGCCTCCAGCGTGACGTGCCCGAGGGCTGGACCGCCAAGGTGGACGCCTTCTGCGACCAGTTCCTGCCCATCCTGGACGAGATCCTCAGCCTGCTCACGCGGAACAAGATCTTCATGGACCGCACGGTGGACGTGGGGATCATCTCGAAGGCCGACGCCATCGCCTACGGCCTCACCGGCCCCAACCTGCGCGGCTCGGGGGTCCCGCTCGATCTGCGCAAGGACAAGCCCTACTCCGGCTATGAGCAGTATGAGTTCGACGTGCCGGTGGGCGCGAAGGGCGACTGCTACGACCGCTACCTCTGCCGCGGCGAGGAGATGAAGCAAAGCGTGCGCATCCTCAAGCAGGCCATCGCAAAGTTCCCCGGCGGCGACTGGTATGCGAAGGACGCGAAAAAAATCTTCGCGCCGCCCAAGGACAAGATCCTCACCTCGATGGAGGAGCTCATCCAGAATTTCATGCTCGTGACCGAGGGCCCGCAGATGCCGGCCGGCGAGGTGTATTTCGAGGCCGAGAACCCCAAGGGAGCGCTCGGCTTCTTCATCGTGAGCAAGGGCGGCGGCGTGCCGTATCGCCTGAAAATCCGCGCCCCGTCGTTTTGCAATCTCTCCATCCTGCCCAAGGTCTGCGTCGGCTCGCTCGTGTCCGACGTGGTCTCGATCCTCGGCTCGCTCGACTTCGTGATGGGCGAGGCGGACCGGTGATCCAATCCAGTCCTGAATTCAGAAACCATGAACCCAAGAACCAATCCCAAGGCAGCCCGTTTCGTGGCTTCCTGGCTTCTGAATTAATCCTTCTTTCCCTTTCGTGAACCTGAAATCCGCCACGCTCCAAAAAATTGACGAGGTGATCACCCATTATCCGGTGAAGCGCAGCGCCACGCTGCCGTTGCTGCATCTCATCCAGGAGGACATCGGCCACCTGCCGGAGCGCACCGAGGAATGGGTCGCGGCCAAGCTCGGCTTGGAGCCGATCAACGTGTATGAGGTCATCACGTTCTACCCGATGTTCCGCCGGAAGCCCATCGGCCGCCGCCACATCAAAGTCTGCCGCACGCTCTCCTGCGCGCTCGTCGGCGGCTACAAGACCTGCGCGCAGTTCGAGCAGGAGTTCAACACGCACCGCGGCGAGGTCTCGCCCGACGGCGAGGTCACGGTGGATTTCGTGGAGTGCCTCGCGAGCTGCGGCACCGCGCCCGTCGTGCTGATTGACGACGACCTCCACGAAAACGTGGACTGCGCCAAGGCGAAGTCGCTGAGCGACCAGATCAAGGCGGAGGCGAGGGTGAGGAGTCAGGAGTCAGGAGTCAGGAGTCAGGAGCCGGAATCCAGAATCCATACCTAAACATGCATCTCTTAACTCTCTCCTTTTCTCCCTCCGATCTCTCCGGACTTATTCCATCCTGACTCCTGTCTCCTGCCATCCTGACTCCTTCCGCCAATGCCCGCTCCTGCCCAACGCCGCATCATCTTCGCTCACATTGACGAGCCCGGCTACACCAACGACCTCCCGTGCTACCTGAAGCACGGGGGCTACGAGGTGCTGAAGAAGGCGGTCACGCGGCCGCCGCAGGAGCTGATTGACGAGGTGAAAAAATCCGGCCTGCGCGGGCGCGGCGGCGCGGGCTTCCCGTGCGGCGTCAAGTGGGGCCTCGTGGACCGCAAGAGCGGCAAGCCGATTTACCTGATCGTCAACGCCGACGAGTCCGAGCCCGGCACCTTCAAGGACCGCTACATCATGCACCAGGACCCGCACCAGTTGATCGAGGGCACGATGATCTCGTGCTTCGCGAACAACGTGAAGCTGGCCTACATCTACATCCGCGGCGAGATGCCCCACGGCGCTCGGATTTTGGAAAAGGCTCTCGCCGAGGCGCGCGCGGCCGGCTTCGTCGGGCAGAACATCTGCGGCACGGGCTACTCCTGCGACATTTTCGTCCATCGCGGCGCCGGCGCCTACATCTGCGGCGAAGAAACCGGACTGATCGAGTCGCTGGAGGGCAAGCGCGCCAACCCGCGCATCAAGCCCCCGTATTTCCCGGCGGTGCTCGGCCTCTACCAGTGCCCGACCATCGTCAACAACGTCGAGACGCTCTGCCATGTGAAATACATCGTGGAGCACGGCGGCGACGCGTTCACCAGGATCGGCACGCCCAACAACACCGGCACGCGCATCTTTTGCGTGAGCGGCCATGTGCAAAAGCCCGGTTACTACGAGTTTGAGGCCGGCAAAATCACGATGGGCGAGCTGCTCAACGACGTGTGCGGCGGCCCGCTGCCCGGCCGGAAGTTCAAGGCGGTCATCCCCGGCGGCTCCTCGGCCAAGGTCATGCGCTTCGGCGAGCGCTACAAGGGCAAGCGCAAGGTGGGCGCGGACATGGTGGACTACGACTGGGGCGTCGAGGACGTGCCGATGGACTTCGACTCGCTCGGCATGATCGGCACCATGGGCGGCTCCGGCGGCGTCATCGTGATGGACGACACGGTCAACATGGTGGAGGCCCTCGCCAACATCAACGCGTTCTACTCGCACGAGAGCTGCGGCCAGTGCACGCCCTGCCGCGAGGGCTCGCTCTGGATGAAGAAAATCACGACGCGCATGGTCCACGGCGAGGCCCGCGCCGAGGATGCGGCGTTGCTCAAGAGCGTGGCCGACCAGATCCCCGGCCGCACCATCTGCGCGTTTGGCGAGGCCTGCTCGTGGCCCACGCAGAGCTTCATCGCCAAGTTCGGCGACGAGTTCAAAGGGTATGCCGATGCGAAGAAGGTGGCGAAACCGACGGAGGAGGCGACGCTGATATGAAACTAGGAATAGAATCCAGAATCCAGAATTCAGAATCCAGAAGGACACCGGCAAAGTCCTTTGAGGATCTGGTGGTGTGGCAAAAAGCGCATGCCTGGGTGCTGGGCGTTTATCGCCTGAGCGATTCTTTTCCGGCCAAAGAGAACTACGGCCTCACCTCGCAATTGCGGCGGGCGGCGGTGTCGATCCCGGCGAACGTGGCCGAGGGTTTCAAAAAGCGCGGGGTGCGTGACAAGCTGCGGTTTTTCAACATCGCGCAAGGTTCGCTGGAGGAGTGCCGCTACTACCTGATTCTCACCCACGACCTCGGTTACGGTGACACGTCCGGACTCAGACCGGCACTGGAGGAAGTCAGCAGGCTGCTCGAATCCTACTATCGCACCATTCTGAATTCTGAATCCTGAATTCCCCAGATTCCTCCCACATGATTGCTCCAACCAAACCCGACCTCGTCACCGTCAACATTGACGGCAAGGAGATCGCCGTGCCGAAGGGCACGAATGTGATCGAGGCCGCGCGCCTCGTGGGTGTGGACGTGCCGCACTATTGCTACCACCCCAAGCTCACCATCGTGGGCAACTGCCGGATGTGCCTGATCGAAATGGGCATGCCCGCCGTGGATCCCGCCACGAAGACGCCGATCCTCGACCCCGCCACCGGCAAACCGAAGATCAACTGGATCCCCCGCCCGCAGATCGGCTGCGGCACCAATGTCTCGCCCGGCCTCCACATCCGCACGCAGTCGCCGCTGGTGAAGGACTGCCGCGAGGGCGTGATGGAGTTTCTCCTCATCAACCACCCGCTGGACTGCCCGATCTGCGACCAGGCTGGCGAGTGCAAGCTGCAGGAGCAGGCCACCGGCTACGGCCGCGGCTACTCGCGTTTCGTCGAGCAGAAAAACGTCAAGCCCAAGCGTACCCAGCTCGGCCCGCGCGTCACCCTCGACGACGAGCGCTGCATCCTCTGCTCGCGCTGCATCCGCTTCACCAAAGAAATCGTGAAGGACGACGTGCTCGGCTTCATTGACCGCGGCAGCCACTCGACGCTCACCTGCTACCCCGGCAAGCAGCTCGCGAACAACTACTCGCTCAACACGGTGGACATCTGCCCCGTGGGCGCACTCACGAGCACGGATTTTCGTTTCAAGATGCGCGTCTGGTTCCTGAAACAAACGAACAGCATCGACACGGAGAGCAGCGTCGGCGCGAACACCGTGGTCTGGTCACGCGAGGGCACGATCTACCGCATCACCCCGCGCCAGAACGACGGGGTCAACGACACCTGGATGGCCGACAGCGGCCGCGAGCGCTACAAGCAGGTGCGCGCCGCCGGCCGCCTCACCACGGTCAAGGTCAACGGCAACGACAGCTCGCCCCAGATCGCCGTCAACGCGGCGTTGCATTTCTGCAAAGACGGCGGCGTGGCGGTCGTCGGCTCCGGCCGCAGCTCGGTCGAGGAGCAGTGGGTCACCAAGAAACTCGCCGATGCGCTCAAGGCGACCACGCATCTCGTCAGCCGGGTGGGGCCGGGCGACGGCCTGCTCGTCTCCGCCGACCGCAACCCAAACGTGCGCGGCGCACTCGTGACCGGCCTCATCGCCACGCTGCCGACAGCAAAACTGGCCTCGCTCGCCGCCGCCATTGACGCCGGCCAGATCAAAACCGTCGTCTCTGTCGGCGAGGATCTCGCCGACGCCGGTCTCACCGCCGCGCAGCTCGCGAAAGTTACCATCGTCTATCTCGGCACGCATGCCAACGCCACCAGCGCCGCCGCGAAGGTCGTGCTGCCGACGCTCACGGTGTTCGAGAAAAGCGGCACGCTGGTGAACCAGCAGTTCCGCATCCAGAAGTTCACGAAGGCCGTCCCCGCGCCCGCCGGGGCGACCGACGACCTGGTTGTCCTCGCCAAGCTCGCCACCGCCGCTGGTGCGACGGTACCCGCCGCCGAACTCGCCGCCGTTTGGAAAGCCATTGCCACCGAAGTCCCCGCGCTCAGCACGATCACCTACGCCAACCTGCCCGAAACGGGGCTCCTCCTCGACGCGACGCCGTGGGCCGCGCTGCCCTTCGTCGAGGGTGAGTCGCTGCACTTCAAACCGGCAAAGTAAAAGCCTCCAATGAAACCACTCGACCATGGTATTTTTCTGGCTGCCGTGATCATCCTAAACGGTATGTGGATGATTTTTCATCGGCGTCGTCGCAATGCGCAGTTGGTTGCCAAAGGCAGCATGACCGCGGCGCAAGAAGCAAAATCAAACACGGATATGATCCGCGCTGGCAGGTTTGCTTGCGCTTGTGGGGTGATCTTGGGGATTTTTTTCGCAGCCCTTCGTTTTTTCGGGTGAGCTAATTCCCGCCATGGCCGACTTCTACTTCCACCTTCCCGCCCTCCTCCGCTTCGTCCTCCAAGGCACGGCGGTGATCCTGGTGCTGTTTCCGCTCGCGGCGGCGTGCTCGATGGCGGAGCGCAAGATCTCGGCGTGGATGCAGAACCGGCCCGGCCCCAACCGCACGATCGCGCCCTTCCTCGCGTGGATCCCCGGCATGGGGGTGCTCAAGCGGCTCGGCCTGTTCCAACTGGCGGCCGACGGCGGCAAGTTTACCTTCAAGGAAGACCCGGTGCCCGGGCACGTGAACAAGTTTTATTTCATCCTGGCGCCGATCATCTCGATGATCCCCGCGCTCACAACAGTCGCGGTGGTGCCGTTTGGAGCCTACGTCACAGTGATCGAGGGCCAGCAAGTGCTGATGCCCATCATGCTCGCGCAGGTGGACGTGGGGCTGCTGGCGGTGTTTGCGGTGTCGTCGCTGGGCGTCTATTCCATCATCCTCGCGGGCTGGGCCTCCAACTCGAAGTATCCCTTCCTCGGGAGCGTGCGCGCCTCGGCGCAACTGATCTCCTACGAGCTGTCCATGACGCTGTCGGTGCTGCCGGTGTTTCTCTGGATCAACGCTCCCGGCGGGGCCGGCACGCTGAGCCTGCTGGAAGTGGTGCAGATGCAGTCCGGCGTGGGCCTGCAGTGGGACAGCGTGTGGTTTGTGTTCACCATGCCGGTGTCGGCCTTCGTCTTCCTCGTGGCGCTGTTTGCCGAGACGAACCGCCAGCCGTTCGACATGCCGGAGTCGGAGGCGGATCTGGTGGGCGGCTTTCACACGGAGTATGGCGCGTTCAAATGGTCGCTGTTTTTCGTGGCGGAATACTGCCATATGATTGTCGGCTCGGGCGTGTTTGTCCTGCTCTTCCTCGGCGGCTGGAACCCGCTGCCCGGCCTGCCGTTGCACCTGCTGGCCGACTGGATGCACATCATGGACAAGCCGCTGCTGATGGGGCTGCTGGGCATCGGGATCTTCCTCGGCAAAGTGGCGGCGTTCATCTTCTTTTTCATGTGGGTGCGCTGGACGCTGCCGCGCTTCCGCTACGACCAAGTGATGGCCATAGGCTGGAAAAAGCTCCTGCCGCTCGCCATCGCCAACCTCATCTTTTACGCGCTCGCGATCGCGTGGATTGAAACCAAGGCTTGACCACGGATCACACGGATGAACACGGATCAATCAACAGCCAGCCAGGCAGCCCGCCTCGGGAGAGGCGGGATTTGCGCCGCCGCGCGCGGCTTGTCCCTCCTCTCCCGAGCAGGGCTGCGTTCGGATTTCCATCCATGCTCATCCAGAAATGAACAAATTCGTTCACGGTTCAAAGTTCACCGTTCACGGTTGCAAGCTGTGCGCATGGGCCGACCGTGAACTGGCAACCGTGAACCGATAACTCCGCATTTCCCATGGCTGTAATCCCCGTCTCCCGCAAGCCGCTCACGCTCCTCGAGCGCACCTACCTCCCGCAGATCGCGGGCGGGCTGAAGACCACGCTCAAGCACTTCTTTGCACCCAAAGACACGATGGAATACCCGGAGGAGCGCCCGGCGATCCCGGCGGGCTACCGCGGCGTGCCGACGCTGGTCTTTGATCCCCACGGCCGCGAAAAATGCGTTTCCTGCCAGCTGTGCGAGTTCGTCTGCCCGCCCAAGGCCATCCGCATCACGCCGGGCGAAATCGCGGCCGACGCACCGACGGCGCATGTGGAGAAGGCCCCGAAGGAGTTTGAGATCGACATGCTCCGCTGCATCTACTGCGGACTGTGCCAGGAAGTCTGCCCCGAGGAGGCGATCTGGCTGCAAAACGTCTATACCACCTCCGGCTACAGCCGCGCCGAGCTGGTGAACAACAAGCAGAAGCTCTACGAACTGGGCGGCACGCTGCCCGACACGCACTTCAAGTGGGACAAGAAAAAGGCCGCCGAGGAGGGCGGGAACGCACACTGATGAAAATGATTTTTAAGCGCCAAGCCGCAAAGCCGCAAAGTTCGGGCCAAAATATCGAGCCAAGGGCCGGCTTCTTTGCCCTGGCCTTTGCGCCTTTGCGCCTTCGCGTTTAACCCCAATCCGAACCGATGCCCGACCTGCTCTTCAATCTCTTCGCCGTGTTCACCGTCGCGTGCGCGCTCGGGGTGGTGTTCAACCGGAACGCCATCGCCTCCGCGCTGTGCCTTCTGCTCTGCCTCGTGGGGGTCGCGGGGCTGTTTGCGCTGCTCGACGCCATGCTGCTGGCCTTCGTGCTGGTGTTTGTCTATGCGGGCGCGGTCGTCGCGCTGTTTCTTTTCATCATCATGCTGCTCGATGCGCAGGGCGGCACGCGGCGGGCGTTTGGCAAGCTGGCGGTCGCGGCGGGTGCGCTCGCCGCGGGGCTGCTGGCCACCGGCGTCATCCTGCTCTCCGGCTCGCTCGGCCCGGCCGGCAGCGTCCCCCTCCCACCGCCCGATCCGAGCCTCCTCAATCTCGGCGAGACGGCCGAGCTCCTCTTCACCCTCTACCTGCTGCCTGTGGAGGTGGTTGGGTTCCTGCTGCTGATCGCCATGCTCGGGGTCATCGTGCTCAGCAAGCGCTTCGCCGGGCTGGAGGACATCAAATGAGCAGAGAGCATCGGGTAGCGAGTAGCGAGCATACCCATCCTCCAATCCACAGAAAATTTCCATCACAGCGAGCAACGGGCCTTTCCTGAAATCCAAAATCGACATTCCAAAATCCAAAATCTGGCGCACCCGCGCCACAAACCTGCTCGCCACCCGCTACCCGCTGCTTCCGCCCATGATTCCCCTCACCCTCAACGCCTGCATCGTCCTGAGCGCGGTGCTGTTCGCCATCGGCTTCCTCGGCGTGCTGATCCGCCGCAACACGCTGGTGATCTACATGTGCCTGGAGCTGATGCTGGTGGCCTCGACGCTGGCGCTGGTCGCGTTCTCCCGGTTCAACGGCACGCTGGACGGCAATGTCTTCGTGTTCTTCATCCTCACCGTCGCCGCCGCCGAGGTCGCGGTGGGGCTGGCCATCATCGTCGCGCTCTTCCGCCGGCGCCAGACGATCGAGGTCGAAAAGCTCAACGCCCTGAAAGACTGACGCCATGACGATGCTCCAGCACGCCATCCTCGTTCTCCTGTTGCCGCTCGCTTCGGCGGCGGTCATCGCGCTGCTGCTGCGGCGGGCCGGCGGCGCGGCGGCCTTCGTGTCCACCGCCACCGCCACAGCGATTGCGATGATCGCGGTAATTCTCGCCGTGCACGGCGATCGCTTCGAGGCCGCGATGGAGTGGCTGCGCCTGGGCGGCTTCCGGCTCACGCTCGGCATCAAGTTCGACGATCTCGCTGCCTTGATGCTCTGCATCGTCGGCGTGGTCGGCCTGTGCGTCCACGTCTTCTCGCTCGGCTACATGAAAGAAGACGGGGCGAAGGCGCGCTACTTCGGCGGCCTCTCCATCTTCATGTTCTCGATGATCGGCATCGTGCTCGCCGACAATCTGTTCATGATTTTCATCTTCTGGGAGCTGGTCGGATTCAGCTCGTGGGTGCTGATCAACCATTTTCACGAAAAACAGTCCGCCAGCGAGGCGGCGAAAAAGGCCTTCATCGTCAACCGGGTGGGCGACTTCGGCTTTCTGCTCGGCATCATCATGTGCTGGTGGGTGAACGGCACGGTGAATTTCTCCGCACTGGCGCATGCCCACGCTTTCAGCACGGCCATTCCGCTGCTGCTGTTCTGCGGCGCGGTGGGCAAATCCGCCCAACTGCCGCTGCAGGTATGGCTGCCCGACGCGATGGAAGGCCCGACGCCGGTCTCCGCGCTCATCCACGCCGCCACGATGGTGGCCGCCGGCATCTTCATGCTCTGCCGCATCGAGCCGCTGATGGTGCCCGAGGCGCTCAACGTCATCTTGTGGGTCGGCGCGGCCACGGCGCTCTACGCGGCGCTCTGCGCAATCACGCAGCGCGACATCAAGAAGGTGCTGGCCTACTCGACGCTCTCGCAGCTCGGCTACATGGTCGCGGCGTTCGGGCTGGGGTCCATCGCAACGGAGCACGAAGGGAAAGCGGTGCTCGTCGCCGCCGGCGTGGGCGCGGCGATGTTCCACCTGACGACGCACGCGTTTTTCAAGGCGCTGCTCTTCTTGGGCTCGGGCTCGGTCATCCATGGCTGCCACCATGAGCAGGACATTTTCAAGATGGGCGGGCTGCGGAAAAAGATGCCGCTGACATTTGTCACTTTCACCATCGGCGTTTTCGCCATCGCCGGGCTACCGTTCATCACCGCCGGCTTTTACTCCAAGGACGCCATCCTCCACTTGGCGCAGGAAAAAAACACCGCGGTCTTCGCGATTCTGGTGTTCACGGCGGTGCTCACCTCGTTCTACATGTTCCGCATGTGGAAGCTGGTTTTTCTCGGCACGCCACGCAGCGATGAGGCTGCGCACGCCCACGAAGGCGGCCCGTCACTCACGCTTCCGCTGGTGGTGCTCGCCATCCTTTCCCTGGTTGGCGGCTACACGACCCACGAGGGCACCGGCCTGATCTACGGCGACCGTTTCAAGGGTGTCCTTTCGCTCATCCCGCACGCGGAGGGCTGGAGCGTCGTCGCAATGAGCCTTGGCATCCTCGCGGTCGGCGCAGGCGCAGCGCTGCTGCTCTACAAGTCCGGACCGGTGGACTCGCTGGCGGCCAGGCTGCCCGCGGTCTTCCTCGGCCTGCACCTGGTGAAGGAATCCTTCGACACCGCCTACAACTACTATGTCGCCAAGATCCAGCAGCGTTTCGCCCTGCTGCTCGGCGCGCTCGACGACATCCTGATCGCCGGCGTGATCGTGCGCGGCTGCGCCACGGTGGCCGAGCTGTTCGGCCTCGGCGCGCGCGCGCTGCACACCGGCAGCCTGCACACCTACGTCTGGTGGTTCCTCGGCGGCGCGGCCGCGCTGTGGGCCTTTGCCGCCGGCTGGTTCCACTAAACACCGCCCTTTTTTCGTGATGCCATTTCTCTCCGACCACCTGCTCCTGCTTTCCATCCTCGCCCCGCTGCTCGCGGGCGTGGCGGTGGCGCTTGCGCCCAAGGCAGCCGCGAAGCCGCTCGCGTGCGCCGGCTTTGGCGTGCCGTTGCTGCTGGCGCTGCACGCCTGGTGGTATTTCGACGTGGTGCCGCACGATCACGGCTATGCGTTTCTCACGGCCTACCCGACGGGGCTGACGGGACTCGGCATCGCCCTCAAGCTCGGACTCAACGGCCTCGCGCTGCCGTTGTATGTGATGGCAGCGGTGGTCGGGCTCGCCGCCGGGCTGTATGCGCTGCAATCGGGCGCGGAGCGGCTGCAGGGCTACCTCGCGCTGCTGCTGGTGATGCACGCAGGGCTGATGGGGGTGTTTGCGAGCGTGGATGTCTTTTTCTTCTACTTCTTCCACGAGCTGGCGCTCATCCCGACGTTCATCATGGTCGGCATGTGGGGCGGGCGCGACCGCCATTACGCCGCGATGAAGATGACCATCTACCTCACGCTCGGCGCGATGCTGTCGCTGCTCGGCCTGATCGCGCTCTACGCCAAGAGCGGGGCGAACAGCTTCGACCTGATCGCGCTGCGGGAGACGCTGGCGGCGAAGCCGCTCGACGGTGCGTGGCAGCACCGCATCTTCGGGCTGCTGCTGTTCGGGCTCGGCACCCTGGTCTCGCTGTGGCCGCTGCACACATGGGCGCCGCTCGGCTATGCCGCCGCGCCCAGCTCGGCGGCGATGTTGCACGCGGGCGTGCTGAAAAAATTCGGCCTTTACGGCCTGCTGCAGGTCGCGCTGCCGCTGCTGCCGCTCGGGGCGGCGGAGTGGGCGCTGCCGCTGGCGTGGCTCGCGGTCGCGGGCAATGTGCTCGTGATCGGCTTCGTCGCCATGGCGCAGCGCGACCTCAAGCAACTGGTCGGCTTCAGCTCGGTCATGCACATGGGCTATGCGTTCCTCGGCGTCGCGTGCGTGGCGGCCGCCCCGGCGTCCGGCGCCGGGCAGGCGGCGGCGGGCGGAGCGGTGCTGCTGATGGTCGCGCACGGCCTCTCGGTCGCGCTCCTGTTCCTGCTCTCGACCAGCATCTGGCACCGCACGCGGACGTTTGACCTCGATGCGATGGGCGGCCTCGCACAGAAGACCCCGGTGCTCGCGGCGTTCTTCGTGGCGGCGACGTTTGCCAGCATCGGCCTGCCGGGTTTTGCCAATTTCTGGGGCGAGCTGGTCATCTTCGTGGCGGCGTGGAAATTCTCCCCGTTGCTGACCGCGCTGGCGGTCGCCGGGGTGGTCATTTCGGCCATCTACGGCCTGCGCGCGGCGGCCAAGGTTTTCTTCGGTTCGCCCACCGGGGCGTTCGCCACCGTCGCGGCTGCCCACCCGCCGGCCGACCTGCGCTGGGCCGAAAAAATCCCCGCGCTCCTGCTGCTGGCCGCGCTGCTGTTCATCGGGTTCTGGCCGCGCGCGATTTCCGGTCCGCTCAACGCCGCCGTCACCACCCTCTACCCTGCGGCCGCCGCCGTGGCGGCCGTGCCCGCGCCCGCCGCGCGCCCCTGATTTTCCGTCCCGATGCCGATCACCCTCCTCCAAACACTCGCCGCCACCAACGACTGGCGATCCATCGCCCCCGAGATTTTTCTCGGCTGTCTAGGGCTGGCGTTGCTCGGGCTGGAAATGCTGCTCCCCAAGAAGGAGCATGGGGTCATCCCGTTCGCGGCCATTCTCGGCCAGGGCGGCCTGCTGATCGCCGTGCTGGCGGGGTTTCACCACGCGGCCGACGGACCGGCCATGAAGACCTTCGGCGGGCTGATCCAGCACGACCGGATTGGCGAGATGTTCCGGGTGTTTTTTCTGATCACGGCGGTGCTGGTCAGCGTGCTGGGCGCCGTCGCGCTGGCGAAGCAGCGGATGCCCAAGACCGAGTTTTTCGCCATCGTCTCCGTCGTCACGGCGGCGATGATGCTGCTCGTGCAGAGCAACCACTTCGTGATGCTCTTTGTGGCGCTGGAGACCGTGACGGTGGGCTTCTACATTCTCGTGAGCTATACGCGCACCAACCCGCTCTCGCTTGAAGCCGGACTGAAATACCTCATCACCGGCGCGCTCAGCTCGGGGCTGCTGCTCTTCGGGATCGTGCTGCTCTATGGCGTCGGCGGCCTGAACGGGCTGAAGGGCACGTCGGACAGCGCGATGAACTTTGGGGCGCTCCAGAATTTTCTGGCGCAAAATCCCGATAATTTTCTCGCCGCGGCCGGCATCGTGCTCGTGCTCGCGGGCGTGGCGTTCAAGATCGGCGCGGTGCCGTTCCAGATCTGGGTGCCCGATGTGTACCAGGGCGCGCCCACGCCCGTGACGGCGTTTCTCGCCGTCGGCTCGAAGGCCGCCGGCTTTGCGGTGCTGCTGACGCTCGCGCAGGTTTTTTCAGCCTATGCGCCGCTGGTCACGTCCGTGCTCGGCGTGATGGCGGCGGCGACCATCCTGTTTGGCAACCTCGCCGCGCTCTCGCAGGGCAATGTCAAGCGCCTCATCGGCCTGTCTGGCGTTTCGCACGCCGGCTACCTGCTGCTGGGCGTGATCGCGACCCTCCACGGCCAGGTGCTCGCCCAAGGCGCCGTGATTTTCTACCTGTTTGGCTACCTGCTGGCATCGTTCGCGGTGTTTGGCGTCATGACGCACCTGGCGGGCGAGGATGACGCCGACCAGCGGCGCGAGCACTACGCGGGGCTGGGCAGGACACACCCGTTTCTCGCTGTCGTGCTCGCCATCGGCCTGGGTTCGCTGGCCGGCATCCCGCCTTTGGCAGGGTTCATGGGAAAGCTGCTCGTCTTCATCGTGGCCTTCAAGGCGCGGCTCTACTGGCTGCTCGCGGTGGCGGTCGTGGGGGTGGTGCTTTCGATTTACTATTACTTCAGCTGGATCCGCGAAGCGTTTTTCGAGGAGCCGAACGATCCGGGCGCGACCCGCCAGCCTGCACGCACTCCGGTCGGCCTGATCCCCGGCCTCGTGCTTACGCTGCTGGCAGCAGCCTCGGTGCTGCTGGGATTTTATCAGGGCGGTCTCGCCGGGATTATCGGGCTGCGCTGAACGCCGGCCGGTTCTTTTACCCGAACCTTCCACCGACGCTACCCACGTTTCTGGACCATCTGCGAGGAGAGACTGAGCGGGTTATGGGTTGATCCGGAGGGAGTGATTGGGGTGGGCACAAGTGCAAGCTTCAAACAGACGGAAGGCCCGGGGTTAGGCATTGGGCCGCAAGCTGAACTTCCGGCCAAAGTTGCTGGCTGCGGATCACTTTTCCCGGTTGCGCGGGTGGAACTTCGCGTGGTGCTCGACGAGCCGCGTCCCCTCGACCGCCGTGTAGATTTGCGTTGTCGAGATGCTGGCGTGCCCGAGCATTTCCTGGATCGCACGCAGGTCGGCCCCGCCGCCGAGCAGATGCGTGGCAAACGAGTGGCGCAACAGATGCGGCTTGACGGATTTGGCCACCCCGGCGCGCCGGGCATGGTTTTTCACCAGCACCCAGAGCATCTGCCGCGAAATCGCCGCGCCGCGCCGGCTGAGAAAAAACTGGCTGGCGGTTTTCCTCGGCTTCACGAATGCCGGCCGGCCCGAGGCCAGCCACGTCGCCAGCGCCGCGCGGGCCGCGCCGCCGAGCGGCACGATGCGCTCCTTCGCCCCTTTGCCAAATACGCGCACAAAGCCATTCTCCAAATCCACCTGCTGCAACGTCAGCCCCGCCAGCTCGGACACACGCAGTCCGCTCGAATAAAAAAGCTCGAGAATCGCACGGTCGCGCAGGGCCGGCGCAACGCCGCCCACCGGCGCGGCGAGGATGCGCCCGACCTCGGCGGCAGTGAGCGTGACCGGGAGTTTCCGGCGGTGCTTCGGACCCGTGAGCAGTGCGGTAAAGTCGTTTGCAAGGACGCGCGCCGACACCAGGTGGCGCGCGAACATCCGCAGCGCGGAGAGCTTGCGCGCCGCGCTCGACGGCGCGAGACGGCCAAGCGACGCGAGCCAGGCGGCAGCCTGCGCGGGCGTGACAGCGGCCCAGGCGCGAACACGGCGCGCGGCGAGAAAACGTGCGCACTGGCGCAGGTCATTCTCGTAAGCCTCAAGCGTGCGCGGTGAGCGTCCGCGCTCAAGAGTGAGGGCGTTGCCGAAGTCCGTGATGGCGTCGTCCAGCGCGGCCGGCAGCGCTGGCGCGGCGGCGGGCGCAGAAGTTTGGACGGATGCAGTCACGCGGCGAGGCAACGGCCCAGTATGACGGAGCGCAATATCTCAGCGCGCCTCGCATCATTCAGTACTGTGGCCGTCAAGCGGCGGACTGCCAACAACGAAACTCCCGCCTCAATACCGCCGCCGGCGGTGGCCGGGGGGCGGCGGAGCGGCGTCACGCATGCGGTAGGTGATGCGACCCTTCTCCAAGTCGTAGGGGCTCATCTCCATCTTCACGTTGTCGCCGTTGGCGATCTTGATGAAATTTTTCCGCAGCTTGCCGGAAATGTGCGCGAGCACGATGTGCTGCGTGGCGTTGTTCAGCTGGACCTTGAACATCGTGCCGGGAAGCACGGCGACGATCTTGCCTTCGACTTCGATCACTTTTTCGTCGGGCATATCAGGAGGGGCCGGGAAGGCGGGCAGAAATCATGCGTGGTACGTGGTTGAAAGCACCTTGTAAGGCGGCAACCCGCCGGGTAAGTCAAGGGCTTTCCTCGCCACCGCCGCCCCGCTCCGCGCTCCATGCCAACTCTCCCGCCCTGCCCGTTCGAGAAACGCCACCCTTCGCAGCTCGCACGCGAGGACGCGTTTTTCATGAGCCTCGCCTATAATCAGGCTGTGGACGCGTGGCGCGCAGACGAAACGCCCGTGGGCTGCGTGATCGAGCTGGGCGGCGAGATCATTGGCGCGGCGCACAACACCGTCGAGACCACGCGCGACCCGACCGCCCACGCCGAGATGCTCGCCCTCACGCAGGCCGCCGCGAAACTCGGCGACTGGCGGCTCGCCGGCGCGACGGTCTTTGTCACCAAGGAGCCCTGCCCCATGTGCTCCGGTGCGCTGCTGATGGCGCGCGTCAAACGCGTCTGCTACGCTGTGCCCGACCCCAAGATGGGCTGCCTCGGCGGCGCGACCAACCTCAACGACCTCCCGCGCATCAACCATCACGTCGCGCTGACCGCCGGCGGCGTGCTGGAGCCCGAGTGCCGGGCGCTGATCCAGGAATTTTTCCGCGCGAAGCGTCGCGAAGAGGAATGAAGCGGATGTGATCCTGGGATCATCCAACGGCTGGCCATAGTCCCCTGCCCCTGCTCTCCCGGGTCGCTGCGCTTCTCCGCCGGTTGGGGGGCCGCAGGAAGTCTGTCCGAATGATCCTCGATGCGGCAAACTTCAAACCGCAGTTGACGCCCCGGCGCATCCGTCGCACGTTGGGGCCCTCCCTTTTCAACCTCAACCCAACCGTCCTCCCATGCCTTACGAACTGCCCGCCCTCCCCTACGCCGCCAACGCCCTCGAGCCGCACATTGACGCCCGCACGATGGAAATCCACCACGGCAAGCACCATCAGGCCTACATCACCAACGCCAACAATCTCCTCAAGGACACGCCCGCCCTCGCTGCGCTCGAGGTCAATGCGCTCATCGCCGATCTCTCGAAGGTCCCCGACGCCGTCCGCGGCGGCGTCCGCAACAATGCCGGCGGCCACAGCAACCATTCGTTTTTTTGGAAAATTATCGGCCCTGGCAAGGGCGGTGCCCCCAAAGGGACGCTCGCGGCGGCGATAGACGCGCAGCTCGGCGGATTCGCCAAGTTCAAGGAAGACTTTGCCAAGGCCGGCGCGACACGTTTCGGCTCCGGCTGGGCGTGGCTCGTCGTGGGCGCGGACAAGAAGCTCGCGGTCGGCTCGACCGCCAACCAGGACAGCCCGCTCATGGGCAAGGCGGTCGCCGGCATTGAGGGCAAACCCGTCCTCGCCCTAGACGTCTGGGAGCATGCGTATTACCTGAACTACCAGAACCGCCGGCCCGACTACATCACCGCCTTCTGGAACGTCGTGGACTGGGATGCTGCCGAGGCGAACTACGCCGCCGCCGTAAAGTGAATCCCCGGCCAGGCGGATGAACCGGGCCGCGCCGGAATTCGGCGCGGCCTTTTGCTGTCATCGGAGGCGCACGCCCAGGGCTAGCCGCACTCCCGGTCGGACCGCGCCAGCCTCATTTTTTGTTCCGGCGGAATTTGCGGCGCAGGTTGCGATACCAGCTGAAACTGGGCAGGTCGGGCAGGATCAGATTGCCGATCCGCTCCATGGACTTGTAGGCTTGGCCGACGCTGTGGACGACTTGGTCCTCGAGCTTCAGGTTGGGCCCGCCCGCTTTGGCAAAAATTTGCTCCAGTCGCGCAAACCGGGTGTTTTCAAACACCAGCAGCAGGATCAGGGCGACCATGAGGCCGCCGAGCAGATACTTGGCGCCGAAGATCATCTGGTCGCGCTTGAGCGTCGCCAGGTTCTGCTCCAACTGGGACTCGATTTCCTTCCGCCGCAACGGAATCTGCCGCGCAAGTTCAGCCGTGACATTCTGTGCCGAAAACGACACGAGGCGAGGACGCAGATCCGGGGCGACCTGCACCAAGATGGCCGCCGCCTGCTGCGGGCTGAGCGTCGGCAGCTTTTTCTCGGCCTGCTCCAAGGCAAAGACCCCCTGATTGTATTGGTTCCGCAGGCTAGCGCTGTTGTTGCGATAAAGATGCACGCTGGAGGCGACCGACATCGCGGTGAGCACAAGGTAGCCCGCCACCGCTAGCAGCGCCGCCCACGACAGCAGCTTCATGGCCGCGCGACTGGCCCGGCTGGGCAGGGTGCGCGTGTCGAAAAACACCAGCACGTAAGCCAGCAGCAGCACGCCGGATTTTTCGATGAACTGTGCCGCAAGCTGCGCGTCCGACTGTGCGTCGAGCGGAGCGTAGTGATACTGCAGGCCGGTCTGCACCAAATCGAGGCCGAACAGCGCAAACAATCCGAAGCCCACCAAGCGCGGGAGCGAAGCCTGCAGCATCTCGCTCAGGCGCGATGACCGCACAACGGCAGACTGCTGCACCGAAGCTGGAAAAGGAGAATCGGATTTGGGCACGGGGACGGGCGTTCACCAGAGCTTGGCACCTTCACGCTGCCAAAGCGACACTATTTCTGCCATCCATTTTGAATCGGGCCGGTCTGGCCCGAGCCACTCGATCATCAACCACATGCCCCGCTTGTCACGCAAAGGGGCCGTGCCACGCCACCAAGCCTGCCAGTGCACCCCGTCAACGGGCAGCTGCTTCACCTTGGCGAGCCAGTCGGTTACCGTGCCACCGGCCTCTCCGTCCGCTCTCACGGCGACAAGCCATGTCTCCCGGCCTTCGGGCTGGCCCGCGCGGCCTGTGCCACCGCCATCGGGCAATTTCATCTCCGGCCATGCCTCGGGGACCGGCCACGGAATCAACCGCAACCGGTAGGCCATCGCGACCGGGTCGCCATCGAGCCAGCGGGGAATGGCCGCCGCTTTGACACGCAGCTCCGCGCCGTCCTTCGAGGTATAGGTGAAGGAACGGACCCAGTCGGGCACGGAGGTTTTTTGCGCGTCAGCCTGCAAGGCCTCGGGCGAGCGGGCAGCCTCTTCCTGCACCGTCCAGCTGCCAGACCCAGGCGGCGCGGCGAGTTGTATGGTCCCGATGTGGGCCGACGGTGCACGCCAGAGGCTCACGACGATGCCCAAGCTGGTCGCAATCGCGAGGGCGGCCACGGTCCAACGCGGTAGCGCGCCAGTGCTTGCGCGCCGCACCTCGGCCTCCGGTCGGGGCAGCCATGCCACCAGTGCCAAAGCCAGACCGGCAGCCGCGACCAAGGTGAACCAGCCTCCCCCATCCGGGCCATGCCAGTAGTTAAACCGGGTTTTGTCCTGCACGATCTCCGCGAGCAGCATCACACGGACGACCGAGATCAGAAACGTGGCCGGCAGCGTGAGCGCCGCCAGCGCTAGTGTGCGCCGCCAAGGCAGGCCCAGCGCCAGCGCCGCCGGCAGCAGCAGTCGCAGCAGCATCGCCACGAGCGGCTGTGCCGTGCAGGGCAGGCCCACGCTCACCGCACCTTGCGCCGTCTGGATGAAAATTCCATGATGGCTCACCTCCGTCCCCGTCTGCCACAGGCCGAACGCCGCAGCGCCGGCGGTGATTTCGCTCAGCCATTCGCCGTGGCGCGGCCCCTCAAGCCAGCGGCCCGACAGCGGCGCCAGCCCCCACAGCGCCAGGATCAGCCATGCCCGCCAGCCCACCCCCAGGCCGCGCCAGCCCCACGTCGCCACGATGAGCGCTGGCACCGCCAGCAGCAGCGATGCGCGCACCAGCCAGTAGTCTTCCGGCCACAGGCCGGAGCACAGCCAAACCGCCATACTCCATATGATCAGAATGGGCGCGGCGCACATACGCCGGGGCGCAGTCTCAGCCGGCCAGTCACTCCACATCACCCAGCCGGCCCAGCCCGCCATCAGCACCCACAGCGCAGCCTCGGACGATTCCTGCGTAACCCGGTGAACGGCCCAGGCAAACGGCAGGACCCAGCCCACGGTACCGGCGACGACCACCCCCTCCGGCAGATGCCACCAAAAAAAAGGCGACCGCGTCGCCGCAGTCGCCGAAATATTTTCCACCGGGTGCACAGGGTGGTCCGAAAGGCGGACGATCCCAGCAGAATGCTCAGACCGCCGTCGGCGATGAAATCCTATGGCGGCGCAGCCGCACCCAAACCGTGGCCGCACCCATGACCAGCAAGCCCATGGACTCTGCCGGCGTGAAGGGCACGCCTTCGGAGTTAAACGTCATCGCAAAGCTGCCGCCGTAGGTGAAATACTCATTGCTGCCGTCTGGTGTGTTGTCGAGCATACCAACGGAGACCGCGCCGGGGGTGGCTTGGATGGCGGCCAGGATGGAGGCTCCGTTGAGCACGTTGCCGGTGAACGAACGGTTCTGCGAGAAAATGCTGTTCGTATAACCGTTCAGCTTGATGCCCGTGTTGAAGCCGGCGATCGTCAGCGTGATATTGTTGACATCAAAGTTGCCGGGGCCGGTGTCCAACCCGCCCAACGCGAGGTTGAAACTCATGCTTTGCAGCGCCGGCATGCTGAGCACCGGCTGCCCTGTGAAATCCAGCGAGCCCAGCGGGGTACCATCATCCGAAAAGGGAAACACGCTATCGCCGTGAAAGGGATTGATCGTGGAGACATTCAGCAACGCACTGATCGTGACCGCGCGGGCGGAGAGACCGGTCAGTAGCAACGACGACACCACAAGGGCGGCGCGGAAGAGGCTGGAAGAGCGGGGGGTTTTCATAAATTTTTGAGCTGTAGTATCAGCCAATGCCCACTTATCGGCACCGTCAACAACTAAAATAGGTATAATACCCTATATTATTTTAAGTAGTTGTTTATTAGTTATATATAATAATAAATCTTTGTTCCGCTGCTGTGTGCATCCCGTGCGAATGAGTCAGAAATCACCGCATTCAGGTTTCAAACCTTCCGGCATACCATCGCCGGGGCATGGTAATTGCGCTTTTGCCATGCCGGCACTACGGCTGGGAAATCCGCAGGCGCATAAAGCGTTTCGTCGCAGCGTTACCCGCCAGATCGCGCACGCGGATCCGCTCATTGCCGTCGCCGAGCAACGACCGCTCCATCTCCTGCGTGGGCAGGCCTGAGCCATTGACGATGCCCGTGCCGTAGGCGTGACCGGGCGTCCAGGTCGTAAGATCACCCGACACCTCGATCGTGTAAATCACGTCGGCCCGGTCCGGCGGGCGGATGAAGGCGAGCTCCAGCCGCGTCGTGCCGGCGTCGTCCACGGTCGTGATGACCGGCACGCCCGCGTCCGTGCCGCCGCCGTCAGTGCCACCGGCGGGCGGCACACCGGGCGAGTGCGGGTCGAGACCGAGCGCGTATTCGAGCAGGTTGTTCAGGCCGTCGCCGTCGGGGTCGGCGGTGGCGGCCGTGGCCGCACCCGCCAGCCCTTGCAACGGCGCCCAGGCGGCGAGGGCCGTGGGCGTGAACGCGATGCCGTCCACCCAGCCGGCGTCCTCGCCCACGCTCACGTAGGGATCTTTGGTGTAGGTCCACTTGATTGTGTGCGAACCGGACGGCACCGTAAGTGTGCGCTGCGCCCAGCCGGGCGTGCCGGCGATCTGCGCCTGCTCGTTTCCGTCCATGCTGAAATGCAGGATGTCGTAGTTCGCCGTGGCATCGGCCTCCGAGGAAACATTCCACCAGAATGAGAGCCGGCCCGGCCCTGTCACCGTGGTCTGGAGAAAGCTTTCCTTGCCGTTGTTCATGATGGTGCCGCTGCGCGCGGAAGCGATGCCATCGTGCACGGTCACGCCGTCCACCTGCCAAGGCGCGTCGCCACCGCTGGTGAACGCGAGCGCGACCAGCGCGTCCGCCGCCTCGGCCGGGGTCGTTGGCAGCACCATAATTTGGACCGTGCCGCCGCCACTGCCCACGGCATTGGTCGCCGTCAGTGCCACGGCGTAGCTGCCTGCAACCGTCGGCGTGCCGGTGATCGCACCGGTCGTGGGTTCGCATACAAGCCCCGGCGGCAGTCCGGTGGCGGTGAAGATCGTCCCTCCGCTCGCCGCCGCTTGCACCGATCCGCTGAACGCCGTGCCAACCGTGCCCGTCACCGCCGCGGGGCCGCGCACGACGGGCGCTAGCCCCGTCGCCGGCGAAAAGTTGCCGGTGAGCCGATAGCGGCCAACGCTGCCGTAGCTCGTCCATCCGTTTGCCACCGTGCCCTGGCCGACACCCGTGACGCCAAGAAAATATATTCCTTCGGGCACGCTCGCGGTCAGCGTGGGATAAAGCGAGGTCGTCGAGTTGGCCGTTGCCACCGTCGTGCCCGCGCTGTTGAACAGGGTGAGCTTCGCGTCAAGGTTGGGCAGCCGTTCCTCGCTCGTACCGGTGTAATCGTCGGCGACCGCGAACGACACACTGCCGCCGGTGGCAAAGACAAACATGTCCGTTTCGCCCGTACGCCCAATCACGCCGGCCAGGCTGACGGTGGTGGCACCCGGCCCAGCGAGGGCGCTGGCCAGCGTACGCGTGCCCGCCCCGTCGGCGGCCCGAAAGCCGGTGTGATTTGTGATGTCGGCGATGATGGCGAGGTCGTCCTCCAGGTTGCTGGCCTGCTTGGTCCCATCGGTGTAGCCGCCATTGCTCCATTGCGACACCGTGCGGCCGTAGGGCGCGCCCATGATCGGCCCCCAGCTCGTCGCACCGCTGCCGCGGCCAGAGTAATATTCGTCTGTCTTCTGGCCAAGGGAGTTTTTCAGTCCGTCGTGTGACAGTCCAAGCGTGTGCCCGACCTCGTGCGAGATGGCAAACGCGATGTCCGCCGTCTGAAAACCGATGCGGTCGGAGAACACCCAGGCGGGGATGTCCGCCGAGACTCCGTCCACCGCGCTCTCAGACCACGACATCAGATAGGCCACGCCTGCCGAGCCGGCGTCGAACCAGTTGGCAGGGGTGCTCGCGGCGATGTCCGTGACCATGCAGCGCATCCGCTGATTCGGTGGCGCGGCGTCATAGCGCGCGCGGCTGGTCGTGACACTGATCTTAAACGGGCGGAAGTCCTCCGCCACACGGCGGCGCACCTCCTCCTGCTGCGATGACGTCAGCCCGCCCGGTGCGGCGACGATGGTCCCCCCGCTGTTCCACTCCGGGTCGTTCACCGTCTCACCGTCGAAGTCGAGATAGAGCACCGCCGCAAACCCGAGATCAGGTTCCGGCACCGTGATCGCTGCCACGCCCAAGCTGCCCGCGCCACCCACCGTCAACATTGCTTCGCCAGTCCCCGTGCCGCCCGCACGCGAGGGCGGCGGAGGCAGTTCGCAGATGACGTAAGAGCGCTCTTTCTCAAGCAGGTAGGCCGCGCCGTCTTTGCCCGTTTCGACCACATAGGCCACCGCGCCCCCCGCCGGCACGATAGTCGCACCCGTCATGCGTCCGACCGCATTTACAGCTAAGCTGAAACTGCCGCCGCCGGCCAGTGCGCCGCCGACCAGTGTGCGCCCATCCGGCTCTTGTCGGACGAGGTTGACATGCCCCTCGACGATGCTCTGGTCGAACAGCCCAAACCGTACGTTGTCACCCGGCCGCCATGCCGCTGTCACAGCCAACCCGGCCCGATTATCAGTCGCCAGCCGCGCCGCCCGCAGGAAATTCTCCGCTGCCGCCGGTACGGCAAACTTCGGCGTGATGGGCGGCCGCGTCGCCAACGTCTCCACGCGCCACACCTCGCCGCGTTGTGCGTCCGCCCAGGCCGGGCCAGCTGTGACGGCCGCAACCGCGTTTTCATTTTCCCCGACAAAATTCCCGCTGTCCGCGAGGTCCTTTCCCGCTCGTAGTGCTGCTCTCGTTTGGCCGGGTTCCCGGTTCGCCCCCCCCGGCTGCTCTGCCCACCGCCACGCCAACGCCAACAGCAGGGCCGCGCCGAAGGCGACCAAGCATCCGGCCAAGGCTCTGCGCCAGTGGGGCAACATATTTGCATCTTCACCTATCCCTCGTCCGCCGTCAACCTTTCCCGGCCAGAGATTGCAGGTCAGATTGATTCGTACGTCCGGAGGCAGGGCTCCTCGGGCAATGCGCCGCGGCCGGGGATGACGACATGTTGGTCCTCCTCGCTGGCGGGCGCACACGCAAAGACTTCGCGCAGCAGTTCCGCCGTACGCCCGTCCGGCTCGTGCCGCACGAGATTCACGCGCCACCCGGCCACACGCAGACCCAAGAGCCCGAGTCGTACACTGTCACCCGGCAGTTTGGTATTTTTTCCAGTTGAAAGCAGGCAGGTGGGGTGAGTGCGTTCTCCCTGCCCGATCCGAGGGGGTCTTGCGTCGGATCGTGCGCTAGTTTGTCATATAATGATGGACAAACGCGCGCTGCTCGCCGCCATCGTGGCCCAGCTCGCCGCCGAGGCTGAGCGGCTCTCCCGTGCTGCGCTCGCCACGCACGCCGAGGCGACCGACCCAGAGAACAAGGCCGAGCACAAATACGACACGCGCGGCCTCGAGGCTTCCTATCTGGCCCAAGGCCAGTCTCATGCCGCCGAGGACGCTGCGCTCGCGCTCTCCGAGTTTCAGGCGCTTGCCCTCCGCGACATGCCGCCCGGCGGACCAGTGACGCTCGGCGCACTAGTGACCGTCACCGGCGCGTCGGGCACCATCAGCCGCTATTTCCTCGGCCCGCGCGCCGGCGGCACCGAGGTCGGGCTTTCAGGCCGGACGGTGCTCGTGCTCACACCTACCTCTCCCCTCGGCCGCCAGCTCCTCGGTCTCCGCGCCGGTGACCCGCTTCCTCCTGACCGCGCTGGCCACCCCAACCCGCTCCGGATCCTGAGCGTGGAGTGACCCTCACGTTCGGTGACTGCCCTGATTTCGGGGCGAAGCCAATACCCGCAAGGACCCTCAGGCTCGGCTGAGCAGCTGTCTGCGATGCTTTGGCCGTGGGTTGAAATTCCACCCCAAAGGGCAAAATATTCCCTGAGGTGCGTTGCAGACCGAGTTAGCGTCCCACCCGGTCGAGGTTGACTTACTCAGCCATGAGGGCGGCCATCGCAGCGTAGGTGGCCTGCCGTCGCTCGCTCCAAAACTGTGGATACGGACGGTAATTGGCCAGGCCGGCGGCGGCCACCCGCGCGCAACTGCGGCGACTCAAAGCAGCCATGCAAGCAGGTGCCCCCAACGCGTCCCATGCGCGTTCTTTCGGCGCGCGTCATGCCGCCATCCCAGATTGTGTGCAGCGCTTCGGCGGACGCAGCCGGCCCGGTATGGTCCATGTGGATCTCATGCGTTTCCCAGCATTAGCCGGCGTATTCGGCGGTGACGGGACGCACGATTTTCTGCGCATGAAATTCGGTCGTGACCGGTAGCTGCCCGAGACCCGGGAAAAGATCCCTCGAAACAGGGTTGGGCAAGACCGTTCAAAGGAATTGCCTGCCTCAGAATTCCACGCCCGCCTGCGCTTTCACCCCCGTATTGAACGGGTGCTTTAATTCGCGCATTTCTGTCACGAGGTCGGCCAGTGCCACCAGTTCGGGCAGTGCGCCCCGGCCGGTGATGATGATGTGTTGTTCGCGGCGTTTCGCCCGCAATGCGGTGAGCACCTCGTCCTTCGGCAGGTAGTCGTGGGCGAGCACGATGTTGAGCTCGTCCAGCAGCACAAAGTCCGTCCCGGGATTTTGAAAATGCCCGCAGGCCAGCGCCCAGCCGGTGCGGCAGCGCGCGATGTCACCGGCCCGGTCCTGCGTGTCCCAGGTGAAGCCACCGCCCACGCTGTGCCACGCCAGCAACGGCCCGCGCAACGACCGCTCGGCGGCATCGTGGCCGCTCTTGATGAACTGGATGACGGCGCAGCGCCGTCCGTGCGCGAGCATCCGCGCCAGCATCCCGAAGGCCGCCGTGCTCTTGCCCTTGCCGTCGCCGGTGTGGACGATCACGAGCCCGCGTTTCTCCTGGGCGGCGCGAATTTTTTCGGCCATTCCGGCCTGCAACGCCTGCATGGCGGTGCGGTGCTCCTCCTCGGTGGCGGGCGGGCGGGGGTGGCTCATGGCAGTTCGAGGATCAAGCCCGGCGCGTTGCGTGCGCGCACGCCAAAAACATCGCGCAGCAGTTCTGCCGTAAGCACCTCGTCCGGCGGGCCGGCGGCGCACAGCCCGCCTTCATGCAGCACGATCACGACGTCGAGGCAGTGCGCGACCCGCAGGTCGTGCAGAGAAAACAGCACAGTCTGGCCGCCACGCGCGAGCTCACCGGCCAGCTTCAGCCCTTCGAGCGCGTGACGCGGGTCGAGGGCGGCAAACGGCTCGTCCCAGAGCTGCAGCGGCGCGCCGGTCGCCAACGCGCGGGCGAGCAGCACGCGCTGGCGCTCGCCGCCGGAAAGGCGGTTGACCGGCCGTTCCGCCAGCGCCGTGAGGTCGAAGCGCGCCAGCGCCTCCGCCACGCCGCGACCGTCGTCGCCATGCGCGAAACGGCCCTGCGCCACGACTGCCGCGACCGTGAAGCCAAACTCAAAATGCGCCTCCTGCGGCACCCACGCCGCGAGCCGGCCGCGCTCAAGCGCCGGGATGGCGGCCAGCGGCCGCCCGCCCCACGCCACGTCACCCGCGCCGGACAGCACGCCGGCGGCAACTTGCAGCAGCGTGGACTTGCCCGAGCCGTTGGGGCCGACGAGGCCCGCAAGCGTGCCCGGCGCGAGCGCGAGGCTCACGCCGGCGAGGCGGTCCGGCACGGTGGCGGCGGTGAGATCGAGGGCGTTCATCGTTGGCGGCGCAGCAGCCAGAGAAAAAACGGCCCGCCCACGAGCGAGGTGACAATCCCGACATGCGTGATGCCGGCGATGCGCGCGAGCAGATCGCACCCGAGCACGAAGACCGCGCCGCCGACCAGCGCGAGCGGCACGAGCCGGCGGTGCTCGGGACCGACGAGCAGCCGCAGCAGGTGCGGCACCACCAGCCCGACGAAGCCCACCGAGCCCGCGACCGCCGTCGTGAGCGCGGTCATCACCGTCGCCAGCGCGAGCATCCGGCGGCGCAGCGTGCGCACCTCCACGCCGAGGCTCTGCGCCTCCGCCGCACCGAGGCTGAGCAAATCCATCGGCCGGCCCAGCGGCCATAGCAGCGCCGCCGCCACCAGCACGGGTGCGATCATTTCAACATGCTCCCATGTGCGGTCCTCCAGCCCGCCGAGCAGCCAGAAGATGACCCGCGCGTTGGCTTCGTAACTGATGGCGGAATTGGACAGCACGTAGCTGGTGACGGCCCCAAGCAGGGCGTTGAGCGCGACCCCCGCGAGCAACAGCCGCTCCGTGCCCGTGCCACGCCGCGCGAGCAGGAGCACCGCGCCCGTTGCCATCAACGACCCGAGCACTGCGCAGACAGGCAGCACCAGCAGCGAAGCTGACGCCCAGCCTGCCCCGATGGCGATCACCGCGCCCGCCGCGCCGCCGCTCGCCACACCGAGCAGGTCGGGACTGGCGAGATTGTTGCGAAAAAACGCCTGCATCACCAGTCCGCTCGCCGAGAGCGCCGCACCCACCAGCATCGCCACGAGCAGGCGTGGCAGGCGCAAATTCCACAAGACATTGGCGCCGAGTTCGTCGTGCTGCCACAGCCCGGCCCAGATGCGCGCGGGCGGGAAACCACCGACCGCGAGCGAAACCAGCACCAGAGCGCCCAGCAGCAGGACCGCCACCGGCAAGGCGGCCCGTACGGCCCGCGTCGAAAGGGCGGCGGGCGGCGCACTCACTTGAACACCTCCGGATGCAGCGCCCGCGCAAGCTGCTCGTAGCCGTCAATCCGCCGGTGTGACACGCAGCTGAGCATGCTTTCATCAATGAGCACGGCGCGGCTCTCGCGCACCGCCGCCATGAACTGATACGGTGGCAGTGTGCGGAACGGCGCGAGCGCCGCCACCGCACTCGTGCCGGACACGACCAGCCTGTCCACCGGCCACGTGAGCATCTGCTCGCCGGGCGGCGGCACATGGCCGGTCAGGCGGCCCAGCGTGGCTGCGAGGTTGGTCGCGCCCGCATGGTCGCACAAATCCTGGAAGGTCGTGTCCGCCCCGCCGACCACGCCATAGGTGGACGGCGCGATGACGCGCACAGGCGGCAAGCCGCGCAGCTTTTTTTCCAGCGCGGCCATCCGCGCGCGGCCGTCCGCAATGATGCGCTCCGCCCGGGCGGTGGCGGCCGGACCGAGCTCACGGCCGAGCAGACGGAGGTTGGCAAAGGCGTCGTCGAGCGTCTTATAACGGTCGAAGACAATCACCTTCACGCCCGCCCGCCGCACCTGCGCCAGCAGCTCGGTGCGGCTGTAGTCCGCACCGAGCACGAGGGTGGGCGCAAACTTCAGGATCGTCTCGGCGTCGCCCTGCGTGATCTGCGGAAACTTTTTTGCCTCGGCGGCCACAACCGAATACGCCGGGTCACGCGCAATGTGGCTGAGCGCGGCAATCTGCTCCGGCTCGGCGAGCGCAAGCAGCAATTCGTCCGACCCCACTGTCTGTGACACGACGCGCACCGGCGCGACCGCATCCTCCGCCGCGCCCGCCCCGGCGACCGCGCACCCCAGCGCCAGCGCGACAACGCGGACGCTGGCGGGCAGGCGGGACAGGATTTTCATGGGGTGCAGCGTGGTCGGTTCAGAAGCGCCATTCAACGCTGCCGTAGATGCCGCGGGGCAGCGCCGGGAACCCGGCGACCTCGGCATATTGCTCGTTGAACAGGTTTTCCACACGCAGCTTCAGCCGTAAATTTTTGCCGGCCTCATACTCCGTGAATACACGCGCCACGAGATAGTCCTCGACCTGCGCCTGAGGAAAACCGTCCTCGCGATCGGATACGCCCCGCATGCCGGCACCGAGCGTCCAGCCCGGCGAAACCCGGTCCCGCACCTCGGCGTTGAGGGTGTGGCGCGGGCGTCGGGCGAGCGGCCGGTTGCCGACCTTGTCCTGCGCATCGAGATAGGTGTAATTCAACCGTAACAGGGCGGCAACGCCGAACCGATATTCGACAAAGCTCTCGACCCCGCTCATTTCGGCGAGACCGATGTTTTTCACGGTAAAAGTGAGGGTATCGAACTGCGCCAGGTCATGCGTATTGCTCTGAAAAGCAGTCGCGCCGAAAGTGACCGACCCGAGTTCCTGCGTAAAGCCGATCTCCTGTCCACGCGAACGCTCGGGCCGCAGCGTCGTTGCCAGCGAGCCGAATCCGAAGTCCACGAAATTTTGAATTTCCGGGGTGGCAAAGGCGGTGCCGTCCGACGCGTGCAGCACCAGGCCGGTGGTGCCGACGCGGTAGCTCATGCCGTAGCGCCAGGTGTTGGCCGCGCCATAGAACGCCTCGTAACGATCCCGCCGGGCCGAGGCCAGCAGGGTCAGGCCGGCGAGCGGCTGCACCTGTGCGCCGGCGAATACGGCGTCCTCGCGCTCGTTGCGGGTGAAGGGCAGTGCGGTGTTCCCGTTGGTCGGCACGAAATTTATCTCCTGCCAGTCGCGCTCCACGCCCGCCTGGAAGGCCGCCGTTGCGGTCGGGTGAAATTCGGCCTGATACGTCAGCCCGCGGGTCTCGACTCTCGTATCGTTGTCGGCGTTGAATTGCGACTTGTCGGCGACGCTGCGCTGGCGCGCATAGGAAAAATTGAACGAGTGCGTCCACGCGTCGCCGGTGTTCAACGTCAAGCTTGGCGAGAGAAAGCCGAGGTTTTGCTCCAGCGTCTCGTCGAGGTCGGCCGCTGTTGTCTGCGTGCCGCTGCCGGGCGTGCCGCCGTCGCGGTGCAGGTAGCCGGCCAGCAGGTCGAGCCGGGCGCGCTTGGAGATTTCCCAGCCGAATGTGTCGAGCGTGCTCGCCGAGGTGAACTCACTGTTCGGCCGGCGGTTGTCGGTTGTGAAATAGCTGGCGCTCACGTTGGCCGACACGCCGTCCTTCGCGGCCGTCACGCCCAGCCCGGCGCCGCCGGTGGCAAACGAGCCGTAGTCGCCGGTGATTTCACTCGCCAATCCGTCGGGCAAGTCGCGTCGCGTGATGAAATTGATCGCGCCGCCGATCGCACCGCCGCCCTGCGTCGAGCCGATCGGCCCGCGCACGACCTCGATGCGGTCAATGTTCGCCAGCGGGAAAAATCCAAGGTCGAAGTAACGCTGCAACCCCGTCGGCAGCCGGTGGCCGTCGAGCAGGATGACGGTGTGGCGCGACTCCGTGCCACGCATGAAGACGCCGGCGGTCTGGCCGGGCATGCCATTATCGGCAATGTTGAGGCCCGGCACGGTCTTGAGCGCTGAGAGCGCGTCGCCAAGTTGCGCCTGCTCCAGCTCGGTGCGGGTGATGATGGTGACCGCGGCGGCGGTCTGCTCGGCAACCGCCGGCAGCCGCGTCGCGGTGACAACGACGGGAGGCAGGACCGTGGGCGGTGCTGCCGGTGCCGGCTGGGCACGCCCGGTGGCGGCCAAAAACGGCACTAGGCCGAGCGCAAACGCGCAGCGTGGCGAAAGATGTCCCGCGATGCGGGACAGCAAGGAAGTGGTCATAGGTGGTGTCGCTCCTGGATCGGCAAGAGCAGACACCGTTCTCCGGAGGCCGGAGACGGGCGTGGCTCTCACGCTTCATTTTTTGCGATGAAGATTTCGCGGCGGGCGCGCGCAAAAATTTTCGCGCCCAACGCGTGAGGATCCCGGGACGGATGTTCGGACTCCGCATGTCTCACACGCCGCCGCGCGAACCTGAAATTTGAGCAATCAAATCAGATTTGCGCGAAGCGCGCTGCCTCGCCCCCGCCTTCACCGGCTTGCGCCGACTGGCCCTGCTCCCGCCGAGGCGGGATGGAGGTCTGGACTGATGCGTTACCGCAGCGCAACTGTGGCCGAATCTCACGGCCTTTCCCGCTGCCCGGAACAGTGAAAAGAACGACGGGCGGTGGCGAGCAAGACGGCCTGCACCGCCGCTGTCGAGCGAGGTTTTTGGTCAACAGTTCACCGCTGCCGCCTGCGGCAGAGCCCGGCCATGGAATTCACCGGCACCCGCCCTGGTCGGCTGTACGACAGGCCCGGAGAAGTATTAGCGCGGCCCAAAGGGCTCTCAGGGACCGGATGCTCCATCCGGGATTCAAAAGTTCAGCCCTGCTTTTTCTGAGTCACCCAGCTCTTGTTAATTCACAATCTTTCAGGCTTTTCCACCTTCTGGCATCTGCACCCTGCCCACCGGGACATGTGCCGCCTGCCGCAGCACCTCAGCCTTGGACACCTTGAGGCGCTGCGCGATTTGGTTGAGGCGCATGACTTCAATCGGGCTTAGCGCGGTATGACGATTGCTGCCGTCACGGTCCTTCCAAGTGACAAGATGCGGCCGCTGGCGGGAGGCTTTTACGAGATCCTTGAGCAATGATATTTCGTCGTCAGGCAGATCCATGATGGCAATCAAGTGACCGCCCTGCCCTCTCAGGTCAAGTAGACAGCTGACAACCCTCCAGCCTTGTGTCCGGATCCGACCGAGCGGGGCATCAATTTTCTGGCTGCTGCGGTAAACTGCCCGTACTGGCCGGCGGAAGCGTTGCGGCAGCCGGCGCAGTCTGTGCCGGAGCAGCGGGTGCAACCAAAGAAGCCTTGTCATTTTCACCCTCGCTGGTCTGGGCGGAATCCGCCCCCTCAATTGAGGGAGCCTGGGCGACATCCGGGACGATTTCGCCGGCACCGACGGCAGGCGGAAGCCCAATGGACGAAACGACCGGCGGTCGCGGAGGCGGAGGCGGCTCGGCCATCGCGCGGCGGATTTCCTCTTCAACCCCCGAGGAGGCTTTTTTGAACTCACGGATGGCCTTGCCGAGGCCGCGCGCAAAACCGGGCAATTTATCTCCGCCGAAAAAAATCAAAATCACCAGCATGATCAGCATCATCTCGCCGGAGCCGAGATCGAAAAAGGCCAAAATAGGGGAGGTGCTGGGCATGGTGAATGGCTCTACCCAAAACACGGTTGGGCCAAAAGCAATCCGCGCATTGCGGTTTAACGCACGGCAACCTCGACATGGAAGCTCTCCTGTCCTCCGGGCGGAATCCAGTGCAGCCCGGTCTTGTGGCCAGCGGCATTGGGAGGCCCCATCCATGGCTCGACACAGTAGAAGGGCGAATCGGCCGCCAGCGTCCACGTCACAAATGTCGCATCCGCCGGCGGCACCGGTTCTGCCCCGTGCCGCACGACGATGTCACCCGGCCGGCCCTTTACTCCGAAGACGGTCTCGTTGCCCCGCAAGCCGGTGTGCAGCGTGTCAATGAGCACCGGGTTGGCCAGGCTCTCCTCCTGCTGCAACACCGGGCCCGGGATGAGCCCGCCGGCAGCATCCTGCCGTAACCGCCGCGTCGCTGGCAAACGGATGAGATAGTTATCCCGAGTTGTACCCGCGCTCCAAGGCAGAGTGAAATAGAAATGATGACCGGCGCTCCAGGGCAGGGGCACACGCCCCAGATTGACCAGCTTGAGCTCGCAAGTCAGGCCCAGTGAAGCGAACCGATAGGTGACGCTGAACTCGTAGTCGAAGGGGTAGGCCACGCGCGCCTCCTCGCCAGGCATAAACACCGCCGTGAATCCGCGCTCGTTGGCGTGCGCGACCCGGAACAAGCCCTGCCGCGCGAGCCCGTGCATTGGCATGGGACGTCGCACCCCGTCGGCCCCCCGCCAAAAATGAATTTCACCCTGGTCGAAAGAGCGTCCGTTAAACGGAAAAAGGATCGGGTTGCCCCCGCGCACCTTGGTCACGTCGTCCAGCGCATCCATCTCGGGCCAGTAGATCACGTCGCGCACGGAGCCGTCGCCCAGCGCCACACTCCAGTGCATCAGCCGGGCACCACGTTCCGGCACGGCTACAAAGGTGGATTGTCCCACATGCCAGCGTGCCAGCTTCTGCCCAAGATAGGGGATGTTTTCCATATTCCGATCGTGTTGCCGACTCCGGCCATTCGACGCAACTGATATTTACAATATCCCATGCGGACGCAGTCGGCCTTTTTTGAAAAAAAAAGCCGCCACCCGAAAAGGGTGGCGGCAGAAATGCCTGAAAGGCCAAAGCGATGGTTATTTGCTACCAGCAGACGAAGCACGCCGCGACTCAGAACCGTTGGGTGTGGCCACATTGGGAGCCTCAAAACGTGAATCAGCCTTGACGTTGGGCAGGTTTTGCCGTTTCAGCGCACCACCCTGACCCATCAAGTTCGCCGTAACAAAAATGATCAGGTTGCGCTTTTCCGAAGCCTCACCCTTGGATTGGAACAGGCGGCCAATGAAAGGAATGTCACCCAACAAGGGCGTCCGGTCATTGATCTTCCGGACTTGCTCACGCGTAAGTCCGCCCATCACGAGCGTGGCACCATCCCAAATCTCGACCTTGGTGACAATTTCACGGATGGAGAATACGGGTTGGAAGAAGCCCGAGGGGGCGTTGAGCGTTGAGCCTTGGACAGCCGCGACATTGGGGCCGCCGTATTCAACAAAGCCCTCAAATTCGGTTACGATTGGAGCAAGATCCAAGCTGATGTTATAGTCATCTTCCTCCACCACGGGGGTGACCTTCATCTCCACGCCAATGCGCCGTGTTTCAAATTCCTGGGGGGTACCGGAAGCAATGGCGACCGAGCCACCACCACCACCACCACCACCACCGCCACCACCGCCGCCGCCGCCAGTTTGAACACGGGCGTCGCTGTAGGTACGGGGATAGCGCAATTCCTGTGCGATGGCGATGCTCGCCTGATTGCCGCTTAACACGGTGACTGAAGGTGAGCTGAGCAATTCCGTGCCCGTCTTACGCTCCAGCGCGCGTATCACGGCGGTGATATCAAAACTGCCGATGACATGCGACAGCTCCAAAAGATTGTTACCGATCCCAGTGCCCACTTCACCGCCCAAGTCGCCAACGCCGGGAAACGTCGGAGGATTGTTGATGATCGGCAGCGTGATCGGCGGGCCAACCGGAACGCCAGCCGCATCGGTGCTTGCGGCGGCTACGAGAACGCCTTCGTTGGATGTTCCCGCCGCCGTTGCAAAGGTGCTGTTCAGACTGCGATAGGGAGTGTTGACGCTGGCCCGGCCGTTGTTACGCCGCATATTCCAGTTGATGCCCATTTCATTTAAGTCGCCCAGAGTCACCTCGAGAAACTTGGCCTCGATGCTGACTTGTTTGACATTATTGTACCGGCCAAGAAGATTGCGCGTACGGTCAATGTTTTTGATACTGTTGGTCATAATGATGCCCTGACCGTCAAACGTAATCCCACTTCCTGTTGGAAAGCCTACACCGGCGCTTTGGAGGAACCCTTGGATTGCGCCCGCTTCGCCCGATGCAGCTGGCGAGGCACTAAGAGGATCGCTGCCTTCTGCAGGTGCAGCACCAACGGATGCTCCAGATTGTTTGATGCGAACCAAAGTCGGCTGGCTGATTGCAATATATTGTGACTCCATGCCCTGGGCACCCACTCCGGACTCTATCGGCTGGAGCACGACATCCTTAGGATTCACCACCACTTCGTAATGCATTTTTTCAGCAATATAGCCGAGGAAATCTGTCGCCGTGACCTCCCTCGACAGCGTCAGATTGAATGAATTAATTGGTTTCTTGGGATCTTCTTTTACGATGATATTAATGCCTCTGGTGGCTGCGGGAGCCGTGTCATTGTCAAAAACAGTTTGCTGAAGCAATGCTTCCAGTGATTTCACATTCGGATCATTCACCCTGAAATTGGGGATCTTAATGGATTCCAGTTTTGCCTTCATTTCTTTATTATCATCACGTGACGTAATGGGTGTCTCTACTTTATCAACCAAGACACTGGGCAACTCCCAGCCTCTGGACACGGCGAGCAGCATGTCACTCGCGGTGGTTTCACGGGCTTCACGTGCCGTCACCTGCAATTTTTGATCAATTTGCTGACGGAAATAATGTGCTTCCTTATTCAGGCCGTCCTTGCCAATGACCTCATCGAAAGTTTGCTTGGCCCCTTCGTAATCTCCGCCATTGTATTGAGCGCGACCTTGGGCGACCTTTCTGGCAACTTCCTTGGCCCCAATAAGATAGCTTGCGCTGGCATCCCTGAAAGCTGGAAGCGGGGGATGCAGCTCGGCATAATCAATGTCGGCGATCAGCATCGCAATTTTGGAGCTGCCGGGATTCGCATTGCGGAAGGCGGCAAAGTTTGCCTTCGCCTTTATAAGGTCATCGGTTTTTAGCAAATACTCGATTTCCTGAACAGGCAAATCTGCCTTCTCAGCCTGCAGGCTCGCCACGAGCTCTTTGGCTTCTGGTGCTGAACCCAATTTGGTGACGGCCGCATTCAAAACAACGGCGGCACCGGCAAAATCACCTCCAACCGTCTTGGCTTTGGCCTCAGTCATGGCGGTACTGGCAATGGAGTTAAGCCGCTTTTGCTCGGCAACTTCGGCCTCATGCTTTTCCTTGGCCGCCTTATCGGCCGCAGCCTTGGCTGCTTTTTCATCGGCTTCCTTGGCCTTGGCCACCAGCGCGGGCGTATTTGCGATTTTCGCATTCACTTCGGCCAGATAACGCTGAAGGTCGGCATTGCCAGGGGTGGCGGTAAGCAGCTCTTCGAACAGTTTCTTGGCGCCAAGCAGGTCACCCTTCTCACGGGCTGCAAGCGCCTCGCCGAGCTTGTCGGTCTTGCTGGCGCTGGGAGCTGGCCGCGACGATGTGGCAGCCGACAGCCCGGCAGGCAGGGCTGCAAGCAACAGCAGGGCCGGAAGAACCGGGAGCAGGGGAAGCGTTTGGGGGAGCGTGAGCTTTTTCATTAGGAAAAATTTAAAGATGGAAGGGGGTGAGGGATTGGACGGAGATGGATTGAAGGGCAATCGCAGAATGAATTTTTGATTAAACGAAGGACAAAATCAATAGGGAACGGTGAGAAATAAAATGACTGAACGCAGGTGAGCAGATAAAAATTACTTGGGTTTGTCTGCCGTCACCGGTCTGGCTTTGTCTGGAGACGGCAAAGCTTTTGGCTTGGGGGCAAGTGTTTTCGTGATATTGCCACCAGGAACCATTTTGGTGACGACAATGGAGGGAGTTGGCTCGCCGCTTACACTGTCCACATGATAGGTCACCCCATTCTCCTCAAACGTGGCCCCCGCTTTCATCGGTGGAAGAATGGTGATCTTCTGATCCTTCTTCCTACCGGGGTTAGATTTCAGCACGGCGAAGGGCTCGCCGCTCATCGCCTTCTCTTGCAGACTGACCTCAAGTCTGGTGTTGGTCTTGGTGTCGAGCAAGGTTGCATGGGGAACAACGACCGTTGCTCGCCGCCCGCCTCCTTCGATCTCTGAGCCGATCTCCACCTGCTTCATTTGGATGTTAAGGATATCAACGTCCAAATCAGGGAGCTTCATGCTGCCGCGGGCAAAAACTACCTTGTTATCCCTGACATTCCAAAAAATCACATCCTGTCCCTGCACACCCACCAGCTGAAGCCGAAATAAATCCGGCTTGATTCCTTCGTAGACCAGCCCAAAAGGCGCTTCCGGCCTAGTCGGAATGGGTGGAGACGCCGTAATTTCATCGTGAAAAATCCGGAGATACGGGGAGGTAAAAATTTCATATATCCAAGTTGGGCCGGAACTCTGATCTTTGGGCTCCACCCATACTTGAGCCGGATCCGTGACCACTTTGACATCCTTCGGCACATAGGCCGAGAACTTCGTGGCTTGCTTGCGCAGATCGAGCACCTCCCGGGCTTGTTCCTGCTGGTGGGCAGCCAGCCAGAAGGCACCGCCTGCCAGGACGACGGAGAGAACAAAAAGGATTTTATCCAAAAATTTTGCGGCCATGTTATTTTGAGGCGTTGGAATCGGATGACGGGGAGACGAGCTCAACGTATTCTACCATGACGGTGAACTTGGAATAAAGCGCCGCCGCCACCGTCTTCGGCTGATCGGCAGGTCCCAGCACCATCAGATTGCCGTCTTCGTCGTATTGCGGTTTCAAGGGAGGGGGTGGCGTCGGCTGATCCTCCGCAACTTCAACCCGTTGCACCTTGAACGGAATTTCACGAGCCGCCAATTTGTTCAAAAGCTCACGCAAAACTTTGGTCCGGCCGATAAAGGTGAGCTGAAAGGCAGACGTATCAATCGCACCGGGAACACGCGAGCTGACCAAAGGATCAATGGGGAAATAATCCGCAGATTCCTCCGGCGTCGTGCTGGAGGAAGGCTCCAGCATCGGGGGAATTTCTCCTTTGGACTTGGCTTCCTGAATGATTTTGTCCTGCTCGGCGCGCACCGCCTTGGTTACGGGAGCTTCCCGTTGCAATGAGACAAATTCCAAGGGTTTGGCCGCCAGCAACGCGCTTAGCAAATAATCCGCCAGTTGGGTTTGCCGGAAAACCTGCCGGATAATTTCGGGGTCGGTCGGACCGGTCTGGTTGTAGGCACCAAAGCCAAACGTATCCGTGTCTTTAAACTTTAGCTTTTCAGGCTTTTGCAGACTTGCCACGTCCGAGTCATCGTCAGTTGCCGCATCGGCTGCTTCGTCGGTTTCAGAAGTGATCACGGCTTCCTTGAATTTTTCCAACTGATTTTTCTGAAACAGCTTGATTTTAAAATAGGCGTCGACCGCATCAGCTGGCACCGGCTCGGCAAATATCTTTTCGGCCAGCCCGCCAGTTCCTTTGATATAATTGCGTGTGCTGGCCAAGGCTTTCTCGGCCTGCTCACGGTCAAGCTCAACCGCCTTTTGGTTTTCCAAGGTGGGCGTAACCTCCTGCCGCTGCAGTTTTGAAAAATTTGCGTGAGCGCCGGCGAGTTCCTTCAATGCTTCGCTCCGCCCATGGGTGAGATTGAAAGGCAGGTCCAAGGGTACCAGCAAATAAACCTCGGCCAGCACGGCGAGGCCACAGATTGCCAATAAAGAGGAAAAAAACGGATGTGACTTGAAGCGGGCCATGGAAAAGGGCGTTTAAAGAGGTTTCTTGGGGTTAACTTCCAAGCTGAACTCAAACTTCAGAACGCCACGCTGGGTGACATCAAACCGTTCTTTTTTCTTGGACTGAATGAAGGGGGACTGGGCAATTGAGTTGAGCAGGTCGCGAATACGCGTGTTGGCGCCTGGGGGGACTTCCTCCAGCGGATGCGCCCGGTCAAGCAAACGTCCCCTGATTTCGAGTTGCAACGTCGCCGCGGCGGCCGCTTGAGCGGAGCCCTCGGCGCCGGAAGCCGCCGGGGCCGAAGCGGTCGCCCCGGCTTCGGCAGGATCAATGCGCACTACCTTCAGGTCGTCCAGCCAGACATCACCGGCCTTGGTCAGACGGTCTTGCAGGTCGGTAAACAAGTTGATCCAATTGGCCATGCTGGCGCCGAGATCACGAATGCTGGCGATTTGATCAGCGGCGGCCTGCAGCTTCTTATTATTGGCGTCAATGTTGCTCTGAAATTTCTCCATGCCCTTCAGGTCGACATTCATCTCATCAAGCTTTTGCTTCGCTTCCTGCGTGGTCTGGTAAAAAGTCACCGCGGGAATGGCCAAGGCCACAACCAATGCGGCCGCCGCCAGCACATAGAAGGGCTGCTGCCGCGCAAAAGCCGCCGCGGACACGAGCGAAGGAGGCAGCAAATTCAACACCGGTTTTTTCTCTGAGCGGATGATGGCGGCCCCCACGAGATCGGCCAGCACGGCCGAACGCTCGCGGGCCTCGGAGGCTCCTGCACCCAAATCTACGTTTTTGAGCGGATCGAAACGCCCGACCGGCAGCTTGAGCTTTTCCGTCAATGTCTCGGGGAGATTGGGGATCAGGGACCCACCGCCGGTAACATGGACCCGGGCCGGCAGCTCGGCCCCACTTTGACGGCGGAAACTCAGCAGGGAGCGGGTGATTTCGGCATGCAGTTGGTTAACAAAAGTCTGCGCGGCTCCGATGACGGCCTTGCGGGCCGGTGAACTTTCGGCCAACTCGCTGCGCCCGCCCAGCACCTGCACCTTGAGCACTTCGGCATGGGCGAAGTCCTGCTTGATCTCATCCGCAATCGCCTGTGTGATGCTGTTGCCGGCCAGCGGGATCGTACGGGAGAGGTAACGCCCTTTTTCGAGAAAGAGCAGATGGGTTGAACGCGCACCGATCGCAATGACCAGATCGCTATCCTCAGACGACGGCTGGTTATATTTAAACGCCCGGTAGAGGGCATAAACCGAGGGGATGACCGACTCGGGCTTGACCCCGGCGCCCACGAGCGACTTGCACAGGCCCTCGACCACGGTGATCTTGCCGGCCGCCAGCAAAAGGTCTATGTCCAGCCCGTCATCCGCAACGACATGATAGCCCAACACCACCTCCTGCGGGGCGTAAGGGATGTTTTGCTGAACCTCGAACTCAATGATTTTGGCACGCTTGGATTTCTCGACCGACGGCGTTTTGACAAATTTGACCAGCGTGAGATGCCCGGGCATCACGACGGCCGCAGCCCCGGTCAGCTTCGACGACCGCTTGCCTGCGTCCAGCGCCTGACCGACCGCCCGGTTCCAGTGGCCCTCGGCCGCCGCGTCGGAATTGAAGGAGTTGAGGGCAAAATGCTCCAGCGACAGCCTCCCGCCTTTGGCAACGCGGAAGGCGCCAGACGCCACGTGACCGGCGCCAGTATCAACAGCAAGAACTCGGGAAAGTGCCATGGGTAAGTAAAGGGGAGCGCTTTCGATTTCAGATGCGCCGGAACGCCGCAAGCAGAAACTTCAAAAAAAATCATTTTTGTTCCGCCGGCGGCTCCCTGCGCACAAATGACGGCGCACTTTTGCCGGGGTCGAAAGCGAAAGACGTGAGATATTGGGGCAGCAATATCCCGCTGTTAGCGGCCGTCTCTTTGTCCGCCTCCTTGATAAAGACCCGGGCCTCGGGCGCATTGGACGCAAACTTGGCCGGGGTCATCACCTGGCCGTCAGCGGTAATTTCCACGGCGTAGAGCTTGGGCTCGGTCCGCAATTTGTCCCGGCGAACAACCTCCGGCGGCAGATAAAAACGAAAGTTCGCACGGCCGACCTCCAGTGCCACCGCCTCGGCACTCGCACGGTAGTGGGAGTATTCGCCGGGCGCGCTCTCGAACGCCACCGTAAGAGTGACTTTCACACGGTTCACAAACCGGCTGTCGGCCTTGGTTGAAGTCGAACGCACGTTGATCTCAACGTCGGTCTCGTTCCACGTGAGGGCCGAGCTGCCCATGGCGTTGATGCCGGCAAACCGCACCGCCACGACCTCGACTCTGGCCGGCTCGTCTTTTGTTGCCGCCGCCGGCCCGCCCCGGCGGGCCGCAGCTTCGGTGGCGGGCGTGGGTTTCGTCACGTTGGGGGTTGCCGGGCCGCTCGCGGCGGCCACGTGCAACGCCAGCACTGCAAAAGCCGTGATCGCACCAGTTATGACGCGGCAGACCGAAGAAGGAAGGAAGGTTGGGAGGTTCATAATGCCGACAAAGTGGCTTTGCGGCTTGCCGCGTCAAGGTCGCGCCTGATGATTTCCGTCCCTTCATGCCCGCCCTCGCACCAACGCCTGCTACGCCTCTCGCCCACCGCACAGCGGTGCTCGTCTTTATCGAAAACCCGCGCGGCGAACTCCTCCTCCTCCTGCGCGCCAAGCCGCCCAATCTCGGTGTCTGGAGCCCCCCAGGGGGTAAACTCGAGACCTCGCTCGGCGAGTCGCCTTTCGAATGTGCCGCGCGCGAGACTCTGGAGGAAACCGGCGTCGAGACCACGCCGGATGACTTTCATCTCTTCGCCATGATCTCCGAAAAGGCCTACGAGGGCGCCGCGCACTGGTTGCTGTTTCTTTTCCGCCTGAAAAAATGCGTCGGCGCGCTCCCGCCCGCCATCGCCGAGGGACATTTTGGTTTTTTTTCGCGCGCCGCCATCGAAGCTCTGCCCATTCCGGACACCGACCGAGCCGCGCTCTGGCCGATCTATGACCGGCATCGGGACGGCTTCGTCGCGCTGCGCCTCGATTGCGCGCCCGGCGTGCCGCTGCGGCTCGTTTTCGAGCAAGTCACGCCCACGGGCACGTCGGCAGGCCGGGGCACAGCCGCAAACAACACTTGATTTCTTCGCGCGCCGACAAACACTTCGCACCCGCACCATCAACCATCGCGCCAACCTTGTGAGCAACCCAGCCGCCACCATCGTGGAAAAACCTCGCGCCAGCCCGGCGGCCTCCGCCGCGGTCAATGCCAGCCTCGCGCCAGCCGCGAAAATCGCGCTCCACCGTACGATGGTGCGCATCCGCCGCTTTGAGGAGCGCAGCCTTCATCTCTACAAGGACGCGAAGGATAACGTCAAAATCGGCGGCTTCCTCCATCTTTATATCGGCCAGGAGGCTGTCGCCGTCGGCTGCTGCTCACTGATGGGCAAGGACGACCACGTCATCACCGCGTACCGCGATCACGGCCACGCCATCGCCGTCGGCATGGAGCTAAACCCGCTCATGGCCGAGCTTTGCGGCAAAGCCACCGGCTGCTCGAAGGGCAAAGGCGGTTCGATGCACTTTTTCGCACCTGACAAAAATTACTGGGGCGGCCACGGCATCGTCGGTGGCCAGATTCCTCTCGGTGCCGGCCTCGCCTACGGCATCAAATACAAGGGACTGAAGGGCGCGGCGATGGCGTTTCTGGGCGACGGGGCGGTCAACCAGGGTGCTGTCCACGAGGCCTACAATCTGGCCGCGCTCTGGTCGCTCCCGGTTGTCTTCGTCATCGAGAACAACGGTTACTCGATGGGCACGAGCCAGGCGCGCTCCTCCGCCGGCGATCTTGCCAAACGCGCCGAGGGCTACGGCATGGCCTGGGGCGTGATTGATGGCCACGATCTCTACGAAGTCCGCGCCGGCATGGACAAATTTCTCCGCGCTGCTCGCGAGCAGTCGAAGCCCGCCGTCGTCGAGATTCGCACCTACCGTTATCGCGGGCACTCCGTCGCCGACCCCGATCCACCGAACAGCACCTACCGCACCAAGGCGGAGATCGAGGAATACCGCCGCACCAAGGATCCGATCCAAGTTTTCCAAAATGCCCTGGTCGCCGAGGGTGTGCTCACCGCTGCCCTCATTGAGCAGATAGACAATGACGCGCGCGAAGAGGTGGAGCGCTCGGTCGAGTTCACAAGGGCCAGCCCCTACCCCACCGCCGCCGACATCCAAAGCGACGTTTACTGGGAAACCGACAACCCCTCCCAGCGCAAATCCCAAGGCCGCCTTTTTTTTGACTGATCTGGATTCAATCCAAAATCGAACTTCCAAAATCCAAAATCTCCCGCCGTGCCCGTCATCACCTATCGCGAAGCCATCCGCCACGCTCTTGCCGAGGAGCTTGCCCGCGACGCCAACGTCGTCGTCCTCGGCGAGGAGGTCGCCCAGTTCAACGGTGCCTACAAGGTCACCGAGGGCCTCCTCGAAAAATTTGGCCCGGCGCGCATTGTGGACACCCCCATCAGCGAGGCCGGTTTCATCGGTATGGGCATCGGCGCGTCCATGCTTGGCGTCCGCCCCGTGATGGAGCTGATGTTCTGGTCGTTCTACTCCGTCGCTTTTGACCAGATCCTAAACAATGCCGCCAACGTCCGCTACATGAGCGGTGGCCAGATCAACTGCCCAATCGTCATCCGTGGCCCGGCCAACGGCGGCACAAATGTTGGTGCCACGCACTCGCACACCCCGGAGAATGTCCTTGCCAACCATCCCGGCGTGAAGGTCGCGGTCCCCTCCACCCCCGCCGACGCCAAGGGTCTCCTCAAATCCGCCATCCGTGACAACGATCCCGTCTTTTTTCTCGAAAACACCATCCTTTACGGCACCGAGGGCGAGGTGCCCGAGGGTGAGGTGGTCATCCCGCTCGGCCTCGCCGACGTGAAACGCACCGGCACCGACCTCACCATCGTCACATATGGCCGCTGCGTCCTCCACTCGCTCGCCGCCGCCGACCTGCTCCAAAAGGAGCACGATATCTCCGTCGAAGTCGTGGATCTCCGCACCATCCGCCCGCTCGACATGGACACCGTCCTCGCCTCCGTGGCGAAAACCCACCGCGTCCTCATCGTCGAGGAGCAAAAGCCCTTCGCCAGCGTCGGCTCGCAGCTCGCCTATATGATCCAGCGCGAGGCCTTCGACGAACTCGACGGCCCCATCCACCGCCTCGCCACGGTGGACGCTCCCGCGATCTACAGCCCGCCCGTCGAGGCCGAGCAGCTTCCCAACCCCCAGCGCGTCCTCAATGCCGCGCTCGCCGCGCTCGGCTGACCGGTCTCAACTTTCAATCTTCACCTTTCAACCTGACCCAATGGCCAACATCATCGACATGCCGAAACTCAGCGACACCATGACGGTGGGCACGCTGGTCAAGTGGCTTAAAAAAGAAGGCGACGCCATCAAGTCCGGCGACATGCTCGCCGAGGTTGAAACCGACAAGGCCACGATGGAGCTAGAGAGCTTCTTTGACGGCACGCTGCTCAAAATTTTCGCGCTCGGCGGCAGTCAGGTCGCCATCGGCAGCGCCCTCTGCGCCATCGGCAAGCCCGGCGAAATCGTTGCCGCTCCCACGCCCAGGGCGGCTCCGTCTGCCCCCGCCGCCAAACCTGCTGCGGCTCCCCAGGCTCCGTCGTCAGCCGTCCGTGTTGCGCCGGCCCCTGCGGCGGTCATTCCGCCTGTCTCCCGCGTCGGCGGCGCACGCCTCCGCATCTCTCCGCTCGCCCGCAAGCTCGCCGCCGAAAAAGGCCTTGATCCTGCCACCGTCGCCGGCTCCGGCCCCCATGGCCGCATCGTCCGCGCTGATATCCTTGCCGCCGAAAGATCTCCCATCGCCGTTTCCACACCGTTAGCAGTCAGCAGTCCGCAGTCCGCATTTTCCTCCGCGCCCGCCGCCATCATCAGTCTCCCTGCGGTCGCACCCATCCAAGAGGAAAAACTCGTCCCCGTCTCAAACATGCGGGCCACCATCGCGCGTCGTCTCGTCGAGTCGAAAGCCACCATACCACACTTCTACCTCGACATCGAGATTGATGCCGCCCCGCTGCTCGATCTCCGCGCCCGCCTCAATGCGTCCCTCGAGAAGGAGGCCGCCCCCGCAAAGCCCGGCGCTCCCACCTCAACGCCTGCTGACAAACTCTCCGTCAATGACTTCATCCTCAAGGCCGCCGCGGACGCCCTCCGCGCCGTCCCCGCGATGAACTGTTCCTGGGCGGGCAACGCCATCCACCACCACCCCGGCGTTCACGTCTCCTTCGCCGTCGCCATTGAGGACGGCCTCATCACCCCCGTCATCCGCGACACGCACACGAAAAATCTCGTCACCATCAGCCGTGAAACTAAGGATCTCGCCAAGCGCGCCAAGGAGAAGAAGCTGAAGCCCGAGGAGTTCACCGGCGGCACCTTCTGCGTGACCAACCTCGGGATGATGGGCGTGGACCGCTTCTGCGCGATCATCAATCCGCCCAATGCCGCCATCCTCGCCGTCGGCGCAACCGTGAAAAAGCCCGTGGTGAAAGGTGACACCCTTGCCATCGGCCAGCGGATGACGCTCACCCTCTCCGGCGATCATCGCGTGGTGGACGGTGCCACCGGAGCCCAGTTTCTCGCCGCCCTCCGCGATCTCCTCGAAAAGCCCGCGCTCATGCTGCTGTGAGTTGTATGCCCCCGCCGGTCCTCTGTCTTCCGGGGAGTTTGTGTCCCCTACGCAGGGCATTTCACTAAGCGGCAATGCTAGGCGTTCCCCAGAGCCGAAGGCCTAAAAAATCTGCTTGCGCCGCACGGCGGCAGGTGGGACGGTCAGCCTCTGCGTTAGTGAAAGCCTGCTGGTTGCGGGCTTCCACCATGACTGGTCTGGCACTCCGCCAGATTTGGAACGGTGACGCCGGCCAAGCCCCGTTTCCCGGGGCGAAGCGGGCGGCACGGGGCCTGCAAAGGCTCCCTTCAGTCGTGTTCACCCAACTCCCAACCATATGTCCACCGTCGTCGTCAAACCCACCATCATCGCCGAATACAAAACCCACGCCACGGACACCGGCTCGTCCGAGGTTCAGGTCGCGTTGCTCACCGCCCGCATCAATCATCTGACCGAGCATCTGCGCACGCACCGGAAGGACTTCCATTCGCGCCGCGGCCTCCTGCAGATGGCCTCCCGCCGCCGGAAGCTTCTCGATTACCTTAAAAAGCACAATCTGCCCAAATACACCGAGCTGCTCCAGAAGCTGAATCTCCGCAAATAACCCTTTATCGCACGGGCGACCCGATCCGCGGGTCGCCCGCTGTTGTTTTACGGCACTCGCAGCCAGCCTGGGACATTTCCATTTGGTGCCCACCCATTTCCCGGGCGCCATATGGAAATCTCTCGGAACGGACCGAGGTGATTGAAACGGTTTCAAACCATCAGAGACCCAACCCCGCGCGCACCGGCCCTCCGGCCGCATCGCGTCCTCCGCAGCGCAGGCACTCCGCCTGTTCGCGTTCCCAACCCACACCGGCTCACCGCCGGCGTTTCGCCAGCAAATCCGCAACCGACATCCGTCATCCGCAAACCCGCACTCCGCGTTCCCATCATGAATCAGAAACACTCCGTCACGGTCCCAAACCTAGGGATCACCTTCTCCACCGGCTCCCTCGCCCAGCTCGCCAATGGCGCCGTCAACGTCACCGTCGGCGAAACCAACGTCTTTGTCACCGCCTGCGTCGCGCAGACCACCAAGCCCGGGCAGGATTGGTTCCCGCTCACGGTGGACTACCGCGACAAATATGCCGCCGCCGGCCGCTTCCCCGGCGGGTATTTCAAGCGCGAGGGCCGGCCCTCGGAAAAAGAGATCCTCACCTCGCGCCTGTGCGACCGCCCCTGCCGCCCGCTCTTTCCCGAGGGGTTCCTTAACGAGGTGCAGATCATCGGCCAGCTCCTGTCGGCCGACCAGCTCAACGACTCCGACATCCCGATGGTCAACGGTGCCAGCGCCGCGCTCGCCATCTCCGATATCCCGTGGAACGGCCCCATCGGCGCCATCCGCGTCGCGCTGATTGACGGCCAGTTCGTCGCCAATCCCACCATCGAGCAGATGTTCGCCTCCTCGCTCGACCTCATTTACGTCGGCAACGAGAAGGACATGCTGATGATCGAAGGCTCCGCCGACCAGATCGAGGAGGAGAAGTTCATCGAGGCGCTCGCGTTTGGCCATCAGGCGATCCAGCCCATCATCGCCGCCATCAGGGAGCTCGTGAAACTCGCGGGCAAGGCCAAGGCCGTGTTCCCGCTCGTCGGTGCCACGCCCGCCGCCCGCGCGATCATCGAGCGCGTCGTCCCCGCCGAACGCATCTCCGCCGCCATCTTTGGCAAAGATCGCCCGATCCGCAACGCCGCCATGAAAGTCCTGAAGGACGAGGCCAAGGCCGCCCTCACCGCCGAAATCGGCGCGGACAAGTTCACCGACGTTGATCTCAACGTCGTCTTCGAAGACCTCCAATACAAGGCCTACCGCCACACCGTCCTCGCCAAGGGTGTCCGCTCCGACGGTCGCGGTGCCAAGGCGCTCCGTCCCCTGCAGTCGCAGGTTGGCGTCCTTCCGCGCGTGCACGGTTCCGCTATGTTCCAACGCGGCGACACCCAGAACATCGCCATCACCACGCTCGGGCCGACCAAGGAGGCGCAGGACATGGACGGCCTCACCGGCGGCGCCACGTCGAAGAGCTTCATCCTCCATTATAACTTCCCGCCGTTTTCCGTCGGCGAGACGGGACGCACCACCGGTCCTGGCCGCCGCGAAATCGGCCACGGCGCGCTCGCCGAGCGCTCGCTTGTTCCCGTGTTGCCGCCCGAGGATGCGTTTCCCTACAGCATCCGCGTCGTCTCCGAAATCATGGCGTCGAACGGCTCCACCTCCATGGCCTCGGTCTGCGGCGGCTGCCTCGCCCTCATGGATGCGGGCGTGCCGATCATCGCGCCCGTCGCCGGCATCTCCTGCGGCCTGATGACGCAAAACGCCGCCGACGGCTCCATCGAGAAATGGGTCACCATCACCGACATCCTTGGCGAGGAAGACCATTTCGGCGACATGGACTTCAAGCTTGCCGGCACGACGAAAGGCATCACCGGATTCCAGCTTGACCTCAAAATCCACGGCCTGCCCTTCGAGATCGCCAAGGCCGCGATCTTCCAGGCCCGCGACGCCCGCATCGAGATCCTCCACGTCATGCTCGCCACCATGCCCGCGCCGCGCGCCGACCTTAGCAAATACGCGCCCCGCATCCAGACCATCCAGATCAACCCGGAGAAGATCGGCCTCCTCATCGGGCCCGGCGGCAAAACCATCCGCCGCATCACCGAGACAACCGGCGCGCAGATTGACATCGCCGACGACGACTCCGGCAAGGTGTTCGTCTATTCCAACAACGGCGACGCGATGGCCCGCGCCATTGCGGAAATTGACGGCCTCTGCGGCGGCGGCGCCGGCGGTGGCCGCGAAGGCGGTGGTGGGGGCGTGCCCATCGAGGCGGGCAAAATCTACACGGGCCGCGTGACCGGCGTGAAGGAATTCGGCTGCTTTGTCGAATGTACGCCCGGTCAGGAGGGTCTCTGTCACATCAGCGAGCTCGCCGATTTCCGTGTGCGCCGCACCGAGGACGTCGTGAAAGAAGGCGACACCATCACGGTAAAGTGCATCGGCATTGATGAGCGCAGCGGCAAGGTCCGCCTCAGCCGCAAGGCCGCGATGCGGGAGCTGGAAGCGCAAAAACAAAACGGCGGTGGCGAACCCGCCCCCACCGCGCCCACGCAAGGCTGATCGCTCCGCCTCGTTCCCGTTTCTCAAGCCGGAGGCCGCTGCGCCTCCGGCTTTTTCTTTTCACCGCCAGTGCTCGTTGATCCACGGTGTCGGGCGAACGTGGCGCAGCAGGCCATGGCCCCTGCCGATCACGGCCTCGTCGGGGTTCGGGTTGCCATGGAAGACCACGATGCGCGCACCGGGCGGAATTTGCGGCACTTGGAAAAAATTGAGCGGGAACACCGGCAGGCAGGTATGCTTGAAGCTCACGCACCACTCCGCCGGCCAGTAGGTGAGCAGACCCTGCCGGTGGATTTCGCGAGTAAGGTATTCCTGCTCGTTGCGGACCTCGGCCTTCACCTGGTCAATGTGCGCGAGAAAATACGCCAGCAGGCCGGGATGTGCGCCCGCCTCGAAACGATAAACTGACGAGTTGCCCGTGATGCGCCGGGGCCGCGCCCAGTCATGGATGATGCAAAACTTCCCCGGATGATCGAAGAACACGTCGAGCGCACCGGTGATGACCACGTCCACATCGAGAAACAGCGTGGGCCCGCGCAGATCGGCCAGCGGTGCGGCGAAAGTCGAGAGCTTGCGCCAGCCGCGCTCCTTGCCCGGCGGCAGGTCCATCGCGGGCAGCGGCAGGGCCTCAATGCCCGCGGCGAGATCAAGGCCGGCTGCATCGTCGGTGAAACACACGAAACGATGCGGGTGCACGAGATGGCGGCGCACCATGGAACGGAGCTTGTTGACAAACTCCGGGCCATACTTCGTGCCCCACTTCATGCAGATGACGTTGACCATGCCGGCAACGCTAGGGAGGCCTGACCGGGTTTGCACAGGGGAAATGAGTGATGTCTTTTCGGCCTCGGGCCGACGCCATTGGGGTCGTTTCGTCAACCCTCGGCGACAGTGCGCTTCGGCAGCGCTCCCGCATTGGCCCGATGAGCGATGACGCATGACCGATAGGAAATTTTCCCGCTTCCTCCCCCGCCTGCGCCCGCCCATGCTGCGCGCCGCACCGATGGAACGCGCCCGCGAGCAGCCCAACCTCTTTCACCCGCGCCACTGGCCCATGTGGGCCGGCGTCGCGCTGTTCCGGGTGCTCTCACTGCTGCCTTGGCGAATCCAACGGCTCCTTGCGGCCGCGCTCGCCGCGTTCTGGTGGCACGTCATCCCCGTCCGCCGGCACGTCGCGCTCATCAACCTGCGGCTCTGTTTTCCCGAAAAAAGCGCCGGCGAGATCCGCCGGCTCGCGCGCGCGCACTTCGGCGCGCTCGCCCTTGGTTTTTTTGAGACCTGCCTCGCATGGTGGGCCCCCGCCCGGCGGCTGCCGCCCCATCGCATCATCGGGCTCGAGCATCTCGCCGCCGCCCGCGCCGGCAACCGGGGCGTGCTGCTGCTCACGGCGCATTTTTCCACCCTCGAGCTCTGCGGGCGGATGCTCAACGAGACCGGCCCGTTCGGCTGCCTCTACCGCGAGACCAACAATCCCGTCATCGCCCGCCTGATGAGCCGGCGGCGCGCACGCAGCATGGCGGTCGCCGTCCATTTCGACGACCTGCGCGGCCTCGTCCGCGCGCTGCGCGGCGGCCACGCCATCTGGTATGCACCCGACCAGGCGCGCCGCACCGGACCGACGGCATTGCTTCCGTTCTTCGGCGTGCCCGCCGTCACCAATACCGCCACCGGCCGGATCGCGGACATGACCGGGGCCGCCGTCGTGCCGTATTTCTCCCGCCGCCTGCAAGACGGCTCCTACCGGCTCGAGATTTTTTCTGCGCTCGCCAATTTCCCCACCGCCGATGCCGAAGCCGACACGCGGCGCCTCAACCGCCTGATCGAAGATGCCGTCCGCGCCGCGCCCGAGCAGTATTTTTGGGTGCACAAACGCTTCAAGCTCCGCGGCCCGGATCTGCCCGACGTCTATGCAAAAACGTGAGCGCCGGCGCGCGGCATGGGGAGGCCGCGCCCTCGCCGCGTTTGCACAATCCCCCTTCCCCTTTGCCATTGCCGCCCCGCGCCCCCCGCCTCTGTCTCCTCCTTAGTCTGGATTCCGCAATCCGCACTCGCTATTCCGCACTTCCGCCATGCCGCTCCTGACTGTCACGAACCTCCGCACGAGCTTCCACACGCGCCACGGGGTCGTCCGTGCCGTGGACGGCGTGGGTTTTGCGCTGGAGCGCGGCGAGACGCTCGGTCTCGTCGGCGAATCCGGCTCGGGCAAGTCCGTCACCTGCCTCTCGCTGCTCGGCCTGCTGCCGTCGCCGCCCGCGCGGATCGAAGCCGGCTCGGCGATGTTCGACGGCGTTGACCTCCTCCGCTGCGCGCCCCGCGAGCTGCGCGCCATCCGCGGCAGGCGCATCAGCATGATTTTCCAGGATCCGATGACCTCGCTCAACCCCTACCTGCGCGTCAGTGAGCAGCTCATCGAACCGCTGTTGATCCACGAAAAAATCTCCCGCCCAGACGCGCTGGCCCGCGGCCTCGCCATGCTGGAGGCCGTCGGCATCAACGACGCCGCGCGCCGCCTCCACCAGCACCCGCATCAGTTTTCCGGCGGCATGCGGCAGCGGGTGATGATCGCGATGGCCCTCATCACCCGCCCCGAACTGCTCATCGCCGACGAGCCGACCACCGCGCTCGACGTGACCGTGCAGGCCCAAATTCTGGAGCTGATCAAAAAAATGCAGCGCGAGCTCGGCATGGCGGTGATTTTCGTCACGCACGACCTCGGCGTTGTCGCCGGCCTGTGCGACCGCGTGCAGGTGATGTATGCCGGCCGCGTCGTCGAGACGGCCACCACGCACACGCTCTTCCGCGCGCCGCTCCACCCCTACACCCGCGCGCTCCAGCGCAGCATCCCCGGCCTCCAGCCGAAAGGCGGCGACCTCCACACCATCCCCGGCCTTCCGCCCGACCTCGCCCGCCTGCCTCCCGGCTGTGCGTTTGCCCCGCGCTGCGAGTTTGCCACCGACCGCTGCCAGACGGAAACACCCGCCCTGCGCGAAGCCACCCCCGGCCACGCCCACGCCTGCCTCCGCGCCCAAGCCGGGGAAATCTGAATTTTCAACCACGGATTACACCGATGCACACGGATAAAATCTTTCATCCTGAGCTGAGCGAATCCATCATCGGTGCAGCGATGAAGGTGTTGAACACCCTCAAGCCGGGATTGGATGAAAAAGCCTACGAAAACGCCCTCGTTATCGAACTGCGAAAGCGAGGGCATCGTATCGAGCAGCAGAAACGGTTCGATGTGCTATACGAAGGCATCGTGGTGGACACGCTTGTCCCCGATCTCATCGTGGACGAGTTGGTCATCGTTGATCCCAAAGTCACAGAGGACTTCACATCCACCCACACTGCGCAAATGATCGGCTATCTCGCCATCACCCAACTGCGTCTCGCCCTGCTGCTGAACTTCAAACACGTCGATCTCCGCTGGAAGCGGATTGTCCGATGATTGATCCGTGCCCATCGCAGCCCAAACTCAGAAACCTGATTTTTAACCACGGATTACACAGATGCACACGGATATAATCCCTCATTTGACCAAGCTTAAGATCGGTTCTTTTCCCTTCCGTGCCTTATCCGTGTAAATCCGTGTAATCCGTGGTAAAATTTTTTGTTTTCTTCATTCCGATGTCCGCCCCCATCCTCGAACTCACCGATCTCCAGACCCACTTCCCCGTCCACTCCGGCTTTTTCCGCCGGCGGCCGGCGGGCACGGTGAAGGCCGTGGATGGGGTCACGCTCTCCCTCGGGCGCGGGGAGGTGCTCGGGCTCGTCGGCGAGTCCGGCTGCGGCAAATCCACCCTCGCACGGACCATCCTCCAGCTCGTGCCGACGACCGGCGGCACGGTCATCCTCGAAGGCAAAAATCTCACGACCGCCGCGACCGCCGGGCTGCGCGCCGCGCGCCGCGACCTCCAGATGGTTTTCCAAGACCCCTTCGCTTCGCTCAACCCGCGGCTCACCGTCTTCGCCGCGCTGGCCGAACCGCTGCGGGTCCACCGTGTCTGCCCGGCCGGCGACGTGCCCGCACGTGTCGCCGAGCTGATGACGCTCGTCGGCCTCTCGCCGGCAGCCGCGCAAAAATACCCGCATGAGTTTTCCGGCGGCCAGCGCCAGCGCATCGCCATTGCCCGCGCGCTCGCGCTGCGCCCCAAGGTCATCATCGCCGACGAACCGGTCTCCGCCCTCGACGTGTCCATCCAGGCGCAGATTCTGAACCTCCTCGCGTCGCTCGTCCGCTCGATGGGGCTGAGCCTTGTCTTCATCGCGCACGACCTCGCGGTGGTGAAACATATCTCCGACCGCATCGCCGTGATGTATCTCGGCAAAATCGTCGAGCTCGGCCCGGCGGCCGCCGTGATCGAGCATCCGCTGCACCCCTACACCCGTGCGCTCGTGAGCGCCATCCCCGTGCCCGACCCCGACACCGAGCGCACCCGTCAGCGCCTCGTGCTCCCTGGCGACCCACCCTCGCCCATCAACCCGCCCCCCGGCTGCGCCTTTCACCCGCGCTGCCCGTTCGTGCAGGAAAAATGCAAGCTTGCCATCCCTCCGCTCACCCCCGCCGACGTATCCCGCGAGGTGGCCTGCGTGCGCCTGGGGGAAATCTAAAACTCAGAAACGAAGTTTTAACCACGGATTGTCAGACTGTCGCTTCGCTCGGAACACAGATGATCACGGCTGCCAACCCGCTGTGAACTTCAGCGAAGTTCTATCCGTGTTAATCCGTGTAATCCGTGGTAAAAAATGCCGACTCAGTAAACCAAAATCAGGACGACCGACTCCTGAGCTTTCGCGACCATGTCCTCGAATTTGAGCTTGGGATCAGCCGGGGTTGGGGTCGGCGCGGTGCGGTCGAGGTAAAGATCCAGCAGTGCGAGGGCATATGCGCTTTTCACGGCGTAGTTCACGTTCTGCGGGATGTCGCCGGTGGCTTTGGCTGCGGAGCCATTGCACTGCTTCAGTGAAATTTTTCGTTACAGCTTCGCCATCGGCATACATCAGTCCGAGTCTGGATTGGGCTTCTGCATTTCCCAGCTCCGCAGCCTTGAGGAATAATTTCACTGCTCTGGCGGAGTCCTTCGGCCCGCGAAGACCAAAGGCATATTTCAATCCACGGTCGTATAATTCTGAGGCATAACGCTGAACCGCAGCCTTGCGAAACCATTTCACGGCTTCGGCGTAGTCCTGCGGCACGCCCTCGCCATCGGCATACATTTGTCCGAGGTATTTTTGCGCGAAAATGTTATCTTGTTCAGCAGCCTTAAGAAACCATTTAGCTGCTTCGGCGGCGTCTTTTGGCACACCGAAGCCATTGGCATACATCCGTCCGAGTCTGGCTTGGCCCGAGGCATTGCCTTGTTCAGCAGCCTTGCGAAACCATTTCACTGCTTCGGCGTAGTCATCATCAAGTTTGCGAAACCATTTATCCCCTTCGACTGGGTCCCTTGCTCAGCAGCCTTGCGGAACCATTTCATTGCCTCGGCAGCGTCTTTCGGCACACCTTCGCCGTATAGATATTTGAATCCGAGGGATGTCTGAGAAAGGGCGTCGCCCATTTCCGCTTTGGCGGTTTCGCTCATCTCACCGTAGGGGTCGGCCTTTGGTTTGAACTTGTATGCGACGAACAGCAGCAGCCCACTCGCGAAGAGGACGAGCAGTAGCAGCCGGACACTGGGTCGTGAAAAGCGCATAGCAAAATGAAGTGCCGATTCTCGTTTCAGTCGATATTCTCTGGCCAAACTACTTCTTCTGGCCCTTCGGAGGGGTACTGGCCTGACAGGTCTTCCTCGCAACGCACCAAAGTTACGATTGACCAAGGATGGGACGGCGGCGGCAGATGTCGTTGAGTTACTTTCCCAGCATTGGACAAACGAAGATCCGCAATCCTTCTCGCTTTGTTTGAGTCGTCGGATCGGACAAACGCTGTGTCGTGCCAGCAGGATGCACTGGTAAAATCCGGTGCTTGCGGCGCAATGGGGGTGAGCTTCCAGATTTTCATGGTCAAGGCGAGGCCGTGAGGATCATGTCTGTGCTCAGGCACGCAACTCGGCGATGTTGTCAGCGGCCCGCAGCAGTGGGGCGAACGCGAAGGCGGCGAGGAGCAGCAGCCGGACGATCAGACGACGAAAAATCACAGCGCGGTGATTACGCCGCCCGCCGCCCCCGCCCGCAAGCCGCAAATGCGCCGGAGTTTTCAACGCGGAGGACGCGGAGTGCACGGAGCAAAGCCGCGCCGGCCATCCCTCCGTGCCTCGGATTGGTTTCTCCGCGCCCTCCGCGTTCCAACTCAGTTCCCGGCTTCATGGCTTCTGAATTGATCCGTAAATCCGCAGTTCGTCATGCCGGCTCGCCAAAGACTTCCTCGAACGACAGGCCCGCGTCCCGACCAGACTTGAGTGCATCAAAGCACGCCTGCATCTGCGAGCGGACTTCCGCGTGTGTTTCCCCGGTCGCCCGGCCCTCTTCGACCGCGCAAAGCCGTGCGCCTCACGCGTGACGGCTTCCAGTTGCAAGATCATGGCGGGAAATTACCCCGGCTTGGCCGGAAAGTTGCCCACGCATTGGCTTGGCATGGTTGGACGAAATCGGACCCAATATGAAAATTTCCGCGCCTTATACAATTTGCGCTTCACTTTTCAGCCAAGACGGCCCTTTCTGACCCGCACGACGGGGCTTTTCCCGCCGCCTCTTTCCCAACTACAACACCTCCCGATTCATCCCATCATGAGCACTCCCGCCCCCGACCTCGACTTCATCAAGAAAAACTTTCCTGAGCCGGCCCCGCGCCCGGTGCTACCGTTGCTCAAGGGCCAGAAGGCCCTCGTCACCGGTGCCAGCTCCGGCATCGGCAAGGCCGTCGCGATCGCGCTCGGCCGGGCTGGCGCGGATGTCGTGGTCAACTACGCCAGCGCCCCTGAGAGCGCCGAGGCCGTCGCCGCCGAGATCCGCAAAAGCGGCAGCCAGGCCCTCGCCATCAAGGCTGACGTGAGCAACGAGGCCGAGGTCAAGGCGATGTTCGCCGAGATGCTCCAGAAGTTTGGCACCGTGGACATCCTGGTGAACAACGCCGGTCTCCAAAAGGACGCCGCGTTCCACGAAATGACGCTCGCCCAATGGCAGCGCGTGATTGATGTCAACCTCACCGGCCAGTTCCTGTGCTCCCGCGAGGCCATCTGCGAATTCAAACGCCGCGGCGTCGTGCAAAAAGTTTCCTGCTCCGCCGGCAAGATTGTCTGCATCAGCTCCGTCCACGACATCATCCCGTGGGCCGGCCACGTGAACTACGCCGCGTCGAAAGGCGGCGTCGCGCTCATGATGAAGAGCATCGCGCAGGAAGTCGCCCCGCTGCGCATCCGTTGCAACAGCGTTTCGCCCGGCGCCATCCGCACGCCCATCAACACGGCGGCGTGGAGCACGCCCGAAGCCTACGCTTCACTCCTGACCCTCATCCCATATCGCCGCATTGGGGAAGCCGAGGAAATCGGCCGCGCCGCCGTCTGGCTCGCGTCCGACGACTCCGACTACGTCACCGGGGCAACCCTCTACGTGGACGGTGGCATGACACTGTATCCCGGCTTCGACACCGGCGGCTGAACCAAGCCGCGCGCCAGCTTTCTCGCCGGATCGCCTGACCGCGACCGGCGATTATTTTTGTACTTGCGCCTTGGGCCAGGCCCGGGCTTCGGTCAAGGATACGGCCACCCCCTTTCTCCATGGCCCCAGAACTCGAATGGCTCGAGGCCGACGGCCTCGGCGGCTTCGCCTCCGGCACCGTCTCCCTCCCGCGGACCCGCCGCTACCATGCGCTGCTAATCCGCGCCGACGGCTCGCCGGCGCACCGGTTCGTGCTCGTCAACGGCGCGGACGTCTTCGTGCGCACGCCGGCCGGCCGGTTCGCTCTCAGCAGCCAGCGCTACGCGCCCGGCGTGCTCACGCCCGATGGCGCGGACCGGGTCGCGTCGTTCGCCCCCGAACCGTGGCCGGCCTGGACGTTCCGCCTGCCCGAAGGCCGCACCTTGCGGCAGGAACTTTTTGTAACGCGGGACCGCGCCGCGACCGTGCTCACGTGGACACTGGACGGCGATCCCGCCGGCTGTTCGCTGGAAGTGCGCCCGTTTTTCTCGGGCCGCGACCCGCACGCGACGCACCATGAGAACGGCGCGTTCAACTTCACCCCCACGCGCACCGACGACCTGCTGCGCTGGCAGCCCTACGTCGGCGTGCCGCCCATTGCGGTAAAATCCAGCGGCAGCTACAGGCACGACCCGCATTGGTATCGCAATTTTCTCTATCCCGAGGAAAGCGCGCGCGGTCTTGATGACACGGAGGATCTCGCCTCGCCGGGAAATTTCATTTTCGATCTGACCAACGGCGAAGCTGTGCTGGTGCTGGCGTCGCCGGATGACGGCCCGGACTGGGATAGCTTTCGCCACCGCCCGGCGCGCGAGGTCGCCGCCGGCTGGCGCGAGCAGGAACGTGCCCGCCGCGCCGCGTTCGCCAGCCCGCTGCACCGGGCCGCCGAGGATTACCTGGTGCGCCGGGGACACGGTCGCACGATCATCGCGGGCTATCCGTGGTTCACCGACTGGGGTCGCGACACGTTCATCAGCCTCCGCGGCCTATGCCTTGCCACGGGCCGGCTCGACGCGGCGCGGGCGATTTTGCTCGAGTGGGCCAACGTGGTCTCGGAGGGCATGATGCCCAACTGCTTCCCCTCCGGCGGCGCGCAGCCCGAATACAACTCGGTGGATGCCTCGCTTTGGTTCATCATCGCCGTGCAAGATTATTTCGCCGCTGTCAGCCGCATGCCCGTGGCCGAACGACGCGCGCTGCTCGCCGCCACCGAGGCGATCCTCGCCGGCTACGCGCGCGGCACGCGCTTTGGCATCCGCGCCGACACGGACGGCCTGCTTTTCGCCGGGCAGCCGGGCGTGCAGCTCACGTGGATGGATGCGAAAGTCGGTGACTGGGTCGTCACCCCGCGCATGGGGAAACCCGTCGAGATCCAGGCGCTCTGGATCAATGCGCTGCGCTTTGGCGCGCAGGGCAACCCGGCGTGGGACGAGCTTGCCGGGCGAGCCCTGGTTTCGTTTCGCCAAAAATTTTGGAACGCGTCGTCCGGCTGCCTCCACGATGTGGTGGATGAGGATTTTTCGCCGGGACGGACCGACGCGAGCGTGCGGCCCAACCAGATATTCGCCGTCGGCGGCCTGCCTTTCGCGCTGTTGGAAGGCGAACAGGCGGCGGGCGTCGTGCGCGTGGTCGGGGAACAGCTCGTCACCCCGCTCGGCCTGCGCAGTCTCACGCCATCCGACCCGCGCTATTGCCCGCGCTATGCCGGCGGCGTGCGGGCACGCGACGGCGCCTATCACCAGGGCACGGTCTGGCCGTGGCTGCTCGGCGCGTTCGTGGAGGCATGGCTGCGCGTCAACGGCAACACGGCGGCCACACGCGCCGAGGCCCGGACCCGTTTCCTCACGCCGCTGCGCGCGCATCTGCGCGAGGCCGGGCTGGGCCACGTCAGTGAGATCGCCGACGCCGACGCGCCGCACATCCCGCGCGGCTGCCCATTTCAAGCCTGGTCACTCGCCGAACTGCTGCGGATCGAACACGGCGTGCTCGGGTCGGACGGACCGAAATGAGCCGGCCGCGTTTTCGCGGGTAAAACGGCGTGCAATCTGCTGAAGCAGTTTCTTCCGGCTGGCGAACGATGCTTTCGCCCAAATCGGGCTCGCATTCTTCCATCAACAAGTTTTTTTGTTGCCCACGCCAGCGTCCACCGCCGCAATTTCAGCCGTCCTTTCCTAAAACCCATGCCCACCAAGCCCGCCCCCACCGCCCCAACACCCACCCCAGCACCCGCCGCTTTCACCGTTGAGCACAAACGCCTCGCCGAGGACGCCGCGCGCACCAAAAATTGGAAACGCTGGGGCCCCTACCTGTCTGAGCGCCAGTGGGCCACGGTGCGCGAGGATTATTCCGAAGGCGGCACGTGTTGGGATTATTTTCCGCATGACCATGCGCGCAGCCGCTCCTACCGCTGGGGCGAGGACGGGCTCCTTGGCATCACCGACCGCGAGTGCCGGCTGTGTTTCAGCCTCGCGCTGTGGAACGGCAAGGATCCGATCCTCAAGGAACGCATCTACGGCCTCACCGGCTCCGAGGGCAACCACGGCGAAGATCCGAAGGATCTATATTACTATCTCGACTCGACGCCCACGCATTCGTGGATGCGCGGTCTCTATAAATATCCGCAGGCGGAGTTTCCCTATCGCTGGCTGCTGGACGAAAACCGCCGGCGCGGCATCGGCGGACCGGAGTTTGAGCTGACGGACACAGGCGTGTTCAACGAAGGCCGCTACTTTGACGTGTTTGCCGAATACGCCAAGACCTCACCCGAGCACATCCTCATCCGCATCCGTGTCGCCAACCGCGGGCCCGAGGCGGCGACGATCCATGTGCTGCCGCAACTATGGTACCGCAACCTCTGGTCGTGGGGCGTGGAGCATGACCACGTGAAGGAAAAACCGACGATGTTCACCCGCGACAACGCCATCCTGCTCCAGCACGAGACGCTCGGAGCCGGCGAATTCCGCTATGCTCGCGCCTCCGACGGCACCGAACCGACGCCGCTCTTCACCGAGAACGAGAGCAACACCCAGCGCATCTGGGGCGTGGACAACGCCTCGCCTTACGTGAAGGACGCATTTCACCGCCACGTCGTCAATGGCGAGGCGGGCGCGGTAAATCCTGCGCGCACCGGCACGAAGGCCGCGTTGCACTACGTTCTCACCATCCCCGCCGGGACCGAGCGCACGATTGACCTCCAGCTCGCGGTGTCCAAGAAGCCCCAGACCATCGCCTTTGGCGGTGCGTTTGAGGCCGAATTTGCCCGCGCGCAGCGCGAGGCCGACGAATTCTACGCGAAGGTCATTCCGGCGGCCACCACGCCGGACGAGCGCAACGTCATCCGCCAGGGCTACGCCGGCCTGCTGTGGTCGAAGCAGTTTTACTATTATGTCATGCAAGAGTGGTTTGAGGGGGATCCCGCCACGCCCAAGCCGCCGGCCAGCCGGAAGCGCGGGCGCAACAAGGACTGGGGCCACCTCCACAGCCGCGACATCATCTCGATGCCCGACAAGTGGGAATACCCGTGGTTTGCCGCGTGGGATCTCGCCTTCCACATGATCCCGTTTGCGCGCATTGATCCCGAATTTGCGAAGTCGCAGCTCATCCTTTTCCTGCGCGAGTGGTACATGCACCCCAACGGGCAGATTCCTGCCTATGAGTTCAACTTTAGTGATGTCAACCCGCCCGTCCACGCCTGGGCCGCCTGGCGCGTCTACAAGATCTCCGGCGCGCGGGGCCACCGCGACCGCGGCTTCCTCGAGAGCGTTTTTCAAAAGCTGCTCATGAACTTCACCTGGTGGGTCAACCGCAAGGACGCCGAGGGGAAAAATCTTTTCTCCGGCGGCTTTCTCGGGCTCGACAACATCGGGGTCTTCGACCGCGGCCAGCCCATCCCCGGCGGCGGCAGTCTGAACCAGGCCGATGGCACGGCGTGGATGGCGTTTTACGCCAATTCCATGCTCTCGATGGCGCTCGAGCTCGCGATCGAGAAGGACGGCACCGTCAACGTTGCCTACGAGGACATGGCCTCGAAATTCTTCGAGCATTTCGTGCAAATCGTGGATGCCATCAACTTCGCCGGCGGCACGGGCCTCTGGAACGCGGAAGACGGCTTCTACTACGACCAAATCAGCTACGGCACCCATTCCGAGCCGCTCCGCATCCGCTCGCTCGTCGGCCTGCTGCCCATGATCGCGGTCGAGCTCCTTGATCAGGATCTCATCAACAAGCTCCCCGGCTTCAAGAAGCGCTACGAGTGGTTCCTGCACCACCGCCCCGAGTTGGCGCGCAACATCCGCTCCGCCGCCGCCGATCCCACGCGCGGCCACCACAAGACCATCCTCGCCATCCCCTCGCGCAAGCAGCTCACGAAAATCATGGAAAAGCTCATGGACGAGACGGAGTTTCTCTCCGACTACGGCGTCCGCGGCGTTTCGAAGTTCCACGAAAAAAACCCCTTCATCTTCCGGGCCGACGGCACCGAGCTCCGGCTCGACTATGCGCCCGCCGAGAGCAACACCTACCTCTTCGGCGGCAACTCCAACTGGCGCGGCCCGATCTGGTTCCCCGTCAACTTCCTCATCGTCGAGGCCCTCGAGCGCTACGGCGAATACTACCGCGATACGCTCCTCGTGGAGGTGCCCAAAGGCTCCGGCAAGATGGTGACGCTCCAGCAGGCCGCCCTCGAAATCCAAACGCGTCTTGGCGCGATCTTCCTCGCCAAAAAGGACGGTCGCCGCCCCGTGCATGGCGACTGCGACATCTACACCCAGGACAAACATTTCAAGGATCTCGTCCTCTTCTACGAATACTTCCACGGCGACAGCGGCCGCGGCGTCGGGGCAACGCACCAAACTGGCTGGACCGCGCTCTCCGTGGGTTGCCTGAGTGACAGCGCGAAACGCCGCACCAGCCCGGAATGAGATGCCCTCAGCCCTTCTGCTGAAAATAATAATGCTAACGGCCTGCCCGCGGCACCAGAGGCGGGTGCCTGCTTGCAGGCTCCCGCCTTGTTGACCGGGGAACGAGGTCTGGGACACCCCGAAAATACCGAGTCAGGCCGAAAGGCCTGAACGACCAAGGGACTTTGTGGGCCCGCGCTCTTCGCGCGAGTCTCGTTCGTGGGTTCTTCGTTCATGGAGGGTAGGCTCCCCATGCTCTCAGCTTCAGAAAATCTGCCATGGTCAAACCAAACTCCCATGGTCTGATCCGCAATTTTCCTTTGCGCCGTTGGCGCTTTTTTGCGGCCATCCCGGGGCCTTTCTTCTTCGTATGCCCGTCCACCAAGCCACGATCACGCTCCGCACCGCCGGGCGGGGCACGCAGGAGATCACCGCCGCCGTGGCGCGCGAGGTCGCGCGCAGCGGGCTGAAGCGGGGGGTGGCGACGTTGTTCTGCCAGCACACAAGCTGCTCGCTCGTCCTCATGGAGAACGCCGATCCGTCGGCCCGGCGCGACCTTGAGGCCTGGCTCCACCGCCTCGTACCGGAGGACGACCTTCATTTCACCCACACCGCCGAGGGCGCGGACGACATGCCCTCCCACATCAAGATGGCGCTCACGCGCACGAGCGAGAGCGTGCCTTTTACCGATGGCACACTGCTGCTGGGAACATGGCAGGGAGTTTTTCTCTGGGAACACCGCCGCGCTCCGCACTCACGCCATGTCGTGGTGACGGTGATGGGGGAATAAGGTGGGTGGGGACAATCCGCCCGGCTCTTCTTCTCAAACGGCCCGTGATGCAACCGTTGCCGCCATCTCCAGACTCACCGCCCGGCGGTAGCCGGTGATGGTGATGTTCAGGTCGGGATGCACCTCGGCCACGGCGTAGGAATTGTTCGCCTCGCCGCTGCCCTCGACCACCGCCTTGAGCGTATAGTAGTGGATGCCGTTGACGAGCGCGTGCGCGCCAGGGTGGTCGTGGCCGTGGAACGCCGCGAGCACCTTGCCCGAGGCTTCGAGTGCGGCGCGCACTTCGGCGCTGTTTTTGATGAAGGGATCGCCGGCGGCGTCGAGCCGCTGGTGCGCGAACACGATCACCGGCTCGCGGGCGGCGGCGAGCTCGGCGCGCAGCCAAACGAGCTGCGCGGGCGGCACCCAGGTGTTGCGGTAGTCAAAATTGCCATGATCGTAGTCGCGGCCGTCCTCGAGGTAACAGGCGTCGAGCGTGATGAAGCGCACGCCGCCGCGGCTGAAGGCGTAGAAGCTGCGGTTCGGCGTGATGCCGGTGTTGGTGATGCTGGCGAGCACCTGCGCCTTGGAGAGGTTGTCCATGTCGTGGTTGCCGAGGACGTGGTAGGTCGGCCCGCTGAAACGCCGGATCTCGGCCTCAATGTCGGTGAGGTAGCCGAGGGTCTTCGTGTCCGGCTCGCGCTGGCCGTTGACGGCGGGTGCCATATCCTTGATGTCGCCGAGCAAGCCGAGAAACTCGACCCGCTCATCGCGCAATTTGGCGACGGCCTCGCGGACCTTGTCGAGCGACTCGCGGTAGTACCTCGTGCCGCTCGGGGGCGCATCGGCGTAGTGGAAGTCAGTGAGCAGGCCAAAGCGCAGGCCGACCCGGGGCGCGGCGGAAGACGAGACACCGCTGCAGCCAGCCATGAGGCCGAAGAGCGAGGCGGCGGAGGCTTTGAGGAAATCACGGCGGTCGGGCTGCCACCGGGCGGAAGGGAAGCGAGGGGAAGACATGGGAGAATACGACGGCAAAAGCTGAGGGGCGAAGGGCGCCAACGCTGCGGGGAGGGACGCGAGGGACACTTTGGCCGCGCAGCCGCGGCTGGCGAGAAATTTTCCCGGGACGGATCGCGTTTGACGCCCGGCACCCGGGACGCACGCTGGCCCGCGCTCACACCCTCCCCATGCAACGTGTCGTCCTCGATGAACCCTATGTGCCCGTCCTGCCGCATCGGGGCCGGTTTTGGCCGACGGTGCTCGCGCCGATCGTGCCGTATATCCTGCGGAAGAGCTACGGCGTGGCCCGCGTCACCTGCGTCCATGCGGAACGGCTGCAGGCGTCGCTCGCGGCCGGGCACGGCGTGGTGCTGGCACCGAACCACTGCCGCGACGAGGACCCGCTGGTGCTCGGCGCGCTGTCGAAGGCGGCGGGGACGCCGCTGCACATCATCGCGAGCTGGCACGTGTTCAAACAGAACCGCGTGAACGCGTTTTTGCTGCCGCGCGCGGGGGCGTTCAGCATCTACCGCGAGGGCAGCGACCGGGGGGCGATCAACACGGCGGTGGACATCCTGGAAAAGGCGGAGCGGCCGCTGGTGATTTTTCCCGAAGGCCACATTTCACGGACGAACGACCGCCTCGGCGCGCTCATGGAGGGGGTGACGCTCATCGCCCGCACAGCGGCGAAAAAGCGGATGAAGCTCACGCCGCCCGGCAAGGTCGTCGCCCATCCCGTGGCGATACGCTACGTTTTCCAGGGCGACGCCGAGGCGGCGGCGGCCAGGGTCCTCGACGAGATCGAGACGCGGCTGACGTGGCCGCCGCGCCGCGGGGTGCCGGCACGCACCCGCATCGGGCAGGTGGGCGAGGCTCTGCTCACGTTGAAAGAGCTGGAATATTTCGGCCACCCGCAGGCGGGGGACATCGGGCTGCGCCTGGAAAAGCTCATCAACGCCGTGCTCGGCCCCCGCGAGGACGAGTGGGCGGGCGGCAAGCACGACGGCAGCGTCAACGCCCGCGTCAAGCGCCTCCGCACCGCCATCCTGCCCGACCTCGTGAAAGGAGAGCTCGATGAGCCGGAGCGCGCCCGCCGCTGGCAACATCTCGCCGACGCCTACCTCGCGCAGCAGCTTTTCCATTATCCGCCCGACTACCTCGCGGGCGACGTGCCGCCCCACCGTCTGCTGGAGACCGTCGAGCGCCTGGAGGAGGACCTCACCGACAAGGTGCGCGTGCATGGCGAGATCGCGGCGACGATCACCGTGGGCGAAGCCATCGAGGTCGCAGCAGAACGCGCAGCACGCGGCGGCGACGATCCGCTGCTGACGGAAATCGAGCGGCAGTTGCGCGCGATGCTCGGGCTGCCGGCCGGCGAAGCGGAGACCGTGACCGCGTGATGCAGAAGAATAATTTATTTCACGCCATGCCTCTGAATTCTTCGTCTGAAAATGTAGGGGCGCAGTCTTGCTGCGCCCAAGGATGTTCACTGCCGGACGGGCTCAGCAAGGCTGCGCCCCTACTTGGCCGAGGCAGCATTCCGTCAGGCTCCAAACCCGGGAGTTGAGCTTAAACTGTTTTCCATGTTTTATTCCGCCGCGCATGTTTCACCGTTGATCGCCGCCACCCCATGGCTCTGGGCGGCGCGCGTCGGGGTGATCGTGGCCGGGCTGGGCCTGTGGCACTGGACCCAACAGCTCATCGCGCGGCGCACGCCCGTGACGCCGGCCGACGGCGGCGTGATCGCCGACGGCATCCACCAGCTCACAGCGGGCTGGCATCGGCGGCTGCAGGCAAACCCGCGCCGGGCCGACGCGCTGCTGCTCGTGAGTTCGCTGGTGATTGATGTGCTCGGGCTGGGACTGATCGCCTCGGCCGTGCTCGGCCCGACGTTCCGGCCATTTCTGGGTCTGATGATGCTCTTTGCGCTGCGGCAGGTCTGCCAGGAGCTCTGCCCGCTGCCGCCGCCGCCGGGCATGATCTGGCGCAGCCCCGGGTTTCCCACGCTGCTCGTGACCTACGGGGTGAGCAACGACCTGTTTTTCTCGGGTCACACCGCCATCGCGGTGTTCGGCGCGGCGACCTTGGCGGCCGCTTATGGCCCCGTGGGACTGGCGTTAGGCGCGGCCATCGTGGTGTTTGAGATTGTGGTCGTGCTCGTGCTGCGCGCGCATTACACGCTGGACGTGTTCGCCGGCGCGGTGACGGCGCTTTGGGTGTATTCCCTCGCAGGGAAGGTCGCTCCTACGGCGGACGCATGGCTCGCAGGTTTGGTCAGGTAGCGTGACCTGGCTGTCGTGTAATGCGGCAGGTAAACTGCGTCGCAGCGTCACACGCTTTCCAGCAGTTTGTAGAGCCGTGCGACCATCGCGTTGGGATCGTCGAGGAGGCCGGCGCTGATGAGCGCGTTGTCGAGGATTTGCCCCGCCACGAGCCTGGCCTTTTCGGGATTTCCCGCGGGCGTCGCTTCCGTCGTCGTGGGTGCGCAGGCCAAGCCGAACAGGCGTTTCATCACGGCGGAGCGCGGGTTGATCTCAAGATTGATGCGCAGCGGCGAGTCGCCCCCGTCCTTGTTCATGGCCTTCATCATGCGCCGCATGTGCGGCGACATGAACTTGTCGGCGTTGAGCGCGAGGGCGGGCGAATCCACGAGACGGTCGCTGGCCTTCACCTCGGCGACGCGCTCGCCCAAGGTCTCCTTGAGGAAGGTGATGAGCTTTTGGGTGTCGTCCTCGCTGAGCGCGCCTTCGGCCTTGGGGAGGTCGGAAAGCTTCACGTCTGCGTGGTCGGCGGCAGTGAGCTTTTTGCCGTCAAATTCGCGGACGTTGTTCATCACATACTCGTCCACCGACTCGTAGCAGAAGAGCACCTCGAGTGTGCGGGCCTTGAAGCCTTCGAGATAGGGGCCGCTCTCGATCGCGGCGCGGTTCGGGCCGACGAGGTAATAGATTTCCTTCTGCTCGCCGCCCATGCGCGTGATGTAGTCGGCGAGGCTGGTGGTCTTGCCCTTCTCGGTGAGCGACGACTCAAAGCGGAGCAGCTTCGTAAGCTGCTCCTTGTGCGTGAAGTCCATCGCGGCGCCTTCCTTCAGGAAAATGCCATACTCGGCATAAAACTCGTTGTAGGCGTCCGGCCGGTTCTTGGCCTCCTCCTCGAGAAACTTGAGAAAGCGCTTGGTGATCACCCTGTTCAGCTTCTCGATGAGAGCCCGGTCCTGCATCGTCTCGCGTGAGATGTTGAGCGGGAGGTCCTCGCTGTCCACGACTCCCTTCAGGAAGCGCAGCCATTCGGGGAGCAGGTCTTTCGGCGCAGCGTCAATCAGCACCTTGCGGCAGTAGAGCGACACGCTCGCCTCCAGGCGGGAGAAGCCGAGCTTCTCGGTGTTGTCCTTCGGGACAAAAAGAAGCGCGTTGATGGCGAGCGGGGCGTCGGCGGAGAAATGCAGGCGCAGGCGCGGCTCGTCGTGGGCGTGGCTCTGGAACTTGTAAAACTCGGTGTATTCCTCGTCCTTGATCTCGTTTTTCGAACGGAGCCAGAGCGCCTGCACGGTGTTGATGCGCTTGCCGTTGAGGTTGATCGGAAACGAGACGAAGGCGCTGTAACGCTCCAGGATTTCCTTGATTTTCCAATCTTGGCTGAACTCGGAGCAATCGTCCTTGAGCTCGACGACGATCTTGCAGCCGCGCCGCTGGGCGTCGCTCGCCTCCACCGCATAGCTGCCGGAGCCGTCGCTCGACCAGACGTGGCCGGGCGCGTCGGCCCGCCACGAATGCGCATAGACTTTGACCGACTTCGCGACCATGAACGCGGAATAAAAGCCGACTCCAAACTGGCCGATCAGGCTGGCATTCTTGGCACCGCCCTCACCCAGGGCCTTCAGAAACTGCTTCGAGCCGGAGTGGGCGATGGTGCCGAGATTCTCGACAAGCTCCTCACGGGTCATGCCGATGCCAAAGTCCTGAATCGTGAGGGTCCTCGCCTTGTCGTCGGTGGTGAGGTTGATCTCCAGCTCAAGCCGGTCGTCGAAGATTTCCTTTTCGGTGAGCTGGGTGTGACGGAGCTTTTCCAACGCGTCGGAGGCGTTGGACACCAGCTCGCGGACGAAGATTTCCTTCTCCGTATAGAGCGAGTGGATGACGATATCGAGCAGTTGCTTGATCTCGGCCTGGAATTCGAATTTTTGCGGTGCGGTGGTATCGGACATGGTGTGATTGAAAAGGATGAATGAGGGATGAAGGATGAACGGGTCGGCCATTTTAGCGAGCACAGGAAAAAATCAAGCAGGGGAAAACGAACCACTAACATTTTCAACCGCGTTACCGAGCGAAGCGACAGTTTGCCAGGGACGCGAAGAGACGCGAATCAGAGCCGCAGGAGCACAGTCTTGCTGGTGTCGTTTGGCGCGGGCGCGCGGCATTGTGCGTTTTACCCCGCCGCCTACCCCATTGCCACGCATTAGGCCGCGCTCAAGGGCGACGACACCAGCATGGGCACCGTCCGCTTTCCGGCGGACCGTCCCCTGCCGGTCATGCTGGTGCGGAAGCTGGTCATGAACCATCCGTTCTTGGTTTCATGTGGCTTCACTTGGCAACGCGGCTTACCCCCATGGCAAGCATTGCTTATTCTCCGCGAAAGCGTGAGCGTGGCGCGCGCAAATCCGCGCGTTCCCAGTAATTTTTCCCCGCCGACCATTCCGCACTCCGCACTCGCCACTCCGCACCTTTACTCCCCAACGATGCCCACGCCACCCTTCATCTACCAAGACCCGCTGCCCCTCGGTGACGACGCGACCGAGTATCGCCTGCTTTCACGCGAAGGCGTGAGCACGACAACGTTTGAGGGGCGCGAGATTTTGAAGGTCACACCCGAGGCGCTCACATTCCTCGCCCGGCAGGCGTATCGCGACAGTGCGTTTCTGCTGCGGACGAAGCATCTCCAGCAGGTCGCGGCCATCCTCGCCGACCCCGAGGCCAGCGCCAACGACCGCTACGTCGCGCTCACTCTGCTCAAGAACGCCGACATCTCCTCCGCCGGCATTCTGCCGATGTGCCAGGACACCGGCACGGCGGCCATCTTCGCCAAGAAGGGTCAGCAGGTCTGGACCGGGGCGAACGACGCGGAGTGGCTCTCGCGGGGCGTCTACGAATGCTTCACGCAGGAAAATCTCCGTTACTCGCAGGTCGCGCCGCTCGACATGTGGCGCGAGCAAAACACCGGCACCAACCTGCCGGCGCAGGTGGACGTGTTTGCGACCGAGGGCGCAAAGTATGAGTTTCTCTTCGTCGCCAAGGGCGGCGGCTCGGCCAACAAGCTGCTCTTCTTTCAGGAGACCAAGGCGGTGCTCAACCCAAAGAGCTTCGAGAAATTCGTCGCCGACAAGCTGCCTTTGCTCGGCACAAGCGCGTGTCCGCCCTACCATCTCGTGCTGGTCGTGGGCGGCACGAGCGCCGAGGCGTGCATGAAGACCCTCAAGCTCGCCACGACCAAATACCTCGACGCACTCCCGACAACCGGCAACGAGCATGGCCGCGCTTTCCGCGACACCGCAATGGAGGCCAAGGTCATGGAAATCGCCCGCGCCACCGGCATCGGCGCCCAGTTTGGCGGCAAATATTTCGCGCTCGACGCGCGCGTCATCCGCCTGCCGCGCCACGGCGCCAGCTGCCCCATCGGCCTGGGGGTGTCGTGCAGCGCCGACCGCAACATCAAGGCGAAGATCACGCCGGACGGAATTTTTCTGGAAAAACTGGAGCCGAATCCCGGTCAGTTCATCCCCACCGCGTCGCGCACGATCAAGGACGACCACATCGTCCGCCTGGACCTGAACCGCCCGATGAAGGAAATCCTCGCCGAGCTCTCGCGCCATCCGGTGACCACGCGCCTCGCGCTGACCGGCCCGCTGGTTGTCGCCCGCGACAGCGCGCACGCCAAGCTGAAGGAGCGCGTGGATGCCGGACAGGGCCTGCCGGACTATTTCAAAAACCATCCGGTGTATTACGCCGGCCCGGCGAAGACGCCGACGGGCTATGCCTCGGGCAGCTTCGGCCCGACGACGGCGGGGCGGATGGACAGCTATGTGGACCTGTTCCAGTCGCAGGGCGGCTCCATGGTGATGCTCGCCAAAGGCAACCGCAGCAAGGCCGTGACCGACGCCTGCAAAAAGCACGGCGGCTTTTACCTCGGCAGCATCGGCGGCCCGGCGGCGATCCTCGCAAAGGAGCACATCAAAAAGGTCGAGGTGCTCGAATACGCCGAACTCGGCATGGAGGCGGTGTGGAAAATCGAAGTGGAGGATTTTCCGGCCTTCATCCTCATTGACGACAAGGGCAACGATTTCTTCGTCAACACCTGCGGGCTCTGCGTGGCAGAGAAGTGAGGGTTGGAGGCCTGGTCCCGCCGCTAACGCGGAGGGCTACGAGGAAGGTGACACCCGCGCCGTAAGGTTGCGCAGGGAGTCCCCAGATCCCGGCTCTCCCGAGCCGGACTACCGATACGCTTCAGGAGAAGCGGGAGACCGACCCGAATTCGTGAAATCCCGCTTGGCAACGTCAGCCGTGACGGGCATCCTTCCCGCATGGCCGCACACCAAGAAACACCCGCCGAATGGGTCGCCCGCTGGCGTTGGCTGGGGCCGATCTTCGAGCAGGAGCGGCACGCCGCCATCCGCGCCAGCGACATGACCAACATCCGCGCGCTGATGCCGACGGCGGACTTGTTGGCGCGGATGGGTGTGGAGATTTCGGCCAAGAGCGGCCTCGTGGAGCAGTAGCGGTGGCTTCGAAAGATGCGGCTTCAACTCGCAGCTCACGCCGCTGGCGGAGCTGAAGGAGCAGCCGGAACTGGTGGGACAGTTGCACACGCTGGAGCGGAAGTGGCGCGGGGAGTGAGCAATGGGAATTACTCGGAATACGTCCGCTCAACACGGCCCTTGTCGTTAAACTCTACCATAAACCACCCATACCAACTTCCATCACGAGAGTAATAAACCCAGATTGAGCTTCCGTCGGGCCTCTGAGTTTTTTCCAAGGAGTTACCGACGATTGATCGCACCATTTCCGCAGTCATTCCTTTCTCAACGGCCCAACACTCTGCGCGAGTCGGGCCACGGAAAAAAAGCACGAGCGAAAGAAGAATGACTCCTGACATGGAACCTGCAATGAGACGGCGCGTGATCACCTGACGGCGTTGATTCATCTGCCCCAGTGGCAATCGGCGGGAGATCAAAATCGCCACCCAAATCACAAAGGCAGCGATTCCAACGTAGATTGCCCAACCGATGACGGGCAGCCATTCCATTCCGGGCATCAACTGTGCGAATGTCAGCATGACGGAGAGCAGTCACAGCCGCACCAGCTCCGCCGTCGCGGGCACATCCTTGATGATCTGCGAGGGATCGGGGCCGACGCCGAGGTAGCGGAGGTTCGGCAGCACCGCCGGCAGCGGTTCGCCGCGATACGCGACCTCCACCATCGCGCGCAACATGGCGGCGACATAGCGCCGGGCATTGGGAGGGAGATCCGCGAAGTGGCGGACCTGCGACACATCCTGCGTCCAGCCGGGGTGCTGCTCGTACACGGGGCGCAGGGTCTTGCGCACGGCCTCGTTGCGGGGGACGTGGTGGTGGCGCCGGCCGGCGGCATCCTCGTAGGCGGTGCAGAGGAGGAGGTCGCCGCGCCAGTGGCCGCGCTGGGTGAGCGCGTCGAGCTTGTTGATCATCACGTCCTGAAAGCCGCCGTAGCGGAGGGCGTCGCCCTTTTCGACGGCATCATACCAGCCGACCATGCGCTGGCGGCCGGTCGAAGTGCCGAACTCGAGCTGCTTGAGCAGCGCGGCGAGTGGGTGGGCGTCGTCCATCTGCGTGATAAAGGTGTGCGTGCCGACCTTGGTGTCGTAGGCCTTGGCGACGCCAAAGGTGTGGATGGACTGCACGGGGATGCCGGCGCTCTCGAAAAATTCGGGCGTGAACGTGTGCGAAGCCGTGACGTTGGGCGAGTAGCCATGGCGCTTGTCGAGCCAGTAGGCCTGGCCGAACTCGCCGATGATGGTGTGCCCGGCCCGCAGCTCGCGTAGCACGAGCTCGCGCACCTCGCCAATGTTTTTGGCCAGACGCGTGCCGGCGACCCAGTAGGTCGCGGTGAGCTTTTCAAGGTTGAGGGTGAAGGGCGCGGGGCCGCGAAACACTGTGAAGTCGAACTCCTCGGCTGTGAACACACCGAGTTCGATCGCCTCGGCGTTGGCGCGGCGCTCGGCGGCGGTGAGCAGGTCAAAGAAGCCGGCAAACGTCTCCGGGCTCACGCGACAAACGTGCTGGATGACGCGCAAGGCGCGGTCGGCGCGCTGGGCGAGCTTGCGGGCAAAGAAATTGGGACCGGCGAGAAAATCGGCATAGGTGATCTGCCACTGGCCGACTTCGTCGAGGTAGGCGGGAGTGATCCCGCGGCCGGTCGAGCCGCGCGCCTCCTCGGCGAGGACCTTGACCCGGTAGTCCTCCCACGCGAGGTCGAGCAGGCGGTGGGTGAAGTCCGAGACGAGGGTGCGCTCGTCAATGAGCAAGCGGGAAAGAACGGCATGGCCCCGGCGCTCGAGGGGGGCGGCCTCCCACCAGAATTTGCGCGGGTCGGCGACGACCCCTGCCCCGATGGCGAGGTGGGCGACCTCGCGCTCGACCACGCCGGCCGGGAGCAGGTTAAGCTTGATGCCGCCGGCGGTGTGCCCGGAGTTGGCCCCGCCGTTGACCTTGAGGACCACCGAAACGGCCGAGGCCGAGCCGGCGAGCTCGCGGACGACCTCGGGGATGAGGCGGCCCTTGCCCTCGTCGCCGAGGGAAATGCCCACGTCGGCGATGAGGCGACTGGAAAAAGGAGGAAGGGACATGGCTGAACCGCCAAAGGGAAAGCCTTTGGCGGGAACGTTCAACGTCCAACTTTCACCGCTTGGGCGGTGAAGAACGGAAACGGAAGCCGCTTGGACAGGATGTCCTGAAGGCACCTAGAAGACACTCCTCCAGCACTTCCCGTCCGACCACCCGCGACCTGAAGGCCCGGCCGCCCGCGCCAAGGCCGCGCAAGAACCGCTCACGCCTTCGTCCCGACAGAATGGAACGTCGCGTCCTTCGGCAGCACGGCGCGGTCGCACCAGTCGCCGAAGCCTTCCCCGGGTTGGCGCTCGGCGGCGTAGCGTTGGATGATCGGCGTAAGCAGCACGACCGCGTCGTCGGGCGTGATGCTCGGGACGAAGAGGCGGTTCAGGCGCGTGCCGTTGTAGCTCGCGCCAAGATAGAGCGCGTATTTGTTGGGCGCCTTGGCCACGAAGCCGATCTCGGCGAGGTAGGGGCGCGCGCAGCCGTTGGGGCAGCCGGTCACGCGCAGGCTGATGGCGTCGGCCCCGAGGCCGGCGGCGGCGAGCACGGGCTCAAGTTTTTCGAGGAGCGTGGGCAGCATTCGCTCGCTTTCGCCCAGCGCGAGACCGCACGTCGGCAACGCGACGCAGGACAGCGCGTTGAGGCGCAGGCCGGAGCGGGCGTTCTCATTGGCGAGGCCGTGCTTGGCGAGGAGGGCGTAAATGGCAGGCTTCTGCGCGTCGCTCACGCCGGAGATGCTGAGGTTCTGCGAGGGCGTGAGGCGAAAGTCGCCGGTGTGGACCGCCGCGATTTCGCGCAGCGCGGTCTTCATCGGCCAGCCGGGCACGTCCTTGATGCGGCCGCTGAGGATATGCAGGCCGTAGAACCAGGACCCGTCGGCGCAGCGCTGCCAGCCATGTGGATCCTCAATCGTGGTGAACTCAAACCGCCGCGCGCCGGCAAACGTAAGGCCCGCGCGGCGCTCGACCTCGGCGCGAAACCACTCCAGGCCCCGGTCGGCAATGGTGTATTTCAGGCGGGCGTGCTTGCGGTCGGTGCGGTCGCCAAAGTCACGCTGGGTGGTGAGCACGGCGTGACCGACGGCGTTGACGTGCTCCGGCGTGATGAAGCCGAGCACATCGGCGAGGCGCGGGTATGTTTTGTCATTGCCATGGCTCATGCCCTGGCCGCCACCGACAGTGACATTGTAACCGGCGAGCCTGCCGTCGTCGCCGACGATGGCGATGAAGCCGAGATCCTGCGAAAAGATGTCCACGTCATTGGACGGCGGCAGGGCGAACGCGGTCTTGAACTTGCGCGGCAGATAGGTCGGACCATACATCGGCTCGGCCTCGGGTTCGCCGCCGGCGACGAGCTCGTCGCCCAGCCAGATTTCGTGGTAGGCCCGGGTCTTGGGCAGGGCAAATTCGCTCCAGGCGCGGGCGTGCTCATAGACTCGCTGCAGCAGCGCGCTGCGCTCGGGATTGGGCGCGGCCATGACGTTGCGGTTCACGTCGCCGCACGCAGCGATGGAGTCGAGCAGCACCTGGTGCATCCCGCGGATGAGCGGCCGGAGGTTGGGCTTGAGCACCCCGTGAAACTGGAACGTCTGGCGCGTCGTGAGCCGCAGCGAGGGCGCGGCGACCTGGTCGGCGAGCCGGTCGAGCACCAGCCACTGCGCGGGGGTGCAGCGCCCGCCGGGCAGGCGCACGCGGAGCATGAAGGAAAAGGCCTTTTCCTTGCCGGCCTTCTTGAGCGCGTTGCGCTGGTCGCGGTCGTCCTGCAGATAGAGGCCGTGGAATTTCGTGAGCTGGCCGTTATCCTCCGAGATCGCGCCCGTGCTCGTGTCGAGCAACTGCTCGGCGATGGTGCCGCGCAGGAAGTTGGACGCGGACTTGAGGCCCTCGTTGGCGACGAGGGGCTTGGGGACGGCAGGCGTGGCGGCGGTCTCGGTGCTCATGGAGGGAGGTGAAGGTTGGGCGCGGCGCGGCGTAAGGCAAGCGCGGGCGCAGGGCGGCATCCTCCCCGGCGGTCGGCGTGCCACACTGGCGCGAAACCGGCAGAATCATCCCGGCGCGCGCAACCTGCGGCGGGGAACACACGTCTTTCGGTTTCCCCCCGCCGCCCGTTTTTTGGGCTTTGCTTGCGCCCCGGTGCAGGCCAAGCTCAGCCTTTTTCCCCATGCCCAACACCCTGTCCGCCCCTTCTGCCGATGCACCTGCCGTGCGCCGGCTGCTTCCCGTGATGCTGCTGCTGTTTGTCGGCAGCGGCTGTGCCGCGCTCATCTACGAGGTCGTCTGGCTGCAGATGCTCTCGCTCGTCGTGGGCGCCTCCGGCGTCTCGCTCGGCGTGCTGTTGGGGACGTTCATGGGCGGCATGTGCCTCGGCAGCCTGCTGCTGCCGCGCCTGATTTCCAAAAAATACCATCCGCTGCGGGTCTATGCGGTGCTGGAGCTGGGCATCGGGGTTTACGCGCTGCTCGTGCTGGCCGGCCTGCCTTGGCTGGAGAGGCTCTACACCCATTTTGGCACGCCCGGCAACTCCGACCTCGCGCTGCGCGCCACCATCGCCGGAATCTGCCTGCTGCCACCCACGATGATGATGGGGGCGACGCTCCCCGCGATGGCCCGCTGGATCAAGACGACGCCGTCCGGCGTGTCATGGCTCGGGTTTTTCTACGGCGGCAACACCCTCGGAGCGGTGTCTGGCAGCCTGCTCGCGGGGTTTTACCTGCTGCCCAACCACGACATGCCCTACGCCACCCATGTGGCCGTGGCCATCAACGCCGTGGTCGCTCTGATCGCGTTTGCGCTCTCGGCATTTGCTCCGGCTGAAGCGGACGACGAGCCCGCCGCGTCAGCCTATGAATCCACGCCCTCCGCCCCCGCGTCTTGCAACAGGTCCATTTATGTCGCCATCGCGCTGTCGGGTCTGACGGCTCTCGGGGCCGAGGTGGTCTGGACGCGCCAGCTTTCGCTGCTCTTCGGCGCGTCGGTCTATAATTTCTCCATCATCCTCGCGGTCTTCCTCACGGGGCTGGGCATCGGCAGCAGCGTGGGCGCGATGATCGGGCGCGACGCGCGCTCGCCCCGGTTCGCCTTGGGCGTCACCCAGATGCTGCTCGCCGTGGCGATGGCCTGGACGGCATGGACCACCATGCACTCGCTGCCCTACTGGCCGATCAAGGCCGACCTCTACCCCGAGCCGAAGCCGTGGTTTAACTTCCAAATGGATCTCGCACGCTGCGCATGGACCATCCTGCCCGCGGCACTGCTCTGGGGCGCAAGCTTTCCACTGGCGCTCGCGGCCGTCGCCACGCGCCGCTCCGAGTCGGGTCGGCTGGTCGGCGGCGTCTATGCCGCCAACACCGTCGGCGCCATCATCGGCGCGCTCGGCTTCAGCCTCTGGCTGATGCCCTGGCTCGGCTCGCAGGGCGCGCAACGCCTGCTCATTGCGCTCACCGGCGCCTCCGCCATCGTCACCCTCGCCCCGATGATTATGCCCTCGCGCGATGAGGCGGGCTCCGGCCGCAGGCCGCGCTTCGGGCTGGCCTTCGCGCTGGCGGCTTCGCTCGGCGTCACCGCTTGGTGCGCCAGCACCGTGACCCCACCCAACTGGGTCCTGGTCGCCTACGGGCGTTTTGCGCCGACTTATGCGGATTCCGTGGTGATCAACGAAAAGCGCGCCGACGGCGTCACCGAGGAGAAGGACGTGCCGCAAAACGGCGACGGGAAAATCTACGCCGAATACGTCGGCGAGGGCATGAACGTCTCGGTCGTCGTCTCCATGACCACCCAAGGCGTCCGCAGCTTTCACGGCGCGGGCAAGGTGCAGGCGTCCAACCAGTCGCAGGACATGCACCTCCAGCGCATGCTGGGCCACCTCTCCGTGCTCGCCCACAAGGAGCCGGACAAGGTCAAGAAGGTGCTCGTCATCGCCTGCGGCGCCGGCGTGACCGCCGGCTCGTTCATCCCCTACCCCGATGTCGAGGAGATCACCATCGTGGACATCGAGCCGTTTGTGCCGAAATTCGTCACGCCGCGCTTCACCAAGGAAAACTACGGCATCACCGACGGCCTCGCCAAGCCCGGCGGCGGCGTTGAGAACCCCCGCTACGTCACCAACGCCGCGGGCAAGAAAACCAAGGTCACCGTCATTTTTGACGACGGCCGCCACTTCCTCCACACCACGAAGGACATGTTTGACGTCATCACCTCCGACCCGATTGACCCGTGGGTCAAGGGCTGCGCCGCGCTCAACACCGTCGAGTATTACCAGATGGCCAAGGACCATCTCAACCCCGGCGGCGTGATGAGCCTCTGGATTCCGATCTACGAGAGCAACCTGGCCACGACCAAGAGCATCCTAGGCACCTTCTTCAAGGTCTATAAAAACGGCATCTTCTGGAGCAACGACATCAAGGGCGAAGGCTACGACGCCGTGCTCTTCGGCCGGCAGGACGACGACCACGCCCCGCAGTTCAACCTCGACGAGATGCAGGCGCGCATTGACCGCCCCGCATATGCCCTCGTGAAACAGTCGCTCTCCGACTACGACTTCCAGTCCGCCGTGGACCTCATGGCCACCTACGCCGGCCACGCGCCCAGCCTCACCACCTGGATGGCCGACGCGGAAATCAACACCGACCGCAACCTCCGTCTCCAATACCTCGCCGGCATGTGGCTCAACTCCTACAAAGGCCGCGAGATTCTCTCAGACATCCTCAAGTCCTACAAATTCCCGACCGACATGTTCGTCGGCTCACCCGAAAAAGTGCAGTCGCTCGAAACCCAGCTCGCCGGCGAAGGCCGCGCCCGCTTCGCCGCCGGCGGCAGCGGCAACTTCGACGTTGCCGCGCTCCAACGCATCATCGAAGCCGCCCGGCAAACACCCCCGCCCGCCGCCGCCCCAGCTCCGACCGGAGGACGGTGAGGGGGAGCGAAAGCCCCTTGCCTCACAACATTCTTAAGCAGCGCCGAGCCTGATACGGAAGCCTCATGGCTTGCGGTTCGCCATCGCGGTTCCCACGGAGCGGAAAAAATCCCGTTTGGCGTTCAGGATTTCCATCAACAGGACGCCCTGCGCGGCGCTTAGGTATTTCTTCGCGTCCTGAAGCACTGGCTCCACCGCCACATCGTAGGCCGTGCCGTAGCCAGGATTCGCGGCACAAACCGCCGCGATCACTTTCTCGGTCTCGGCCTCGGTCAAGGGCGTCACGGCACGCTCTTTCCAATCGCTGAACTCGGCCGCAAAGGACTGACGCACCGGGATGGTTTTTTCGAAAGACTGCCACGCCTTGAATTTGTCCTCGTCCAGCAGCGCGCGGATGCGCACGTCAATCGGCGCGGTCGGGCCGGCCACGAGCTGGGCCCAGGCGGCGCGATCCGCGTCGGAATACCAGGTGAGCCTCCGAGTGGATTTGGCCAGCGGGTTCGTTTTTGGAAAAGGAATTTCGAGCAAAATTTTCGATTTCTCCCAAACGGCGGCCCATGCGCCCTCCCGAACAGCCTGCCGCCGGGCCAGCAGATTTTTCAAGGTGGTGACATCCGCCGGATTCATGCCAAGCGATTGGAGCAAGGGCGCGTAAATCTGGGAGATATTCTGGCGCAGTAAATAGTCGGCGGCGAGTTGGAACTCTTCTTCGGTTGGGGAATCGCGAAAGCCCGCAAGCAGCATCACACCCCCGCTGCCAGCGAGAATGGTGATTCTGCGCTGTTGCGGGGGACGCGGCCCTGACCCTCCGTTTGATCCCACGCTAAACAACAGGCCGTTTTTTGGCGCATTGTGATCTACGCCTTCGCCTGAAGGCGTCACCGGGCCTGAACTGGCGATCTCTATCGCCGCCACCGGCACCCAATCCCAGCTTCCCACTGGCAGCGCGATTTCGGCCCGTGACGGGGTGTCAAGGGTTCGACGGTCGGTGAAGGGCGCGCGAACCCGACCGAAAGGCCAGTCACCAGCCAATAAAAAAACTGAATTGTCATCGCACCAATTGACGATATCGTCTGGGTTCAAGCGAGGCAGGAGAAAATACACCGGATTGCCGAAGGCGTTCGTAAATCTACCGGACCACCCGCCACCTTCACCCGCCACCTCAAACCTGAGCATCAGATACTGGCCGTCGGTGTAGCCGCCCATGATCGCGTTCGTGTATTTGATGCCTGCACCATTCTCCTGCATACCGAAGTCTTTTGGGAAAAAGTATTCCTTTGCCCGCATCGGCGTGGTCAGGCCGGCGAGAACGAAAGCGGCGGCAAGGGCGAGGGCGGAAGATTTCATGGGGCGGGCAGACACGGGTAGACGCAAGGCGTTCCGTGGGCGAGTGAATTTGTTGCGGTGGTCTGGGGTGGAGCGCGGCGTCCCCGACGCGCTCGGAACGCGCCGGGACTGTATAGACCGGAGACATGGGTTACACCCGTTCGGGGACATAGGTTACACTCTGGGATGCCCTGGAACACCTCTACCGCCATGTCTCAACGACACGAGTTCGTCATTCTTGCCAGCCAGCCTGGCATCAACTTCCGGC
>CANJLB010000014.1 GCA_947475065.1 Opitutia bacterium | reverse complement strand
TTCCTAAACCGCTTGTCCCGGTTCAAGTCCGGGCGGGGGCACCAGCGCGGGCAGGCCTGGCGTGATGCAGGCTTGCGCTTCCGCACTTTGCACGCAACCTCGCCGCCTTCCCCGCCGTCTTTCTGTTTATCCACGATTCAACATGACTACCCAAACCTCCAACTCATTCCGTAACGCGCGCCGCGCGTTCACTCTGCTCGAAATTCTCGTCGTCCTCGCCATCATCGGCATGCTCGTCGGTCTGGCCGTGGGCAATCTCGACAAGATCTTCGGCAACGCCAAGGTCACTACCGCCAAAACATTCGTGAACAGCAGCCTCAAGCTGCCGCTCGCCAGCTACAAACTGGCCATGAACGATTATCCGTCCACCGCCGAAGGCCTCTTCGCCTTGGCACAAGCTCCGGCCGGCAATGCCAACTCCGCCAGCTGGACCGGCCCTTACGTTGAAACCGCCGCGCTGAACGACCCGTGGGGCCATGCCTACCAATATGCCTATCCCAGCACGCGTGGCACTGCCGCCGCCGGAACTTCAGCGGAGGTGACCACCACCACGGCGGTCGCCAAGCCGTACGACATCTGGTCGTGGGGGCCGGATGGGATTGACGGCACGGCCGACGACATCGGCAACTGGATGCAATAATCGGACCGCGCTCTTGCCAGAATGAATGTATGCCGCCGACCATGCAGCGCCCGCAACGTTCCTCCCACAGCGCCCGGCGGCGCGGGGCATTCACGCTACTTGAAATCCTGCTGGTGCTCGCGCTCATGGGCCTGCTGACGAGCGTACTCGTCGTCAGCGTGGAGGGCATGCTCAATCCGCCGCCAGACTCGCCCACCCGGGCATTCTGGCGCGCGGCCAATGCCGCCCGCCGCTACGCCCTTCAGGAGCGGACGGAAGTGAGGCTGACCTACGACAAGGAAAACAGCCAGTTGCTGGCCGTCGCGCTCAGCGGGATCAGCCTGCCCTCGATTCCGGCCCCCGCCGGCACCGACCTCGAGTTCGTCTCCGGCCTCGTCAAGCCCACGCCCGCTTCCAACGGCATCAACCGGCAGACGGCCAACCTGTATGGCAGCGTGCTCGGCGACGGCGACACGACCCTGCCGTACGTCACGTTTTATCCCGATGGCACCTGCTCGTTGTTCCGCGTGCAGATCCAGACCGGGGCCAACAGCACCTTTGGCGCTTCCAGCACGGCGACCATCCAAGTGGATCCCTGGACCTGCGCGCCCATGCTGGCGTCCGCCACTGCCGGAGGCGGCAACTGAACCATGCGCCGTGGTTTTACCATCCTGGAGGTGCTCGCGGCGCTGGTCATCTTCGCCGGGGCGGCCGTGGGCCTCACCACCGCCTACATCGGCGTGCTCGATGCCTATGCCCATGTCCGCACCTCCATGCAGGAGGACGAGAACCTGAAGCTCACCCGCGCCGCGCTGTTCAGCCAGCCCGACCCGGCGCTCGCGACGCAGGGTGACGAGTTTGACGTGGTTGACGCCACCAACCAAAGCCGCCACATCGCGTGGACGGCCGACATCCAATATACGCTGGTGCCCGACCTGTTCGAGGTGACCCTCACCACTGCGGTCACACCGCAAGGAGGGCTGACGACCACTTCCAGCGAAATCCTCCGCCTGTTGCGCCCGACGTGGTCGGACGCCGCCCAGCGCACGGAGCTGCAAAACACCGCACGCCAGAAAATCCGCGAACTCATCGCCGACCGGCAAAATCCATGAACAAGCGCGGTTTCACGATGCTCGAGATCCTGGTCGCCACCGCCCTCACGGCGCTGGTGCTCCTTGGCCTCAACACCCTGGTATTCTCCATGGCCGAACTGTGGGGCAACGGGAGTCCCTCGCGCAACTTCGACCTGCACGCGCGTGCCTTCACCACCTTTCTGGAGCAGGAGCTCCGCACCGCCGCCCTCGCCGTGCCGCCCCCCACCACCACTACTACCACCGGCACGGGTACGGGCACCACCACTCCTGGCAGCACCGCCGCCGGCGGACAGTCGGGCGCGACCGGCGGCTTTGCCTGGCAGGCTCCTTCGGGAGCCGCCGTCGGCGGCACCCCGCAGCCGTTGCTCACCTTCACCCTGCCAGCCGGCAGCCGCCTCCTGCCCTGGCCGGCCCGGGCGCTGCCCGATGTCGTCTGCGCGCTGGAGGCGCGCGAGGACGGACTCTACCTGCTCTGGCACTCGGAGTATGAGACCAATTTCGTCACCGACCCGCCGCGCGAGACGCTCCTCACGCCGCTCGTCACCGCGCTCGCCTACGATTACTACGACTCCGAGGCGAAACAGTGGACGACCACGACGGAGCCGACCGTCAACGCCAGCGGCCAGACGCTCCTCCCCGGCCGCATGCGCCTGACGTTCAAGTTTGAAACCCTGTCGCAGGACATGACCGTGATCATCCCCGCGCCCAACCAGGGTCTGCCACCCTTCTGATCATGCCGCGCCGCCAACAACAGGGATCCGTGCTGCTGATCGTGCTCGTCACAATCGTCTTTGCCACGACTGCGCTGATCGCGTTCATGGAGCGGGCGGATGACGACCTGATCGTGCCCATGCGCCATGCCGGCGCCAACCGCATGAAGGCCGAGGCCTACGCCGCGCTTGAGACTACGCTCGCGGTGCTCGTGGACTTTCGCGTCGCCAACAACAACGTCCTCCGCAGCCCCGCCGAAGGCTGGGACGACCCGCTCAACCTCGAATGGGTCCAATACGCGCCCGCCAACCCCAACCGCACCGTCACCGTCACCTTTGAGGACGAGAGCGCCAAGATGTCGCTCCCCACCGCCACCGCGCAAAATCTCATCGATTTTTTCACGTTTTACGGCCTGCCGGCCGACGAGGCCAACCTGCTCAAGGATTCGCTCCTGGTCTGGATGCAGCGCAACTACACCCCCACCGGCAGCGGGGCGATTGATCCCACCACCTACCAGCAGGAAGCCATTCCCTTCACCCCGCCCGGCCGCCCCCTGCGCTCCTGGGAGGAACTGCGCTCCATTGACGGCGTGAACGAGTATTTTTTCGACGCCAACGGCGCCCCCACCCCCCTCGGCAAGCGGTTCACCGCCGCCTACTCGCTCTACAATTTCCCCTCCCCCAACGTCAACGGCGGCAAGCCCGACACCCTCGCCGTGCTCGCCAAGCTGGACGTGTCCCAGCAGCAGTCGGTGCTGGATCATCTCACGGGCGACAGCACGGGCACGGGATCGGTCAAAAATATCGGCTTCTTCACCCAAGTGGGGGAGGTCGCCACCTTGGCAAACGTCGTCACCACGCTCACCGGGCTGGATGTCAATATCGCCGCCCTCCGAATCAATGTAACCGTGAAGGAGGGTTTGTCCGTCTTTACCCTCAGCACAGTTGTGACCTGGCCCACCAACGGGGCCACGCTCACCCCCGCGCCTGCGCCGCCCGCCCAGGCCACCACCGCCATCAACGCCAACCCCGCCGCCACCGTCACCACCGCCCCGCTGCAGACGCCCCAGCTCAACTACCCCTATATCATCCTCGACCTCACCGAAAACGATCTCGACCCCGCCGCGCCGCCCACCCAAGCTGCCGAACCGGATACCGAGACCGATCCCGAAGCCGTCCCCAGCCCCAATACGCCCTTTCTTTCGCCCAATCGCACATGACCACCGACTCTCCCGCCCAGCCCGGCCTCTTTGCCCGGCTCTTTGCCCCACCCACCCGGCTCGCCGCCCTGCTGCCCGACGGGCGCTTTTTTCTCCGTATCGTCCCGGTCGAGCCCGAGGGCGACGCCGCTTCTGTCGCCGAGCAGGTGGCCCTCGCACTGGAGACACTCGCGCCGTTTCCCATCGCCCAGCTCTACCACGGCCACTACTGGCAGCCCGGCTCGTCCCGCGCCCTCGTCTATGCCGTCTATCGCAAGCGCTTCCCGGCCGAGGAAACCTCCGCCTGGGGCGAGTCCCAGGTGGTGCTCCCCGCCTTCACCTCGCTGCTGATTGATCCGCCCGCCGCCGGCACCACCCGTGTCCTGACGAGCCCCGACGCCATCACGGTCTTTCACTGGGGTGACGACGATCTCGTGCCCACGCACGCCCTCATCCACCCTTTCCCGCCCGAAGCCAGCGAGGCCGACCGCGCCGCCGCCCGCGACCAGTTGCTGCGCAGCCTCGGCAGCACCAGCACCGTCGAGGACTGGGACTATCCCGTCCTGCGCCGGGTGACCGACGGCGGCGAAGTCACCTTTGCCTCCGGTGAACGCGAGCTCGTCGTTTCCGCCGACCTCGCCGCCGCGCTCGACGTGCGCGACAACGAGGAAATCGCCGAGCGCCGTGGCATCCAGCGGCGCGACATCCTGCTCTGGCGCGTCGCGCTCGGCATGACCGCGCTCATCCTTCTCTGCGGCACCGCCGAGGGCGCGCTCTGGTTCGGCCGCTCCAAGGTGGAAAAGCTCAAGGGCCAGATCGCCGATAACAAGCTCAAGCAAACCGAGCTTGAGGGCATCGAACGCAACTCCAAGGACGCCGACACGGTCCTCTCGCGCCATCTCTACCCCCTCGAGATGCTCACCCTTGCCGTGCGCGGCGAGCTGTTGCCCGCAACGGTCGCGATCACCAACATGCAGGCCGAGCTCTCCAAGACTTTCAAGCCGGTGCTCACGCTCCGGGCCACCGCCACCACGGAACAGAGCGGCATTCCGGCGCAAGAGGCGCAAAAATTCGTCAACGCCCTGAAGGCGATGCCCGAACGTCCCACCGTGGAGTTCAGCCCCATCGGAACTAACAATACCGGACCAGGCGCGGGCGGGGGACGGGCGGCTGGCGGCGGCCCGAATTCCGGCCAGCCGCCCACCAGCACCTATCAGTTCCAGGTCATCATCACTTTCAACGAGCCGATCCCGGCTGAAACCCGGGTCGCCGCGACCGTTCCCGGCACCCCTGTCCCCCCATCCAATTGACCGCCTAGCCTCCCCTCCCATGAAAGCCTACTTCCTCTCCCGCCAGCTGCGCGAAAAAATTCTCATCATCGGCCTCGTCGCCGCCGGCCTCGCCGTCTGGGTGAACCATTTGGTGGCCGCCAGACGCGACTACTATGCGGACAACACCAAGCAGACGGCCGCCCGTAAAACCCAGCTGGACGTGCTGAACCGTGCGGACGCCATCAACGCCGAGCAACGCGCGATTGTCGCAAAACTCGACCCGATAAAGACGATTCGTGACGAAAACGCCTTCGATATCATCCTCCAGCAGATGGCCCAGGAAATTGGCGGCATCACCGCCACTCCCGCGCGGGGCACCATCGCGAAGGCCCCGCAGCTCACCATCATCCGGAAGAATGTCACCTTTCGCGATCTCGACCCAAGCATGTCTGAGCTCTTTCAGATCTACCGCAAACTGAACGACAAGGCGCCCTACATCAACATCGTGAGTACCACCATCATGCTCAATAACGGCGGCGGCCGTGGCGGCGGCCGCGGTAATACGCCCGGGGCGGGCGCGGCGGGCGGAGGTTTTACTAACACCAATCAGCCCGGCGGGGCGGGCGGACGTGGTGGCGGCCGTGCCAATACCACGACCGGCACTATCGGCCAAACAGACGTCGCCCCAACTGGCGGCGGTCGCGGAGGAAGAGGCGGGGCCGGCGGGGCCAATGGGCAGACGCTCCAGCCGGTAGGCCCGCGCCTGAACGTCACTTTCGGGCTCTCCGCCATTTCGATCGCCCCCCCCGGTGCCAACGCCCGGCCCGGCGGGGCGCCCGCACCCGCCCGCAGCGGCGCACCGGCGCCCTCCGCCGTCCGGGGCAGTTGACCCGGTTAAATCTGCCCGCGCTTCGAAACCCGCCCGCCCGGCGGGTTTCTTTTTTGCCGGCCACCGGCTGTGTCCCGTTCTTGCCAACCGGCACACCGCCACCCAGCGTTGCGCCATTCACATGCCGCATATTTGGAAATTTTTCCGCACGGGCGGCCTTGATCAGGTCACCCTCGCCACCGGGGCCGACCTCCTCGCGCTCGGCCACCTCGACCAAAAGCTCTGGGTCGCCCTGAGCTGCCCCGTCAAAGGGCTCGAGCTCGATGAGAAAACCCTCGCGCTCATTGACAGCGACGGCGACGGCCGCATCCGTGTCCCCGAGCTGCTGGCGGTGATCCGATGGGCGGCCGCGCACGTCAAAGACGCCGGCGAACTGCTGAAGGATGCCGACTCGCTCCCGCTCGCGGCGTTCAACGACGCCACCCCCGAAGGCCGGGCCGTCCTCGCTTCCGCACGGCAAATCCTGGCCAACCTCGGCAGCAAGGCCGACGCCATATCGCTGGCCGACGCTTCGGACACCGCCAAAATTTTCGCCGGCACCAAGTTCAACGGCGATGGCATCATCACCGCCACGTCCTCCTCCGACCCCGCGCTGGTGCAGCTCATCGCCGACATCGTCGCCACCCAGGGCTCTGTTCCGGACCGCAGCGACGCCCCGGGCGTGGATCAGGCGCGCATCGAGACGTTCTTTGCCGACTGTGCCGCTCATGCGGCGTGGAGCGCCGCCGAGCCCGCGCCGCTCGGGGCCGGCACCGCCGCCGCGCTCGCCGCGGTGCAGGCCATCCGGGCCAAGGCCGACGACTACTTCGCCCGCTGCCGCCTGGCCGCCTTCGACGCCCGCGCCACGGCTGCCGTCAACCGCACCGAGGGTGAATTTGCCGCGCTCGCCGCCCACGATCTCTCCGCCGGGCTCGGCGAGATCGCGCACTTCCCGCTCGCCCGCGCCGAATCCGGCCGCGCGCTGCCGCTGACCGACGGTGTCAACCCCGCCTGGGCCGGTGCCGCCGCCACGCTGCTGGCCGCCGCCGTCACCCCGGTCTTTGGCGCCGGCAAAACCTCCCTCACCGCCACCGAATGGGCCGCGCTCAACGCCAGGCTCGCGCCGCACGAGGCGTGGCTCGCCGCCCGGGCCGGTGCCAGCGTCGCCCCGCTCGGCCTCGCCCGCATCAGCGCCATTCTCGCCGGTCAGGGCCGGGCGGCGCTCGCCGCGCTCGTCGCCCAGGACGCCGCGCTCGCCCCCGAGGCCGCCGCCATCGCCAGCCTCGAAAAGCTCCTCCGTCTCTCCCGCGACCTTCGCTCGCTGCTGCACAATTTCGTCAATTTTGCCGATTTTTACTCGCGCGACCGCTGGGCCGCGTTTCAGGCGGGCACCCTCTACCTCGACAGCCGCTCCTGCGAGCTCTGCATCAAGGTGGACGGCCCCCACCCGCTCGCCGCCATGAGCAAGGTCTATATCGCCTATGTGAACTGCACGCGCCCCGGCCTGCCGGCCATGACGGTGGCCTGCTGCTTCAGCCAAGGCGACAGCGACTACCTCTTCGCCGGCCGTCATGGCGTGTTTTACGACCGCAAGGGCCGCGACTGGGACGCCGTCATCACCAGCATCGTGGACAACCCCATCAGCCTCCGGCAGGCGTTCTGGTCGCCCTACAAAAAAGTTGTCCGGCTGATGGACGAGATTGCCGCCAAACGCGCCGCCGCCGCCGATGCCGCCGCCAACGACCGTCTTGCCAAGGTCGCCGACAAGGCCGTCACTGCGGCCGCCGATGCCGCAGCCGCCCGCGCGGTGGCGGCCGCGCAGCCCGCCCTGCCGCCTCCCCCACCGCCCAAGAAGCTGGATGTCGGCGTCGTCGCCGCCCTGGGCGTCGCCGTCGGGGCCATCAGCGCCGCGCTCGCCCAGGTCGGGTCCAAACTCGCTGAGATGCACTGGTGGCAGCTCCCGTTGATCGTCGTCGGCGTGATGCTCGCCATCTCGCTCCCCGCCGTGCTCATTGCGTTTATCAAGCTCCGCCAGCGCACGCTCGGCCCCATCCTCGACGCCAACGGCTGGGCCATCAATGGCCGCGTGAAAATCAACATTCCCTTCGGCACCGCGCTCACCGCCCGCGCCCTCCTGCCCGACGGCTCCCTCCGGTCGCTCGAAGATCCCTACGAGGACAAGGAGGCTGCCAGACGCCGCCGCGTTTTCCTCCTCGCGCTCGTCGCCCTCGCCCTGGCTGCAGGCTGGGTGCGCTGGGATGCCGTGCGGCACGCTGGCCCCGACGGCCGGCCGCGCTACCTCTGGCAGAACCGGGCCGATTCCGCAGGGGAATGATGACAGACCTGGGCGGAGGACCGCCCCTGAGTATCTGCATCCACTCTGGGCTCGCACGGGTGGTGGCAGGCTGCATGATCGCGGACAATGTCAATGCACCCGCCTCCCCTTCCGGAGAAAACCCTCGCCCGTGTGCTACGGCTGGCAAAGCTTGAGGGCCGCTCAGTGGTGCTCATCGCCGGGTGCGGCACGATTATCTCGATGCTCTCCGCCGACTTGCTGGGCGCAGTGATTGGCCTGCTCGCGGCCGGTGCCGGAGCCATGATGTTGCTCGGGGCCAAGCTACTGGAGAAACGCCGCCAGCCACGAGGCATGGAATGGCTGGTCCGCGGCGAGCTGGTGCTGCTCTGTGTTATTCTGATCTACATCGCGATCCGGCTCGGCCAGCTCATCAACGGCGGGGTCAATGCCGTGACCTCAGCCGAGTTTCGTTCGGTGCTTGATTCGGTCGGCTCATGGGGGCCGGAGCATCAGCGCGCCTTTGTGCAGACCTTCAAGCTCCTCTACGGGGCGGTCGCCGCGGTCTCGCTGCTCTTTCAGGGCGGCATGGCCTATTACTACCATCGGCAGCGCGCGGTCGTGGCCGCGGCGCTGGCCGGCACCGGCCCCGCCGCGAACCCTATGCTCACCTCCTGCCCGGCGTGCCGCCACACTGTCTCGGTGCAGGCTCCGACCTGCCCGCATTGCGGCCATCCGCTCAAGTGAGCGGCCCGAGATTGTGCCGGGGATTTTTTTGCCGCCGCCTGTTCCTGGTCTCCGGCATCACGGGCCCGGTGCGTCGGAATCCCCCGCGGTGAAATCACCCGGATTTTCCCCTTCTCCCGTCGCACGCTACAGCACCCGGCGCAGGGCGCCCGCGCCGGCGTCGGTGACGACGGTGTAAAGGTTGCCGCCGTCGGCCCAGGTCGCGGCGGCCAGCGTGCCCTGCGTGGCCAACGCCAGTTGCGGTGCGTCGGCGGAAAAATCTGCGGCGCGCGCGGCATAGACGTGATACCAGACGCCGTCGCGGTTGAAGCACAGTTCGAACACGTGATGTCCGCCCACCGTCAACGTGCGGCACCCGCCGGCCGCGAGCTGCGCGAGGTCGAGCCCGGAGAGCGCGGCGGGGGCGGTCCCGGTTCTGTCGGCGAGCCGCGTTTCGAGCGCGGCGACGCCCGGCTGGTGCATCTGGTGCTCGTCGGGCGCGGCGGCGAGGTCGTGCAGGGAGAGCGCGGCGAAGATCCCGACGGGAGCGCCGTCCATCCCCGTCGGTGCGGTGCGTGGACGGAAAATCACGAGCGAAAACGCCACCGCGAGGCTGGCGGCGGCCGCGAGCCAGACCGGGTGCTTCCACCACTCGCGGCGCGGACGGCTGGCACGCGCGCCCACGAGGATCGCGTCGCGCAGGCCTGCGGGTGGCGGCACGTCGGCCAACCGGGATGCGAGCACGGTGTCGGTCTGCTGTTCGCGGGCCAGCCACGCCACCAGCGCGGGGTCCTGCCGCGCTTGGGCGAGCGCTTCCGCGAAAAGCGAGGCGTCGTCGTCGCGGCCGTCGGGGCGGAGGGCGCGCAGGAGAAATTTGGCGTCCGTGGTTTTCATGAGGTTTTTTGCCGGCCTTGGGGGAAGGCGATGATCTGCGCGCCGCGCCCGTGCTCGGCGAGCCGCGCCCGGATCTGCGTTTTGCCGCGCGAGAGGCGCGACATGACGGTGCCGATGGGCACGTCGAGCGTCTCGGCGATTTCGGCGTAGGAGAGGTCCTGCAGGTAAAACAGAGTGAGCGGCGCGCGGAAGGCCTCGTCCATGTCCTGCAACGCCGTGAGGACCGTCTCGCCGTCGAGCTTCTCCAGCTGGGAGGGCGCCAGCTCGTCGGCCACCTCCTGCTCGCCGGGCGGGAGGTCTTCGAGGGAGGTGAGGCGCTGGCCGCGCCGGCGCGTGCGGAGAAACTCGCGGAAGAGTGTGGTGAAGAGCCATGTCTTCGCCTTCGAGCGGTCGCGCAGCGCGCTGCCCTTGGTCGCCCACACGTAGAACGTCTGCTGCGTGAGGTCGCTCGCGTCGGCCGGGCTCCGCGCCAGGCTCAGCGCAAAGCGGTAGAGCGCGGCGTAGTGTGTTTCCACGAGCTGGGTGAAAACCTCGTCCGGCATGGGTGTTGGGGTGGGAGCCGCCACGGGGCGGGTTATTCCCGGATTTTCTATGGCTGGCGAGCCGCGAGTGGGGGCAAAGAGGGCGCAGGTGGCGGCACCGGCGGTCCCGCGCACGGACCGCTGCCCATTCCCGGAGGGACGCAGATTTTCCGGCCGGTGCCCGGCCCGCCCGCCCCGGCGTGAATCCGCTGGCGCGGGCGCGGGCGTTGTGCCTCACTCGGCGCATGAAAAATTTTTTCGTCTCTCTGCTCGGAACCTTGGTCGGGCTGGCGCTGTTTGCGGCCGGCGTGCTCGTCGTGGGCCTGGCGCTCGTCGGCGCGGTGCTGTCGCAGGCCGGCGGCCCCAAGGCCACGGCCATCGAGCGCGGCTCCTACCTCGTGTTCAATCTGAGCGCAAACATCAACGACGCGCCGCCGGCCCTCACGGAAAGCGCGCTGCTCGGCCGGCTCGCGGGTGACCGCGGTCCGGCGGTGCTGCAGCTGCGGCAGGTCACGCGGGCGCTGCGCGCCGCCGCGCACGACGATCGCGTCAGGGGCGTGCTGCTCACCGGCAGCCTCGCGCCCGAGGGCTACGGCACGGGCTTCGCCGCGCTCAAGGAGGTGCGCGCCGCGCTGCATGAGTTCAAGGGGTCAAAAAAGCCCGTGGTCGCCTACCTCGACTCCGCCTCGACGCGCGACTTCTATCTCGCAGCGGGCGCGGATGACCTGGTGCTCGACCCCTATGGCGTGATCTTCATGCCGGGGCTGGCGAGCCAGCCGATGTTTTACGCCGGCGCCCTGGAAAAATTCGGCGTGGGCGTGCAGGTCTCGCGCGTCGGCAGGTTCAAGTCTGCCGTCGAGCCGTTCACGCGCACCGACCTCAGCCCGGAAAGCCGCGAGCAGCTGAAGGAGCTGCTCGGCGACCTCTGGGCCGAGCTGCTCGGCGACATCGCCGCCGACCGCGGCCTGCCGGCGGCGGACATCCAGTCGCTGGTGGACCAGGAGGGGTTCCTTCGCGCCGACACGGCGGTGAAGGCCAGGCTCGTCTCCCGGCAGGCCTACCGCGACGAGGTCATTGCCGGCCTCAAAAAGGAAACGGGCGCGGACCGGGCCGGAAAAACTTTCCGTCAGGTCAGCCTCGCCGACTACATCGCCGAGCTGCCGGCGGCGACGGTGGATCTGCCGGCGAAGACACCGCGCGTCGCCGTCGTGTATGCCGAAGGCGCGATTGTGGACGGAGACGGCGGCGACGGCGAGGTGGGCGGCGCGCGGTTCGCCCGCGAACTGCGCCGGCTGCGGCAGGACGACAGCGTCAAGGCCATCGTGCTGCGCGTGAACAGCCCCGGCGGCTCCGTCACCGGCTCCGAGCACATCCAGCGCGAGCTGCGGCTGGCGCGCGAAGCCAAGCCTGTCATCGTCTCGATGGGCAGCTACGCCGCCTCCGGCGGCTACTGGATCTCCGCCTACGGGAAACGGATTTTTGCCGAGCCCGCCAGCATCACCGGCTCCATCGGCGTGTTCTCGGTTTTCTTCGACGTGCAAAAGCTCGCCAACAACCTCGGCCTCACCTTTGACGGCGTGCAGACCGGTGCCCACGCCGATCTTGAGTCCATCACGCGGCCCAAGACCCCCGAGGAACTCGCGCTGTTCCAGAAAACCGTGGACTGGATCTACGGCGAGTTCATCAGCAAGGTCGCCGAGGGCCGCAAGCTCGACCCCGCCAAAGTGCGTGAGATCGCCGAGGGCCGCGTCTGGTCCGGCACCGCCGCGATCAAGCTCGGCCTCGTGGACGAGATCGGCGGGCTCGACACCGCGATCGCCTACGCCGCCAAGGAAGCCGGCCTGCCCACGGACGCACCCATCGAGGAATTTCCCCGCTCGCGTGAGCTGACCGACCTGATCAGCGACCTGCTGGACGACGCCCGCCGGCCTTCCGGCCAGATGCCTGGCGTACAGGCGCCTGGCGTCATCACCCGCCTCACCACCGAGATGAAAGCCCAGGCCCGCGTGCTGGAGCAGTTCAACGACCGTCTCGGCGTCTATGCCCGGCTCCCGTTTGACATCATCGCGCGTTGAGCCTTTCCCACCCGATGACCACGACCGAATTCTCACTCGTGCAGGCCGTGCCGGCCACGGCTATCCCCGCCGGCGACGACGTGACCCTGCCCGCCGGCACGAGGCTGCACGTCATGCAGACGCTCGGCGGCAATGTCACCGTGCGGACGGACCGCGGGCTGTTCCGCATCGCCGGTGCGGACGCCGCGGCCATCTCCGGCTTCGATACCGCGAGGCTTGCCCCGGCCCCGGTGGCCGCCGCCGCGAGTTTCAGCGAAGATGCCGCCTGGGCCGCGCTCAAGACGTGCTTCGACCCGGAGATCCCGGTCAACATCGTTGATCTCGGCCTCGTGTATGACCTCGCCATCGGGCCGGCATCGGCCGGCGGTCACACCGTCGAGGTGAAGATGACGCTCACCGCCCCGGGCTGCGGGATGGGCCCGGTCATCGCCGAGGACGCCCGCCAGAAGATCGCCGCCCTCCCCGGGGTCGGGTCGGCCAAGGTTCATATCGTCTGGGACCCCGTCTGGACTCCGCAGATGATCTCGGCCGAGGGCCGCAAGGTGCTGGGTCTGGAGTGAGGCCGGACCGGCGATTTTCGCGGCTGCCACCTCCCTTTTGGCCCGGCCGCCTTGCCCACCACGACGCCTTCCGGCCTCGATTGATGCGGCCTTGATGAATCTGGGCGGGGCCCGCCCGCTCCCTGCGTTGCAAGCTTGCATGGTGGCGGACGACTTTCAGCCTGAGCGCATTTCCATGGCGTCCAACTACACCGAAGCCAGCATCAAGACCCTCAGCTCGCTCGAGCACATCCGGCTCCGCCCCGGCATGTATATCGGCCGGCTCGGCACCGGCGCGCACGCCGAGGACGGCATCTACGTCCTCCTCAAGGAGACCATCGACAACTCCATTGACGAGTTCGCGATGGGCGCGGGAAAAAAAATCGAGGTCGGGCTGGCCGGGCGCACCCTCCGCGTGCGCGACTACGGCCGCGGGATCCCGCTCGGCAAGCTCGTGGACTGCGTTTCCGTCATCAATACCGGCGCGAAATACGACAGCGAGACGTTCCAAAAATCTGTCGGCCTCAACGGTGTCGGCCAGAAGGCTGTCAACGCCCTCGCCGTCGAGTATCGCGCGCAGGCGTTTCGCGACGGGCAGACCAAGCTGGTCGAGTTCGCGCAGGGAAAGCTGAAAAAGGAGCACAAGCCCGCCAAAACCGAGGAGCGCAACGGGACGCTCATCGAGTTCACGCCCGACGAGGCGCTGTTTGGCAGGGATTTCCGGTTCCGCGCTGAGTTCATCGAGGACATGCTCTGGAAATACGCCTTCCTCAACCGCGGCCTTACGCTCACGCTCAACGGCCAGTCCTTCAAATCCGAGCACGGCCTGAAGGATTTGCTCACCAAGGAGCTCAGCGGCGAACCGCTCTACCCCATCGTCCACCTTGAGGGCGAGGACATCGAGGTGGCGTTCACGCACGGCGCGCACTACGGCGAGGAGTATTTTGCGTTCGTCAACGGCCAGCACACCACGATGGGCGGCACGCATCTCAACGCCTTCCGCGAGGCGTTCGTCGAGACGGTGCGGAATTTCTTCAAGAAGGACTACGACGCCGCCGACATCCGCCAGTCCATTGACGCCGCCGTCGCCGTGCGCGTGATGGAGCCCGTCTTCGAGTCGCAGACGAAAACCAAGCTCGGCTCCACCGAGGTCGCGCCCGGCGGGCCGACGCTCCGGGAGTTCGTCGGCAAGTTCGTCCAGCAGTCGCTCGACGTTTATCTGCACAAAAACAAGGAGTTCGCCGACGTGCTCCGCCAGAAAATCGAGTCGAGCGAGCTGGAGCGCAAGGAGCTCGCCGGCATCCGCGGCCTCGCCCGCGACCGCGCCAAAAAAGCGTCGCTCCACAACAAAAAGCTCCGCGACTGTCGCCTCCACCTCGGCGACAAAAACCCGCGCGGCGAGGAGAGCACCCTTTTCATCGTCGAGGGCGACAGCGCCGCCGGCTCCCTCACCGCCACCCGCGACGTGCAGACCCAGGCCGTGTTCGCCCTCAAGGGCAAGCCGCTCAACACCTACGGCCTCACCAAGAAAGTCATCTACGAGAATGAGGAATTCCACCTCCTCCAGTCCGCCCTCAACCTCGAGGACGGCCTTGACGGCCTGCGCTACAACCGGGTCGTCATCGCCACCGATGCCGACGTGGACGGCATGCACATCCGGCTGCTGCTCATCTCGTTTTTCCTGCAGTTTTTTCCCGACCTCATCCGCCACGGTCACCTGTTCATCCTCGACACGCCGCTTTTCCGTGTGCGCAACAAAAGGGAGACGCGCTACTGTTACAGTGAGGAGGAGAAGCAGGCCGCGACGGTCGCGCTCGGCGTGGGCCACGAGATCACCCGCTTCAAGGGCCTCGGCGAAATCTCCGCCGGCGAATTCAAGGGCTTCATTGGCGAAAACATCCGGCTCGACCCGGTCAACCTCCACCACCTCTGCAGCAGCGACGAGCTGCTCTCGTTTTTCATGGGCAAGAACACCCCGGAGCGGCAGGACTTCATCATTGACAACCTGCGGGTCGAGCAAGACCTCGTCGAGGCGTGAACCCCTTTGACCACGGAGGCACCGAAGGGCCCCGCGTCCAAACCTCTGGTTCTGTGAGCCCTGTGCCTCACGGTTCAATCTTCATCCATGGCCGGCAATAATTTTTCTTGGCGGGCCGGCCGCCGGGCGGGCCTTTTCACCGCGCTGGCGCTCGCCTTGTTTTTCACCGGCTGCGCGACCACCCCCGCGCCGCGCATTCCGCTCGACGCCATCCCCGCCGCGCAACAATCGCGGGCCCGGGACAATCTCCGCGTCTATGCGGCGGTCTGGAGCCATGTGACGGATCAATTCTACGATGCCGGTTTGCATGGCGTGGACTGGCCGGCCGCCGGGAGAAAATTCGGCGCGCTGGCCGCGACGGCCCCGGACGACCGGGCGCTCTACGCACTCCTCAACGTGATGCTCAGCCTGCTTGAGGACCGCCATACCTACGCGTTCTCCCCGGACCTGGCGGAGGCGAAGCGCACCCAGCAGTCCGCACTCACCGGCATCTCGCTGATCAGGATCGAGGGGCGCTGGGTCGTGGAGGAAGTGATGCCTGGCAGCCCGGCCGAGGAGGCCGGGGTGCAGCCGGGCTGGCTCATCGTGACGCGCAACGGCCGGCCCATGGACGAGCGCGTGGACTTCCGGCCGGCCGGGGGCGAGATCGTGCGGTGGGAGTTTCTCGATCCGCAGGATCGGATCGTGCCGGCTGCGCTCACCGCGCGCCCGGTTTCCCTGCGGTCCCGGCCGGTTGTGCGCACCCTGCCCGGCGGGTTCGCCTACCTCCGCTTCGACAGTTTCAACGCATCCAACCGCCGCTGGCTGGGCGCGCAGCTCACGGCCCGCCGCGATGCGCCCGGCGTGGTGATTGACTTGCGACGCAACCGCGGCGGCGGGTCCTTTTCGCTCGCCACCACCGTTGGCGAGTTCTTCGGCCGCTCGGTGGCCGACGGCACCTTCGTCACCCGGGGCGGGTTCCGGCTCGACGTCAGCTCGTGGCAGCCCGGCTCCGCCCATTACGCGGGCAAGGTCGTCGTGCTGGTGGACAGCCCGACCGGCAGCGCCGCCGAGATTTTCTCGGCCGTGCTCCAGGAGCACGGGCGCGCGAAGGTCGTCGGCCGGACGTCCGCCGGAGCGGTGATCGGCAGCGACTACTACGCCCTGCCCGGCGGCGGCGAGCTGGAGCTCGGCCGCTACGACTATTTCACGCCGAATGGCCGCCGCCTCGAAGGCCGCGGCGTCGTGCCGGATGTGACGATCCCACGCACGCTTGCCGACCTGCGCCTCGCACGCGATGCCGATCTGGAGGCCGCGCTCCGGGTGCTCGGGGTGCCTCCGGAGTGAGACCGGCACGCAACGCGGCCGGTCGGAATGACTGGAGCACCTCGCGCAATCGTGCTTGCCGTCCGGCCGGCGCCCAACGCACTTACTGGACCCGATGGCCCGACGCAAAATTCCGCACTCCTCCGACCCCGAGCTGCCGCTCACCGCCGCCCAGCCGGCGGTGCCAGCCAGCCAGAGCCAGGCTCCATCCACCCCGGCCCAGGCGGACACGGCGGACCCTGCTCCCATCCGCAGTCCGCAGTCCGCAATTGAAAATCCCTCCCCCCCCCCGGCCAAGCGCCCGCCGGGCCAGAAAGTCCAGGACGAGCGGGCCCCTCTGGCCCAGGCCTACCGCAACTGGTTTCTCGACTACGCCAGCTACGTCATCCTTGACCGTGCCGTCCCGCACATCGGCGACGGCCTGAAGCCCGTCCAGCGCCGGATTCTCCACACGCTCTGGGACATGGATGACGGCCGCTTCCACAAGGTCGCCAACGTCGTCGGCCGCACCATGTCGCTCCATCCGCATGGCGACGCCTCCATTGGGGCCGCCCTCGTCGGCATCGGACAGCGCGCCTTTCTCATCGAGCCGCAGGGCAACTACGGCAACGTGCTCACGGGCGACGATCCCGCCGCCCCCCGCTATATCGAGGCCCGTCTCACGCCGTTCGCCCGGGACGTTCTCTTCAATCCCAAGACCACCGCGTGGCAGCTCAGCTACGATGGCCGCGCCAGGGAGCCCGTCACCCTCCCCGCGAAATTCCCCCTCGTGCTCCTCGAAGGCGCGGAGGGCATCGCCGTCGGCCTCTCCACCAGGATTCTCCCGCACAACTTCAACGACCTCTGCCGGGCGGCCATCAACCACCTCCAGGGTAAAACCTTCCGCATTCTGCCCGACTTTCCCACCGGGGGTACCGCCGACTTCTCCGAATACAACGACGGTGAGCGCGGCGGAAGGGTGAAGGTCCGCGCCAGGATCGAGGCGCGTTCCAAACAGCTCCTCGCGATCACCGAGCTGCCGTTTGGCTCGACCACCGAGACACTCATCGAGTCCATCCTCGCCGCCAACGCGAAGGGCAAGATCAAGATCAAACACGTGGACGACAACACCGCCGACGCGGTCGAGATTCTCGTTCACCTTCCCGTCGGCAGCGACCCCGAGCAGGTCATCCAGCAGCTCTACGTGTTCACTGGCTGCCAGGCCAGCCTCTCGCCCGCCGCCTGCGTGATCGCGACCGACACAAAAACCGGCCAGGACCGGCCCGAGTTTCTCGGAGTGCGCGAGATCCTGAAGCGAAGCGCGGACCAGACCAAGGCGCTTCTGAAACGCGAGCTCGAGATCCGGCTCGGCGAGCTCGAACAACAGTGGCACTGGGATTCGCTGGAGCGCATTTTCATCGGGGAGCGCATCTACCGCCGCATCGAGAAGTCCCGGACCTGGGAAAGCGTGCTCGCCGAAATCCGCGAGGGCCTGCAGCCGTTCCTAAAACAGCTCCGCCGCGACGTGACCGACGACGATCTCGCCCGCCTCACCGAAATCCGCATCAAGCGCATCTCCGCCTTCAACCGCTTCCAGGCCGACGAAGCCATCCGGAAAATCGAGGACGGCATCAAAGACACCAAGGCCAGTCTCAAAAAACTGACCGAGCATGCGATCGCCTGGTTTGAAATGCTGCAGGAGAAATACGGCCAGGGCCGGAAACGCCGCACCAGTTACGACGAGATCGGGCAGATTGACGCCTCCGCCGTCGTTTCCGCCAACCAGCGCCTCTACGTCAACCGCGAGGACGGCTTCATCGGCCTGAACTGGCGGCAGCACGAGTTCGTCACCGAGTGCACCATCCTCGACAGCGTGTTGACCATCATGGGCGATGCCTCGCTCAAGGTCTCCAAGGTCGCCGACAAGGTTTTCATGGGCCGCGACATCCGGCATGTCGCCATCTGGCCGAAGGAGGGCGACACCAAGTTTTACACGATGATCTACCGGGATGGCCCCGAAGGGAAATGCTATGCCAAGAAATTCCAGATCGGCGGCCTCTCGCGAGACAAGCTCTACCCCCTCGCCAAAACGGAAGGCTCCAGGCTGGTCTGGCTCGAAATCAACGACCGCGAGAAGGACATGCCCAAAAGCGTCCATATCTCGCTCGATGGCCGCTCCGGCGCCCGCAACCGCGAATTCGATTTCGACCTCACCCCCGTGCCTGTTTCCACCCGCACTTCCAAGGGCCTGACCGTCACCAAGTGGGCCATCAAGGAAGTGAAACGCACCGACCTCGCGCTCGGATAGGGCGTGGCAGCGGTCGCGCCGTAGTTGTTTGCGGGTGGAGCGCGACGTCTCCGGCGCGCTGGGAACGTGATGGTGGCGTCATGGGAGGACAGGGTCAGCCTTCGCGCCACCTTTTCGTCAGCTCGGCGGCGGCGGCAGGCCAGTCGGGGAAGCGGAAGCAGAATCCGTTTTCGACGAGCCGGGTTGGCACCACGCGCCGGCTTTTCAGGAGGAGTTCGGTCTCGGTGCGGATAAAAAACGCCCCGATCTCCAGCGCCCAGCCGGGGACGGGCACGCTCAGCCTGACGCCGAGCGCGGCGTGCAGCGCGGCGATGAAGTCGCGGTTGGGCAGCGGCCCGGGCGCGGCGAGGTTGAACGCGCCGCTGAGGTCATCGCGCGCTATGAGGAAGCGCACGGCGTCGGTGAAATCGTGCTCGTGAATCCAGGAGACATACTGGCGGCCGTCGCCCTGCCGCCCGATGCCCAGGCGACAGAGGCTGGCGAGCACATGGAACACGCTGCCGCGATCAGGATTCATGACGAGCGACGTGCGCAGGATGATTTTCCGGGTGCGCGGAGTGATGGCGGCGTGGATTTCGGCTTCCCATGCCTTGGCGAGGTCCACGCTCCGGCCCCACAGGGCGGGGACGCCGGGCGGGTCTCCGATGAGGCCGGTCTCTTCGTCGTTCGGCGCATCGTAACGATGGCCGTAGATCGTGGCGGTGGCGGCTTGGAGCCAGACGCGCGGGGGATTTTTCGCCGCGGCGATCGCCTGCCCGATGACGCGGGTCGAGTCCACGCGCGAGGCCAGCATGACGGCGAGGTTCCTTTCGTTGTATCGGCAGTCCACGGTGCGGCCGGCGAGGTTGATGACGGCGTCGGCCCCCTCGATCTCGGCGGCCCATGGCCCGGGGGTTCGGGCGTCCCAGGCGACCTCGCGCCGGCCGGCCGTGGTTGCGGTCACGCCGGGGCGGCGGGTGAGAACGACGCATTCATGGCCCTCGGCGAGAAGGGCGCGGGTGAGCACGCGACCGACCTGGCCGCTGCCGCCGGGGAGGATGATTTTCATGGGGGGTAGGGCGGGTCCGCTGGGTCCACCGCGTTGCACTCAGGGATGCAGCCTCGGCAGAGGCACGGGGAGCGGCTCGCCTGCGGTGGGGGGGCGCAGTCCCTTGCGGCGCATTTTGTCGAAGTTGAACAGGTTGAAGAAATGCATCGCGCCGAGCACGAGCAGCACGACCCCGAGCTTCGTGCTGAGAAACTCGATCATCGCCTGCAGGTCCTGCGGTTTGTCGCCGTAGCGCAGCGCCATCGTGATGAAGCCGACGTTGATGAGGTAAAAGCCGACGACGAGCAGGTGGTTGACCGAGTCGGCCATCGCCTCGTTGCCGCGAAACGCCTGCACGAGGAAGACGCGGCCGTTGCGGTGCAGCGTTCGCGCGACCCAGACGGTCATCGCGACCGAAACCGGGAGATAGATGAGATAGGCCTGGATGGTGTAGTTCATGGCGGGAAACGGAGAGGTCGAGGACGGGGATTTTTCGGGGCGGAAATAACTGGAGGGCGGGAGGCGCGGCCCGAGGTGGCGCATGCCAGTCAGCCCACGAGGCGGAATATTTTGTCGCCGAGCTGGAAGAGGCGTTTGGCGTTTTTCGGCGCGAGCGCCTGGCCGCGTTCCGCCCAGCTGGAGGACAGCTCGATGAACTCCGTCAGCCCGGCGATGCGGCGGGCGAAGTGCTCCGCGACGGTCTGGTCGGCCTTGCCGCCGCCGGGGTTGGCGGCGGCCTCGGCCGCGCAGTCGCGCAGCGTGACGAGCGTCGGGTCGAGCTCGCGTTTCTTGCGCTCGCGCAGGATGACCTGGAACATCTCCCACACGTCGCCCAGTGTCTCAAAGTGCTCGCGCCGGTCGCCGAAGACATGGACGATGCGCGCCAGCCCCCAGCCCTGAAGCTCCTTGAGGCTGGTGCTGACGTTGGAGCGGGCGACGCCGAGCGTCTCGCCGATCTCGTCGGCCGGGAGCGGCGCGGGCGAGAGCATGAGGAGCGCGTGCACCTGGGCGACGGAGCGGGTGACGCCCCAGCGGCAGCCCATCTCACCCCAGTGGAGGACAAATTTCTGCATGACCGGTGTAAGTTTCATGTGTTTTCAGTAATTACAGAAACTTTAGTCGTTGCAAGCCCAATTTTCATCCCATCGCGTTCGGTTCCAAGGGGCGGGGCCGTTGTGCCCGGCCTGGCCCGGGTTTGCCCAATTTCCCGCCGCCTCCGGGTTGGGCGGCGGGCCGGGGTCTCCTTGCGCCGGGGAGCGGCGCTGCGCCCGGCCGGGCGGCTTCAGGCCGGGGCGGCTGCGAGCACCGGCGGCTCGGCGGGCGGCGTCGGCGCGATGATTTCCTGCAGGGCGGCGCGCAGGGCGGTGAGGCGGGCGGCGTCGGCCAGCGGGGCGTTGTTTTCGTCCTCGATGTAAAAGGTGTCAATGGCCACGCCGCGCTCGGTGCCGATGCGCGCAAAGGTGATGTCGAAGCGGTGGTCGGAGATGGCCTTGGCCAGCCGGAAGAGCAGGCCGATCTCGTCGCGGGCCTGCACTTCGACGATGATGCGCTGCATCGAGAGCTCGTGATAGACGTCCACCGTGGGCGGGAAGGAAGTGTGCAACGTGTCGCCCGTGGACAGGGTGAGGAGGCGGCTGGCGGCGTGTTTTTTGGCCTGCGCCAGGATGTCGGGGAGGAGATCGCGCTGCCGCATGAGCGCATCCTCGACCGTGCGGGCAAAGGTATCCTGCGCCCGGGCGTTTTGCACGATCCCGCCGCGCGCCGGGTCCACGACGTGGAAGGTGTCAATGGCGATGTGGTCGGTGCGCGAGATGACCTTGGCGCCGAGGATGGAGAGGCCGGCGACGCCAAAGGCGCCGGCCAGCTTGTAGAACAGCCCGGCGCGGTCCCACGTGACCACGTGCACGACGGTGAGCGAGCGGTTGAGGTCGTCGTGCCACTCAATGACGGGCCGGAGCGAACCGACGGAATCGGCGGCGGCGATGGCCGCGAGCAGGCGGCTGACCATGCGCAGATGCAGGGCGATCTCGCCGGGGTCGGTCTGGATGAAATAGCGCTCGGGGAGGAGCTGAAAGTGCGCGGTGATCTCCTCCGGGCTGACGCCGGAGATTTTTTGGGCGATGAGTTCCTGCTGGAGCATGGGGAGGCGCTGGGTGTGGCGGGCGGCGAGGGCGGGGCCGTGCGTCAGGTGCTCGAGCGTGGCGCGGTAGAGGCCGGTGTGGAGCGTGTCCTTGTAGCCGTTCCACAGGCCGGCGGCGGTGCCGCGCGCGTCGCAGTAGGTGTGCACATAGAGAAACCGGAGCTGCTCGGCGTCAGGCACGAGCTGGGCGAAGGCGGTGGCGGTGGCGGGATCATCCACATCCCGCTTCTGCCAGAACCGTGCCATCGCGAGATGATTTTTGATGAGAAACACCACCAGCTCGCTCTCGGCCGCCGTGACGCCGAGCCGGGCGAGGAAGGGGCGCGCGATCTCCACTCCGCTCTCGGCATGGCCCTTGATGCCGCGGGCCTTGCCGATGTCGTGCAGCAGCAGCGTGAGATAGAGGAGCGTGGGGCGGGCAGTCTCGTGCAGGGTGGCGCGGTATTTCAGGCTCACGGGGTCGGCCTGCGTGAAGATGAGATCGAGCTCGCGGATGGTATTCAGCGTGTGGATGTCGGCCGTATAGCGGTGATAAAACTCATGCTGCACGAGGCAGGTGAGCGCCTTGAACTCCGGAATGAACCGCCCGAGCACGCCCAGCTCGTGCATCAGGCTGAGTGTGGGAAACACCGCCCCGGCCTCGTCCAGGATCGCGCGGAAGCTGATGCACGCGTCGGCCGACTGGCGGACCTTCCGGGTGATGAGCGGCAGCGAGTCGTGGATGAGTGTCTGGAGCGCGAAGTCCGGCTGGGCCTGCAGCTGCTGGCAGTGGCGGAACACCCGCACGAGCCGCACCGGGTCGGCGCGGAACACGTCCTCCGTCTCCGCGCCCAGCTCGCTGCCGCGCACGATGAAGCCGTCCACCCGCTTCGTTTTTTGAAACCGCGTGGCGCGGACTAGCGAGCGGAAGGAAAAACCGCCGCCGCCCGCCGCGGGCCCCGCCCCGAGCGCCAGGCGGTGCTCGGCGATCTTGGCGATGCGATGGATGGTCTGCGCCGCCCGGTAGTAGTCGTGCATGAACTGCTCGATGCGGCCCAGTTCGTCGCGGTTCGCGTAGCCGAGGCCGGCGGCGACGCGCGGTTGCACGGCGAGGTCGAGCAGGTCGGTCGGGCGCTTGCTTAGAAAATGCAGCTCGTTGCGCGCGCGCAGGAGGAAGTCATAGGCGCGCTGGAAGTCGCGCAGCTCGCTTTTTCGCAGGTAATTTTGCGCGGCCAGCTCGTCGAGGCCGGTGACGCCGAACTTCACCCGCGCCATCCAGACCGCGTTCTGGAAGTCGCGCAGGCCGCCGACGCCGTTCTTGATGTCCGGCTCCTGGAGAAAGACGGTGTGGCCGTGCTTGGCGCGGCGGTCGGCCTGGTCGGCCAGGCGTGCGGCGATGTAGTCGAGCGGTTTCTCCGTCGTGTAAAAGCTGCGGTAGGCCGTGGCGAAGCCCTCGAAGAGCGGCGCCGCCCCGGCAATGAGCCGCGCCTCCAGCAGCGCGGTTTTCGTCTGGATGTCCTTGCGCGCCTCGGCAAAGGCCTCCTCGACCGTGCGCGTCGAGTGGCCGACCTTCAGCCCGCAGTCCCACAGCGGGTAGAGAATTTCATTGATGAGATGCTGCTGGAGGGGCTGCACCACCGCAGGCTTCGCCTTCGACGGAAAGAGAAACATGATGTCAATGTCGCTGAGCGGCGACAGCTCCGAGCGCCCGTAGCCGCCCAGCGCGACCAGCGCCACCGGCGAGGGCGGCTCGCCGTGCGTCCGCGCATAGCCGGCCAGCGCGGAGTCGAACAGGTGCCGGAGCAGCTCGTCCACGAGCTCCGACCGGGCGCGCGCCACGGCGAGTCCCGGCTCGCCCGCGTCGTGCCGCATGCGGATCATCGCGCTTTCGAGGCGGAGAAACGTCCGGCACGCGGCCAGCCGCGCCGCCACCGGCACCTCGCTGGTGAAATTGAGGCGCGTGTGCGCGTGCTTGTGGATGCGGCCGGACATATGCGTCCCTGAGGCAAGGGCAATTTCCTGCTCGGGCAAAGCGGTAAATGCGGCGGGGACTGCGGCCGGCCCTGGAACTTGCCTGCGGCCATGGCTCGGCTGCCCGTCCGTCCGCCCGCGTGGCGCGGCCGGCCGGGGATTGCGGCTGCACCGCGCTCAGCGGGCCGGCCGGAGCCGGGTGCGGGGCGGTGACGGACGAAACAGGACCGAGTGTGGGTGCCCGCGTGATTGTCCGGTTGCGCGCGGCTTATCCTGCGCGCAGCGCATGGCGGCCAGCGCCCAACTGCACAGGAGGCCGGCCGCGGTGGCCGCAGAGACCAGTTTCAACGCAAAGCCGGCCGGGCGGCCCAGCGTTGCGCCGGCGGCTACCATCGCGAGACCCCCGGCGATGATGCTGCCCCCCAGCAGCAGGCTCGTGGTCCAGAAACCGGTTTTTTTGAAGAGCGGCGTCCAGATGTAATGGGCGGCGAGCCGGACGAAGAACACGGTGGCAACCACCATTATGCCGGCGACGATCATCTGGGCCGCCCCGCGCGCCGTTTGCAGCAGCAACACGGTCACGATGATGGGATACGTGAACAATGCGGTCTGGTGATCCTGTGGGCGCATAAGTTTTTTGGCCGGTCCGGCCGGGGTTCGTATGAAGTCGTAGGAAACCACCATGGTTGGCCGGGTCAAATTCTGTTTCCCGGCCATCGGTGGCGGGCCTGACCTCCAGCCAGGGCCCGATGACCCTGACCCGGTCGCAGCCCTCAGTCGCTCGCAGGGATTTCGCAGATCGCAAAAATGTTCCCCGCCTGCTTCACCACGCGCCATTTGACGTTGTAGGATCCGTCGCTGCCCTTGGTCACATTGGCGCGGTAGAACGGCGAGCTTTCCATCAGGTAGGCGGTGTTCGGGCTGCCAGGGTAGAGCAGGAGCAGCGTGATCTTGAGCTCGCGCAGCCGCCGTCGCTGTTCGGCCGCGCTTAGCTTGGGGTCGAAAAGAAACGCCACCTCGGGACTCCAGATCGGCACGAGGTCGCACCCGCTGTTGGCGTCGGCAAGCACCGCGTGGGCGTAGGCATTTTCGGTGAGTATGCGCGTGCCCGGTGCCAGCAGTTGGGCCAGACTTTTGTCGGCTTTGTCGGCCAGCCCGCGCTCGGCCATCGCGGGCTGCGCCGGGGTGTTGAGCGCCGTCCAGACCTGGCCCCAGGCGACGGCGCCGGAAGAGAGGGGAAACACCGCCGCGCAAAACGCCCCGTAGAGCAGCGTCGCGCCCAGCGCGCCGGTGAGCACCCACCTCGGCCCCGGCCCGCGTGTCAGCTGTTCCAGCCCCGCCGCCGCCGCGACCGCCAGCAGCACGAGGGCCGGGCTCAGCACCCGCATCGCATAGCCCGGCCCGCCCGACGTGTAGCCCACGGACGCCAGCCAGAGGGCAAAGCCCATCGCCGCGCCGCCCGCCAGCCAGCCCGCGCGCCGCGCCAGCCACAGCGTCGCCGGGATGCCTGCGAGCAACACCCAGCCCGCCTCGCGGAACAGCTGTCCCCCGACCTCCGCCCATTTTTCCATTGTAAAGTTTTGCAGGCCGAAGATCTCGTGGTATTTTTTCATCAGCCCGGCGGCCGCCGGGTTGACGGGGAACAGCCCGCCGAGCGCATGGCCATAGAGCGGGTTGCCGACATGCACCCAGCCTCGGATATGCCACGGCGCGAGCAGCAGTGCCGCCACGCCGCAGAAAACTGCCAGGGCGCGCCAGCCTGGACGCTGCCACAGGAGCGTGAGCGCACCGCACGCCACGAGCGCCGGGCCGTATTCGCGCGCGAGCCCGGCGACCCCGGCAAACAGGCCCGCCAGCACCAGGGCGCGGGTGTCCGTCGCGCCTTCGGCGCGCAGCAGCGCGAGTGTCATGCCCGCGAGCCCGACCGCCGTCAGGCCGGTTTCCTGCCCGATCAGCACTGCCTTGAAAAACAGCGGCGTGGCCGCCAGCACCGCCGCGGCCAGCACGCCGGCGCGCCACGCGCCGGCCACGCGCGCCGCGATGCCGCCGGTCAGCGCCAGCGAGCCGAGGTATTGCGCCACCACGAGCCACATCACGGCCTCGGGTCCCGGCGGTCCGGCCGGCGCGGCCACCAGATAGACCCACCAGTAGCCGACCGCGACCAGCGGCGCGAAACCGTCCGGATGGAAATACACGCGGAAATCCGCCGCCGACTGCGGGGGGTAAAACGCGAGCGATCCTTCGCGGAGCATCTGCCGGGCGAGAAAATCCCAGCGGAACGGCGTGTCGTAGCCGCTCAGTGGTGCCAGCAGCCCGCGGTGCACGGCCAGGCCGCCGAGCAAGACGACGCCGGCGAGCAGCAGCCAGTTGCTCCAACGCCCGTCCTGCACCCGTGGCGGCACGGCGGCGGGCGCGGGTTCGGGCGGCGGCCATTTCCACAGGGCAAAGGCGAGGCCGGCATTGCCGGCCAGCACCCACGCGGCCATCGGGCCGAGGTGCAGTGCGATTCCCATCGCGTCGAGCAGCTCCACGCCGAGCAGCAGAAACAGCATCGAGAGCGGCACGGCCGCCGTCCAAGCCCAGACCGGGCGCCAGCCAAGCAGCCGCGCGGCGAGCCAGCCCGGCGCGACGAGGCCGGTCGCATAGGCGATGATGACGAGGCAGAAGCTGGCAAAGGTCATGGGTAAATTTGCCCGCACAACGGGCGGCGGACGGTCATGGCGGGCCGCAGCGAAACGCGCGGGTGTCCGTGGTGCAATGCCCGAAAACCGACCCCTGACCCATAACGCGGCGGTGGGCCGCTCACTCCGGCGGCGGGGGTTGCTCGACGCGCAGGCGGATGAAGCGTCTGCCAGTCCCGGTCATCGGGGTGAGGTCGCGCACGATGACGAGGTCGCGCGTGGCATCGAGCGGAGTGGCGGAGATTTCCACGGTGAAGTCCGGTCCGAAATTCCACGTTTGGAGGTCAGCCGAGACCTCGACGACATAATTGAGGTCGGCGATATCGTTGCGGCGGACGAAGGTGAGGGTGAGCCCGCCCCCGCTGGTGCCTGACACCGGCCAGTCGCCTGGAGCCGCCGGTTGCGGGACGGCGAGGCCGAAGGCGTATTTGAGCAGGTTGCCCATGCCGTCGTGCGCCGGGCTGGCGGCGGGGCCGCTCACCGCCGGGTCGGCCAGTTGGCCGACGGTGAAGTTTTGGCTGAGGAAGAAGGCAAAGGTGGGGCGGACCGTGAGCGCAAACGAGACCGTGGCGGTGCCACCGCCATTGGTGGCGCTGAGCGTGATCGTGTAATTTCCGGGGATGGAGGCGGCGCCGGTGATGATGCCGGTGGCGGCATTCAGGCTAATCCCGGCCGGCAACGGGCTGGAGGCATAGCTGGCAAAGACGTTACTCGTGAGGGTGGAAGAGAAGTCCTCGCCGAAGTTTGTGCTGGCCGTCGGGGTGATCGAGATCACCGGCGCGGGCGGGGTGCCTTTGCGGAGTCGACCGCTGCCGCCGCCTCGACCGCTGCCGCCGTTCTCAATGACATAGAGGTTGCCCGATGGGTCCACGGATACGCCGACCGGCTGGGAGAAGCGCGCCTGGCTACCAATGCCATCGCCGTTGGCATTGGTCCCGCTACCGAGACCGGCGAGGGTCGTGACCACCCCTGCGGGTGTAATTTTGCGGATGGTGCCGTTGCCGATAGCCCCGGCAATGTCGGCGACATACAGATTGCCGGCCGCGTCCATACTCAGCCCCGAGATTCCGGAAAATCGCGCTTGGTCGCCAGTCGCGTCGGTCAACCCGATGAGAAATGCGGATCCGGCCAGCGTCGTTACTACCCCTGCCGGGGTGATTTTCTGGATGTTACGAAGAGGGGGCATCAGGGTGGTCACATAAACGTTGCCGCTGCCATCCACCGCAATGCCGGCAGGGAGGGTGATGGACGCAAAATCGGAGACCGTCCCGGTGGATGTGATTTTTCTGATTTTGTTGTTGAGCCTGTCCGCCACATAGACGTTGCCATCGGTGTCAACCGCAACTCCGGTGGGCGTATTAAACCGGGCGTCGGTGCCGGTGCCGTTGGTGCTTCCGGCGATCGGTCCGCCGGCGAGAGACGTCACCACGCCGGCCGGGGTGATTTTCCTGATTTGGTGGTTGGAGGTGTCGGCTACATACAGGTTGCCCGAGGAGTCGCGGGCCAGCCCGAGCGGGCTCTTGAAGCTCGCTGTGGTGCCGGTGTCATTGACATTGCCGGCGGTTCCGTCCGTGCTGCCCGCAAAAATGGTCACGCTGCCGGTCGAGGAAATTTTCGCAATTCGGTGGTGTCCGGTGTCGGCGACGAACACATTGCCGGAGGTATCCGCGACGATGCCGATCGAGAGGGGACCGATGAGAAAACCGGACGCCAAGGTCGTGATCGTATAGGGCGTGGCGAACTCGGAAATGGTCAGATTGCCGGTGGCCGAGCCTTCGTAATTGGTGTCGTTGACTGCGGCCGACATGCTGTAGGTGCCCGGTTTGAAGATATTGCCAAGGGTAAAGTCCACCTGTAGGTTGGGCGGGACCGTCACTGCGGGAAGGATTTTCGCCGTGCCGTCGTACGGGAAAGTTACGCTGGACAGGACCACTTGCGCTTCGGGCTTGCCGATGGTGAGCATAGCGGTGTTGGAGCCGAAAAACTCGGCGTTGGCTGCGATGGCGTTGACCGCGTAGGTGCCGGCGTTGGTCGGCGGGATCGGGCTGCCGTTGTAGGTGATGCCCAGTGGCAGGCCGGGCGGGTCGCTCGTGGCGCTGGCGCTGTGGGGCGAGCCGTCGTAGGTGTGGCTCAGGTTGCCGAGGGTGACGCTGGCAGTGGCGCTGGCGACGGCCAGGCTGAGTGTGAGGGTGCCGGTCCCGATGATATTGGTGGCGGCCAAGCTGATGGTATGGAGGCCGGGTGTGGTGACCGTGCCGGAAATGACGCCGCTAAGCGTGTTCAAGGTCAGCCCGGCGGGCAGACTGGAGGCCGTGAAAGTTGCGGCGAACACCTGGGAGAGCGCAGTAAAAACAAACGGCTGCCCCGCCAAGGTGCCCGCCAGCGTCGCGCTGGTGATGGCGGGCGCATCCACCGGCACACCTTTGCGGACGGTATGGCCGTTTGCCTCGGTCACATAAAGGGTCCCGGTTGCGTCCACCGCGATCCCCTGGGAGGCGGAGAACCGGGCTGCGTTGCCGATGCCATCTGCACTATCTATTTGGCCGGTGGCGCCCGCCAGCGTGGTGACGAGTCCGGCGGGGGTGATTTTGCGGATCGTCGCATTGTTGGTATCGGTGACATACAGGTTGCCGTTGGCGTCCACCGCTATCTTGGTTGGCGTCAGAAAGCGGGCGTTGCTGCCGACGCCATCCCGGCTGCCCTTGCTGCCGGCGCTGCCGGCGAGGGTGGTCACGATTCCCCCTAGGCTGATCTTGCGGATGGTCTGGTTGTTGGTGTCGGTGACCCAGAGGGCGCCGGTATGGTCAACCGCGACATCGTCGGGATAGAAAAACCGTGCGTCGCTGCCGCTGCCGTCGGCGGTGCCTGCCTCTCCGGGCGAACCGGCGAGTGTAGTCACGTTCCCGTCGGGGGTAATTTTCCTGATGGTGGAGTTGCCAGAGTCAGCCACAAAACATTGCCGCCGGTGTCCACGGTTAGTCCCGAGGGGGAGTTAAATCGTGCGGCACTTCCGGTGCCGTCCGTGCTGCCTGGCGCTACGGGCGAGCCGGCGAGCGTGGTAACGGTGCCAGCCGGTGTGATTTTCCGGATGGTGTGGTTGTTATTGTCCGCCACATAGACGTTGCCTGCCGGATCCACCGCCACGTCTGTCGGTTCATTGAATTGAGCGGCTGTGCCTTCTCCATCCGCGCTACCCGCCGTGCCAGAGCCGCCGACGAACGTGGTCACCACGCCGCTTGGGGTGATTTTGCGAATGCTGTTGTTGTATGTGTCTGCCACATAGACATTGCTGACGGAGTCCACGGCCACGCCCCTGGGGGAATAAAACCTGGCTGCGCCACCCGTGCCATCCGCATTGCCGCCGCTGGCAGGAGAACCCGCAAGGGTGCTAAAGCTGTAAGGCGCGGCGTAATTCGACTGCGCGCGCAGCCCCGTTCCGGCGGCCAAGGCCAGCAGGGTCGCAACGACGGGGAAAGCGCGACAGATTCGCATGGGATGGCTCGGATCGCCCGGCTGGGTGTGACAGAAGCCCGGGTGATGGCAAGTGCATAGCACCCCTCCGCGCTTGCCAGCCGGCGGGGCGGCTGGTTGCGTCGGCAGTTTTCCCACCCATGCCCGAAATTTCCAAGAGCTACGAGCCGCGCGACGTCGAGGAGAAGTGGTATGCCGCGTGGCTCGCCGCCGGCGCCTTTGCCGGCCGCACCGACGACCAGCGCGAGCCCTACTGCATCGTCATCCCGCCGCCCAACGTCACCGGCGTGCTCACCATGGGCCATGTGCTCAACAACACGATCCAGGACATTCTCGCCCGCCGCGCCCGCCTCGAGGGCAAGTCCGTCCTCTGGCTCCCCGGCACCGACCACGCCGGCATCGCCACGCAGACGGTCGTGGAGCGGACGCTGAAAAAGGCCGGCGCGATCAAGCACCGCGACGACCTCGGCCGCGAAAAATTTCTCGAACGCGTCTGGGAGTGGAAGGAAAAGCACGGCGGCATCATCATCCAGCAGCTCAAGAAGCTCGGCTGCTCCTGCGACTGGGACCGCGAGCGGTTCACGATGGACGCCGACTATTCGCGCTGCGTCCAGAAGGTCTTCGTCGAGCTCTACAAAAAAGGCCTGATCTACCGCGGCAAGCGCATGGTCAACTGGTGCCCCGCCTCGCTCACCGCCCTCTCCGACGAGGAGGTCGTGATGAAGGAGCAGCGCGGCACGCTCTGCTATTTCAAGGTCGAGGTCGCGGAGTCGCCCGGCACGTTTCTCACCATCGCCACCACCCGGCCCGAGACCATCCCCGGCGACACCGCCGTGGCCGTGAATCCGAAGGACCCGCGCTACGCCCACCTCATCGGGCAACACGTCCTGCGTCCCCTGCCGGCCGAGCTGCCGCGCGAGCAGAAGCTCATCCCCATTGTCGGCGACGAGCATGTGGACTTCGAGTTCGGCACCGGCGTGCTCAAGGTCACGCCCGCGCACGACAAGGCCGACTTCGACATCGGCCAGCGCCACCAGCTCGCGCAGATCGAGGTCATCGCCGCCGACGGCAAAATGAACGATGCCGCCGGCGCGGACCTGCGCGGCCTCGACCGTTTCAAGGCGCGCAAGGTCGCGGTGGAAAAGCTCACCGAGCTGGGCGCGCTGGTGAAGGAGGAGCCCTACACCAACAACGTCGGCTACAGCGAGCGCGCCGACGTGCCCGTCGAGCCGCGCCTGAGCGAGCAGTGGTTTTTGAAATACCCGAGCGTGGAAAAATCCCGCGCCGTCGTGGCCAGCGGCGAAATGAAATTTCACCCCGAGCGCTGGGCCAAGGTCTATGACCACTGGATGGGCAACATCCAGGACTGGTGCATCAGCCGCCAGCTCTGGTGGGGGCATCGCGTGCCGGTGTGGAGCAAAACAGCCAAACATGGCGATTGGGCTTGGCTTGGAAAAACTAAATGGGCGACCGTCCTCATAATGACTTTGGAGGAGTTGGTTGAAATTAAAGCTACCGAAGGCTACACAACTGAATTCATCAACTTGAGCGGCCAGGGTGAATCCGTGCTACGTTATTGGTTCAAAAATGGTGAGTGGCGTTTTGAAGCAGCAACTATTTCTGATACTGAAACGAAGGAACTTGAAAAACTCGGCTTCACCCAAGACCCCGACGTCCTCGACACCTGGTTCAGCTCGTGGCTCTGGCCGTTTGCGACGATGGGCTGGCCGGAGCAGACCGCGACGCTCAAGAAATTCTACCCGACCACCACGCTCGTCACCGGGCCGGACATCATCTTCTTCTGGGTCGCGCGCATGATCATGGCGGGCTACGAGTTCATGGGCGCGATGCCGTTCAAGCACGTGTATTTCACCGGCATCATCCGCGACCAGCAGGGCCGCAAGATGTCGAAGTCGCTCGGCAACTCGCCCGACCCGCTCGACCTGATCGCCACCTACGGCGCCGACGGCCTCCGCTTCGGCATCATCTCGATCGCGCCGCAGGGGCAGGACATCCGCTTCCAGGAGGACCGCATCGAGAGCGGGAAAAATTTCTGCAACAAGCTCTGGAACGCCGCGCGCTTCCGCCAGATGAGCGGCGAGGCCGGCGACAACTCCACCCTCGCCGCCATCGTCGCGCGCCTCGACGCCGCCAAATTCGACGCCGACGACCACGCCATCCTCGACCGCCTGCTCACCGTGACCCGGGAGGCGGACCGCTGTTTCGCCGAGTTTGAGTTCAGCGCGGCGGTGCAGGCGCTCTACGGATTTTTCTGGAACGACTTTTGCGACTGGTATGTCGAGGTGTCGAAGTCGAAGCTGCAGTCGCCCGACCTCAAGGCCAACTGCCTCGCCATCCAGGACCTCGTGCTCCGCCAGACGCTCCTGCTGCTGCACCCGTTCATCCCCTTCATCACCGAGGAACTCTGGCACCTGCTCGGCTACGCGAAGGTGGAGCGTGACGTCCCCGGCGCGCTTCCGTCGCTCATCCAGGACGCGCACATCGAAAATGCCTCGCAGCTCGCCAGCACCTCGCACCTCCACGGCATTGCGCTCGACCGCGCCGCCGTCGCCCAGGTCGAGAAGCTCAAGGCCGTGACCTCGCTCGCGCGTGCGCTCAAGGCCGAGCATAATCTCGCGAGCCGCCGCGATGTGCGCTTTCTCGTGACCACCGGCGACGCCGAGTGGGCCGTGCTCGCCGCCAATCTCACCTCGCTCGCCCGCATGACCGGCGCGGCGGAAATTACCCGCAAGGACTCCGTCGAAAACGCGCCCGCTGCGGTCACGCCGCTCGGCACGTTTTACCTCGATCTCACGGGCACGGTGGATCCCGTCGCCGAAAAGCTCCGCCTCACCAAGGAGCTCGACGCGCTCACGAAGCACATTGCCGGCACCGAGGCGCGGCTGGCGAACAAGGCCTTCACCGACAAAGCCCCGCCCGCCGTCATCGCCGGCGCGCAGAAGCAGCTCGCCGAACAAAAGGCGAAGCACGCCGAGCTCGCGCGGCTGTTAAAGGCGCTGTGATCCAGTGGGAACGCGGGCACCCCCGCCCGCCGACAAGCATCCTAAAAAATGCCGTGAAACGACGGATTGTCAGACGGTCGCTTCGCGCGGAACACGGATGGGGTCTGATCAATTCAGAAGCCATGAAACCAAGAACGGAGTTGGAGCGCGGAGCGCGCGGAGGGACGAGCAACGAGGGCGAAGGAGGGAGAGCGGAAAGCTGAGAGTCCAGAGTTGAGAGCCGAAAAGCCGTAAACTGAAAGGCGGAAAGCTGAGAACGGAGTTTTTAAGCAGGAAACCAGGAAGACAGGAAACGGAGGGACGGTAATTTGAACCACAGAGGGCACAGTGAGGCGGAAAACTGAAGAGCTGTTACCGAGCGAAGCGACATCGGCCAAGACTGTTACCGAGCGAAGCGACAGGCGCGTCGCGCGACCAAGCGGAGCTTGGTGCTGGGATCAGCCGACAGTCTGTAGCTCAACAGACGTTGGGATGATTGCTGGATGCTGGATTCCTTTTCCCGTCGCGGCTGCGGCCGGCTTCTGGCACGGCTCGGCTGCTGCTTCCTGTTCCGCATCGTCCAGTTGCCGTCGCAGCGCCGCCCTCGCCGCCGGCGAGCGGAGCAGCACCGCCAGGGACCTGGTTTCCTTGGCCTCCTCCATCGGCGGCTCTGCGGCCAGCCCCACCAGCCGCGACTGATTTTCAATAGCCTTGATGACAATCGCCGCGCCCCGCGCCGACTCCGGGTCGTTCGGATCCTGTGCGCGTGGCAGCCATGCCTCGATCAACAGCTCGAGCCGGCCAATTTCCAGTTGCCGCCAGGTTTCAGCGCCCTCCCGGCCATGATGGGTGACCACCGCGAGCTCTTCCCGGAAGTAACCTTGGCAGGTCTCCGGGCTGACGTTCAGGTGCTGCGCGATCCTGCTCACCGGCCAGCCGTGAAGATGCAGGTCCCACGCCTCCGCGCTCCGGGTCGCATACTGGGCGGCGCGCACCTCGTTGAGGTGCGCGATATGGCCCGGCACCCGCCGGCGGGGGCGCAGGCGGGCCGGGCTTTGGTTGGGTGCGATGGGTTTCATAGTGAGGGCGTTTTCGGCGTCGTTGCTTCCGGCCTGGTGGCGGTCAGGGCGCGGATGAGGTCGGCGGCTTTCTGTTGCGTCGGGAGGTCCTCGTCGTCCGTGCCATCTGGCGGGGCTGGCGGCTTGCGCGCCGCGAGCGCCCGGACGGCGTGGGCCGCGGCCAGGATTTTGATGGCCGGAAACGCGTTGAGGATTTCCCCGATCGACCGCTTGGCGGCCTGCTCCGGCGGAATCCTCATGATCGCGTCCGCCGTCGCGTTCACGAGCCTGGCCACGACGTCGGCGCTCATGGGCTCATCCTCGGGCTCGACATGGTCCTGGATGCCCGCCGGGGCCTTCGGCGGCGGTGATCCCGGCGGTGGACGGGCTGCGCCGGCCGCGGGTTCCAACTCGGCGAGCCGGGCCTTGTCGCGGTCATCCGCCTCCTGCAACTGTGTGAGGGCCGTCACGAAGCGGGCCCGCACCTGCTCGATCTCATCGTCGCGCTTGCGCTCGGTCGCGACGCGCACGCGCTGACGGTTCGCGATGCGGTTGCGGCACTGCTGCGCCTCGGCCTGTTTCTGGGCGTTGTGGTTGGTGGTGGAAACGGCCTGCGCCTTGGGCGCCGCCGGAGCTGCGGAGGTTTTGACCTGAGTGGGATTTGCCATAGCCCTCTATCCTACCTTTTCGGATAGGGGCATTTCTACAGCTACTCTTCCCAAAATCATATTTGTTACTCTGGGGAAGATTACGGAATGTTCTTATTCATGCACTCCAACATTTTAGCGCAAAGGCAGGATTTCAACTCGGCCGGGGTTGGATGCATTCCTTCAATCTCCCGTGCCCGTACTGTGGCGGCTTTAACCTGTGACACGTTCAGGGGCTCTCCCATAGTGCGTTTTGATCCGTCCTTGATCTCCATCTTTTTCTCTGTCGTCAACTTAAGAAAGTATTCGGGACTTTTATCATAACGGGATTGAAATGCGCGCCGGCGTTTGTTCTGCCGGCCGGCCATCGCCGGCTTTTTGATGGCCTCGTAAATATCTCCAGTCGGTGCGAGCCGATTTTTTTCATGGGGGTCACTCCAGATCATCTTATTGATCAGTTTCGCCCACCTCTCGTGATTGTTTCCGTAATATGGCAATATTTTGATGGCTTGGCGATTTGCTTCGAGCAGCGGTTCTCCGGCAAGGACATTGCCCATTTCAATATCGTGCCGCATCATCAGTATCTTTCCGACGCGTAACCTGACGAGTTGGTAAATCACGATGTTCGTGGCTTTGGCATTAGGCCTGACCGGCATCGTCATAGTCAAGCGCTTGCGCTCCAAGGCGAGCACGGACTGGACATTTTTCGTCATGTGCTTGAGCTGCCGCATTTGCTCAAACGACAGAACATGTTCTTTGCATCCCCGCTCAAGAATCACAGCCAGTAGCTCTGGCGTGCAAAACTCTGCAAATCTATAGCAGCAGGCCTCAGCTACAAGTTTGAAGAGATTGACCAATGCTTCTTCCTGATAACCCGGCACAGGCACAGAGGAAAACAATGCATGGCGCAACGCATCGAGCTGCTTGGCGGCTGCATCGCGCACCTTTTCCAATTGTGAGGGGAACGGGACCGCCCGGCGGGCTTGCGTCCACGTTTCAGCCTCTTTTTTCCTTTCGTCAGATTTGCTCGCAATTCGGGCAGCCAGGGCCGCTTCATAATACATTCTATTGCCCATGATGGGCGGCTCTATCATAGCTGTGTTCTGATCGGTCTGGGCTTTGGGGGTTGTCTTCATGGTTTCAGCGCGTCCCACACAGACGTTTAATTTCCCCGTAGCCTTTCGCACTGGCTGGCAGCCGTCCTGCGCGGGCGGGCGAGGGGTAAAATCACGGGGCCGGGCTTGGCGGCAAGGGAGCCGGAAACCGGCCCGGCTGTCACCCAAAAAAATCCAGTGGCAGCTCGCGCCACTGGCCGGGTGCGAGGTCGCCGAGTTCGAGCGAGCCGAACTGCGTGCGGTGCAGGGTAAGCACGGTCGCTCCGCACGCGGCGAACATCCGGCGCACCTGATGATACTTGCCTTCGGTGAGCGTCAGCTCGGCCTCCCGGGCGGAAACAATTTTCAGGCCGGCAGGCGCGCAGGGCGCGCGCTCCCCGTCGAGCACCAGCGTGCCGGCGGCGAAGCGCTCCACGAGGCCGGGCGCGAGGTCGCGATCCAGCGTGGCGCGGTAGAGCTTGGGCACCTTGTGCTTGGGCGAGGTGAGCCGGTGGACGAGCGCGGACTGGTCGGTGAGGAGCAGCAGGCCGCTCGTGTCCTTGTCCAGCCGGCCGATGCTCGTGACCGCCGGGTTGCGCCGGCCCCAGCGCGGCGGCAGCAGGCCATAGACGAGCGGGCCTTCACGGGCGTCATGCGAGCACACGAGGCCGGCCGGCTTATGCAAGGCCAGCAGCAGGCCGGCGGGATGGTCGGGCGGCTCGCCGTCAATCCGCACGTCGGCGGGCAGGGCCTTCAGGCCGGGATCGTCGGCCACAGCCCCGCGCACCATCACGTGACCGGCCTCCACCCAGGCGCGCGCCTCGCGGCGCGAGCAATAGCCGAGGTTGGCAAGCAACTGGTCGAGGCGTCTGGCGGCGGAGGACACAGGGCGATGGGCGCAAAAAAGCCGCATGGGCGCAAAGCCAAACTCGGCTGGGCCGCGGGCTTTGGATGCAGCAGCGCGCATTTTTTGCGCGTCACGGCGTCTTTCTGTGCCCAACCTGCCAGGCATGTGGCGGATTATTTTGTTTTTGCTGGCGGCGGCATGTGCGGGCGGCGGCGCACTCACGGCATGGCGTGCGCCGACCCTGGCCACCTGGAAGCTCGCGCTGCTGGCGGGCGAGTTTGGACATTTTCTCTGGCCCGTGCCGGCGGTGGTCATGGTGCTTGCGTGGCGGCAGGGCGCCGCCGGACTAACGCCGGCGCTCCTGCGCGCATCCACGCTGCTCCTGGGCGTCGCCGCCATGGGGCTGCTGCTCAAGCCGGCGGCGCAGGCCCGCGCGCTCGGACGCACGCTGCCGGACAGGCTGACGCGGGCCTTCGGCCCGCAGGAGCCAGGGCGCGCGCCGTTTTCCGTCGGCGGAATGCTGCCCAAGCTGTCCGGCGGACCGGTGCAGGTGGAGAAAATCAGCTTTGCCCGGGCCGGCACGCCGGACGGGCTGGCGCTCGATTTTTACCATGCCGTGCGGACGGATGGACGGGCGGCCCCGTGCGTGGTCGTCATCCACGGCGGCGGCTGGGACAGCGGCGACCGCACGCAGCTGGAGGGCTTCAACCGCCGGCTGGCGCGGCGGGGCTATGCGGTGGCGGCGATGGACTACCGGCTGGCGCCGAAGGATCGCTGGCCGGCGCAGGCCGACGACGTGGCGGCTGCGCTCGCGCACCTCAAGGCCGCCGCCGGGCCGCTGGGGCTCGATCCACAGAAATTCGTGCTGCTAGGCCGCTCGGCGGGCGGACAGATCGCCACGGCCTTTGCCTATGGCCGGCCCGACCCGGCCGTGCGCGGGGTGGTGGCGCTCTACGCGCCGCACGATCTGCACTTCGCCTGGCAGTATGGCCGCGAAGACGACGTCCTGAACTCATTGCAATTGCTGCGAAATTACCTAGGCGGTCCGCCGGACGAAACCACACAGGCGGCCTACGATTCCGGCTCGGCCTGGCAGCTTGCGGACAAATCCTCCCCGCCCACGCTGCTGGTGCATGGTGAGCTCGACACGCTGGTGTGGCACCGGCAGAGCGAGCGGCTGCACGCGCGGCTCGACGGGCTCGGCGTGCCCAACGTCTTCGTATCCCTCCCATGGGCGACGCATGCGTTTGACTGGAACCCCGGCGGCCCCGGCGGTCAGCTCACGTCGTTTGCGCTGGACTGGTTTCTCGCTTCCGTGACGAAATGAGCGCCGGCCACGGCCGGCCTGGCGGCGATTCGGTGCTGACATCCCGCCAGCCCTTCGCCAAGCTGCCGTCCCATCCTCCTCTTCATATGAAAAAAATCCTCCTCCGCACCTTCGCCGTTCTCGTTGTGCTCGGTCTCGTCGCATTTTTCGTGGTCGCGAACTCCCTCGGCAGCATCGTGAAGTCCGCCGTCAACCGTTTCGGCCCGCAGCTCACCGGCACCAAGGTCGAACTCACCGGCGCGAGCATCTCGCCGCTCAGCGGCAGCGGCACGCTCACCGGCTTCACGGTCGGCAACCCGCCCGGCTGGAGCAAGGAGAACGCCTTTTCCCTCGGCAAGGTCCACCTGAGCGTCGCGCCGTCTTCCCTCATGGGCGACCACATCATCATCAACGAGCTGCTGATTGACGCGCCCGAGTTTGACTACGAGACCAAGTTCACCGACAGCAACATCGCGCAACTGCAGGCCAGCATCGAGAAGATCGCCGGCTCCGGCACGGCCACGCCCACCGGCAAGAGCGGCCAGCCGATCAAGTTTGAGGTCAAAAAATTCCGCCTGACCAACGCCAAGGTGGCCGTGGGCGTCGCCGGAGCCCCCGCCATCACCGTGCCGATGCCGGACATCTCGTTTGACAACCTCGGCTCGGACAAGGGCGGCATCACGCCCGACCAGCTCGTGGGCGTCGTCATGAAGCAGGTTTCCGCGGGCGTCATCGTCGCCGGCAAGGACGCCGTGCTCAAGGCCGGCACCGCGATAATCGGCGGCGCGACGGGGACCGTCAAAGGGGCGACCGATGCCGCCAAAGGTGCCGTGGGCGGCATCAAGGATCTCTTTGGCGGCGGGAAGAAATGAAGGTCAGGAGGCAGGAGGGGAATCGAAAGAGGCCAGAAGTCAGATGCCAGAAGCCAGAAACTGCACCGGAGGAGCGGAAAGGCGGGACAAGCTGAAGCTGAAACCGGAATTGTGTTAGCAGGAGGCCAGGAAATCAGGAAACGGAGGGACGGAAGTTTGAACCACAGGGCACAGAGAGGCGGAAAGGCTGTGACCGAGCGAAGCGACAGGCGCGTCGCGCGCCCAATCGGTGCTTGGTGCTGTGTCCCAAAACATTCATGTTTTCAGGGGTCAATGGCCATCCCCGGCAGGTTCCCAGCATCCTTCACCGCCACAGTTGGCAAACGTCCCGCGCCGGTCCAACCTCCATCCAACATGCCCGCCGCCTACGACCAGCTCGTCGCCAAACTCAAACGCGCCCACACTCTCGGCACCGTCGCCGATCTGCTCGGCTGGGACGAACAGGTCAACCTCCCGGCCGACAGCGCTGACGTGCGCGCCGGCCAGCACGCCGTGATGGCCGAGACTCAGCATGCCGCCGCCACCGACCCGGAAATCGGCCGCCTGCTCGCGGAGATGGAAACCCCGTCCGGTGCGCTCTCCGCCGACGAACTCGTCACCGCCCGCCATGCGCGGCGTGACTACGACCGGGCGACGAAACTGCCCGCCGACTTTGTCACGGAAAAGGCCGCGCACTCCAGCCGCGCTTACCACGCCTGGGCTGACGCCAAGGCCCGCGATGACTTCGCCGCCTACGCGCCGTTTCTGGAAAAACACCTCGTGCTCGCCCACCGCGAGGCGGAACTGCTCGGCTGGGGTGCCCGGCCTTACGACTACGCCATTGACCGGCACGATCCCGGCATGACCGCCGCGCAGATCACCGCGCTGTTTGCCGAGCTGAAGCGCGGCCTGCTTCCGCTCGTGTCGGCCATCCGCGCCTCGGCAGTGGCGGCCCAGCCCCAGCTCTTTCGAGGCTTCCCCGTGGAATCACAGCGCGCGTTTCTCCGCGAAGTCACGGAGCGCCTTGGCTTCAACTACCGGCGCGGCCGCATTGACGTGTCCCTGCATCCGTTCTGCTCCGGCACCGGCGCGGACATCCGCATGACCACGCGCTTCGACGCCGACAACCCGCTCGACTCGCTCTTCAGCTCCATCCACGAGACCGGCCACGGCCTCTACGAGCAGGGCCTGCCGCTCACGCAGCTAGGCACCGCCCTCGGCCAGGCCGTGGGCATGGCGATCCACGAGTCGCAGAGCCGCCTGTGGGAAAACCAAGTCGCACGCGGGCGGGCCTTCTGGAAATTTTTCGAGCCGCGCTTTCGCGCGCTCTTCCCCGCGCAGCTCGCCGCCATTTCCAGCGACGCACTCTACCTCGCCGTCAATGCCGTCGAGCCGACGCTCATCCGCGTGGACGCCGACGAGGTCCACTATAATCTGCACATCCTGCTGCGCTTCGAGCTGGAGCAAAAACTATTCTCCGGCGCGCTCGCCGTGCGCGACCTGCCCGCCGCCTGGAACGCCCTCTGTGGCGAAATGCTCGGCCAGACTCCGGCCAGCAACCGCGAGGGCGTGCTGCAAGACGTGCATTGGAGCAGCGGCGGCTTCGGATACTTTCCGAGCTACTGTCTCGGCAACATGGTCGCCGCCCAGCTCTGGGCCACCGTGCGACGCACCCTGCCGGGCCTGGAGGAAGACTTTGCGCGCGGCGACTTTGGCCGCCTGCTCGGCTGGCTGCGCGAAAACATCCACACGCAAGGCCGCCGGCACGACACCCTCACGCTGGTGCGCCGCGTGACCGGAGAGGAACTTTCGCCGCAACCCCTGCTCGCCTACCTGCGGGAACGCTACGGCGGGCTGTATCTGAAATGACCCTGATTGACACCCATCTCCACCTCGAAACCTGGGCGCGCAAGGGCACGCTTCCCGAGGTGCTCGCCCGCGCCCGCGAGACCGGCGTCGGCGCGATGATCACGGTCGGCACGTCGTCGGAGGACTGGGCGCTCTACCGCGATCTCGCCGCCGCGCATCCGGGCGTCGTGCATTTTTCCGTCGGCCTGCATCCTTGCCACGTCGGCGCGAGCTGGGAGCGCGAAGTCGCGCAGCTGGCCGCATTCTTTAGCAGGGCGGAGCCGCCCGCTCCGCCGCCACCGGACACAGCCACTCCCTCATTCGCGGCGGGGCCGGCGGCCCAGCCCTACCCGCCGCAACCCGCGCGGGACGCCCGGGTTGCACCGAACCAAACGCGCCCGGAGGTCACCTTCCACCCCCAGGCCACAGAGCCGGATTTTCGCGCCGTCCCAATGCCCGTCGCCCTCGGCGAGTGCGGCCTCGACCGCTTCCACCTGCCGAAGGAAACCGCCGAGGCGGAGAAAATCTTTGCCTGGCAGCGCGCCGCCTTTGCCGCCCAGCTCACGCTCGCGCGCGACCTCGCCTGCCCGCTCATCGTCCACTCGCGGGGCGCGTTCCGCGAAAGCGTGGAAATGATTGACGCCAGCGGCGTGGACTGGACGCGTGTCGTCTTCCATTGTTTCTCCGAAGGGCCGGCTGAAATCGCCGAGTTGAACCGGCGCGGCGGCCGCGGCTCGTTCACCGGCATCCTCACCTACAAGAGCGCCGCGCCCGTGCGCGACGCCGCCAAGGCTCAGGGCCTCGCACACCTGATGGTCGAGACCGACGCCCCCTGGCTCGCACCTGTGCCGCACCGTGGCAAGCCCAACGAGCCCGCCTATGTGCGCCACACCGCCGAATTCGCCGCACAGGAAATTTTCGGCGTGTCCCTCGACGAATTCGCCGCCGTGACGACGGCGAATGCGAAGGTCTTTTTCGGAATTTAATCGCGAAAGCACGAAAGCGCGGAAAGCCCAAGACCAAGGTTAAATTCAGAAACCATGAAGCCAAGCCGGAGTTCTCACTGATCTGACCAGCAGATTTTTCCCGGCTTCCTGGTTCATACTGCTCTCCATCTGCTCCGGTCTCTGGAATTGACCGGAGCCGGGCGCTTCGCGTTTCCACGATCGGTCATCCCTCGCCTCTTCGCGTCCTTGCGTCTTTGCGTTAAAATCCCGCGGCCTCACACCTCGTCAAACCGCTTGGCGAACAGCGCCTCCAACTCGGCGATCATCGCCGTCGCGTCGCCGCCGGTGACGAGAAACTTCACCTTCGAGTTCTTGCCCGCGGCGAGCATCATCAGGCCCATGATGCTCTTGCCGTTCACCTGCTCGCCGTCCTTCTCGACAAAGACCTCCGCCTTGAAGCGGTTGGTCACGCGCACGATCATCGCCGCCGGCCGGGCGTGGATGCCCAGCTCGTTCTGCACGGTGAACTCGCGCGCGTGCTGCTGGCCGCCGCCGGCCGGACTGTCTTTCGTTGCCATTGTGCAAAATCGTTTGTGACGGCGCGCGGCTTGCAACCTTAAAACCCGCTCCCCACCCTGCGCCGATCATGCCGACGACCGCCATCATCGTCCCGTGCCGGCTGGAATCCACCCGGTTCCCGCGCAAGCTGCTCCACCCCGTGCGCGGTCAGCCGCTGCTCCTCCACGTCGCCGGGCGCATCCGCGCGCAGGCGCCGGAGCTGCCTCTCTGGTTCGCCGTGGACGATGAGCTCCTCGCCGCGCCGCTGCGTGCCGCCGGTTTCCAGACGCTCATGACCGACCCGCGCCACGCGAGCGGCACCGACCGCCTCGCCGAGGCCAACCGCACCATCCGCGCCGCGCGCGTCATCAACGTGCAGGCCGACGAGCCACTCGTCACCGGCGCACAAATCCGCGCGCTCGCCCGGCTCATCGCCGGCGACACCCCGATGGCAACGCTCGCCACCCCCTTCCTCACGGCGGCGGATTTTCTCAATCCGAACCAGGTGAAAGTCGTCTTCGCCTCGCCCGCCCCAAATAGGGCGGAGCCGCTGGCTCCGCCGTCCGGCCGTGGCATGGGCGCAAGCCCCGGCACGCTCGCGGCGGGGCCGTCGGCCCCGCCCTGCCTTGCCGGCCGCGCCCTCACGTTCACCCGTGCGCCGGTTCCGTTCGCCCGCGACCGGGCCGGGCACGTGGACGATGCGTGGGTGCGCGCCAACCCATGCTTCAAGCACCTGGGTCTCTACGCCTATCACGCGGACTTGCTGGAAAAGTTCTCCGCCTTGCCGCCGGGCCGCTACGAACAGATCGAAAAGCTTGAGCAGCTCCGCGTGCTCGAAAACGGCCGCGACATCCTTGTCGGCGTGACCGAAGACCCGGGCATCGGTGTGGACACGCCTGAGGATGCGGTGAAGTTCGAGGCGTGGCTGGCGTAGGACCGGATCCGGCGGTCGGGCCGGCGTTCAGAACTTGAGCGTCGCCTGCACGCCGTAGGTGCGGGGGGCGCCGGGGGTGCCGTGGCCGATGCCGGCGGTGATGGAGCTGTAGTATTCCTCGCCGGTCAAATTTTCGCCATGCACGCTCACGCGCCAGCGGCGGTTTTCCCAGCCGAACTGCGCGCCCAGCAGGCCGTGCGCGCCTTGCGCAGTCCCGGCGGTCTCGGACTCGTCGTAAAACGTCCTGCCCGCCGCGCTCACATCCACGCCGGCGAACCAGCCGCTTTCGTGGCGGTAGGTGACACGTAGGCTGGCGTCATAGGCCGGCACGTAGGGCGCCCGGTTTCCGTCGGACGGCGTCACTGCAAACGGCGCGGTGAACCGGCGCAGGACCACATCGGTCCAGCCGAAGCCGGCCTGCACGGTGAGGCCGGCCGCAGGCCGCCACTCCAGCTCGAACTCGGCCCCGCGCGCACGGGCGCGTTCGGCGTTGGCGACGAAGTAGTCGGTCGCGGTGAACGACCGCTCGATCTGGTAGCCTTTGATCTCATACCAAAACGCCCGCACGGTGGCGGTGTAGGCGTGATTGGCGCTCTCCCGCGTCAGGCCCGCTTCGAAGGCGGTCGTGCGCTCGGGGCCGAAGGCGGCGAGCGAAGCCGAACCGGTGAACGAGGAAAAGCCGCCCGGCTTGTAGCCCGCGCCCGCGCTGGCGAACAGCGTGGTACCGGGAGAAAGCGTGTAGCTGGCGGCGAGCTTGGGCAGCACCGCGCTCGAGGTGGAGCGCTGGGCTGACGTGCCGGGCGTCGGCACGGTCTCCGTGCGGAAGAAATCCTTGCGGTTGGTTTCCACGCGCAGGCCGGGCGTGAGCGTGAGCGCGTCGCCCGCCTTGATCGCCACTTCGCCAAACGCCGCAAGCGTGCGCTGATTGATGCGGTAGCTCGACGCCTCGATCGGAAAGCCCGCGGAGCGGGCCACCGTGCCGTTTGTGCTGCCGTCGGAGAACAACGCGCCTCCCGACCAGCGCGTGCCCGCATGCTCGTCGCCGGTAAAATGCAGCTCCTCGCTCCAGAGGCGCTGGCGAAGCGTGAGGTCGTTGGCCAGCTCGAATGCCGGGGCCAGCTCCTGCACGTTGGAGTATGGGCCAAGTTCCCAGTCGGTGTGGGCTGTGGTCGCGGTCAGCCGGCCGGCGGCGGTGTCAAAGCCCGCCGTCAGCCCGACATTCAGCGCGTCCATGTCGGTCCGCCCTTCGGCCGTGCGGGCCACGGTGAAGAACGGGCCGCCGAGCGGGACGAGCGGCTGCGCGCCGTCACGCGCGCGCTGGGCGGTGACCAGCAGGGTGAGATCGGCGTGTGCCGAGAGGCTGTAGCGCAGCCGGGTGAGCGCGGCCAGGCTCTCCTGCGGATCCACGTCGGTATTGAGCGTCGTGTTCATGACGTAGCCATCGCGCGCCGCATAACCGGCGGCCACGAACAAAGCGGCTTTGTCGGAACGGCTGTTGGAGCTGGCGGAGATGTTGCGGGCATTATAATTGCCGTAACCGATGCTAAGCTCACTCCTGTCGCCGAAGAGCGAGCCGTCCGGTGAGGGCAGGCGGGGCCCTTCGGGCGTGGTGAACTGGAGCACGCCGCCGGGGCCGGCGCGGCCGAAGCGCGTGTTCTGGCCGGGGCCGCGCAGCAGCACACCGCTGGCGAAACCCGTCAGCTCGGTGGGAAACGTGAACCCCGCGCCGAGCGGCACATCGTCGAGATAGACGGTCACGGCCGGGTCGCCAAAGAACGGGGTGTTGGTGAGGCCGCGCACGGCGAAGATGTCGCCGAATGAACGAGCCCCGCTGCTGGCGACGGAAAAGTTTGGCGCGAGCCCGGCCACCCCGGCGACGCCCGGCTGGGCGAGTGGCAGGGTGTCGAGCACAATGAACGAGGCCCCGGCCGCGACTTCATTGGCCACGGCGCGTGGCTCACGCACCTCCAGGGTCGCGAGCGGGACGGGAGTCTCGCCCGTCACGGGCGTTTGGGCGGACAGGGCGGTTGCGCCCAACGCCCAAACGGCGGCGAGCAGAAAACGGGGTGAAGTAGTCATGCAACGCGCAACCGTGCCAAAGGGCCGGGCCGGTTCAACCGTATAAATCACCGGGGTAAAAAACCCCCGCCGCCCCGCCCTCACGCCGGCAAAAACGAGCAGATGTATTCGCAGAGGCCGCCCGGCACCTCGATGCTGAATCCGCTCTGGCCCGGCACGTCGAACGCGGTGCCGGCGGCATAGTCCTGAACGGAGGCCTGGCCGTCGAGCTTCACGCGGCAGGCGCCGGCCACGATCTCCATGCGCTCGGGCGCAGCGGTGCCGAAGTGGTAGGAGCCGGGCCAGATGAGGCCCAGCGTCTTCTTCGTGCCATCGGCGAGGATCACCGAATGGCTGACGACTTTGCCGTCGAAATAAACATTGGCCTTGGTCACGACCGTGACGTTGGCGAACTGGTTGGGAAGGGTGGGCATGGGTAAAAATGTGGCGGCGTGATGAAACATGAACGGCGGACAGCTCAGGGAATTTTCAGCCGGGTGCCGACGGTGAGGACATCCGCATTTTTGATGGCCGCACGGTTGGCGTCAAGGATCGCGGACCAGCGTGACGCGCTGCCGTAGTATTTTTTGGCGACACCGCTCAGCGTGTCGCCGGCAGCGACGACATGGATGCGCGGTTCGGCCACCGGCGCGGGGGCCGCCGCCGCCATGGTTGCGGCTGGCGGCTCGGGCGCGGGCGACAGCGACACGGCGGCCGGCGCCCGGCTGGGCACGAATGCGGACGGCTCCGCCGGACCGGCGGGGGCCGGGTCGGCGAGGGCGAGGCGGGTTTTCAGGCTTTGATTTTCGGCCGCCGCCGCCGCCGCCGCGGCCTGCGCGAGGCGGGCTTGTTCGCGGGCGGTGACCAGCTCGTTGTTCAGGCGGGTGGCGGCCGAGCGCATGGCCTCCAGATCGGACTGCACGCGGGTGCCGGCGGCGGTGCTCTCGTCGGCGGCCTTGGCCGAGTCGGCGAGCTGCGGCCTGAGCGCGGCGGCGGGGTCGGGCGCACCGGCGGGAGACAGGGCCGGCGGTGCGATAGCAAGACGGGCCTGGAGCTGGTCAATTTTTTCCCCTTGGGCGGCGGCATCCTTGCTGAGCCGGTCGCGCTCCGCCTGAAGGGCGGCAAGCCGGGATTGCTCAACCGCCGTCTGGCTGGCGAGCGCGGCAGCGTGGGCGTCCTGCATTTCCTTCGCCGCGGCCTGCAAGGCGGCGAGGTCCTTGTCCTTCGCAGAGAGCCGGCCCTTGAGCGCGTCGAGTTCCTTGGTAGCCGCAGCGGCCTGGGCCGCCGTCGCGTCGAGCCTCGCCTTGAGCGCATCGGCGGCCGCCTGCAGCTGCCTCTGCTCGTCGGTCCGGCCGGCCGTGAGCCTGGCGAGCTGCTGTTGCAGCGAAATTTTTTCTGCGGCGAGGCCGGCGCGCGCGGCGTCGGCGTCCTTGGCTGCGGCCTGTGCTGCGGCCAGTTCATTGCCCTTGGCCGCAAGCTCTTTGGCCCCGGCCGCGAGCTTCGCGGCCTGTTCACCCTGCCCGGAGGCCAGCCGGGCCTTGAGCGCGTCGCGCTCGGCCTGGACGGCGGCGAACTGCGCGGCCGCCTGCTGCAGTTGCGGCTGCTCGCCGGCCCGCGCGGCGTCGAGGCGGGCGACTTGCTGCTGCAGGGAATTTTTTTCAGTCTGCGCGGCGGCGAATTCGGACTGGAGCGCAGCGTATTTATCAATGGCCTGCTGAAGCTGGCCGCGCAGTTCGGCGCGGGCGGTCTCGGCGCTGGCGACCGTGTCGCGGGCTTGGTCGCGTTCGCGGCGGAGCTGGTCCAGTTCGGCGGCCGGCGCGCTGTTAACGTCCGCGGGCGCAGCGCGGGCCCTGAGGGCGGCGAGGTCCTTGTCCTTGGCGACGAGCGTGGTCTGCATGTCCGCCAGACGCTTGTTGGCCTCGGCGAGCTGGCTGTTGAGCCGCTTGAGGTCGGACTCCCGGAGGTCGGCCTTCATCTGCTGGGTGGCCAGCTCCGCCCTGAGCCGCTCCGCGTCCCCGGCGGCATCGGCCCCGCGCGCAGAGGTGCAGGCGGCGGCAATGACGGCGAGAAAAAGCAGCGGGCGGAGGGCAGGCAGATTCATGGGCGGCAGGGACAAGGACGCCAGCATGGGGGGTGACAGGCGGTTTGGAAAGAGGGGAATTGCCGGCCGGCTGGCGGCACGCAGACCCGCCGGGACAACCCCCGACGGTGGAGTGGCGCTGCGGGCGCAGCGAAGCCCGCGCCGGCCGCAGAGACCCAACCGGCCGCGCGGGATCACGCTTTCCGTTTCAGCCACCCCTCACGGATCATCAGCTCGGCGTTTTGCACGGCATTGAGCGCGGCGCCTTTCCAGAGGTTGTCGCCGCTCACCCAGAACGAGAGCCCGTTTTCAAACGCCGTGTCCACGCGCAGCCGGCCCACGCCGCACTTCACCTTTTCGACAAAGTCCAGGGGGGTCGGATACCGCTTCGCGGCCGGCTCGTCCACCAACTCCGCACCCGGAAACGCCGCGACCGCCGCGCGCGCCTCGGCGAGGCTGACCGGCCGCTCAAACTCGGCGCTCACCGAGACCGAGTGCGCACGCACGACCGGCACCCGCACGCAAGTCGCCGACACCTTGAGGTGCGGCAGGCCCATGATCTTGCGGCTCTCCTGCGCCATCTTGGTTTCCTCGCCGGTGTAGCCGTCGCCGCCAAATGTGTCCACCTGCGGGATGCAGTTGAACGCGATCTGGTAGGGATAAATTTTGTGCGTGAGCGGCCGGCCATGGGCGTGCGCCTGCACCTGGTCCTCCAGCTCGCGCACCGCTTCCGCACCGGTGCCGGACACCGACTGGTAGGTGGAAACGATGATGCGCTTCACGCCAAACTTCCGGTGCAGCGGCCAGAGGCCCATGAGCATGACCGCCGTCGAGCAGTTCGGATTGGCGACAAGGCCCGCGTGCCCGCGCAGCTCCTGCGGGTTGATCTCCGGGATGACCAGCGGCACCGTCGGCTCCATGCGCAGCGCCGAGCTCTTGTCGATGACCAGGCACCCGTCCTTTACGGCATCGGCCGCCAGGGCGCGTGTCACCGGCCCGCCGGCGGCGAAAAACGCCACATCCACGCCGGCAAACGCCCCCGGCTTCGCCTCCTGGATGGTGAGTTTCTGGCCGAAGCGTTCCACGACCCGGCCCGCCGAGCGGGCCGAGGCGAACAGCCGCAGCCCGCCCAGCGGGAACTTGCGCTCGTGCAGCAGCCGCACCAGTTCTTGACCGACGGCGCCCGTGGCCCCGACGATGCCGACAACATAACGATTGGTATTCACGATGGATTCTCCTTTGGAACCCGCCATCAAAACCTGCACCCGGCTTGGAATCAAGCCCGCCGTGCGGGTGCTGGTCGTGCGCCTGGGCGCACAGACGCTGCAGCTTTACCGCGAGGGCGCGCTGGTCCGCGCCTGGCCGGTCTCCACGTCGCTGCGTCCGCCGAGCAACCTTAAAAACTCCCTCGGCACCCCGCGCGGCCTGCACGAGATTGCCGAACGCATCGGCGCCGGCCAGCCGCCCGGCATGGTGTTCAAGGGCCGCGTGCCCACCGGCCGGCACTTCTCGGAATTTTCCGAGGCGGAGCAGGCGGCCAATCTCATCACCACCCGCATCCTCTGGCTGCGCGGCCTCGATCCGGGCGTGAATCAGGGCGGCGACGTGGACACTCACGCCCGCTACATCTACCTCCACGGCACGAATCATGAAGACCGGATCGGCCGCCCCGCCAGCGCGGGCTGCGTCCTCCTTCGCAATTTCGACATCCTCGAACTCCACGAGGAGGTCCGGACCGGTGACCTAGTGTGGATCGGGGAGTGATTTCTCTCCAGCGATGAATCCGGTCCGAGGACCGCATCGTTCCAGTAAAATTTTAACCACCGCCAGTCGTGCCCGGTGCCGGTATCCTCGGGGCAAAACGAGCTCTGCTTGGCCGGGATCCGTGGGGTTGGTTTTGACCGCTTTCCCCCTGCGCTCCCGCCGCTCGGATTCGTCCGACCGCTGGCGGCAGCCACATCGGCGGCGGGCAAAGCTTACGTTCAGAGCGGCAGCAGTCGCCAGATCGCATGCGTTAGGGTGAGATGTCCGGCCCACAGCAGCGGCCAGAAATATTTTTCGCCTCGCAACGAAAGTGTATAGGCGGCCGTCATGGGCAGCATCGCGCGCATCGCCGCCCAATTGCTGCCCCACACTGTCAATTGCGCCCAAGCTGAAGAGCAGCGCCAGCCCGGCGGCGACGTTGCGCCAGCTGTCCGGCGGCCGCCAGCGCCAGAGCAGAACGACCAGCCCGAACCAGCCGGCGACATTGAGCAACGCAAACACCTGCATCGTCCGCCAAGGATCGCCCCCACCAAGCAGCGCCGCCACCCACGGCAAAAAAAATCCGGCGGGCGCGATAAGCCGGGCTGTCAACGGTCTTATTCAACGCCGGCTCGCGCAGGTCGGGATACAGCGCGAATTGCACATAGAATTCCCCGTCATAACCCCCGTTGGCCCGCATCCGTGCCACAGGCAGGCCCTGCAAGGCGGGGAGCTCGCTCAGCGCCGGAGTGTTTCCGGCAAAAACGCAGCAACTCGGTCCATCCGGTGCGTGCGTCCCAGCGCAATGCCACCATCGTGGCGAAAAACAGCACCCCCACCAGCTAGGCGCATTGCGGCCCGCCGAGACGCCGGCTGGTTGGCTGAGGAAGAACCTGATCCCCCATGAGTCAGGCCTATAAACGCGGGCCCGCGTGCGTAAAAAGCATGGCCCACCCTTCGTCTTCCTTCCGTCGCAGGCCAGCCGAATATCGCTGGCGACCGTCCGTCCGATGGATCCGCCTGCGCCAGCTCACCAGCGCAGCGACAGGCAGGCGACTGCCCAAAACACAGCAAGGGAAGTGCAAATTTGGGGTTTGCGATGGGCCGGGCCCCGGTTGAGATGGGCGGGCCGCTCTCTTCAATGACACCCCGGATTTCAGCATTGCCCCAAGCCGCACTGCGGCTTTGCGCCGCCGGGCTGCTCACACTTTGGGCCGGACCTGCGGTGTTTGCCGCGCAAGACGCAGACGCACGATTTGATCCAGGACCGGTCACCCACTGGCCTGTCACCAGTGCCGGTAACGGGCATTATTACCAGCCAGTCGCCATGCCCAACGGCATCAGCATCAGCTGGAACGCCGCCCAGGCTTGCGCGGAAGAACACGGCGGGTATCTCGCCACCATTGGCTCCGAAGCAGAAAACCAGTTTGTCTTCCACCTGGCTGACGACGCCCGTTACTGGTGGACCAACTCCGGCGGTTACACGAACGGGCCCTTTCTGGGCGGCAAAAAAATGCCCAGTGGACCGGGGCAGGAGGTCTGGCAATGGGTGAATGAAGAGGGACCTTTCACCTACACCAACTGGGCGCCAAGCCAGCCGGACAACAAAAGCGGTGGCACGGAGAACCGGCTGTCGTTCTACTCCGGCCGCAACACCGGCCTCCGTCTGCCGACCTGGAACGACTGTCCGAGCGACAACTCCAGCGGACGCAGCTTTGTCATTGAATACAAGGATGCCTCCCGCGCCCTGTTGGCCAAGCCACCCGCCGCAGCCGAGGCGGAGCAGCAGGACAACCCCCGCGTGCGCAGCATGTTTGAACGTTATCAGACAGGCCTGGCCATCGCCGGGGGCAAAGCCAGCAACTACGACGCCGCCGGCAAGGTGCGCGAACTGATGCAATCCGCCACGTCCTACGCCCAGGACGAATTGCGCGGCTTCAGCCTTTCCACCTACTATGATTTTTTCCGCTCGAACCATTATTCGGATATCAGCGTGCCCGAACAGGTGAAATTTCGCGAAGCACTCATCAAGGTCTTCAAAAGCATCGAAGCCGATGCCCGCTCCTTTCAACTGCGGACGAAGTAGAGATCACGAGGAATCTTTTGACCGGTGGAAACGAAAGCCGCATGGAGCCTGCTTGAGCTCCACGAGTATGCCACCTCACCACCGCAGCGACAGGCAGCTCAAGCCGCCGTCCATCTTGCGAAATTCGGACATGTCTAGCTCAGACACCCGCAGGCCGGCGGCCCGGAGCGCAGCAGCGGTTTGCGGAAATCCGGCGGGGGCCAGCACGGTGCCATTCACGAGCACACAGTTGGCCGCAGAATCCTCGCCGGAGGGCGGGCGCAGCACCTCCCAGCCGGCCAGCGCAGGGTGCGCAGCCAGCGCCGGGACCGCCAGCAGCCGCCGGCCGCCGAGATGCGCGAGCCCGCTTTTCAGGTGCAGCAGGCCGGGCATCGCACGGATGTCCACCGCGGCCGACGTGAAACCGTGCCCTGCCAGCCAGGCGGCGAGCTGGGCCGCGCCGTCCGCATTGGTCCGCTCCGAAACACCGATGAAAAAATGTCCGTTCGCCTCGCATACGTCGCCAGCATCCAAGGTGCCCGGCGCGCGGACGGCCTCCGTCTCCGCCGTTGGGAAAAACTCCGCCAGGGCACGACCCACCGCCGCGACTTCGCCCCGCCGGCTTTCCGCCCCCGGCCGCGTGAGCAGCGCGCCGCGCGCCGTCAGCAGGGCGGTGTCCTCGACAAACGTCGCGTCGGGATATGCCTCATCCGCCGGCAGCCGTGTGACCATCAGCCCGCACGTTTCCAACGCGCGCACATAGGCCGCATGCTGCACGCGGGCGAGCGCGAGATCCGGCGCGCCAAGGCCGGCCGTGGTCAGCCCGGCGGTGAAACTGTCGCCCGGCGGACGCACAAGGGCACGGGTGAAGCGTGGAACGGAGCTCATCGGTTTTTTCCAAACAGCAGCCGCAGCGAGTTCAGACACACGACCACCGTGCTGCCCTCGTGCGCGGCGACGCCCACCGCCAGCGGCACGATGCCAAAGACCGCCGCCACGGCCATCAGCACGACCACCCCGAGCGAGATGGCGAGGTTTTGACGGATGATTGCCTTGGCCCGCCGGCTCAACGTCAGCGCCGCGAGAAAATTTTCGATGCGGTCGTGCATCAGGATCACCTCGGCCTGCTCCAGCGCGGCGTCGCTGCCGCGCGCGCCCATCGCCACGCTCACATCGGCGGCGGCCAGGCAGGGCGCGTCATTCACTCCGTCGCCGACCATGGCGATTTTCCGCCCGGCCGAGCGCAGTTCCGAGATCGCGGCGACCTTCTGCTCCGGCGAAAGCCCCGCGCGCACCTCGTCGAGGCCCAGCTCGCGCGCCACGGCCTCGGCGGCGTGGCGGCGGTCCCCGGTGAGCATGACGGTGCGGATGCCGGCGCGTTTCAGCTCGGCGAGCACATGGCGTGACGCGCTGCGGATCTCGTCGCACAGCAGCACCCGGCCCACGAGGCCGTCGCCCACCACCCACACCTCGGCCAGCTCGGCCGGCGCGGGCGGGAGCGATTGCGCCCATGCCGCCAGCGGCCCCTGCTCGAGCAGCTCGCGCCGGCCCAGCAAAACCTGGGCCTCCCCCACCCGCCCGCGCACCCCCTGGCCGGTGAGCGAGCGGAAATCGCCCACCTCGGCCGCCCGCAGGCCCCGCACGGTCGCGTCGCGCACGATGGCGCGGGCCAGCGGGTGCTGGGACTTGGCCTCCAGCGCCAGCGCCAGCGCCATGACCTCGTTCTCCCGGCCGGGCGGAAAGCTCTCGTAGGCCACGACCGCCAGCTCGCCCGTGGTGAGCGTGCCGGTCTTGTCCAGCGCGACCACGTCCACATCGGCCAGCTTCTCAATCGCCGCGCCGCCACGAAACAGCACGCCGCGCCGCGCGCCCCATGCGATGGCCGCGAGGATCGCCGACGGGATCGAGAGCACCAGTGCGCACGGGCTGGTGACAACGAGCAGCGTCATCGTGCGGTAAAACGCCGAGGTCTGCCCGCCCGCGTTGTGGAACGCCGGCAAACGGAAGCCAAGCCACCACACGAAAAACATCGCCGCGCAGCCCGCGAGGACGGCCATGGTGTAGCCACCGCCAAATTTGTCCGTGAACCGCTCGCTCGGCGCGCGCAGTTTTTGCGCGGTCTGGATGAGGCGGATGATTTTTTGCAGCGTGCTCTCGCCTGGCAGCCGTTTCACCTCAAACTCGACCGCACCCCAGAGGTTGATTGTGCCGCTGAACACCGGGTCGCCCACGCCTTTTTCGACCGGCACGGCCTCGCCGGTGAGCGCGGCCTCGTCGCTCGCGCTCTGGCCCTTCCGCACGTCGCCGTCGGCCGGAAACCCGCCCCCCGGCCGCACGAGCACGCGGTCGCCGAGCCGGAGCTCCTCGACCGGCACCTCGCGCTCGCCGCCGCCGGCCAGCAAGAGGGTGGCAAACTTGGGGGCGGATTTGAGCAGCGCGCTGACCTCGCGGTGCGTGCGGTCGAGCGCAAACTCCTCCATCGCGCCCGACGCAGAAAACAAAAACAGCAGCAACACCGCCTCGCCCCAGGCACCGATGGCGACCGCACCCAGGGCCACGGCGAGCATGAGAAAATGGATGTCGAGCCGGCGGGCGCGGAGATTTTCCCACGTGTCCTTGGCGGCGTCCCAGCCGCCGGCGAGCAACGCCACGGCGTAAAGCAGAAGGGGAAAAGGGGCTGGGAGCCGGAAAATTTTCTCCCCGGCCCAGCCGCCAATTCCGGCGGCGCCGCAGATGGCGGCCAGCCACGCGAGCTGCCGCCACTCCGGCGCGGCGGGCACGGCGGCCGGTTCGTGCTCCGGCCAGGCAAACTCGCGCCATTTCCAAAATTTCGGCGCGGTCGCGCAGCTCACCTCGGCCAGCTCGGTCACGGCCCCGTCGCGGCGCAACGTAAAGCCGGCGGGCACGGCGGCCTCGCCGCCCAGCCTCGACTCGACCGCAGCCAGCACCTCCGCCAGCCGTGCCCGCAGCGCGGCCTCGTCCACCGCGCCCAGCGTGGCGACCGACACCTTGCGCGCCGCCGGGTCGAGCCGCACCGCCTCCACCCCCGGCGCGGCGCGCAGGAAATCGGCGAGCGTTTCTGTCCATGAAGGAGTCACGCGAAGGAGGAAACGTGTTTCGCCAGCCGGCGCAACCCGGCAAAGCTGGCGGGCGCACTCATGCCCGGACGCCCAGGCTTGGAAACGTGCCGCCGGTTTCCACCCGACGAAAGATTGACGCGCCCGGCGGCCCCCCGATGCTGGGCTCCACTGCCGCGTCGCGCCGTGTTTTCATTTCGCCCGCCGCCTGCTCCCCCACCCTTCTTTCCGATGCCCACGCTTCTCTCCTTCTCCCTGTCCCTTTTTGCCATTCTCCTCGGCGTGCTGCTCGCCTTCGGGCTCGCGCTGCTCTTCGGCATCTTCACCATCGGGCCGACGCAGCGCGGCGTGCTCACCACGTTTGGCCGCGCCCAGAGGCTGGGCGGGCTGGTCGGTGACGACCCCGAGCTCGGCGCCTTGCTCAGCGACGAGGAGAAGGCACGCTACCATTATCCCAGCATCCGCGTCATTCCCCCCGGCGGCCCCTATTTCAAGTGGCCGTGGCAGGTGCTCCGCAAGGTGGACATGACCATCCAGACCACCGACATCACGTGGGATCCCGACGTGCGGCAGGACAGCATCGAGGCCGTCACCAAGGACAATCTCAATGTCGCCATCGCCGGTCAGATCCGCTGGCGCCCGTGCGAGCGCAACCTTTACGCCTTCCTTTTCGGCGTCACCCATCCCGAGGTTCACGTCATCGGCTACTTCATCTCGGTGCTGCGCGACCGCATCGCCACCTTCCAGGGCGAGACGCACGAGGGCGCGGTGGAGGGCGTTTCGATCAACGACCTCCGCAAAAACCTTTCCAGCATCAACCGCTACATGGAGGACTCCTGCCGCAAGACTGCCGCCCGCTATGGCGTCGAGCTCGACGCCGCGCTCATCACGACCATTGACCCGCCGGCCGACGTGGACGAGGCCCTCGCCTCCATCAACACCACGCAGAACCAGGTCGCCGCCGCCATCAGCCAGTCGCGCGCCGACGCCGACCAGAAGCTCAAGCTCGCCGAACAGGCTGTGCAGATCGCGCAAAACCGCGCCGCCGCCGAAGCCGCGCCGCTGGCCGAGCTCGGCCGCACCCTCGCCGCCATGCACGCCACCGGCGGCCGCCCCGCCCTCGACGCCTATCTCCGCAACGCCACCCTCGCGCTCCGCGAGAAGGCCGCGCAAACCGTCGTCACCCTCTGACCCGCGCCGCCATGCCCTTCCTCGCCTCCCTCATTTTCGGCCTCTTTCTCACGGCCACCCTGCTGCCGCTCGTGCTCTCGCTCGGGGCCTGGCTCCAGCTCTGGCGCACGCTTCCCGAGCGCAGCGTCGTCGTCTACACGCTTTTTGGCAAGGTCATCGGGCAGGTGGCCGAACCGGGGCTGTTTTTTCCCATCGCGCGCTTCGGCCCGCGCGTGCTGCTCATGCCGCTTTTTGGCAAGGCCTACACGGTCAACACCCGCATCTTTCAGGCCTACCTCCGCAACCAGCTCGTCAACTCCGAGGAAGGCGCGCCGATGGGTGTCGGCATCTGGTTCGAAGGCTGCGTCGCCGAACCGAATGCGTTTCTGTTCCAAAATTCCGACCCGCTCGGTTCGCTCAAGGCCAACGTCGCCACCGCCGTCGTGAAGCAGCTGTCCAACCTCCGGCTGGAGGTGCTGCTCGAAAATCGCGACGCCCTCTCGCGCAAGGTGCGCGAGGAGGTCACGCCCACCTCCGCCAAATGGGGCTTTCAGCTCGGCTCGACCTATATCCGCAAAGTGGCCTTCCGCGACCACGGCATGATCGCCGAAATCCGCCGCAAAGTCGTCAACCGCCTCCGCCAAGTCACCGCCGCGATGAAGCAGGCCGGCGACAACCAGGTCGCGCTCATCCATTCCGCCGCCGACATGGGGGCCGCGCAGCGCCTGGGCGAAGCACAGGCCGTGCGCCCCAAGGTGATCGGCGAGGCGCTCGCCGAGATCGGCCGTGACCCCGCGGTGGCCGAGGCGCTGTTCAAGCTGCTCGACCTGCAGGCCACGCTCCGCAGCCCCGGCAAAATCATCCTCGCCCCGGCGGGCGGGGCCGGCCTGCTGTTGAACAGCTAAAGTAGGCGAATGCGCGCCTGATACCGCCGCCATCAAAACAGCACATTGCCGATGAACTGGTCCAAGTGCGGCGGCATTTTCCGATGTCGTCTCACCACGGCGGCCAGTTCGCGCTCAAAACGCCCGGGCCAGGCCAGCCGTCGCAACTGGCGTTTCTGGCCGTAGAGGGCGAGTGCGCGGATCGGCACGAAACTCACGCCCATCCCGAGGGCAACAAGATTGATGATCAGGTCAAAGCCGTCGAGCTGCATGGCGGGCTCGACCGCGCAGCCCTGCCGTGCCATCCAGACACGAAGCCGCTGGCCCGTGTGGGAATTCTCGTCGAGGAGCAGCCAGTTCTGTTTCTCCGCCCACGCCAGCCGCGCCCGGTCGGACTGCGGCAAGGTGGCAAACTCCGCCGCGATCTTTTCCGGGCCGACCAGCGTGAAAGCGTCTGCAAACCGGTGCCGAACCGCCAGGGTGCGCGGCAGCCGGCGCGGCGGGCAGAGCACGCCGAGATCCAGCTCGTTGGCCTCGAGGGCAGACAAAATTTCTCCGCTCGGCCGGCAGGAAACACGGCAGGCCACCTGCGGTAGTCGCCGGAAGTTGGCGTGGAAAAACCCCGGCAAATGCGCCAGCCCGATGGAGCGGGAGACGCCCACCCGCACCTCCTTTTTTGCATCGGTAAAGTCCTCCCGAAGCCGCTGGAGCGAATGCTCGACATCACCAAGCAGCCGCACGGACTCTTGGTAGAGAAATTCCCCGGCAGCGGTCACGCGCACGCTGCGCGTCGTCCGTTCAAGCAAGTCTAGCCCGAGACTCGCCTCGATGCCCTGCATCTGCCGCGTGATGGCGCTCTGCGTCAGCCCAGCGACCTCGGCAGCCTTGGTGAAACTGCCGTGCCGCACCACGAGGTGAAACAGGTAGAGTTCGTAGAGATCAAACGGGGTGGTCTTCAGATACTCATGCACGTTCCGCATCAATTCATGTTTATTATGAATTTCAATAAATTTCCGCCTTCGGCTATGATGCACATCCTAACACCCACCATGCCCAACCTCACCCAACGCCTGCCGGCCAACATCGCCGGTGCCTACTATGTGGACGCGAGCTGCACCGACTGCGACTTGTGCCGTCTGAACGCTCCCGCTTTTTTCTCCCGTGATGGCGAGCTGGGTTATTCCATCGTGCATCGCCAGCCGGTGACGCCGGAAGAAATCGAGCTGGCCGAGGAGGCCTTGCAAGGCTGCCCATCCGAATCTATCGGCAACGACGGGATGGCCGAAAGGCCGCTAGTCGTAGCTGCCCGCCCGGACCCGGCGTGAGCCGGCTGCCGACGCCTGCCGGTTGCAACGCCTCCAATTTTGCCGGTTGCGGGTGATGAGGGGTCGCGGGCATGGTCGGCGCTCATGATCGGTCTGCATGACGACACCTCCGCCGAAGTCCCGCCGTCGCCCGCGCACGCGCCGCGGCTGGCGGCGCGCATCTTTGCGGCTGGCGGCGTCCTGGCGGATGCGCTCGGGCTCGAGCACCGGCCGCAGCAGGAGAAAATGGCCCGCGCCGTCGCGGCCGCGCTGCGCGACGACGCGCCGCTGCTCTTCGAGGCCGGCACCGGCGTCGGCAAGTCGCTCGCCTACCTGCTGCCGGGCATCATCCACGCGGTGGACCAGTCGCGCCAGCTCGTCGTCTCGACCCACACGATCGCGTTGCAGGAACAGCTGGAGCAAAAGGACCTGCCGCTGTGCCGGCGCGTGTTCGGCGCGGCACCGGAGCTGGAGCCCTACGCCAAGTTCAAGTCCGCCGTGCTCGTGGGCAAGGCCAACTACCTCTGCACGACGCGGCTCGCGGGGGCGCTGCGCGACAAGCACGAGCTGTTCGCCTCGCCCGAGCACAGCGAGCTCCAGCGCATCGCCGTCTGGGCCGAAACCAGCCGCGAGGGCCTGCGCCACGAGCTGTCGCCGCCGCCCGCGCCCGAAATATGGGAGCTCGTCAGCGCCGACTCGGCCGGCTGCTCGCGCAAGCATTGTGACGGCGAGAAATGCTTCTACCAGCGCGCCCGGGCGCGCGTGCGCGGCGCGCAGGTGGTGGTCGTCAACCACTCGCTGCTGTTCACATTGCTCAACGCCGGCGCGGGCGGCGCAGCCGGCTCGCGCGGCGTGCTGTTTGCCGACGACTTCGTCGTGCTCGACGAGGCGCACACGGTGCCGGAGGTGGCCACCGAGCACTTCGGCCTGCACTTGAGCAGCCATGGCGTCGAGCGGATGCTCCGGCACCTTTACAGCCCAAAAACCAAGCGCGGCCTGCTGGTCAAATTCGGCGACGCGGCGGACCGGCTGCTGGTCGAGGACGCCCTGGAGGCGGCGCGGCAGTTTTTCGCCGCGGTCGAGGAGCGGCTGCTCACAATGCAGCCGGTCGTGCGCGTGCGGGAGGCCGGCATCGCCGAACCGTGGCTCGACGGGCCGCTGGACGCGCTGCACCGGGCCGTCAAGAAACGCGCGGACCGGTTCGAGGACGGCCGCGAACGCGACGAGCTTCAGCAGCAGGCCGACCGCGTCGCGTCCTGCCGCGCGAGCCTGCGGCAGTTTCTCGCGCTGGCCGACGCGGAAAAACAGGTCCATTGGGTCGAGCGCGGCGGCCGCCGGCAGACCATTGTGACGCTGCGCACCGCGCCGATTGAGGTCGCCCCGCTGCTGCGCGAAAACCTGCTGCGCCGCGAAACCGCCGTCGTGCTCACCAGCGCGACCCTGACGGCCGGCGGGGACATCGCGCCGTTTGCCGCCCGCATCGGCGCGGAAAAAGCACGCGCCGCAGTGGAGCACTCGCCGTTTGATTTTGAAGCAAACATGCGGGTCTTTGTGGCGACCGACGTGCCGCTGCCCTCGGCGAAGGACGCGCGGCTCGCGCTCGACGTGCTGGCCGACTACATCGGGTTTTGCACGCAACGCACGGCGGGCGGCTCGCTCGTGCTGTTCACCAGCTACGCCGACATGCAGGCGGTCGCCGCGACGATCGAGCCGGCCTATGCAAAGGCGCGACGACCGTTTTTCATGCAGGGGCGCGACCGGTCGCGCACCGAACTGGCCCGGCAGCTCCGCGCGGCGGGCAACGGCATTCTGTTTGGCACGGACAGCTTTTGGACGGGCATTGACGTGCCGGGTGATGCGCTGGCCCAGATCATCCTGACCCGGCTGCCGTTTGAGATGCCGACGCATCCGGTGCTGGAGGCGCGGGCCGAGCAGATCCGCGAGCGGGGAGGCGAGCCGTTCGGTGAGCTCACACTGCCGGACGCCCTGATCAAATTCCGCCAGGGCGTGGGCCGGCTCATCCGCACCGCCACCGACCGGGGCGTCATCACGATCCTCGACTCGCGCGTGACGCAGAAGGCCTATGGCCGGCAGTTCCTCGGCTGCCTGCCCAAGCAAGGCCACACGCGGATGACCCGGGACGACCGGACGGAAAAATTTCAACCTTTCGCGTAGCGGCGGCTTGCAGAGCGCACCGCCGCCCACCAACGTGGCCCTCCTCGCCATGAAACTCCGCTCCGCCGCGCTGACCGACATCGGCAAGGTCCGCCACGAAAATCAAGACAGCCCCCTGTGCCAGCCGGCCCTCGGGCTGTTCGGCGTGGCCGACGGCGTGGGCGGCCTGCCCGGCGGGGCCGAAGCCTCCACCTGTGCGGTGCGGACGCTGATCCAGGCGGTGCGGGCGGCAGGCAATGGCGAGCCCGACCTGCACGCCGTGATGGAGGCGGCCAATATCGCCGTGCAACGCCTCGGCCAGCTCGTCAGCCCCGAGACCGGCATCGGCACGACGGTGTCGTGCGGCCTGTTTCGCGCCGGCCGGACGCGGCTGGCGCACGTGGGCGACTCGCGCGCCTACCTGCTGCGCGACGGAAAGCTTTCGCCGGTCACCGAGGACCACACCGTCGAGATGGAGGCGCGCAAAAACAACACTTCGGGCGAATACCTCCTGCTCCATCCCCACAGCGGGCATACGCTCACCCGCTGCGTCGGGCAGCCCACTCCGCTGGACACCGACCTGGCGGACCATGCGCTGGCAGCCGGCGACCGCTGGCTCTTCGCCACCGACGGGGTCACGCGCATGGTGACGGACGCCGAGCTGGCAGAATTGCTCGGCCGCCCCGGCGAACCCGCCGAGATTTTGCAGGCCATGATCGCCCTCGCCCTCGAACACGGCGGCACCGACAATGCCACCGCCGTGCTGGTGATCGTGGATGAGGCGTGAGGGCGGGACCTGTTTTTAGCAAATACGGCGCAGCTGGCCGCGCGTTGAGAGGATTTCGAAGGCTCAGCCGCCGCCCGCCATCGCCCTCCCCGCGTGCCAGCCGGTCGTCCAGGCGGACTGGAAATTAAAGCCGCCGGTCACCCCATCAATATCGAGCACCTCCCCGGCAAAATGCAGGCCGGGGCAGATGCGGCTTTCCATGGTCGCAAAATCCACTTCGCGCAGCCTCACGCCGCCGCAGGTGACGAACTCCTCCTTGTTCATGCTTTTGCCCACGACGGCAAACTCGCCCTCGGCGAGCTGCGACGCGAGCGCACCAAGCGCGGCGTTGCCCACGCCCGCCCATTGCGCATCGGGCGGGATCCTGGCCGACGCCAGCAACCGCTCCCACAGCCGCGCCGGCAGTCCGAAAGGGTTGGCCGTCGCCACCTGCCGCCGCGCGTGGGCCGTGCGCTCGGCGGCGAGCGCGGCACGGGTCTGCTCCAGCGTGCGGGGCGCGACCCAGTTTAGCGCGAGGGTGAACGCATAGCCCGCCGTATGCAGCTCGCGCGCACCCCACGCGGAGAGCTTCAGGATCGCCGGGCCGCTCAGTCCCCAATGCGTCACAAGCAGCGGACCGCCCGCCCTGAGTTTGTCACCGGGTTTCGCCCCATGCACGGCGACGGCGGCGTTCTCCACCGACACCCCCGACAGCCCGACGAGCCGCGCATCGTCACAATGAAACGTGAACAGCGACGGCACCGGCGGCTCGATCGTGTGGCCGAGCGCCTCGGCGATGGTCAGCCCGACCGAAGATTTGTTGCCCCCGGTGGCGAGCAGCAGCCGGTCGCAGCGCACGCCGGAGCCGTCGGTGAGCGTGAGCCAGAAGTCCGGCGGGCCGCCATCGCGCGCCACGCGTTCCACCTTCCGCACGCCGCGTACGGTCACGAGCTTCACGCCCGCTTTCTGCGCGGCGTTCATCAGGCACTCCACGATGGTCGCCGAGCTGTCCGTCACCGGAAACATCCGCCCGTCGGGCTCGGCCTTGAGCGCGACCCCGCGCGCGGCGAACCACGCGACCGTCTCGCGCGGGCCGAAACGCGTGAGCGGACCGAGCAGCTCGCGCGCGCCGCGTGGGTAATTTTTGACCAGCTCGCGTGGTTCCTGGCAGACATTGGTGACGTTGCACCGCCCCCCGCCGGACACCCGCACCTTGGCGAGCGGATGGGCCGTGGCCTCGAAGAGCGTCACCTCGGCCGCCGGGTCGGCCTCCGCGCACGCAATGGCCGCGAAGAATCCCGCCGCCCCGCCGCCCGCGATAATGATGTGCTTTGGCCCCATGCCGCCGAGCATGCCGTGCGCGGCGGGGCGCTCAATGGCGGATTTTTACGGCGCGGCCTCCATGAAGGCGTAGGTCGGGCTTTTTTGCCCGATGTGCCGGGACAAACTCCGACCTACGATTTCAGCCTGTGCGGAATCGCGATTGACCGCGTGCGGGTTGAGAGCAAGCTCAAGGTTCAGCGCCGCCCCCTCCCCATGCACCAATGGCACTATTCAACCGACGGCCAGAAAAGGGGCCCCGTCTCCTCCGCTGAACTGGCTCAACTCGTGAGGCAAGGCCTCGTCACTCCCTCCACCCTCGTCTGGCGCGATGGCATGGCCGATTGGAAAACCTACGCGCAGGCCGTGTCGCCGGGCGATTCCTCCGCCGCCGGCTCCGGCCCACCGCCGCTGCCCGGTAAAGTGGCGGCTGTGAACATTCTTGTATACTTAGGGCTTGGGTTTACTCTTTTGTTTTGGGCTGCATTCCCAATGGCGCAGCATGCGATAGATCGCAGGCCACCATTTTGGGCGGTCTGGAGTGTCTATGGCCTCGCGATCTTCAGTGGAATGGTGTTTTACTGGCGACGAAAATGAAGCCTAACCATCCGAGCCTGTATGAAAATTGTTTACCAAAACGACTACAGTTCGTTTTTCATTTTTTTCGCCGAGCCAATCCCCATCAATACACGCCCCAGACGGCCTAGTTTTACAAAAAACGCAGATCCACATCGCCCCCTGCGCACACAAAACGGCGTCACCCCGCGAGGGATGACGCCGTTGAATTTTACCGCTCGGCTTACTTGGTCGCCACGCTCTGGCAGGTCTTCACGATCCGACCGGCGACCAGATACGGGTCGGCGGCGGAGTTGGGCCGGCGATCCTCAAGGTAGCCCTTGTAGCCGTTGCTGATGAAGTTGACCGGCATGCGGATCGAGGCACCGCGGTCGGACAGGCCGTAGGAGAACTTGTCAATGGATTGCGTCTCGTGCAGACCCGTGAGGCGGAGGTGGTTGTCCGGGCCATAGACGGCGATGTGCTCGCCAATATTTTTGGCAAACGCGGCCATCAGCTTCTCGAAGTAGGCCTTGCCGCCTTTTTCGCGCATGAACTTCGTGGAGAAATTCGAGTGCATGCCGGAGCCGTTCCAATCCAGCGGCTTGTTGTATTGCCCGAGGATGGGCTTGCAGTGCCACTCGACATCCACGCCATAGCTTTCGCACAGGCGGGTGAGGATATAGCGCGCGACCCACATCTGGTCGGCGGCGCTCTTCGAGCCCTTGCCGAAGATCTGGAACTCCCACTGGCCTTTGGCGACCTCGGCGTTGATGCCCTCAAGGTTGATGCCGGCGTCAAGGCAGATATCAATGTGCTTCTCAACGATCTCCCGGGCGATACAGCCGACGTTTTTGTAGCCGACGCCGGTGTAGTAGGGCCCCTGCGGGGCGGGATAGCCGCCGCACGGGAAACCGAGGGGTGCGCCGTTCTTGCAGAGAAAGTATTCCTGCTCGAAGCCGAACCAGGTGTCGGGATCGTCCGGGATGGTGGCCCGGGAGTTGGACGGGTGCGGCGTCTTGTCGTCCGGCATCATGACTTCGCACATGACGAGCACGCCATTCTTGCGGGTGGTGTCATGAAAGACGGCGACCGGCTGCAGCTTGCAGTCGGAACTCTTCCCCTCGGCCTGCTGGGTGGAACTGCCGTCGAAGCCCCAGATCGGGAGGTCGGCGAGCTTCGGGAAGCTGGCGAATTCTTTGATCTGTGTCTTGCTGCGCAGGCTGGCCACAGGGGTGTAGCCGTCGAGCCAGATGTATTCCAGTTTGTATTTGGCCATGGTCGGAGGAGTTTGGTTGGGTGGTTTGCGGTTGGTGATGGGCGTTTGGGCGGCCGCGAAACACGGCCGCAAACGGGTCGTCTAGTTAGCACCCCATGTGCCAGTGGCAACCGAAACTTGGATTTGGATGAATGTTTTTTCTGCTTCTGCCCCGTCACATCGCTTTCCCCTGGTGTCACAGGGGGCGCCGGACCCGGTTCCGCACCGGGGAAGCTGGTGGACCGCCCCACTCTCGCTGGATTCCGCACTCCCCCCTTGCCAGCACGGCGGCAGCGGCGGATGTTGCCGCCCATCCCATGCATGAGGTCAAAGACACCGTCCGCGCCCAGGTCCGCATCGGCTACGACGGGCGCGTCCACAAGACTTTCCGCGGCCACCGCGCGCGCGAGCGGTTTGCTCACGAGGTGCGGGTGCTGCGGCAGCTTGAGGCGCGCGGCTGCGATTTCGTGCCGCGCGTGCTGGAGGCCGACGAAGCCGGCCTGAAAATCGTGACCACCAACTGCGGCCGGCTCGTCCAGCAGCTCGCGCCAGAACGGCAGCGGGAAATTTTCGCCGAACTGGAAAAATACGGCGTGCGCCATGAGGACCCCTTCCTCCGTAACATCACCTATCGCGTCGCCGACGGACGGTTTTGCGTGATTGATTTTGAGTTCGCCACGCTGCTCGAGGAGGGCGGCGGCGCCGGCGAGATCTCCCTCAAACCCTGAAACCGGCCCGCGCCTGCCAATGACCAATCTCCCCGCCCCTCGCGCCCAGATGGCATCAACCCAGGCCGGCCGCCACCTTTCTGCCCCCGCCCCATGAGTGACCACCGATCATCCCCCAGCCACCACCGCCTGCCCTCCCTTTGCTGGTCGGGCCTCACCCATCGCGGTCGCGTGCGGGTGAACAACGAAGATGCCTTTCTCGGACTCGCCTTCGACAGCCATGAGGTCCGCCACCTCGGCAAAACAGGCGAGGCGTCGCTGGCGGACTGCGACTTTGTCTTCGCGGTGAGCGACGGCATGGGGGGCGCAAAGTCGGGCGAATTTGCCAGCCGCATCGCCATTGACCGCATCACGCGCCTGCTGCCGCGCGCCTTCCGCCAGCCGGCGACGGCCAAAGGACCGCCGGGCGGTGCGGTGGACTTTTTCGCCGTGCTCGCCGAGCTGGTCGGCGCCATCCACCATGACCTGCTGCACCTCGGGCAGGCCTACGAGGAATGCGCCGGCATGGGCGCGACGCTCAGCCTCGCGTGGTTCGCGCCGGGACGGATGTTTTTCGCCCATGTCGGTGACAGCCGCATCTACCAACTTCCGCAGGCGGGCGGGCTGGCGCAGCTCACGCACGACCAGAGCGAGGTCGGCCGGCTGCGGCGCGAAGGCCGGCTGAGCGAACGCGAGGCCCGCGCCCATCCGCGCCGGCACATTCTGGAGCAGGTGCTCGGCGCCGGACAGGACACGGTTGAGCCGCAGATCGGCGTGGTCGCCTGGCAACCGGGCGACCGCTTCATCCTCTGCACGGACGGCGTGACCGACGGCCTGTGGGACGGCAGCATGGATGAGCTCATCCGCACACCGGTGGCGGTGCGCGTCACCCAGCCGCCCGCGCAGCGCCTCGTGGAGGAAGCGGTGCTGCTCTCGGGCCGCGACAATGCCACCGCCGTGGTGGTCGAACTGGGCGGCGGTCCGGGCCATTCCGGCCTCTGACCGGCCGTTTGGCCTGGGGCCGGCCTGACTGGCTGTGGCAGACCTTCCGCTCACTCGCGCTTCAACGCCGTCTCCGGCATGCGACGGACGGCCGTGAACTTGGCGCGGAACAATTCGTCGAGCGCGGCCCGGGCATCGGCGGGAATGCGGCTCACGAGCGAGTCGAGCGGCGGCAGGTCATGTTTTTTCGGCGGCTGGCCGCGTTCAGCCGGAATGGGCGGGGGCAAAACGACGTCCGTCCTGTGCTGCGTGGCGAGAAAGGCGGCCTCTTCGTCCGCGCCGGGGCCCATGGGGGCGTCGGCATCGGCCGCTGACGCGGAGCCGGGGGCGACGGTTCCGGATTCGTGGTCCGCCGTTTCGTCCGCCAAATCCCCGGGTCCGTCCGGAGCGCCGGGCTTGGCGCCGGCCACCGGGAGACCGAGCGCGGCGGCGAGACCGGTTTCCAGCCGGTCAATCAGCCGTTTTTTTTTTCGCCGTCGGCCGCACCGGCGGGGACGGCGGCGGGGGTTTCGTCGGCGAGGGCGGTGAGTTCCCTGATGAGGGAGTCGATGGCGCGGGAGCGGCTGGCATCCACGGCCTTGAGGAGGGCGACTTCAAAATTGATTTTCTCGGTGAGACCGAGCTTCACGCCGCTTTCACCTTCACGCAGGGCGTCCAGCATCCGGGTGAGCTGCTCAGTGGTGAGCGGCGTGCCGCCCAGCGCGAGGCTGCGGCCGCCCTGCGCGATGGCGTCGAGGAGGGCGGTGCGGACGAGAACTTGCAAATCGCCGAGCAGACGGACGAGGTCGCGGCCGGAGGAGTCGCAGTCGTCCACGAGGGCGACGATCTGGCGGTGGTCACCGGCGGCCAGGGCGGCGGCCAGAGCGGCAATTTTCCCGGCGGCGACGAGTCCGTAGACGTCGAGCACATCGGGTTCGGAAATTTCCGTGCCGCAGAAGGAAATCATCTGGTCGAGGATGGACTGGGCGTCGCGCATCCCGCCGTCGGCCATGCGGGCGATGCAGGCCAGCGCGGCGGCGGTGATTTCAATTTTTTCCTCGGCCGCGATTTTGGTCAGGCGTTCGACGATGAGCGCCGACGCGATGGGCTTGAGGTCAAAGCGCTGGCAGCGCGAAACGATGGTCGGCAGGACCTTTTGCGGATCGGTCGTGGCGAAAACGAACTTCACGTGCGGCGGCGGCTCCTCAAGGGTTTTCAGCAGCGCGTTGAACGCGGCGGCGGAGAGCATGTGGACCTCGTCAATGATGTAGATTTTGAACTTGCCCTGCGCGGGGGCGTATTGCGCCGTGTCGCGAAGGTCGCGCACCTGGTCCACCCCGTTGTTGGATGCGCCATCAATCTCAATCACATCGAGAAAGGAGCCGTTGGCGATGGCGAGGCACGCGGGGTCGGCGGGGTCGAAGTCGGCGAGCGGGCCGCCGGTGCAGTTGAGGGCCTTGGCGAAAATGCGGGCCAGGGAGGTCTTGCCGGTGCCGCGCGGGCCGACGAGGAGGTAGGCGTGGGCAATGCGGCCGCGCCCGATGGCATTGCGCAGCGTGCGCACGACATGCCCCTGGCCGACGACATCGGCAAACGTCTGCGGCCGCCATTTGCGGGCAATGACTTGATAAGGAGAGGACAAGGCGAGGCGAAGAGCAGAGGGGGAAAAGGGCAGGACCGCGAGAAGTCTTTCGGCGGTGGCAGCCGGTGGCGGCACCGGGGTTTCCGCCTGGATCCGGCCCGCGCGGAAGTTTCAGCCGCCTCGCGCCGGCGTCACGCCCAGGCGATGCTCCCGACAGTTATTTTTTTGCCGGAGACTGGCCGGCGGCGGGGTCGCAGCAGATCTCGGCGCTCTGGTCCGCGCCGCAAAAATCGGACCCGAAGCAGGCGCGCAGAATTCCCTGCGCCTGGTCCGGAAACGCGAAGGCGAAGCTGGTCAGGGCGAGGACGCTGCCAAGGACGATGAGGCGTTTTGTCATGGGGAAAACAGGCTGTGCCGGAATGGTGGCACGAACTGGACGCCGGTCAATCTCCAAACCGCGCCGAGGCCGGACCCAGTGGGAAAAAAGTGGCCGGGCACTCCACGGCACTGGGAGGACGTCGTTGCCGTTGCTGCCTTCCGGCCCTGGCGGAGTTCACGCGCCTGCCCATGTATGGCGCCCGGCCAACGTGAACAGTGGGCCGGCGCGGGGACGGCGCAACTGAAATTCGCGGCCGGCAACCGGCCGATGGAGCTGTCGCCGCCACGCCCAACGGTGCGGTTTTCAAGGCAAAGGGGGTGCGGAGGCCGCAGCCCCGGGGCCATCCGCGAGCCCGGTGAGCTGGCGGAGGTAGGCGGCGGGGAGCCGGTTTTCCTTCGCTCCGGCGAGCACTTCTTCGAGGTAGCCAGGCTGCGGTGCGCCGAGGTCCGGGCGCGGCGCGAGGTAGAGCATCGTTTCTACGCGCGGCCCGGCGGGCGTGACGACGCGCCGCGTCACGCGCTCGTAAAGCCCGTCGGCCATCTGTTCGAACGCATCGAGCGCGGGCAGCCCGGCCGCCGGCACCAGCCAGAGCGTGCCCCACACCGTTGAAGCCGCGGCGGGCAGCACGCTGGCGTAACCGTGCCACGCGATGACGACACGATGACCTTCCAGCCGCGCGACCCCGAGCCAGTCGGCACCGGGGCAAAGCCGGCAGAACGCGTCACGCCTCATGTTCGCCCCGTAGGCGAAATAAAGCATCTGGCTGCCGGCCGCCGCCGGATGCGCGGCGGTCGGCAAAGCGGTGGATGCAGTGACCGACGAAACCATGCGCCGGAGTCAGGCATTTCCCGCCGGCATTGCAAACGCTGAGCACCGCGCAGTGGCTTTCACCGGGTCGGAACACCGCTGGCGGGCGCAGGCGCCGCCGGCGGATCGGCCGGCCCAGGCGGGGCGGCCAAATTCGGAGGTCCGCCGGAACGGCGCATCTGGCGTCCCTGAAAGGGACTGGAATTTGAACCGGTGCCGCCAGGCGGGCCGCCACGACGGCCACCGCGGTCGAAACCGTCGAAACCAGGACCCGGGCCGGGCGGGCGGGTGAAGCGCTGGTTGAACTGCTTGGTCCAGTCGGCCTGCATCTTGTCGAGCTTCTTGCGCTGCTCGGGATCCAGCAGCACGCCGACTTCCCGTTCCATGTCCTCGCGCAGGGTCTTGATCGCGACCCGGTATTCTTGGGTGGCCTCGTTGTACTCCGTGCTCAGCTCCGCGATCCGCAGCGCCGCCCGGTCAATGATCGGGGCGACTTCCTTGCGCTGTTCCGCCTTGAGGTTCAGGCGCCCGGTCAGGTCCTTGAGCATCCGCGGGGAAAGATCGGCGGCGACTTTTTCCGTGGCCGCGCGCTCCTTCTCCGCCGCGAGGTTCTGCACGCGCTCCTTCTCCATCCGCAAGGTCACCACCCCGCCGGCGATGGCCCCGGCGAGGAAAACGCCCGCGAACGCGAGCAGGACCTTGGCTTGTTGTGACATAAAGGGCGGACGGGCCGCTCAGGTGAGCGAAAGCACCTCGGCGACCGGGTCGTTGACGGCCAGCACATCGTCTTCGCCGCCCAGCACCGCGTTGAGGTTGGCGGCCACGCTGACGATGGCGATGAGCGCGGCGGCGGCGAGCGCGCGCCACGAGAAGAGATCACAAAGCGCGGCGAGCGAGGCCTTCGGGCGCTCGAAGGCCAGCGCGACGACGCGCGTGGCGAAACCGGACGGGGCGGCGGCGTCTGTCGCCGGCGGCGCGAGGCGGGCCGCGACGGTAAGACGAGGCCAGGCGGTTTGGGTCGGGGGGATTTTCATGTGCGTTCCTTTTTCTTTAGTTCCTCAAAAAGCTTTTGCAACTTCCGTCGCGCCCGGAAAGCGCGAACCTTGATGAGCGTGGTGTTCCAGCCGGTGAGCTCGCTGATTTCGACCAGCGACTTTTGCTCGAGGTCGAGCATCTGGATGACGGTGCGGTCGTCGGGCTTGAGCTGCGCCAGGAGCTTTTCCACAAGCTCGCTCGCGGCGAGCGCCTCTCCCGCGTCCACCGCCCGCTCGTTGGTGAGCACATGGTCGAGCATCTGGGCCTCGTTCTCCGAAAGGTCGGCCCAGCGGAACTCCGGGCGGCGCTGCTGGGCGCGCAAGTGGTCAATGCACGTCGTCACCGCAATGCGCGACACCCAGTGGGTGAAGGGCACGTTGCCTTGGTATTGTTCGAGCCGGGTGAACATTTTCAGAAAGATATCCTGCGCGATGTCTTCCTCGGGCACCCGGCGCGGTCGGCGGGTGCGGATGATGCGGAGGACGAGCGGGTAAAGGTGTTCCACGAGCGCGCGCGCGGCCGCCTGATCCTGCGCACGCACGCGTGCGAGGCAGCCGGCCAAGTCGAAAGGCACGTCGTCCGAGTCAGAAGACATGGGGCGATGGAAGTCGCGTCATACACGGGAAGCAAGACGCCCCTCCATGGGCCGGGGTTACGTTTTTGGGCCCTGAAACAACCGGAAAGGAGACCCCAACGGACCGCCGGCGACGGGGCGCGGGGGCGGCCAAACATTTGTCGCAACGCGGGTTGTATCCCCGCCGGCGACCGCGCAACCTGCGATCATGCCAAATTCCGCAGTTCAATTTGACCACGGATTACACAAATAACACGGATACAATAATATCATGGAGATATATCAGACCAAATTCCTTCACCTTACGGGTGAAAGCTCGCAATTGTACTCTGATTGATAATCTGTGCCGATCCAAGAGATCTGTGGTCAAAAATACGGGTGTCCTGTCTTCCGCCTCCTCCTGCTTCAGACTCTCGACTCTCGACTCTCGACTCTCGACTTTCGACTTTCGACCCTCCGTTCTCCGTTCTCCCTCGGAACCGAAAATTTATGCAGGAAACCAAGAATCAGACACTCCGTTTTCCTGGCTTTCTGGCTTCAGTTACCGAGGCCGCAGGCCGACATCAGTCATTCAAACCGATCCTAATTCAGAATCCAGGTTACCGAGGCCAGCAGGCCGACATCAGCCAACCAAGAAGTAAGAACCCAGCACGCCGCCCTCCGATTCCTGACTTCCTAACCTGCTGCTAAAACAATTCCTGTATTTCAACTACGTTTTTTAGGATCATTCAATCTCAACCATGGATACGCCGCACCTGCTGAAGCTCTACGTTTCGCCGGGCCATAATTTTTTCGGGCGGCACGGCCTTGCACCCGGCACGCACCCGGCGGACGAGCCGGATGCCATCCGCTGCGTGGCCGGACGCGGGATCGAGGGGGACCGGTTCTTTGCCCACGAGCCTGGCCACAAGGGCCAGATCACCTTTTTCGCCGCCGAGGTCTATGCCGAGCTTTGCGGCGCGTTGGGCGTGCGCGACCGGCCCCCGTCCGTCTTCCGACGCAACATCGTCACGCGCGGGCTCAATCTCGGCTCGCTCATCGGTGCGGAATTTGCGGTGCAGGGTGTGCGCTTCCTCGGCGTGGCCGAATGCAAGCCGTGCCATTGGATGAACGGCGCGTTCCATCCGGAGGCCGAGGCGCAGCTGCAAGGCCGCGGCGGGCTGCGTGCGAAAATTTTGTCCGACGGCATGCTGGCACTCGGCCCGGCGCTGCTGGAAATTTTTCCGCCTTAGCCGGACTCATGCAGTTGAAACAGGATTCCCTCGGCCACGAGAAAACTGAAAAGTGAACTGCATAGCAGATGTGTTTTCCTGAAGATTGACGTTGGAAATCAGTAAGTTGCACACCATTTCGAATAATTGAACTGCATGAGTCCGGCTTAGGGTGGTTTAAGTGAAATTTTAGCCCAAGCCAAACGGCGATTTCCGAAGATATGTTCGCAAATGGGCTCCCGTTTTAGCCAAACCGGTCCAAGCCCCGCAGGGCCGGCGGCGGGGTGCCAGTTCCGGCTTATCACCGGAACGGTCCTCCACCTTGCAGCAAGCCCCGATTCCCGCCACGCACAAAGATCGCGTCAATTTTTCCAACCTTCCCCGTCGTCCGCGCCGGCGTAGGAAAAAGTTTCCTCCGCGATTTCCTCGGGCGGCAGCTCCTCCAATGGGGCAAACCGTTCCGAGGTGAACCCGAGTTCCTGCTTCCCCGCATGAAACGGGTCCGGGCCGTTGTGCAGCTCGGCCAGCAGCAGGCCGACCGTCGCGCTGTCGCCGCCCTTCACAATTTTCTCCCGCCCGAGAAACACCTCGCGCACCGTGTAGGTGACCCCCTTCACCGGGAGCTGCTTGTAGAGCGCGCGGATGAGGTTGGGGAAGGTGTCGTTGATGCAAACGACTTTCTGGCCTTTGGTCATGGGCAGGGAAACGGACGCCACTCACGCCAAGTTCGCAAAGGAAATTTTTCGCCCGCCGCGGCCTTGGCCCGCCGGTTGTGTGGCCGGCTGGCGGCGGCGCGACCGCCCTCCCGGCTCGATGCCGATGCGCGGATCGCCCGCGCGAATGCGCGCGACCAACCAGACGGCGTCGCGCTCGAAGGTCGCGGCAGCTTCCGGCAGGTACAGCCACTTGGGCAGCACCGGATGCGGACGCAGCGCCGGTCGCTCGCCGATGAGCGCGGTCTGCTGCGCGCGCACCGTCGGCACCAGCACGCCGCGCCACGGGTCCGCCCGGGCCGCAAGGCAGAGCACCATCCGCCCACGCAGATAAACCGCGCGGCATCCAAACATCGCCCGCGTGACCAAGGACGGCTCGCCCTCCAGTGGCTCAACTACCCATGCGAGCGGGTGGACGGGCTTCACCCGGAGGCGGGGCGGTTCGCGCATGAGGGAGGGTGCCCTCACTGGGCGAGGTCGTAGAGCGCGTAACCTGCGAAAAAATTGGGGGCGAGCGCGCAGCGCGACTTCCAGTCGCCGCCGAGCAGCGCATGGCGGATGATGCGATAGCGCTTCGTTGCGCAGAAATGCTCAAAGTCGGCCACGCTCACCGGATTGCTCGGACGGCTCTCGAACCACTCGCCGGTATAGACGGCGTTGCGCGGCTTGCGCCCGTGGAGGAGCGTGGCCAGGCGGTTTTTCCAGTAGCCGTGGTTCACGAAGCCCACCGTCACCGCACGGCCGACGCGCAGCGCCTCGGCGATGACGGCCGCAGGGTCGGCGACCTCCTCCAGGGTGCGCGAGCAGATGACGCGGTCAAAATGCCCGTCGGGAAACGCACGCATGAACTCCAGCATGTCGCCTTGGTAGGCGGTGAGGCCGAGCCGGACGCAGGCGGTGATCTTGGCGGAGTCGAGGTCCACGCCGATGGCAAAGATGTCCTTCGACTGGACGAGTGAGTCGAGGAGCGCGCCGCGCCCGCAGCCGAGGTCGAGCACGCGGGAGCGTGGCTCGACCCAGTCGGCGAGGATCTGCATGTCAACGGTTCGCTTGGCGGCGGGTTTGGTCACGGGCGCAGTGCGCGAAAAATTGCCCGCCCCGCCCGCAAAAGGAAAGGCTTAACCCGACCTGCCGGGGTAGCCCGCCGCGTGAGCGGCGGGACCAACGCGAGGCGTCGCGCCCAACTTTCCCTGCGCTCACGCGCAGGGCTACGGATCAATGCGCTCACGTCCGCCCGAGCCGCACGTCGAGCCAGACAGCGAGGGCGAGCACGGTGCCGCGGGCGATGTATTTCATCTCGGGAGTCACTCCCATCAAATTCATGCCGTTGAGCAGGCTCGTCATGATGAGCGCGCCGAAGAGCACGCCCCACACCGTGCCCCGCCCGCCCTTGAGCGCGGTGCCGCCGATGACGCAGGCGGCGATGGCATCGAGCTCCATCAGGTCGCCCACCGTCGTGCTGGAGGAGCCTTGGTAGGAGGTCTGCATGAAGCCGGTGACGGCGGTCGCCGCGCCCATCAGTACATAGGCGCCGATCAGGACGCGGTTCACGTTGATGCCGGAAAGCACGGCGGCCTCCTCGTTGCCTCCGATCGCGTAAAGATAGCGGCCAAACGGGGTGTGCTGCGTCAGAAAATAGACCGCCGCCGCCGTCGCCGTCAGAATGAGAAAAGTCATGGGCAGGCCGCGGGACTGGTTGAACCCCGCCACCACCCCAAATACGGCCGCCCCCATGAGGACAAACCTGAGCGCGGCCCGTTGGGCGGAAAAGGCGGGCAGGCCATGCGCGATCCGGGCGGCCCGGGCACGCCATTGCACCACCGCCACCAGGAGCACCACCGCCACCGCCAGGCCGGCCCCCGTTACGGCCGGAAGATAATAGGTTGAGATCATCGAGTAGAGGTTCTCCTCCACCCCCTTCACCGAAACCGTCGAGCTGTGAATGACGCGCCAAAACAAGCCTTTGAAAATGAGCAGACCGGCGAGGGTGATGATAAAGGATGGCATGCGCTCCTTGACGATGAGCGTGCCCATGAGGGCCCAGAGCAACAGCGCCACCAGAAAGGCGGCCGCCAGGCCGGCGGGGGCGGGCCAGCCATATTGAACGGTCAGAACCGCGGCGATGCCACCGATGAGGCCCACGCCGCTACCGACGGAAAGATCAATCTGCCCCGTCAGCAGAATCAGAAACATGCCCAGGGCCAGCGTTCCGATGATCGAGAAATCGACCATGAGCTGCGAAAGATTACGTGGGGCCAGGAAAGCCGGCTCCTTCAGGGCAAAAAACAGCCAAATGGCCACCAAGGCCAGCGGCATGGAGAGATTCTTGAGCAAGGTCCGGGCGTTCATCGGGAAGTATCTCAGGCAGCGTGCGCGTGGCCCATCGCGGCGGCGAGGAGTTTTTCCTGCGTGAAATCGGCGCGGGCAAACTCACCGCCGACCGCGCCTTCGTGCAGCATGATGACCCGGTCGCTCATGCCCATCAGCTCGGGCAGCTCGCTCGACACGAGGATGACCGCCCGGCCCTCGGCGGTGAGGCGGTTGATGAGCTCATAGACCTCCAGCTTTGCGCCGACATCAATGCCACGCGTCGGTTCGTCGAGGAGGACGACGCTCGGGCCGGTCATGAGCGCCTTCCCGAGGACGACCTTCTGCTGGTTGCCGCCGGAGAGGGTGCCGGCGCGGGTGTGCTGGCCGGGAGCCTTCACGCGCAGCGCCCCGAAGAAATGCTGGTTGCGTACCTGCTCGGCGGGCAGGTCGAGCCGGCCGCCGGCGCGGGTGAACTCGCGCAGGCTGGAGAGCGAGAGATTGAACCCGATTTCCTGCGCCAGGATGAGGCCGTAGCGGCGGCGGTCCTCGCTGGCCAGCACCAGGCCCCGCCGAATGGATTCGCCGGGCGAAGGATGCGGATGGGGCTGGCCGCGCAGCATGACCTCGCCGCCGAGGCGGTGGCCCCAGGCGCCGAAGAGGTGCATGAGCAGCTCCGTGCGGCCCGCACCCATGAGCCCGCCGAAGCCGAGCACCTCGCCGGCGCGCAGGTCGAAGGAGATGTCACGCAGGAAGGCCGGCTTGCCGTGGGCGGGAGCGACACTGAGCCGGCGCACCGAAAGCACGTCAGCGAGGGGTGGGCCGGCGGACGCACCGGCCTTGCGTGGAAACAGGTCCGTGATCTCGCGTCCAACCATGTGCTTGATGACGAGGGGAACCGTGGCGTCGCGAGTGGCGAGCGTCGTGATGCTCGCGCCGTCCCGCAGGATGGTGATGCGGTCGGCAATGGCGAAGACCTCGTCGAGCTTGTGCGAGATGTAGATGCAGGTGGTGCCTTGGGCACGGAGACGGCGCAGATGGCCGAGCAGCACCTCGACCTCCTGCTCCGTGAGTGCGGCCGTGGGCTCGTCGAGCACGAGCACGCGGGATTTTTTGTCCATCGCGCGGACGATTTCCAACAGCTGCTTCTGCCCGATGCCGAGCTCGCGCACCGGGGTTTCGGGCGGCAGGGCGAGGCCGAAATCCTTGAGCAGCGCCACGGCGCGCTTCTGCATCTCCAGCCAGTCCACGCAAAATCCCCGGCACGGCGCACGGCCGAGAAAGATGTTTTCCGCCACACTCAGCTCGTCCACGAGCGCAAATTCCTGGGTGATGACGGCGATGCCGGCGTGCTCGGCGTCGCGGATGCGGTGAAATGCCGCCGTCTTCCCGTCCACGCGCAGTTCACCTTCGTAGCTCCCGTGCGGATAGATGCCGCCGAGCAGCTTGATCAGGGTGGACTTGCCCGCGCCGTTCTCGCCGCAGAGCGCATGGATCTCGCCGCGGGCGAGCGTGAAGTTCACGTTGCTCAGCGCGGTGACGCCGGGGAACCGCTTGGTGAGACCATGGACTTCGAGGAGGGGGACGGACATGGAGGAAGCGACGCAGGCTTCCGGCCTGCCTCCGCAACAAGGGGCCGGAAGGCGCCGGCGCCACTTTTACTTTTTCAGGTCCTCAGCCTTCTGGAAGCCGTCGGCGACCACCGTGGCCATCAGGTTGTCCTTGTTCACCGCGATGACTTTTTCGAAAATGGAAGGCACATCCTTCGAGCCGTTGTTGAGGAGGGAGCCGGCGGCGGGTTTGCCGCCTTTGGCGACGTCAACCGCGATCTTGGCGGCAAGCTCGGCGAGTTTTTTCAGCGGCTTGTAGATGGTCATGGCCTGCGTGCCGGCCATGATGCGCTGGCAGGCCGCGAGCTCGGCGTCCTGGCCGGTGACCAGCACCTTGCCGGCAAGGCCTTCCTCGATGAGCGCCTGGATGGCACCCCCGGCGGTGCCGTCGTTGGAGGCGATCACGATGTCAATGTCCCGGCCGGCCTTGGTGATCGCGGCGTTCATGATGCGTTTGGCGACATCGGGCTTCCAATCGGTGGCCCAGTCCTCATGCACGACCTCGATTTTCCCGTCCTTGACGAGCTGGTTGACGACCTTGTCCTGCCCTTCCTTGAAGAGCTTGGCGTTGTTGTCGGTGGGAGCGCCATAGATGCGGACCACCTTGGCCTTGCGGCCGGCCGGCAGATGGGCGGCCGCATATTTCGCCTGCTCTTCACCGACGTTCACATTGTCGAAGGTGAGATAGTAATCAATGTTGGCCTTCATGATGAGCCGGTCGTAGGCGATGACGGGGATCTTGGCGGCGTTGGCGTCCGTGACGGCGCGGTCCAGCGCGTCGCCGTTGTGCGGAACCACCACGAGGACATTGACCCCTCGGCTGATGAGCGACTGGACGTCGCGCACCTGCGCGGTGTCATCGCTGTTGGCGGAAAGGACGACGACCTCGGCCCCGAGCTTGCCGGCCTCGGCCACAAAGATGTCGCGGTCATGCTGCCAGCGTTCCTCCTTGAGCGTGTCGAGCGAGAGGCCGATGACGATTTTTTTTCCGGCCGGGGCGGCGGTGCTGCCGGCGGCGGGTTCCTGCTTCGAGCAGGAGGCCGTGAGGCCGGCGAGGAGGGCAAACGTCGCGACGGTGAGGAGGGAGGGGAAGCGGAGCGAGGTCATGGTTGGGATGGGTTGAAAAGGGGAAAACCGGCTCTCACGCTTGAGCCCCGGCTGCGGCGGGGCAATACCCGATTTGCGGCAAAACTGCCCGCGTCAGGCCGCGCCGCGTCGTCAGACCAAAAATCCCCGCACGAGGTCGTAGAGCTGCGGCGACTCCAGCAGGAACGAATCATGGCCGAGGTCGGTGTCGAGCTCGGCATAGCTGGCGCGCTTGCCCGCGCGCAGCAGCGCCAGCGCGATGGCGCGGCTCTGGCTAGGTGGAAAGAGCCAGTCGCTGGTAAAGCCGAGCACGAGCGACCTGGCCTCGACGTGCGCGAACGCCGCCTCCAGTGAGCCGTAGGCGGCGGCGAGGTCAAAGTGATCGATGGCGCGCGTGATGTAGAGGTATGAGTTGGCGTCGAAGCGGTTGATGAAGCTCTCGCCCTGGTGCTTCAGGTAGCTTTCGACCTCAAACTGCCCGTCAAACGTGTAGGCGTCGCCGGCCGCGCCGGCCTTTTTTTTGCGGCCAAACTTCCGGTCCATCGAGGCGTCGCTCACATAGGTGATGTGCGCCATCATGCGCGCGATCGCGAGGCCGACGCGCGGGCCGCCGTCCTTCTGGTAGTTGCCGCCGTTCCACGCCGGATCCTGCATGATGGCCTGCCGGCCGACCTCGTTGAACGCGATGGCCTGTGCGCTCTCGCGGGCCGTCATCGCCATCAGCACCAGCCGCGCGCAAAAGCCCGGATACTCGATGCCGAACTGGAGCGCCTGCATCCCGCCCATCGAGCCGCCGAGCAGCGCGAAGAGTTTATTCACTCCCAGCGAGTCGAGCCAGCGCTTCTGCGCCCGCACCATGTCGCGGATGGTGACGAAGGGAAACGCGATGCCATGGGGCCGGCCCGTGGCGGGGTCGGGCGAGGAGGGGCCGCTCGACCCCTGGCACCCGCCGGGGACATTGGCGCACAGGACGAAAAACTTGTCCGTGTCCACCGCCTTGCCGGGGCCGATGAGATTGTCCCACCAGCCGGGCTTGCGGTCGGCCGCCGTGTGGCGGCCGGCGCAATGGTGGTCGCCGCTAAGTGCGTGACAGATGAGCACGGCGTTGTCGCCGGCCGCGTTGAGCCGGCCATAAGTCTCATAGCGCAGCGTGAAGCCGGGCAGCGTCTGCCCGCTCTCGAAGGTGAACGGCTCGGTAGTGACGAAGTCGCGCGGCACGACGAGGCCCACATCACCCGAGGCGGGTGCGGTGACGGCGGCAGGGCTGGCCTCGGCGGCGTTCATGACAACGAAGGAGAAACCATGAACGGGCGTGGAGGAACAGCCATTTTTGTGGTGCAACGCGACCACGATGCGTGGCGTTGTCGCCAGTCTGGCCGGGGCCGCTTCCGGGCCGGCGGTCCTGGAACAGAAACTCACGCCGTCACCTCGTTCGAGAAGACCGCTTGTACGTCGTCGAGCTCGTCGAGGGCGTCGTGGAGCTTTTGCAGTGTTTGAGCGTTGCCGGGGTCGGCGATCGGAACGATGGTCGTCGGGATGTAGGCGATCTCGGCGCTGGCCGGCTTGAGGCCCCTGGTCTCCAGCGCGTGCGTGACCCGGTCGAAAGCGTGGACGTCGCAACGCACTTCGTGGCCGTCGTCGGTCGTGAGCACGTCGTCCGCGCCGGCCTCCAGTGCGAGCTCCAGCAGCGCATCCTCGGCGATCTGCTCCGGCGGAATGAAGAACTGGCCTTCGTGCAAAAACTGAAACGCCACTGCGCCGCTCTGGGCGAGGTTGCCACCATGCCGGGCGAAGATGGAACGCACGTCCTGTGCGGCGCGGGTCTTGTTGTCGGTGGTGACCTTCAAGACGAACGCCACGCCGCCGGGGCCGTAGCCTTCGTAGGTGATTTCTTCGTAGGTGACGCCGGGCAGCTCGCCGGTGCCTTTCTTGATGGCACGCCCGACGTTGTCGGCCGGCATGTTGGCCTCACGGGCCTTGAGCATGAGGGTGCGGAGGCGGGCGTTGCCGCCGGGGTCGCCGCCGCCGGACTTGGCGGCGAGGGTGATCTCGCGCGCGAGGCGGGAGAAGACCTTGCCTTTGCGCGCATCCGTGACGGCCTTGAGCCGCTTCACTTTCGACCACTTGTTGTGCTTGGCCATGCGCAGGAAAAGACCGAAGGGCTGAAAAGCTGAAATTCGGAGGGGCGAAATCTGGAGCTGGATCTACTACGGGCGGGGCGGCGGTTTGGTTTCCGCCCTTCAGCCTTCAGTCTTTCAGCCTTTCTTTTTCGGCGTCACGTTCTTCACCAGGCGGCCGCCGGGGCCGGTCACCGGCGCGGGATCGTCCACCTTGGCGTATTTGTTGACGAGGAGCTGCTGGACGATGGTAAATGCACCGTTGACCGTCGAGTAGAGCGCCAGCGCACAGGAGAAATTGTAGCAGATGGCCGTGAACATAAACGGCATGATCTTCATCATCGTCGCCTGCGTGCTGTCCATCGTGGGGGAGGAGGGCGTGAGCTTCATCTGGTAAAACATCGTCGCGCCCATGAGCAACGGCATGATGTTGAGCGGGACGCCCAAAAGGTGCGCCACCGTGTCCGGCCCGGAGAGGTCGGTCGCCCACAGGAAACCCTGGAAGCGCAGCTCGGCGGTGCCGCCGAGCATGGTGAAGAAGCCGATGAAGAGCGGCATCGTGATCAGGATGGGCAGGCAGCCGCCCAGCGGGTTGATCTTGTGCTCCTTAAACAGCGCCATCGTCGCCTGGTTGAGCTTCTGGGGGTTGTCCTTGTGCTTCTCGCGGACCGCCGCCATGAGCGGCTGGAGTTTTTGCATTCGCTTCGCCGAACGCGAAGCGATGAGCGTGAACGGCAGCGAGATGAACTTCAGCAGCAGCGTCATCAGCACGATGGCGAGACCCCAGTTGCCCACCACCCGGTGCATCTGGTTCATCAGCCAGTTTTGAAACGGCGCGACGTAGCCGCTGAGAAAAATCCGGCTGTAGGGGGAGCGGTCGAACTGCATGACCTTGTCCTCGCGGTGCTTCAGCTCGGAGAGCCGGTTGTATTCCTTCGGGCCGACGTAGAGGTCGCCGGCGAGCTGCGCACTGGCCCCGGGCGCCAGCGCGGGCACCGTGAAACTCGCCGCGCCCGTCAGGCCGATCTCCGGCTGCGCGTCGGTGCCGAGCTGCACGCGGCGGCTGACCAGGCCCAGGCCGGGCTGGTCGGGCGTGTAGATGCTGGTGAAAAACTGGTTGTCAATCGCGGTCCACACCGCCGCTCCGGGCTGGTCGAGGGTGCTTTTTTCCCAACGCGTGCCGAGACCAAAGAAGGCCAGGAAGGCCCCGCCGGAAAAATCTCCCTGGCTGGTGAAGACCGCCTTCTCGCCGTCGTGACGGACGGAGGCGAGATATTGGCCCAGGTCGCCGGCGTTCACGCGCCCGGCCGTGCCGAGGCCCAGCGACGTGAGCGTCGCCGGCACGTTTGGCCTTTCCGCAGGGTTGCGGAAGGTCGTCTCGTGGCGAATGCGGTAGGCGGCCGGGTCCGTTGCGGGGTCCTTCACCGTCGCCGCCAGCGTGTAGCGCCGCGTGACCTCGAGGCCGTTCTCCAGCGTCGCGCGATAGACGACCTCGGTTGCGGACGCGCTGACGAGCGTGAAGCGCGCGTGCGCATCAAGCCCGGCGGTGTCCAGCGCGAGAATCGGCGCGGCGTGCTTCTCATTGAACACAAACGGTTCCGGCCGGCCCTGCACCGCGGCATATTTTTTGTAAGCCACGTCGCGGATTGCGCCGCCGTAGTCGGTGAAGCGCACTTCCAAAAAGTCGTTGGCAAGCGTGGTGATGATGGCGTCGGCCGGGGTGGCGGCCACCGGGGCAAACATCGTCGCCGACGTGGTGGCAGGCACGACGGGAGCCGCGGCCGCCGGAGCTGCCGGAGAGGGGACGGCCGCAGCCGGAACCGTCGGGCTGCCGGTGGCCGCAGGCGCGGTGGCGGCCGCGGCTGTCGCCGGTGGCACGCTAACTTTCACCGGAGGCTGGGGACGCGGCGAAAGCCAGTACAGGCACGCAAACGCCGCCACGAGCAGGGCCGAGCCGATGATTTTGTTTTTATCCATGTAAAAAGGTCGCGGTCAGAGACCGGGGCGGACACAGCGCGGACGGCGGGAGGGTGGCACCAGGTCGAGTCCACCCGTGCCCAGCGGGTGGCAGCGCGCCAGCCTCCGTGCAGCCAGCCATACGCCGGCCAGCGCGCCGTGCATGCGCACGGCGTCAGCGGCGTAATGCGAGCACGTCGGGTGAAACCGGCAGCCGCACGCCGGCCCAAACAAAACCGGCACTGCGGGTGAAAGCGCCCGTTGGTAAAGCCACAAGAGGGCAAGCAGTGTGCGGGCCGGCACGCGCGAGGCGAATCGGATCACGTTGCCCCCAACGCACCGGAACGTTGCGCCCGCCGCGCGGGGAGCCGGGGCCGGCACGCTCCATCCGGCAGGACGGGAAAAATGATCGGCGGTCGGGGTCATCTGGCGGCGGCCGGGAAAACTTTGCGGCAGGCGTCGGCAAATTTTTGCTCCAGCTCGGCGGTCCCGAGCCGGTTGGCCGCCGCTCGGGCCACCAGCATCAGGTCGTGACCGGGCGGCGCGAGCTGCTGATGACGGCGGAAAATCTCGCGCAGGCGCCGCTTGGCCCGGTTGCGTCGCACGGCTCCGCCGACCGCCGCGCGCGAGGCGACCACACCCACCCGCGCCACGCCCGGCTCGGTCTCCGGCCGTGCCAGATGCCACAGCGTGAACGCCCCGCAGTCGAAACGCCGCCCTTCCGCGCGCAGGCGCTGGAAGTCCAGTTGACGCCGCAGATGTTGCTCGGCGCGGAAGCGCATGGCGAAGAAACGGCAGGCCGGAAAAGGTCGCGGCGGCAGCCGGGACTCAGACGACGGTGAGCCGTTTGCGGCCCTTGCGACGGCGGTTGGTGAGGACCTTGCGGCCACCACGGGTGGATTTGCGGGCGCGGTAGCCGATCTTGCGGGCGCGCTTCTTGCGGTGCGGGCGGAAAGTAGGTTGCATCGTTTGGGCTGGTTTAAGGGGTGACTGAAGTGCCGGATGCCGCCCGAGGTGTCAAGGGCGGTTTGGCAGGGGTAGTGTCCTAATGCGAAATCTGGTCAAAACCAGCAGACAGGTCTACCCGAACAGGAGCAGGAAACAAATGAGAAGGTAAGCAACGCCGCCGCCGATTAAAACCCGGGTTAGCCATCGCGGAGGCTGCGCCCTTGCAACGGCCCGGCTTGGCCTGGACCAAAAAGCCATCCACAGCCAAACGACAAAGAATATGCCGACCCCAAGCATTATTTTATGGTGCAGACTCTCAAAGCTTGATCCCGGCACCACGGTCACGGCTGCCAAACCAATGGCCAGGAGTAGGCTCATGAGCGCACAACCCAGTGAAATCTTAAAAATGCCCCCCATCCGCGTTTATCTCCAGATAAAGTGGCGCGCCAGCAAGCGCAAAGCCGGGCGGTGTCATCATTTGAACAGGGTCCGAAAGGCCCGGCAGTCATTCTCACGGCTACCCCGCCGGTTCTCCTGAACCGCACCCCCAATTGGTGGGCGAAATTTTACTCCACCGACTCCAGCCGGAAATAGTCATCCAGCCGCATGTCTCCGAGCAGGAACGTGTGCCGGTAGTCCTCCGCCATCATCGGCTCGGCGTTTTGCGCCCGGAGCTTGCGCCGGGCGAAATCGGCGATTTCCCGCCCGGGCGCACCGGGCACAAGATCCGTGGCGGAGGTGCCGGCCCCGGCCGGCCCGCGCGGTGCATGGCTGCAGGTCACCAGCACTTCGTAATGGTGCCGGCCTGCCTTGGCCAAGCTCCAGCGCAAGACCTCGTGGCCGTGGCGGCCGCCGGGCGGGCGGCCCAGCTCCCGTGCGTCCTTCACCAGAGCACAGAGATAATCGAAGTCGCGCACCGCGTCGTCCCGGGTCGTAAAACGATAGCGATAACCATTCTCCCATTTGACCAGACGCTCGACCGCCAGCCGGCGAATCTCGTCGTCCTCGGTTCCCTGCACCACGGCGACCAGCGCCGCCGGCTCGGTGAGGCTGCGGATGGCCGCCGTGCGCACCGCTTTGTCGGCGGCCCGGCTGCCCAGGACGGCAATCACAAATTGCTCGGTAATCCAACGGCCAGCCGGGCCGGCCATTGGCAGGCCGCCCTGGCTGAGCGTGGCCACAACAGTCTGCGCCAGCGGCCGCAGTTCTTTCATCGGGTCACCCGAGCTTTTCGGAGCCAGTCCTGCTGCGGTCGCGAGGATCCTCTGCTCGGCCAGCCGGCGGCCGGCCGTCTCGCGCAGGCAGCGGTCGCCGTCGCCGGCTGCAACGGTCGCGAGGGCCTGTTCGTCGGTGAGCCGTGCCAGGGCGGTCCGGCGGACTTCCGCATCGGGATCGTTGCCGGCGACCAACGCGAGCGTCCGCTGGTCGCCAAGCCGCTGGAGGGCCAGCGTCCGGATAAACGCGTCGCTGTCTTCCTTGGCCACGACGGCCAGAGCCGCCGGATCGGTGAGTTTTTCTGTCGCTGCCGCCCGGGTCTCCCCGTGCCGGCCTTGCAGGGCGACCGTGGCCAGTGCGTTTTGGTCGTCCAGCCTGCGCAAGGCTTCGGTGCGCAGCTCTTTTTCATTGTCGGCCACCGCGACCGCCGCCAGCGCCGGCGGATCGGTCAGCCGGCGCAGCGCCGCCGCCCGGACATCCCGGTCGCCGTCCTGTTTGGCCACGGCGCCGATCGCGGATTGCTCGGTCAGCTTTTCCACCGCCGCCTTGCGGATGCTCCAGTCGTGATCCTCCCGCGCGATGGCCGCCAGCACGGCCTGGTCGGCCAGTTTTTGCACCAAGGCAAGCCGCAGCCCGTCGCTGGCGGCGTGGCGGGCCACATCCGCGAGCAAGGCGGGCTCGGTGAGCCTATCGATGAGCACCGCCCGGATTTCCCCGTCGGTGGGCTGCTTGGCGACTTTCGCCAGCAAGGTCTGGTCGGTCAGTTTCAGCACCGCCACCTTGCGGACAAACTTGTCGCTCGCCTGGATCGCGACCTCGGCGAGCCGCGCCTGGTCGGACAACTTGCGGGCGGCCGTCTTGCTGATCTCCCAATCATCGGTGCTTTGGACCCGGTGCTTCGCCACCTCGGTGAGCAGCTTCTCGTCTGTCAGCTTTTCGACCGCGATCTCGCGCACGCCCAGATGACGGCCGGTGGTGGCGATGCGCGCCAGCAGCCGGGGAGCGGCAATCCCAGCCATCGCCTTCAGCCCGATCTGCTCGTCGGCATGGTTCCACTTCGGTTCGAAAATTTCCGGACGCTTCATGGCGGCCTTGATTATGGCGTGGGGTTCCCGGGGCAGGTTTCCAGCTCAAATCTTTCCGGCCTTCCGCGTCTCCACCAACCGGTAAAAATCCGTGAACAGCGGGTCGGCATCATTCGGGCCGGGCGCGGCCTCAGGATGGTATTGCACGCTGAAAATGGGGAGCCGCGTGTGGCGCAGGCCTTCGACCGTGCCGTCGTTTAGGTTGACCTCGGTCACGACCGCGCCGGTTTTTTCCAGAGACTTCGGGTCGGTGGCAAAACCGTGGTTCTGCGCGGTGATGGAGACTTTCCCGGTCTCAAGATTTTTCACCGGCTGGTTGCCGCCACGGTGGCCGAACTTGAGCTTAAACGTCGTGCCGCCCAGCGCATGCGTGAGCATCTGGTGGCCGAGGCAGATGCCGAAGATCGGGTAGTCCGGCAGCAGCGCGGTGACCGTCTGATGGATGTAGGGCAGCGCGGCGGGATCGCCGGGGCCATTGGAGAGAAACACCGCGTCGGGCGCGTGCTCGCGCACCTGGGCGTGCGTGGCGGTGGCGGGAAACACCTGCACGTCGAATCCGTGGTTCACGAGTTTGCGCCAGATGCTGTGCTTTGCGCCAAGGTCGAAGGCGGCAACCCGGAAACGCTTTGCGGGCGCGGACAGCGCACCGCAGGTCGTGCCGACGGGGAGGTATTGGGCGTTGTGGTTGGCGGGGGCGTCGCCGCGCCAGGCGAAGGGCGCGGCGCAGGTCGTGTCCTTCACGTAGTCGCTGCCCGTCATGTCGCGACAGCCCCGGGCGCGCGCGACCGCCTCCGCGTCGGAGAGCGGCAGCGTGGAAAGGCAGCATTTCATCGCGCCGGTCACGCGCAGCTTTTTGGTGAGGGCGCGCGTGTCCACCTCGCTGATGCCGGGAATGCCATGCCGGGCGAGCCAGTCGCCGAGGGGAAGCTGCGCGCGCCAGTTGCTCACGACGGGCGAGAGTTCGCGCACGACAAAGCCGCTGGCCTTGGGCACGGCGGCCTCGGCGTCCTCGGCGTTGACCCCATAGTTCCCGATCTGCACGGCGGTCATCGTCACGATCTGGCCGAAATAGGACGGGTCGGTGAGGATTTCCTGATAACCGGTCATCGAGGTGTTGAAGACACACTCGCCGGCCACAATGGCGGCGGCCCCAAAGGCACGTCCGTGGAGGACGGTGCCGTCTTCAAGCGCGAGGACTGCGGGCTGGACAGTGGACATTAAAACGAAACCAAAAGGCCGCTTGAGCCGCATGCCAAGCGGTTTCGCGGGGCATTGCGGATCCTGCGGCCGGATCAGGGGGCCCGATCGCCTTGGTCTTGCGCCCTTGGGGTCTCCAGGCCCTCCTCACCCGCTAAACTTTCCCGTGGTCAATCAGGCGTGTGGCCGCAGTCCGGGCGTGCGGCGCCGGAGGATGCGGCGGATGTGAGTCGGGGTTTCTGGCCTGCTTGCCGTGGTCAATCAGTGCCGAGGCCGCCGGCCGGACGCGCGGCAGTGGCGGATGCGAGTCGGGATGGGCAGGGGCTTTGCCGAGATCAATCAGCTGGGAGGGCAGCGCCGGGCGGGTGGACGGCGGCGAGGCGGGCTCATGGTCGCCGATTTTTCCGGTGAGATCAACCAGGCTCCCGCCGGGCACGGCGGGGAGTTTCCTCCGCTTGGTAAATTTGCTCAGGTTGATGTTGATGACCATGGGAGAAATGGGTGCAAATATTATGGAAAAACGCAACCCGATTGATGCTGGATGAAGCAGGCCGCTTGCCAAGCTCCCGTTCGGCCGGGCTGAAACCCGCTTCAGCGCACGAAATGGCCGGTGCGTAAAAATGCCGCCACCTGCGCGACCGTGTCGCTCCGCCACATGATCCACGTATGCGTCGCCGGCAATGTGAGGTGATCGGCCTCGCCGGCGACATGCGTGGCGGCCACGGTGACCTTGCCATCGCCCACGCCGGGCAGCAGCGCGGAAAGCAGCGGATTCAAGGTGCGGTCGCCGGCGATCACGCCGACCTCGACGCCGGGCGGCAACCGGCCCAGCGAGCGCGGCACGCTGGCGGCATCGGTGCCAAGCTGGAGGCCGGCGGGGCCGTTGGCCCATTGGTAAACTTTCCAGTCGCGCAGGCGGTCCACAATCTCGCTGCCCGCATTGGGCGGCGCGAGCATGACCACGCGGCCGAGGGTGGGCGGCACGCCGTGGTCGTGCAGAAATTGGCGCACAAGGATACCGCCCAGCGAATGCGTGACGATATGGATGCGCGGGGCATCCGCCGTCGCGGCGGCAAAGACCGGGCCGAGCGTGGCGTCGGCCAGCGTGGCGATGTCGGCCGCGCGTGACGGGTAGCCGACGTTGCGGACGTCGTAGCCTGCGGCGCGGAGAGCATGCTCAACGCGTTTCAACGAAAGTGGCCCGCGCCCGAGCCCGTGCAGGAGGATGACGGTGTCGGGCACGGCGGCATTGAGGCGGACGGTGGCGGCCATGAGCAAGAGGAGCAGCAGCGCGCGTGGCATCGGGAGAAACGCTGACGTGGCCGGGCGGGTTTGGCAACACCGCCGGGGCCATGGCAAGTTCCGGCGCGGGGTCCTGCCCGCGCTCAGCCGAGCAGATTTTTCAACGCGGCGAGGTATTTTTCCTGCGTGCGTTGGATCACCTCGGCCGGGAGGCGCGGCGCGGGGGGTTGCTGGTTCCATTTTACGGCGACGAGGTGGTCGCGCACGAACTGCTTGTCGTAGCTCGGCGGCGACTGGCCGGGGGCATAGCTGTCGGCGGGCCAGTAACGCGAGGAGTCGGGCGTGAGCACCTCGTCAATGAGGAACAGCTGGCCGGCCGCATCGGTGCCAAACTCAAACTTGGTGTCCGCCAGAATCATCCCGGCCTGCTTGGCGCGGTCGTGGCCAAACTGGTAGAGCTGTAGGCTGAGCGCCTTCACCTTTTCGTAAAGCGCCGCTCCGATGGTGGCGGCGCCCTGCGCGTCGTTGATCGGCTCGTCGTGCTGGCCTTTCGGCGCCTTCGTCGTCGGCGTGAATATCGGCTCCGCCAGACGGTCCGCCTGGCGCAGGCCGGCCGGCAGCCGGATGCCACAGACCTCGCCCGTCTTCTGGTAGGAGCTCCAGCCGCTGCCAATCAGATAGCCGCGCGCCACGCACTCGATGGTGAGCGGTTTGAGCTTTTTCACGATCATGCTGCGGAGCTGGAGGTCGCGGTCGTTGAGCCCGCGCCGGGCAAACTCGCCGGGCTGGTCGGGCAGGAGATGGTTGGCGATGAGGCCGCCCGTCTGGGCAAACCACCAGTTGCTCATCTGGGTGAGGATCGCGCCCTTGCCCGGGATGCCGTCCGGCAGGATCACGTCGAAGGCGGAGAGCCGGTCGGTGGCGGTGAGCAGCAGGGCGTCGCCGAGGTCGAAAATCTCGCGCACCTTGCCCGACGCGATGCGCGGGAAAGGCACTCCCTCGATGGTCGTGCGGGCGGTTTTGGGCAGGGCGGCGGCAATGGCGGCGGAGGTCATGGGTGGCGGGAGCAAGAGAATGAAAGAGAGGAACAGCGACAAATGCAGCGCTAGCGGAACAAAGGCCGGCGGGCAAACGCCAGCCGGAAATGAGGCACCGACAGACCGGTGCGCTTTTACCTTGTGCGGACCGAAGAAAAGCGTAGCGTCGTCCCCTCGTTGGTTTTGGGTCCCCATCGTCTAGCCCGGTCAGGACACCACCCTTTCACGGTGAGAACCGGGGTTCGAATCCCCGTGGGGACGCCAGCTTAACTCCTTAACAGTAAGGATTTAAGTTTTCGGTGAAGCTAGGTTGCCCAGTTGACTGGACAACCTTGATCATGAAACACCCTAAGTTTGTTGTCAGCTCGTTCGAAAATCGGAACGGAAATACCTCCTGGCGCGTGGACGGCTATTTCAACGGCCTCCGCATCCGCAAAAACTTCAAGACGCGGGAAGAGGCAGCCGCAGAGCAATCGGTGCTCGAATTGAAAGCCGTGAATGCATCCAACGGTCTGCACACGATTGCGACCGTTTTGACCGCTGAGCAGGTGCGCGAGGCCGAGGCGGTCTTCCATCGTTTGGCCGGCTACGCCCGGCCGCTCTCATTCTACGTCGATTTCGCGTTGGCGAACTACCGCCAGCCCGAGAACCAAAAGTTGCTCGCGGATGCCGTCACGGAGTATGTCGCGGCGAAAGAGCACGAGCTTGAACAGGACCACATCTCGCGCCCGCAAATGGCGCGGATTCGCATGGACCTTAAACGGCTGAACACGCACTTCCCCCGTGTCACGGTCGCTGAGATTACCGTGGCGAAGGTCGTGGCATTTCTGGAAACGGGCCGGCCCGGCATGAAAACTTACAATAACCGGCGCGGGATTGTCTCCACGTTCTTCAAGTACTCCTTTCAACGCGGGTGGATTGCGGAGAACCCGATTCCGAAGGTGCCGCACTTCCGCATCCGCCGCCGTCGCGGCATGGCGCAGACCTTTACCATCGCGCAAGCCCAAGCCCTCATGGAACACTTTGAAGCGTTCGAGGGCGGGCGCTGGGTGCCATATTTCGCGCTCTGCCTGTTTGCCGGCATCCGGCCCGGCGTGCCGCACGGCGAAATCACCAAGCTGCAGGCGGACGCCGTGGACCTTGAGGCCGGCCTGATCTTCGTGTCCGCCGAGGTATCGAAGGTCCGCGAGCCGCGTCGGGTGACGATCCAGCCGAATCTCGCGGCATGGCTGCGCGCCTACCCGCTCGACAAGTTCCCGCTGGTCGTCGGCAACTTTCAGAAACGCCGGTTGAAGTTCGCGAAGGAATTCGGGCTCACGCACGATGTGCTCCGGCACACGTTCATTTCGATGTTCGTCGCGAAATTCCGCTCCATCGGCGAAGCGTCGATTCAGGCCGGCAATTCCGAAAGCATCATCCGCAAGCACTACCTCGACCTGAAAACCGCCGACGAGGCCGAAGAGTTTTTCGGCATCCTCCCCAAGCTGGCCGTCCCAGTCGCTGTGGCCGCTCCGTTGCCGTTCCCGGCCCAAGGAGCCGCGCTGGCAGCGGTGGGCTGAGTTCGCCCCCATGACCCGCCCAACGGCTCCCACCGCCCGCGCCGCACCCCGGCGCGGGCGCTTCGTCTGCGCGCTTCGACACGCCGGCCAAGGCATGAACCCGACCAACACCGCCCAGCCCATCACGTCCCAGCTCATCGACATCGTTGCCCTTCGCGTCAGCGGTGTTTTCCCGACCGCGCGCCCGCCCTCGATCAGAACTTTAAGGGATTGGACTCGGCTCCGCCGCATCCCCCATCACCCCTTGAAATTCACTCGCGCCACCGGTCTCCTGCTCTCCCTCGCGCTCTGCCTCACCGGCACGAGCACCCGATCCGCACCGCCGGCGCCCTTGCCGCCGGCCGCCGAGGTCTATTTCTCGCCGCATGGCGGTTGCACCGAGGCCGTTGTCCGCGAGCTGGGCAAGGCAAGGCAGACCGTCCTTGTCCAAGCCTACTCGTTCACGTCCAAGCCTATTGCCGCCGCCTTGGTTGCCGCCCATCAGCGCGGCGTCGCCGTCACCATCATCCTCGATGACGGCGACGTGACCGCGCGGGGCAGCGTCATTGGTGTCGTGGTGGCAGGCGGCGACACCGTCCTGCTCGATGCCAAGCACGCAATCGCCCACAACAAGATCATGGTCATTGACGGCGCGGTCGTCCTCACCGGCTCGTTCAACTTCACCGCTGCCGCTGAGAACAGCAACGCCGAGAACCTGCTCGTTCTGCGCAGCGCGGCCCTTGCCACGCAATACACCGCGAATTGGCATGAACACGAGGCGCACTCCACGAAATACGCGCCCGCAAAATAGCCGCGCGCCTGCCACAACGCCCCCGACCGCTCGCGTTGCTCGCTCGCGCAACGCGCCCGGCCAACGCGCCCCCGTAACTCGCCCGCTCCCGGCGGCACGGCCCTGGCCGCCAGTGCGCAGACGCAACGGCGTCCAGTCCCGCGCCACCGTCCGCTCACCCATTCCGCAGTCCGCAATCCAAACTCCGCATTTCCCCACCGCCTCCGCCTACGCGCTACACACTACCCGCTACTCACTACTGATTTCTCCTCCCGCCACTATCGGACTGCACTCAGGGCGAAGCGGAAGCCAACGTTGCGGAAGCCCGGCGAGTTCTTGCGGCGGTACGCGGAGCGCGCAACGGCCGCCACGTTGCTCCAACCGCCACCGCGAAGGACGCGGTTGGAGCCCGAAGCCGGCCCACTCGGATCCGTCACGCGACCGCCGGGGTAATCTCCGCTCCAGTCCCGGCACCATTGCGAGTTGTTGGGTATTTGTGAACGCAAAATCACGGTCAAAAGGCCGGCTTGGTGCAGGGTGGCATGCATCGTCAGGTCTCCCTTGCCGACCGACCCCAAGACCATCGGCGAACACGTCCACAAAAAGCGGGCCGAGCTTGGCCTGACGCAGCGGCAACTTGCTGCACAATTGGGGGTTTGGCTGACGCGACTCGTTGGCTGGGAGGCCAACCAGCACCAGCCTGACAATGAGGCGCGCACCCGCTTGGTCGCGTGGCTTGGCTTTGATCCCGGGCAGCCAAAATAGCGAACCCAACGGCAGACTCCCGGCCCAGCCGCCGTAGGGCTTTTGGAAAACAGCCCCGTCCCGCGCCCCTTTGGCGAGGCGGCGGGTTCGTGATGCGATGAAGGGGGGAACGGCCACCCAGCGAGAGATTGAGTATCAGGACGCGATACTACCCGCCGGTTTGTGGCTTGCCTTCCGTCGTAATGCTGTTGGGTTGAACCAACCTTTAGGATGCCGAACCAACTTGCCAAGTCTAAGCGCCGCCAAAGCCTCGCCGAGCACGAGGCCGTCTTGGCCGCGCTTGCGGAGATTGCCCGATGCGAGAACACGACCGTCATGGCCTTGTTGCGTCAGGCGACGCGCGAGTTGATCAGGCGTCGAGCGACCGTGCCGGCCCAGGCGGAGACGTTGCGTTCAATCGTTTCGCGCATGGCCCCGCAGATGCCCGCGCGGTTCCAGACAGCGGCAAAGGCGGCCCGGTTCAAGCGCACCCAGCGGGAGTTTGACCGGGTGCTCTTAGAGCTTGGTCTGGCAAGCCCGCTGGCGATCCAAGAGCGTAATTCCCTCGTTCCCTCGCATCACGCCGTCCGCGTGCTTGAGTTTGATTCCGCCCATGCCGCCGTCGCCGTCTGATGCCACGCCACGCCCACCGGCGGATTTTGCCCCGGTGCTGGCGACCGAAAAGCCGCTGCTTCTCGTCGGCGGGCAGGCGGTCAACCTTTGGGCGCTCTACTATCGGGATCGCACCGCCGAGCTTGCGCCCTTTGTGTCGCACGATGCCGACGTGCTGGGCGACCGCGATACCTTGGCCATGCTCGGCAAACTGGCGGGCGCGAAGCCGCAATTTTTCCCGCTGCGTCCCCCGAGCAACGAGGTCGGCGTGGTCGTCGCCAAGGACACCGCCGGCCAGCCGATGCTCATTGAGGTGTTGCGCTACGTTCATGGCGTGGACGACAAGGATGCTTTCCACCCGCCGGCACCCCCTGCATTCTTAAACGTCTGCGAATTCTTCCAAAACCTGACGGGAATTTACAGCACGAAGCGTGTGCCCGCCATGACAAACGGCGGCATGGCCCCCACCGCCACGCGGATGGCGAGATAGGTCGAGCCCCACACGATGTAGATGGTGGCAAAGGCGGCGACGAGCGCGGCGCGGGAGGGAGTCGAGACTGGGGGGCTCA
>CANJLB010000013.1 GCA_947475065.1 Opitutia bacterium | reverse complement strand
CGTCGAGCCGGTCGAGGAAGTCGTTCGCCGGCGCGGCCGGCTGGAAGCTGTCGGTCAGTGTGAGTTGGGTGGCGGGCCGGGAGCGCATCGCCTACTCTGACGCACTCGGACACGGACGCGTTTCACCCGAGTTTTGCAGAGGTCTCAAAGTATTGATCGGAGCCTCACTTGCGGTTGGGGCTGGAGTGGTCCTCTTTTTTTATCTCAGATCGCCAAGTGCTGGTTCTTCCGTCATCGGAATCAGATACGGTTCTGACAGAGTGATGGCCTTGATCGTAGTCGCCGGTTTTTACGGTTTGTGGCAATTTTTCAGCGGTATCATCTATCTTGTTCGACCTCAGGCTGAAGGAAAGTCAATCAGTGAAATTCAGAACGAATGAGCCAAACCGGGCCGTTGATTTGCGCCTGCTGAGATTTCTCTCCCCTAACCTTTTTCCAGTTTGGCGAGAACGGACTCGACCGGGTACAGTTGCGACGGCGGGAGGAGCGAGTTGAGCCGGGAGATGACTTGTTGGATAATCCCGTCGGGGCATGAGGCCCCACCCGTTACCAGCACGCGTTTCGGCACCAAGCCGCTGTTTCCATTCTCCCCGGGCCAGAGCGGGCTCGGCTCGGTGCGGCCGGCGCCGGCGCCGACGTAGAGGTAGTGGTCCACCGTCTCGCGCGAGCGGATGTTGGTCTCGCTCTGGATGAAGAACGCCTTCGGGCCCAGCTTCTGTTCGCAGAGGCGGAAGAGCTGGTAGGTGTTGGAAGAATTTTTTCCGCCGATGACGAAAGCCGCGTCGAGCGGCTCGGCGAGCGCACGGCTCAGCGCGTCCTGATTGACCTGCGTGGCGTAGCACAGCGTGTCGCGCCGGTTGCTGCCGCCCACGCGGCTGTCATCGCCGAACTTCGCGCGATAGACGCCGCGCAGGTGCTCGATGATGGCGAGCGTTTCGTTCATCAGGAGTGTGGTCTGGTTGACCACGGCCACGCGGTCGAGGTCGCGCGCGACGTCAAAGCCCGGCGTGTGGCGGCCGGCAAAGAGGGCCTGAAAGCGCACGCGCGTGGCGGCCGGGTCGGTCGCGGCGACGATTTCGCCTAACGCACGGGCCTCGTCGAGATTGCGGACGATGACGGCGTGGGCGTGGCGGCGGGTGTTGGAGAACGTGGCCTTGGTTTCCTCGTGCTCGTGCTTGCCGTGGATGACGACAGTATGGCCCTCGCGGCCGTAGGCGCGCGCGGCTTTCCAAACTTTTTCGACGAGCATGCACGTGGCGTCGTATTGGCAGACGGCGATGCCTTTGCGCACGAGCCGGGCCTTGTCTTCGTCGGTCGCGCCGAACGCGGGGATGATGACCAGGTCGTCGGGCGTGAGGGTGTCCCAGAGCAGCGGGCCGCGACCGGCCGTGGTGCCGTCGGCAAAATAAGGCACGCCCTTGTCCGTCTGGAGATAGCGGAGGCCGCGGCGCAGGAGATCCTCGTTGACGAAGGGATTGTGGATCAGCTCGGAGAGCATGAACACGCGGCAGCCGGGATTTTCGGCGAGGGTCTCGTAGGCGCGCTCAATGGCGTTTTTGACGCCGAGGCAGAAACCAAAATGGCTGGGCACGACATAGTGGACCGCGCCGAAATCGAGGGTGACAGGCGCGGCGGCGGTGCGTTCGTGCTGGCGCGCGAGGGCCTTGATGGCGGCGCAGAGGCGCGAGTGGTACAGTGCGCTGGCGGCGGCGTCCTGCGCATAGATGGCGGCGTTGCGTTCCTGCGGCGGGCGAAATTTGTAGATGAAATCATTTTCGCCAAGGTGCAGGTAGGGAACCTCGATGAGGTGCGGTCCGAGGCCCGCGAGCACGGCGGCCAGCAGCGGGTCGGACGGCGCGGCGGTGGCCCCGGCCTCAAGGGTCTCGATGGGCAAAAACTCGACACCGTGTTCAGTCGTCGCCGCAGCGGCGGCAGTGACCTGCACAAAAAACACCCGCCAATCGCGCCCACCGGCCGTGATCGAAAAATATTCCACTGGTGGTCTGTGCGTGGAGAAAACCGTCTCCAGTATACGAACCGCTTCAGCGAGATCGTCGCCGGTGAACGGCAGCATTGCCGCCCCACCTTGCCGTCGCACGGCGAGCCGGTTGCTCGCGTCGAAGGCGAGCACGACGGCGTGGGGCGGCGCGGCGGCGGGAGCGGGCATGGATGGCGATGGCAAGCGCGGGCATTTTCCGCAACGCGGTGCGCGCCGCCACACCAAATTGCAGGGCTGGCGCGTGACTTGCGACGGGGTGGAATTTGGGGTTGCGCTCTGCCGGGCGGGCCGTGTGCATCACGCCGCGCGATGCCGTGCATCAGTTTTATCAATTAACGCCCCCGTGTCTCGTTCTGGTAATCTGAGGCCCATCAACCCGCTTTGCCCATGAACACCGCCGTGCCTGCTCTGCCAACTGCCCCGAGTTCAAAGCCGGACTCAAAAATTTCCCTCCCATGGTTTGCGTTGCTCGCACTCACGGGGCTGAACCTGTTCAACTACCTTGACCGGCAGGTGCTGGCGGCGGTGCTCCCGAGCGTCAAGGAGGAGCTTCATCTCAGCTACACCGAAGGCGGGATGCTGGCCACGGCGTTCATGCTCGGCTATTTCCTGACCTCGCCCTTCTTCGGCTATCTCGGCGACCGCATGGCGCGGAAATGGCTCATTGCCGCTGGCGTCGCCGTGTGGAGCCTGGGCACGATTTTTTCCGGCCTGGCGGTTGGGCTGTGGTCGCTGATCGCCTTTCGCGTGCTGGTCGGGTTCGGCGAGGCGAGCTACGGGACGCTCAGCCCCGGCTGGATAGCCGATCTTTTTTCCCCGGCCCGGCGCAACAACGCGCTCACTTTTTTTTACATCGCCATCCCGGTTGGTTCGGCGTTGGGCCAGATCATCGGCGGCCACGTGGACAAGGCTTGGGGATGGCGGGCGGCGTTCTATTTTGCCGGTGCCCCGGGGCTGCTGCTCGCGCTGGGAGTGCTGGCGCTGCGCGAGCCGCGCCGCGGCGCGAGTGAACCGGCCGGCCCGGCCGCCGAATCGGCGGAAAAAACCGAACCATCGGGCTTCCGCGCCTACCTGCGGCTGCTGCATTTTCCCACCTACCTGCTCGTGGTGGCGGGCTATGTGGCCCAGACGTTCGCGATGGGCGGCTTCGCCTACTGGGCTGGCACGTTCCTGCATGACGTGCATGGGATGGAAAAGGACGCCGCCAACGACTTTTTTGGCGTGGCACTCGTGGGCACCGGCTTGGTGGCCACATTCACGGGCGGGTTCGCGGCGACGTGGTGGCGGCGGCGTCACCCCGCCGGCTACGCGTGGGTGCTGGCATTGAGCGCGCTGGCCGCCGCGCCTGCCGCGTGGGTGGCGGTCACGCACGCCGACCTCGCCGTGACCAAGGGCGCGCTCGCGGCGGCGATGTTTTTCCTGTTTCTCTCCACCGGCCCGGTCAACACCCTCATCCTTGAAACGGTGCCGGTGGCGATGCGGGCGAGCGCGATGGCCGCGTCCATCTTTGCTATCCACGCCTTGGGCGACGTCTGGGCCCAATTTATTCTCGGCGCGCTGGCCGATTTTTTTGCGAGCATGCAGCGGGCGATGCTCATCCTGCCGGTCGCGCTGGCGGTGAGCGCGGCGTTCTGGTTATGCCTCGCGGTGCGGACCCAGCGGGCCACACGTCCGGCTGGCTAGGTTGGGGGCTGAAGTCGTTGGCGAGGCTACTCGCCCGCCTCATCGTCGTCGGAGTCGTTCCACGAGTCGCCGGCGAACTCGGTACCGAAAAAGTCCTCCTCTTCCAGCACGGCCATGACCCCGCCGATCACGCGCGGCCGGTCCTTGGCCGCCACCTGAGGATAGTCGGTGGTGAGCAACGCGCCGATGGCGGCGCGGGCATCTTTGCGGTCGGACTTTTCAACAAGAAAGTCGTCCGCGCGATTGGCGATGTCGTCAATGAGGGCATTGAGGTCCATGCCGCCAACTGAAATAAAACCTGCGCGCTGGGCAAGCGCGAGTTGGCGGTGCGGTGTAGGAGGCAGTCTTGCTGCGCCCTTTCGGCAAATGTCAGCCAAGCGGGCGCAGCAAGACTGCGCCCCTACGGCTTAAACGTCGGTGGTAAAGCTGACCTTAAACTCGGCGACCATGCCCATGAGCTCGCCATGCGCTCCTGCTTCCTTTTTCCCGGGCTGACGCATGAAGGCAAATGACTCGTCAAGTTCCTGCTGGGAGTGGTAGTCGGCGATGGCCTGGAAACGGGACAAGGCCGGAAAGCTGGCAGGGTTCGTGACGCGCAGGATCCGATAGCCCCGCAGTTTGTTCTCGGTGGCGAGATCTTGGAAGAAACGATGTGCTGCCGCAATGACGTTCTGCTCGTCCACGCCAGGCTTGGGAGTGAAATAGACGTGGTAGGAGATCATGTTTTGCCGAACATTGATTGGCCCATTCATATACACGCGGCTATGCCAGCGCGCAGGCAGGGTGGTTCGGGTGGGCTCAGCGATAAATCACTTCAGAACTTCGGCGAGCTTCGCTACGTCCTTGCCGCCGCCCATGGCAAAGTCGGGCTTGCCGCCGCCTTTGCCCTCAATTTTGGCGCACAGTTCCTGCACGCGTTTGCCGGCGGCATGGCCGGCTTTGATGGCGGCGGGGGAGCAGTGGACGGTAAGGCTGGCTTTGTCGCCAAACACGGCGCCAAGCGAGACCATGCCTTCGCCCAGCTGCGCGAGGACTTGCGATCCGAGCGAGCGGAGGGCTTCGGGCGCATCCACGGTGACCAGTGCGGAGACGAACTTGAGTCCGTCGCGGGTGACCGCCTGCGCGACCAGTTCAAGGGCGAGGCCGGCGGCGGCCTTTTGCTCGAAGATTTTCAGCTTTTTCTCGAGCTCCTTTTGGTGGGCGAGGAGCGCTTCGAGCTTTTTGTTTACGTCGGCGGGACCGGCGGAGAGATGGGCGCCGACCGCGGCGAGGGCGGCCTCGCGTGCGGCGATGAAGTCGAGCGCGGGCTGGCCGGCGACAGCTTCGATGCGGCGCGTGCCCGCGGCGATAGCCATCTCGGCCACGATTTTGATGGGGCCGATCTCGCCGGTCGTCGCGACGTGCGTGCCGCCGCAGAGCTCGCGGCTGTAGCCGCCGATGTCCACCACGCGGACGATCTTGCCATATTTGTCGCCGAAGAACGCGAGGGTTCCCTCGGGCTTTTGGTCGAACTCGGTCTCGTAGGATTCAACCTTGGCGTTATCAATGACGCGCCCGTTGACGATCTGCTCGATCTCTAGGAGCTGCTCATGGGTGACGGCCTCGAAGTGGGAGAAGTCGAAACGCAGCCGCTCGGGTGTCTTGTGCGTGCCGGCCTGCCGGACATGCGTGCCGAGAACTTTGCGAAGAGCCCAGTGGAGGAGGTGGGTGGCGGAGTGGTGACGGCTGACGGCGCGGCGGCGGACGACATCAATGCTGAGTTCTGCCGTGGAGCCGAGAGCCGGGGTGCCAGATGACAGAGCGGCATCAATCTTGTGCAGATGGCGGCCGGCTTTGTCCTTCACGCAGTCGGTGAGGGTGACGAGCTGACCTGCGATGAGCGCGGTGCCGGCGTCGCCCGCCTGGCCGCCCATCTCGGCGTAGAAGGGGGTCTGGTCAAAGACAAGGAACGCGGCTTTCTCAGATTTCACGACCTCGATGAGTTTTGCGTGTGCGTGCGTTTGGGTGTAGCCAAGGAAGGTCGTGGCCTTTTGGTCGGTGGCTGCGTCGCCTTCAGTGGCGGCGACGATGATTTCCTTTTTTTGAGCAGCGCGGCCGCGCTCGCGTTGCTTTTCCATCTCGGCTTCAAAGCCGGCGACATCAACGGTGAGGCTGCGTTCGGCAGCGAGGAGCTGCGTCATGTCGAGCGGGAATCCGTAGGTGTCGTAGAGTTTGAAGGCATCTGATCCGGAGATTTCAGGAGCTATGGTGAGGACCGTATTCCACGCGCCTGCTTTGAGATCTGCGAAGGAAATCCGATTTGTAATCGGTAGCCCATTTCGGGTAAATAGCATTGAACTAAGGTGAAAATCGATTGGCTCAGTACTGTGTGCGTCGCCCCACCCAGCTGTTCCAGACGTAGCCTCCAAGCCCTGCGCCTTCGCGGAGCGTTGGATAGCATGCTCAAAAATCTCCTCGCCGAAAATTTTGAGTCCACGATCCAGGGTTCGGCCGAAACTTTCCTCTTCACTACGAATCACGCGCTGAATGATGCCTTGCTGTTGTTTCAACTCGGGAAAAACATCGCCGAGCGATTCAACGACGGGCGTGACGAGCTGCGAAAAATCACCGATCTTTAAGCCGAGTTTGGTGCCGTAGAGAATGCCGCGACGGAGGATGCGGCGGATGACGTAGTTGCGGCCTTCGTTGCCGGGAAGAATGCCGTCCGCGATTGCACAGCTCACGCAGCGGGCGTGGTCGGCGAGGACGCGGAAGGCAACGTCGGTGTTTTCCTGTTCGGTGAGGCCTTCACGCTTCGTCGGGACGGTGGCGGTGTAGGTTTTGCCGGAGAGGGCGGCGATCTTTTGGAAAAGCGGTGTAAAGACGTCGGCGGCGTAGTTGGACGGGTCCTTAGCGAAGTCCTTGAAGCCGCCGGTCGTGGCGTAAATGCCGGCGACGCGTTCGAAGCCCATGCCGGTGTCCACGTGCTTGGCGGCGAGCGGGGAGAAGGTGCCGTCGGCGTTGGCGTTGAACTGGATGAAGACGTGGTTCCAGATCTCGATGCAGCGGGGCGAGGAGGAGTTGACGAGCGCGCGGCCTGCCGCCTCGTCGTCGGACGGGAGCAGGTTGAAATGGATTTCGGAACAGGGGCCGCAGGGGCCGGTGTCGCCCATCTGCCAGAAGTTGTCCTTGCGGTTGCCGTGGACGATATGGACGGCCGGGTCGAGTCCGGCGGCCTTGAAGATCTCCGTCCAGATGGCGTTGGCCTCGTGGTCAAACTCAGAGGGGTCGCCGGGCTTGGGCGCATAAACGGTGGCGAAAAGGCGCTTCGGCGGCATGCCCCACACTTTGGTCAGCAATTCCCAGCCCCACGTGAGCGACTCTTTCTTGAAATAGTCGCCGAAGGACCAGTTGCCCAGCATCTCAAAGAGGGTGTGATGGTAGGTGTCGAAGCCCACATCCTCGAGGTCGTTGTGCTTGCCGCCGGCGCGGATACATTTCTGGGTGTCGGCGGCCCGGGTGTCCTTGGACGGGCGGGCACCCGCCCATTTGGAGACATCCGGCGCGCGATCGCCTAGGAAAATGGGCACGAACTGGTTCATGCCGGCATTCGTGAAGAGCAGGCCGGGGGAGTCGGGCAGCAACGACGACGACGGGACAACCGTATGGCCTTGTGAGGCGAAGAAATCGAGGAAGGACTGGCGGATCTCGGCGGAGGTCATTGGAAAAGGAGTCAGGATGGGAGGAGCCAGAAGTCTGGAGATGGAGGACGGGGAGGAAAAGCTGAAGAGCTGAACGGCTGAACCCGAGGACGGAAGAAGGAAGGCGTGGAAGAGTCAGGAGACAGAAGACGGGAGACGGAATCAAGAAGACGTTAAGAGGAAGGGGTGGGGGCGGGTGGCTTTGAACTTGACGGTGAGAGACGGACGCGGGAACTTCAGCGCGCAGCGTGGGTCTATCCCGCCCGTCCCACACGCTCCCCGAACCCGACACTCCCCCCATGAAAACACCCGCCCGTCCCCTCGTTCTCGCCGCGCTTGCGTTCGGCTTGCTCTCCACCGGCGTCCGCGCCGCGCTCACCGATGGTATGACCGAAGGCAAACCCGCCTTCAAGTCCATGTCCCAGATCACGTTTGGCCCCGATGGGGTGCTTTTCGTAGCCGACGCGAAGTCTGCGGCCATTTTTGCGATCGCCACGGAGGACACCAAGGCCGCTCCTGACGGTGCGACTATCAAGATTGAGGGCCTCAACCAGAAGATCGCCGCGCTCCTCGGCACCGAGGCCGCGCAGATCAAGATCAACGACCTCGCGGTCAACCCCATCTCCCGGCAGGCCTATCTCACGGTCTCGCGCGGCACCGGCCCCGATGCCGTCCCCGTGCTGCTCCGCGTCAAGGCCGACAGCAAGCTCGAGGCCGTCTCGCTGGAAAAAGTGAAGTATTCCCGCGCCGAACTGCCCGACCCGCCGGTTGACGGCCTCGTGGGCAACGGCCGCCAGCAGCAAAACCGCCGTCTCCAGTCCATCACCGACCTCGCCTACAACGACGGTCGCGTGATCATTGCCGGCCTCGCCAACGAGGAATTTTCGTCCACGCTGCGCTCCATCCCGTTCCCCTTCAAGACGGCGGTCGCCGGCACGACGGTGGAAATCTTCCACACTTCGCACAACCGGTTTGAGACGCAGGCTCCCGTGCTCACCTTTGTCGCCTACAGCGTCGCCAAGGAGCAGAAGCTGCTCGCCGCCTATCTTTGCACCCCGCTCGTGGAGTTTGCCCTTAACGACCTCAAGCCCGGCGCGAAAATCCAAGGCAAGACCATCGCAGAGTTCGGCAACGGCAATCTGCCGCTCGACATGATTGTCTATCAGAAGGAAGGGAAGGACTATCTCCTCCTCACCAACAGCGCTCGTGGCGTGATGAAAGTCGCCGCCGAGCAGGTCGCGGGCGCACCCGCTCTCACCGAGCGCGTTCCGAACATCGGCGGTCTCGCCTTCACCAAAGTGGACTGGACCGGTGTTGACCAGATGGACCGCCTTGACGGCCGCTCTGCCCTCGTCGTTCGTCGCCCGGGTGCGGATGCCAGCGTGCTTAATAATCTGGAAACGCTCGCGCTCCCGTGAGTCGCGCGGCACACGTCGCCGCCCCTCATCCGGCCAGCTTGGCCCGGCCCACAACCCGTTTCGGCGGGGTATGGCGGGCGGGCTGGCTTTTTGTTGCCGCAGTTTTGCTTGTAGCCGTTCCCGGACCTGAGTCGGCGCGGGCAGCAGCGGAGGCTGCGGCGCAGACCGCGCCATCCATCCGCTGGAGTGTGGATGCCGCCGATGTCGCCGTGGTCGAAGTCACGGGCCTGCCCGCTGACACGGTGGCTGCACTGGCGCGCGGCGACCAGACGCCCGAGGCTTGGGCGACGCTTTTCCCGGTGTTTGCCATACCCTTGGCCACGTCACCCAGCGCGCCGGCGGCGACCGAGCGTAAAGCCGCGCTGCCGACGCCGATGCTCGGCGCGTGGCGCGTGCAGGAAGGTCGCGTGCGCTTCTCGCCGCAGTTTCCGCTCGCGCGCGGCGTCAGCTACCGGGCGGAGTTTCGGACGGGGCCGGGCGGACCGTTGGTTGCACAATATCAGCTGCCTGCCGACACCACGCCGCCGAGCACCGTCGTCGCCGAAATTTTTCCGAGCGCCGAGATGCTGCCGGAAAATTTGCTTAAGTTTTACGTCCAGTTCTCCGCCCCGATGGCCGAAGGCGCGGGCCTCGATCACGTCCGCCTGCTCGATGCGGCGGGTCAGGAAATCAAGCTGCCGTTTCTCAAGATCGCCGACGAGCTGTGGGACGCGGGCATGACCCGGCTCACCCTTTTCATTGACCCCGGCCGGATCAAGCGCGGAGTCCGCCCCCTCGTCGAAGTCGGGCCGGTGTTTGAGGAAGGCAAAAGCTACGCGCTCGTGATTGACGCCGCCTGGCGCGACGCCGCGGGGCGGCCGTTGCTGAAATCGTTTCGGAAAGAATTTCGCGCCGGCCCGGCCGACCGCACCGCGCTGGAACCCACCGGCTGGAAGCTGAGCGCACCCGCCGCCGGCACCCGTGCGCCGTTGTCGGTCGAGTTCGGCGAGCCGCTCGACCAGGCGCTTGCGCTGCGTCTGCTCACCGTGACGACGCCGGCGGGCGAGGCGATTGACGGGGAGGCCGTGCTCGGCACGCAGGAGCGCCGCTGGGGCTTTGTTCCGGCCAAGCCGTGGCCCAAGGGGCCGCTCCAAATTGTGGTGCCGACGATCATCGAGGACCTCTCCGGGAACAACATCGGCAAGACCTTCGACGTGGACATGTTTGCAGGCGTGCCGAAGACATTTTCAACCGCGAGCGTTCGGCTGCCGTTTGAGGTGAAGTAGGAGGCCGGAGGATACAAGGATGGAAGGAGTCCGGAGAGGGCAAAAGCTGGGAGCTGAAAGACTGAAAGGCTGTTACTGATCGAAGCGACAGGCGCGACGCGCGCACAATCGGTGCTTGGTGCTGGTGCTTCGTTCTTGGTTGGCTGATGTCGGCCTTGCGGCCTCGGTAACTTGGCTTCTGAATTTTACAGTCTGGATTGGTCGGAGGGATCGCGAAAATCGGAGAAGAATAATGGCTGAGGTCGCCCTGCGGCCTCGGTGACAGAAGCTAGGAATCGGTGGTGACGCATATTGACGTTTGTGGATGGAGCGCGCAGTCTCGGCTCGCTGTTCGAGATTTCCAAACGGCGTCACTGCCTGGAAATTTTCAGGTCCGTCCCTGCCGTGTGAACAGTGGGTAAGCCCCCTCTTGTCTCTCAGGCACCGCCTCCAGCGGTTGCGTCGCCGCCACCCACTCCGCCACCGGCCGGCCGCCGGCGAGGTGTTCGCGCACGATGCGTTCGCACCGCTCCGGTGTGACTCCGCCATACCATACGCCGTCGGGATGGACGACCAGCCACGGCCCGCCGGTGCAGACGCGCAGGCACGCGGCCTTCGTCCGCAGCGCCGGCACGCCGAGCGTGGCGAGCTGCGACTTTAAGATTTCCCACGTCGCCAGTCCCGCCGCCGGTGCGCAGCAGTCCGGCCCCACGCACAGGAACACATGCCGGCGTGCGCCGGCCAGTTTCATCTTGGCAAACGCGGCGGCGAGGGCGGGATCGGGCGTGATGACGGCTTCGGGCACGGGATTCACGCTGCGCTTTGGTCGCGCCGGCGACGAGCAGATTGTGTCCGCCCGTCTGGTCACACGCCGGTTTGTAATCTAATGCGTTACAAACCGGCCTGAGGTTGGAGCCGGCGTCACCCGGGCTTTTCTGCGTGGAAACAGCGGCGGATTCGCGCCGGAAAAAATCTGCGATTGGCACAAGTTAGCGCGTGCAATGGCTCTCAAATGCAGGGACAATGGCGCGTGAAAAAATCCAAACCAGCCTCCTCCGCCAAGAAATCCAAAGCCGCCTCGCCCAAAAAATCCGGGAAGTCGGCCAAGAAATCCGGCGGCAAAAAGTAAGCGCCGCCTCCATGGCTTTCGACGCCGGCCTCACCGCCGGCGTTTTTTTGTTGTCCGGCTTTGGCGGCGGGAGCCGGCCGGTGTTTTTCGGCGGGCGCGTGCGTCCGGGCCCATGCCGCCGGTCGGGCCTGAAATCTTCTTGAGATGGCTCTCGTGTTGCGCGGGGCGGCCGGCTTGACTGCGTCCACCATGCCGTCTGACCCCCACGCGCCGTTTGACCAGACCGTCCTTGAGATGATCGAGCACAGCCCTGTCGGCGCGGTGCCCCACACGCCCACCTATCAGGATGCCCTCGGGCGGCTCTACGCCACCCACCAGGTTTATGCCTCGGCCGATCACAAGGACGGCCACGTGACCGCGCGCCTGCTCGCGCGGCTGCCGCTGTTTCACGCGGGCAATCTCGACGCGGTCGCCGCCGGCACGGCCGATGTCACCGCGCTGGAGGGCAACGCGGCCATCTTCGACCGCTATCTGGCGTCGCTCCCCGCCGCCTTGCGCGCCAGGGCGGAGGGCCACCGGCTGAAAGTCGTCGGCCGTCCCGTCCACCATCGCAAGCATCACGGCGCCATCGCGCCCGGCATCCATGATCCGGCCCACAGCCTGTTTCTCGTGCCCGGCACGGGTCCGCATCCCGGGCTGCCGGGCAATTATCTCTACGGCTCGGTGTTCGAGGTCCCGCACCCCGGCGCGACGCCCAGCTGGACCGTGCAGGTTCACGACACCGACGACGGCGCGGCTTCCTTCGATGCGGCCACCCTCCCGGAGGCGCTGGCAAAACTGCAGGAGCTGCTGGCCAGCGCGCCGTTTCACCTGAGCGAGCTCGCCGCCCTGGGCTTCCGGACCAACTGAGCCGGCCGCCGATTTCGTTCTTCCCCGCCGCCGCGCGAAGCTCTTAGCTCGTCGCCTCACTCCCTGCTTCACCCGATGAAACTCAACACCGAACTCCTCGCCCTCGCAGCCAATCAGGCCCGCGGCCTTGCCATTGATGCCGTCCACAAGTGCAACTCCGGCCACCTCGGCCTGCCGCTCGGCTGCGCCGAGATCGGCGCCGTGCTCTACGGTCACGCGCTGGTCCACAACCCCGACGCGCCCCGCTGGGCCAACCGCGACCGGTTCGTCCTGTCCGCCGGCCACGGCTCGATGTTTCTCTACTCGTGGCTCCACCTCAGCGGCTACGAGCTTTCGCTGGAGGAGGTGAAGAACTTCCGTGCCCTCGGCAGCAAGACCCCCGGCCACCCCGAGTTTCACGAGACGCCCGGCGTCGAGTGCACCACCGGCCCGCTGGGGCAGGGCATCGCCAACGCCGTCGGCCTCGCGCTCTCCGGCCAGATGTCTGCCGCCCGCTTCAACACCCCCGAACACGCGCTCTTCGACTACCACGTGATCGCGCTCGCCGGCGACGGCTGCATGCAGGAGGGCGTGGCCATGGAGGCCGCCGCCTTCGCCGCGCACCAGAAGCTCGACAACCTCATCCTCTTCTACGACTCCAACGACGTCACGCTCGACGCGATGGCGAACAAGACCCAGAGCGAAAACGCCGCCGCCCGGTTCAAGGCCATCGGCTGGGACACGCAGACGATTGACGGCCACGACCTGACCGCCGTCCTCAAGGCGCTCACCAAGGCCAAACGGGCCACGAGCGGCCGGCCGCAGCTCATCGTCGCCAAGACCACCATCGCCAAGGGCATCCCCGAGGTGGCCGGCACCTCGAAGGGCCACGGCGAGGGCGGCGCCAAATTTGCCGACGGCGCCCGCGCCGGCCTCGGCCTTCCCGCCGATCAGCACTTCTTTGTCAGCGACGCCGTGCGCGCGCACTTTGCCGCGCACAAGCAACGCCTCGTCCGCACCTATAAGAAATGGCTGAAGCTCCGCGACGCCTGGCGCACCGCCAACCCCGACCAGGCCCTGCTGCTCGGCGCCGCCGGCACCGCGCCCGACGCCGCCGCCCTGTCGGCCAAAATCCCCGCGTTCCCGGCCGACGCCAAGCTCGCCACCCGCGCCGCCGGCCAGTCCGTGCTCCAGCCGCTCGCCGCCGCGCTCCCCCTGCTCATCTCCGGCAGCGCCGATCTCCACGGCTCCACCCTCAATTATATCGCCGCCGACAAGGACTTCGACCCCTCCAACCGCGCCGGCCGCAACCTCCGCTACGGCATCCGCGAGCACGGCATGGCCGCCATCGCCAACGGCGTCGCCTACGACGGCGTCTTCCGCCCCAGTGTCGCGACCTTCCTCGTCTTCGCCGATTACTCCCGCCCCCCCATGCGCCTCGCCGCGCTCTCCAAGCTCCCCGTCATCTATATCTACACGCATGACTCCGTCGGCGTTGGTGAGGACGGTCCCACCCACCAGCCCGTGGAGACCGTCTCCGGCCTGCGCGTCATCCCCAACCTCGACGTCATCCGCCCCGCCGACCCCGAGGAGACCGCCGGCGCCTACGTCGCCGCCCTCGCGCGCACCGACGGACCCACACTGCTCGCGCTCACCCGTCAGGCCGTGCCGCTGCTCAACGACATCCCCGTGGCCGTGCGCCGCGAAGGCGTGCTCAAGGGCGCCTACATCGCCGTCCGGGAAACCTCCGCGCTCACGCACATCCTGCTCGCCGCCGGCAGCGAGGTGCAGCACGCCGTCGCCGCTGCGAAGGTTTTGGGCTCGGGCGTCCGTGTCGTGTCGGTGCCCAGCTTCGAGCGCTTCAACCGCCAGCCCGCCGCCTACCGCGAGGAAGTCCTGCCTGCGTCGTGCCGCAAGCGCGTCGCCATCGAGGCCGGCGTCACCGGCCTCTGGCACCAATACACCGGACTCGACGGCAAGGTGATCGGCATTGACCGCTTCGGCATCAGCGCCCCCGGCGGCACCGTGATGAAAGAGCTCGGCATCACCGCCGAAGCCGTCGTCGCGGCGGCGCGGAGCCTGTGACGGGAGCGCGGCCGCCCTCGGCCGCAATTTTCCCCATGGGGCGCAACTGCGCCCCATTTTTGTTTTTTGCGGCGGCGAACCGAAATCGCGCTTGCACTCCGGACCGGCGCGCGATTGCCTGCGCATCCCTGTTCCGGAGGGGTGGCTGAGTGGTCGATAGCGGCGCTTTGCTAAAGCGTTATACGGGTAAAACCGTATCGGGGGTTCGAATCCCCCCCCCTCCGCCAGTTTGAGATTTGCCCATTTTTCGCCGCATGATGAGGGTTCCCGTGGGGTTTAAGAATCAGCCGAAAAATCCCGAAAGAGCCCGAACGAGCGCGTAGGTCAGGAACTTACGAAGGGAAAATCAGCGCGTCACCGGGATTAGAATGAAATCGGCCAAATCGGGCGTTTTACCGTAGGTTTAGGAATGTCCGGGGACGTGTGCGGCCCGTTCACAGCCACGGCAGCGTCGCTGCATTGGCCGTGCAGGCGGCCGGCCTTGCGGTCTTTCCCGTTGGCCGGCCCCGCCTCGCGTCAGCTTGATCTGCACGCGCCTTGTTGAGAATTTCAGACATAGATCATCAACGGCAATATTTGAACCGCTGGGCCTTGCCGTCGCCAATCTATTGCCTCGACAATCGAATTATGGAACGGCGCTTGGCGCGTCAGTTCGCTGGACAGACGGGTGAAATCATGACGTCTTTGCCCAAAAACAGCAAACTGCGTCATTGCCCGGCCCGAGGCGATGGTGGCTGGCTGGACCTGGTCGGCGGCGGGCCTTTCGTCTCGGTGGCTGGCGCGATAACGATTTCCACCTGATTACTGAGCACGGCGTCGCCCTTCCATACCGGGGTCGGGTCGCTGTCCGGCTCCGGCTGGCTGGGAAAGCGGACGTTCATGGTGGCTCGGTAAGTTCCAGGCACCAAAGGCAGCGGGTTTGGCCTATTTCCGAAACCGGCCTCCCGGGCGGCTTGGTAATCCATTTCACCAGAGGGGAATCCCCAGTTGCTCAAGGCTAGGGTGAAAGTCAGTACGCCACCGGCCGGAATGGGGTCGCTTGGTGGTCTGCCCGTCCCGGCCGCTCCCATCGGCAACAGGCTCACACCGGTGTAAGTTTTGCCATCGCCCGTCCTCGTCAGTTTCAGATTCCAATAATTCGAGTTGGTTCTGACCGCGCCCCGGACGCCTGGCACGGGGTCGCCTTCCCGAGTCGGCAGGCGCAACGCCGCCTTCGAGTTGTTATGGAAACTGTGCTCTCGAGCGAAGAGCAGCTCGAAGACATGATCGTCGCCCGGCCGGCTATTTTGTCGGACGATTGGATGCTCATTGGCCGGCAGGAAATCACCGAGCTGGGCGGCCGCATTGACCTGCTCGCCATCGCCCCCGACGCCTCTATTGTTCTCATTGAGCTGAAGCGTAACCAAACACCGCGCGATGTGATCGCCCAGGCCATCGATTACGCCTCATGGGTGGAAGTGCTGACCGCTGAGAGAATCGCGGCGATCTATGGGCGTTTCACCAACGGCAGAAACCTCAAGGAGGATTTCAAAGCTCGCTTCGGCCATGAGCTTGATGAGGAGACCCTGAACGAAACCCATCAGATCGTCGTCGTTGCGTCCTCCCTCGACTCCAGCACCGAGCGTATCGTCAAATATCTCAATGACCGCGACCTCGCGATCAACGTTCTCTTTTTTCAGGTCTTCCAATTCGGGGCCGAGCTTCTTCTCAGTCGCGCATGGCTGCTCGATCCAGTCGAAGCGCAGATCAATGCCGCCGCCACCAAGCCCGACCGCGCGAGCGAACCTTGGAACGGAGAATTTTATTCCTCCTTCGGCCATGGCGAAAGCCGCCTTTGGGAGGAAGCGTTGGAATACGGCTTCATCTCGGGCGGTGGCGCACGCTGCTAAGGGTGAATGAGCTTGCTGCTAATCAATGCGCTTCGAGAACCGACTCCTGACGATCAAATTCTGTCTCCCCGGTCAGTTCGATCTTTGCGTCTTCGTAATTTCTTTGGGAGACATGCGGCGGAACATAACCTGCGATCAACGCCAGTGCGCGGGCACGCTCCTGCGCCATGGTGCGGGTCGGCCGATTGCGATTTGTATGAAGGGGCATGTCGTCGGGAAAGGATATTGCTACTTTACACGCAGGGATCTTCATCCGCCATCGGGTGATCCCTGATCCACCGCCCGTTCCCGCTAATTTACTCGGCTGGAAACTGCTCCTTGCTCGGCGCGAGCCGCGGCGGTTCGTCGGGATTACCGTCCTGACAGGCAGGCGTGAACAGCCCTGATTGCAATCCTTTGGAAAACTCCCTCAGCTTCCATGCACCGTCCCGATTTCACAGGAGGCTCGTCACTGACGCTGCAACCCAGACGAACGCCTGATCAATTCTATCGTTCTCCATGACAAAAGTAATTTTTCCCACTTTGCTCGCCCTCGGCCTGCTGTTCACGTTTGCCGTGCGCGCGCCGGCACAAGCTCCCGCGCCCGCGCCTGAAGCCGCAGTTCCCGCGTCCGCCGCGCAGACCGCGTTTGCCCAGTCGCTCGTGTTTCGCACGGACCGCGTCATCGCCGACCCGACCCACCCGATGATGGTCTGGCTCGCGCAAACCGCGCCCGTTTCCTACGCCGCCCCCGGCGCGTTGCGGCTGAAGGTCGCGCTCTACACCGCGGACGCCGCGCCGAAGCTCGTACGCGAGCTGGGCGAGACGTTCGTCTTCGGCGTCAACCTCGCGAGCCAACCGTGGCCGTTCGCACTCAATCTCGCTGGCGTCGCCAACGGCGACTACCAATGCCGTGCCGAAGTCTGGGCCGGCGCCACGTTGCTTGGCAGCTTCCAAGTTTCGGCCAAGCTCGTCGCCGGTCTCGATACGAAGCTCGCGGAGTTCGAGCCACGCCTCGCCCTCATTGATGGCCACGACAGCGCGAAGGCGAGCATCCGTTATCCGTTTGACCTCGCGCGCGTGATCAACCTCGGCAAACGCGTCTTCGGCTCCAGCACGGGCAACCCCGAGTTCGGTCTGAACCAGGCGGGCGCACCCACGCTCTACGATTTCACGGCCGGGCTGAAAAGATCGGGGGAACTGCTCGCTGCGCTTGAGGCCGGCCATGACCCTGTGTGGCGTGCGGGTGGCGAGACCGTACGGCATTACCACATGGCTGAGGCAGACGAGATTTTGCCCTACCGGGTCTTCGTGCCATCAACGTGGGACGGCAAGGCCGCGCTGCCGTTGGTGTTCATCCTGCACGGCAACAGTCGCGACCAGGATTTTTATTTCGAGCGCGACGACCACATCATCCCCAGGACGGCGGAGAAACACGGCTTCATGCTCGTCGCCCCGCTCGGCTACGCTCCCAATGCGGGCTACAATTACAACAACGGCTTTCGCGGTGCCCCCGGCGTCGGGACGCGCGGGGTGGCCGGAGCAGTCGCCACGCCGCAAAACTTTGGGCCGCCTCTCGCGGGTGTGGCCGGCCGTGGTGGCCGGGGCGCACGCGGCGGCGCGGGCTTCGGCGGCGTCAACGGCTCGGTGACGCCCGCGCTCGTGCGCTCCGAGTGGAGCGAGCAGGATGCGATGCACGTCTTCGATCTCATCAAAAAAGAATACCCGATAGACCCGAAACGCACCTTCCTATTCGGCTACTCGGCGGGCGGGCAGGGGGCGCATTACCTCGGGCCTAAGTTTGCGGAGAACTGGGCCGCCATCGCCATCGGCGGCTCCAACGCGCAGCCCGGCCCCGGCTACCAATTCGACCGCGTGAAGGCCACGCCCTATTTTCTTTTCTATGGCACCGCCGACGCCGGGAACGGGCCGCCTGCCATCGCAATGGCGGCGGCGATCAACCAGAATGGTGGTTCGGTGGTGGTGAAAAGTTACCAAGGTGCGAACCACGACCAAGCCCCCTCCGCCGCCATCGCTGACATCTTCGACTTCTTCGCCGCCCACCTAGGCAGGTAGGGCGTGGGTGGGTTAAGCAGGAATCCAAGAAACAAGAACCAAACCTCCGTCTCAGCTTTCCGCCCTTTCGCTCCACCGAGCTTCCGCGATCCATCCTCCGTCTCTTGGCTTCGTGACTTCTAATTATCCCAATCCAAAATCAACTCCGCCTCCCGACTGTAAAATTCAGCAGCCAAGAAACCATGTTACCGAGGCCACAGGCCGACCTCCGCCATTCTCCGTTCTCTCCATTCCCTGTTAAATGACCATCTTCCAAAAAATCATCGCCCGCGAGATTCCTGCGCGCATCGAGCACGAGGACGAACATTGCATCGTCATCCACGACATCCAGCCCGCCGCGCCCATCCACCTGCTCATCATCCCGAAGCAACCCATCCCACGCGTCGGCGAGGCCACCGCCGCCGACCAAGCCCTCCTCGGCCATCTCCTGCTCACCGCCGGCTCGGTCGCCAAAAAACTCCAACTCGCCGAAGGGTTCCGCCTCGTCGTGAACCACGGCCCGCACGCCTGCGAGAGCGTCCCGCACCTGCATATCCACCTCCTCGCCCATCGCCAAATGACGTGGCCCCCGGGCTGAGCCGAAATCAAATTCAACCCCCAAATTCTATTCAGAAGCCAGGAAGCCATGAAATGATCCGGGCCTCTGATTCATGGCTTCCTGGTTTCTGAATTAATTCCGTCTTCACCCGCGCGCCTCAAACGTCCCGTCGGCCCGCTTTACGATCAGCCGTTTCAGCTCCAGCATCATCAGCGTCCCTGAGAGCCGGGAGACGGGCAGCCCCGTCTGCTCCGCCAATGCGTCCAACGACACGAGCGCTCCGCCCGCGAAACCCGCGAAAACCTTTTTCTCGTCTTCCGAAAGCTGCGCGGCCCCGGCCACCACGCCGCTTACGCCCGACCCCGCCTTCTCGGGAATCGGCCCGGGCCGCAGCCCGTCGAGATAATTGAGTTCGCCCAGAATGTCGTCCACGCTCGTCAGCAGCGTTGCGCCGTCGCGGATGAGTTGATGGCAGCCCGCGCTCGTCGCCTGGTCAATGCGCCCGGGCACCGCGAACAGCAGCCGCCCCTGTTCGCCCGCAAATTTTGCCGTGATCATTGAGCCGCCGCCGGCGTCACTTTCGACCACGATCACGGCTTCGCACATCCCGGCGATGATGCGGTTCCGCATGGCAAACGACTGCCGGTCCGCCCGCCGCCCAAACGGAAATTCCGACAAAATCGCGCCGCTGGCCTCAATCTGCCGGTAGAGGGCGAGGTTTTCCGGCGGATAGATCAGGTCAATCCCTGTGCCAAGCACCGCCGCCGTCTTGCCGCCGACGGACAGCGCGCCCTCATGCGCCGCCGTATCAATGCCGCGCGCCAGCCCGCTGACGATGCAAAAGCCCAGCCGTGCCAGCTCCGCGCCGAATTTCTTCGCCACGCTCTGCCCGTAGAGCGTGGTCCGCCGCGAGCCGACCATCGCGATGCACGGCTGGCCAAATTCGTGGCCGCCCTTCCGATAAAGCCCGATGGGCGGGTCGTGGATTTCGCGCAGCAGCTTCGGATAGGCCGCGTCACCCGTGGTGACGAAGCTCACCTTTGCCTGCGCCATTCGCTCCTCCTCCCGTGCGAGGTCAAAATTTTCCCGCCAGCCGGTGATGCTCGCGCTGATGGCCGGCCCCACGCCGCGCACCGACTCCAGCCGTCGCGCGCCAGCCGCCAGCACGCTGCGCGGATCGCCACCGAGCTCCGCGAGCAGTCGGTTGAGCGTGATCGGTCCGATGTTTGGCAGCGCATTCAGCACAAGCAGCGCCTGCGTGGTGGTCAGTTCTGTTTCGCCCGCTCTCATGATGCCTCCTTTCTCAACGCTGACGGCAGAAAATCCAGCAACTGTGTCGTCGTCACCGCAACCTGCCCGTGAGCCCGCGCGAGCAAGTCCGCCGCGCGGCCCTGCCACACTACGCCGCGCGCCGCCGCGCCGGGCAGGTCGCCCGGCGTTTGCGCGGCCAGCCCGCCGATCAGTCCGGCGAGCACGTCGCCGCTGCCACCCCGCGCCAGCACCGGCCCGCCAAAAAAGCTGTGCCACGTCGTGCGGTCGCTGGTGATGTGAGTCACCGGCCCCTTGGCGACGATGACCGCCTTGGCGATCTCGCTGAGAGAGTGGACATCGTGTCCGTCCGCGATCCGCGCGAGTTCGCCCGCGTGCGGTGTGAGCACGCGAGGCATCTTGCCCGCCCGCACGAGGTCAGGCTGGAGCGCGTCGGCATCAAGCACGAGCGGCGCCTCCGCCGCGATGATGACGTCACGCAACAATTCCAGCGTTTCCGGCTCGCGCCCCAGGCCCGGTCCGAGGAGCCACGCCGTGGCGCGCCCGGTGTAGGGGCGCAGCAGTTCGCGAACCTCCTTGGCGAGCCCACCGGCCTTCGTGATCGGACAGCCGTTCCACATCGCCTCGGGCACGCACGCGGCAAAAGCCGCCACGAGCGGTTCAGGCACGAACGCCGTCACCAGCCCCGCACCGCTGCGGAGCGCCGCCTGCACGCTCATCAGCACTGCGCCCGGATACTGCCGCGAGCCGCCCATGACGATCAGGTGGCCATGGCTCCGCTTGTCCGTGTGCGGCGAACGCAGCCGGCGTAACGGCGCGAGCACACCGCCGGTGAGAACAAAATTGTCCTCCGCTGCCGGCGGCTCTCGACCGGCCTCAGCGGCACCGGCGGTATCGAAGAAACCCAGATCAAGATAGCGGACGCGGCCCGCGTTGGGCAGCGTGAGCAACGGTGCTTTGACGATGCCCGTGGCGTAGGTGAAATCGGCATGGAAGGCGTCCGGTACCCCGAGGCCGCTCGGCAAATCCACGGCGGCACGCAGACGGACGGGAAGCGCGTTCACCCGCGCGAGTAGCGCGGCGGTCGCCGGGTCGAGGGGCGGGCGGAACTGGAAGCCAAAGACGCCATCGAGCACGAGGTCGTAGGGGAGCGCGGACGGGCTGCCTGCGTCCCCAACCGTCACGCGCGAGCCCGCGAACAACGCCAGCTCGCGCCACGCCCGTGCCGCGAGCGGACGCAGTGGGCGTTCGCCAAAGCCAAAGACCACCTCGGCGCTGGCCGCCGGAAATTTCTTCAGGATGGCCTGCGTGGCGAGGAGTGCGTCGCCGCCGTTGTGGCCTTTGCCGGCGAGCACCAGCACGCGGCCCGTTGGCGGAAAACCGCCGATTTCCTCGTAGTCGTCGAGCACGGCGTCCGCCACGGCGCGGCCGGCGGTTTGCATCGCGGTCCATTCGCGAGCTTCGTCGCCGCCGAACAGGGTTTGCTCGAATGCGCCTGCGGCGTCGCAGGTCAGGATGGGATGCGCGGGAAAAGTCATGGGCGAAACGGGTGCGGTCATGCCGCCTTTACGAGGGCGGCGACGGCCATAGCGGCGGTCTCGGTGTGCGAGAGGGTGAGCATCACGCCCGTGCCCCCGAAACGGTGGAGCAGGGCGGCGGCCGGTGCGTCGAGGCGGACCAGCGGTTCCATGCGCGCACCATGGTAAACGGAGACGGACTTCCAGCCCAGTTCCGCGCTGATGCCGGTGGTGAAACATTTCGCCACGGCCTCCTTGGCGGCCCAGCGGGCGGCGAGATGTTTGTGCGGATGCTTCATCCCCAGGCAGTAGGCGCGCTCTTCGTCGGTGAACACCCGCGCGAGAAACCGCTCGCCCTGCCGCTCCAGCACGCCGCGGATGCGCTCAATCTCGATGAGGTCGCAGCCGAGGCCGAGCAGGATGCCGCCTGGAGGAAGGGTGAGGCTCATGGGGAAAGTAGCGGGTAGTGAGTAGCGGGTAGCGAGTAGAAAACCAGAAGCGTGCGCCTGCGGATGTTCGCTACTCACTGCCCGCTGCTTCATGGATTCATCCGCGCCTTCATCTCACGCACGGCTTCCCCGAGGCCGGTGAAAAGCGCGCGGCTCACGATGCTGTGGCCGATGTTCAGCTCGTGGATGTGCGGGAGCATCCGTAACTCGGCGATGTTGACGTAATTGATGCCGTGGCCGGCGTTGACGACGAGGCCAAGGCCGTGGGCGCGGACCGCGCCGTCGCGCAGGCGGCCCAGCTGTTTCGCGCGGCGCCGGGAAAAATAGGCGTGGGCATACGCGCCCGTGTGCAGCTCGATCCATGGCGCGCCGAGCTCGGCCGCGAGCTGGATGTGTGCCGCGACGGGGTCAATGAAAAGGCTGGTCGCGATGCCGGCGGCGTTCATCGCGTCCACGCATTTGGCCACGCGGCGGCGGTGGGCGAGGACGTCGAGCCCTCCCTCGGTGGTGATTTCGGCGCGATTTTCAGGGACGAGACAGACGGAGTCAGGCCGCAGCTTCAGGGCGAAGCGCGTCATGGCGGGCGTGCAGGTCATCTCAAGATTGAGGCGCGTGGCGATGCCCTCGCGCAGCCGCCACACATCGCGCTCCTGGATGTGGCGGCGATCCTCGCGCAGGTGGACGGTGATGCCGTCGGCTCCGGCGTGTTCGGCGAGCAGGGCGAAGGTGACCGGATCGGGCTCAACCGCGCCGCCTGCCGTGGCCGCCGCCTGCCGGTAGCGCGCCTGCCGGAGCGTGGCGCAGTGGTCAATGTTGACACCAAGGAGGATCATGGGGGCTAAGTCTGGCACAAATGGGGCGGCCATGAAACCAAGAAAATGTCCACCCGGCGGTTCCCAGTTTGGTCACCCGCCGGCGGTCCGAAAGCTGGTCCCCTTGTTGTTCCCCCGCCGTTACCGGTCCCTGCTGCGCGCGCGGCTTGACGCCATCCGCTCCCAAGGCGATCCGGCCTGCTATGGCCCGTACTTTCCGACCTGCCTGCTCAAGTGCCTGCAGGACTTTTTGCGCGGCACACACGAGCTCGACGCCGAGTTCCGGCACATCCGCATCGCCCTCGCAGCGGTCTGCGGTTCAGTCCGCAGCGCGGACCAAGCCACCGCGCAATCATGGAGATCCGCCTCCGGACGACTCCCGCCCGCTGCCACTTGTTGGGCAGGTTTTTCGTGCGATCACTCATCGTCAAACAATAGCTCGAATCCGTGCTTTTCAGCTACGCTCCGTGCCAGCGAGTCCTCCACCTTCGAACCCAACGACACAAAGCCAACATACTGGGTTAGCTCGGTATTAACTTGAACGGCTTCAACCCAAGTGCGGCCGCCAAGTCACGCACAACTGCCGGCCGCTTCATTATCAATCTCCGCGGCCCACTGTCGCCTGCCGGACGGCGACCAACGATCACAATTTCTGGCACCGGAGGCACAACGATCGGAGCCGTCACAGCAGGGTTCACTTCTTCTGACGGGCCAGCGCACAGCGGAGATAGATGTTCCTCGATCTTCTGTCTGAAGACCATTTTGTGACGGTGAACCCTCGCTTCCGCTAAACCGCATTTATGGCAGAGCATCACTCGTTTTGCCCAACTGTATTATCAGCCTGCACTACCTTTCACCGGTGAAACCGGTGGAGGGCCACTGGGGTGGAGTTTGAAAAGATTGACGGGGCAAATTTCGCGCACGGGGCTGTGGGGATTCAGATGCAGCCAACCCGCCGTCGTCGTAGCTGTCGAGGCGATTTCATGCTCGCGGCAACACGGAGCGGCGCGACCGGCGGTCACGCCCTACCTCGGAAGGGCGCAGCAAGTCTGCGCCCGTATGGCTGGCGTGGCTGTAGGGCGGGGTCGCCGTTGCCGAGCGCAGCGACATTCCGCCACCCCGCCTTGTTTGCGTGCTCCTAAACGGTATTCGGCCTCGGGCATGACCACTTTTCCCACACGAGGCCGGACTGCTGGGGAAGCGGCCGAGGGCGGCCGCGCTCCCAACGGCGTCATCCCGCCGTCACAGGTGACGCGGTTCAGGGTTGACCGCTGGTGCCAGGAGCGTGAGATTATGCCCTTCATCCACCCCACCCAAGATCGTCCCGACCTACTCCGCGCACTCTCCCTGACATTTCTTTGCCGCATGGCGCGATCTGAACTTCGCCCCGCAACCTTTTCCCCATGAAAAAACTCTTTCTGCCGCTCGGCTTGCTGGGCCTGCTTTTGCTGGCCCCGTGTGCGGCCATTTCCTCCTCCCCGTCCTCCGCAGGCAGCGGATCTCCGGCCAAACACTGGACCGCCGACAACGGCAATGGCACCTACTCCAATCCGCTGTTTTATGAGGAGTTCGAGGACCCCGATGTCATCCGCGTCGGCGACGACTACTATCTCGCCGGCACAACCATGCACATGATGCCTTCGGTGCAGCTCATGCATTCCAAGGATCTCGTGAACTGGGAGCTGGCTGGCTATTGCGGCGACAAGCTCGACCTCGGCCCGGCCTACCGCCTCGAAGGCGGAAACATCTACGGCAAGGGCATCTGGGCGCCGTGCCTCCGCTATCACGACGGGATGTTCTACGTGTTCACCAACGTCAACGGCGCCGGCCTCATGGTCTATCGCTCGAAATCCATCACCGGCCCGTGGGAGCGCAACCAGCTCCCCGGCCGCCACGACCTCTCCGTGCTCTTCGACGACGACGGCAAGGTCTATGTCATCTCGGGCGCCGGCGCCCCGTATCCCATTGATGAGCTGAATCCCGACCTCCGCTCCTTCAAGACCGACGCCCCCAAGCGCACCTTGCCCGAGCGCATGGGCGAAGGCCACCACCTCTACAAGATCAACGGCAAATACGTGGACATCTCCTGCCAGCCCGGCGGGCCCGTGGACCAGTTTGTCGCCGTTGCCGACTCCATTGATGGCCCGTGGAAAGTCACCAAGATGGTCACGAGCGAGTCGCTCGGCGTCCCCAGCGGCACGCCCGCCAGGACGCAGGCCAACGACCGCGGCCTCTGGCTCCACCAAGGCGGCATGGTCAGCACGCCCTCCGGCGAGTGGTGGGCCATCATCATGTCGGACCATGGCAGCGCGGGCCGCATGGTCTCCTTGGTTCCGATCACTTGGGACGATGGTTTTCCCTTGGTCGGACTGCCCGGCAATCTCCGGCGCGCTCCCAACACATGGGTCAAGCCCAACACCGGCGTCAATCAGCCGCCCAAGCCCGCCTTCGTCCACGACGACAGCTTTAACAGTGGCAAGCTCAACCCGGAGTGGCAGTGGAACCATGTCCCCGACGACACCAAATGGTCGCTCACCGAAAAACCCGGTGTGCTGCGCCTGCACTCGCTGCCAGCCTCGGATCTTTATGCCGCCCGCAACTCCCTCGCCCAGCGCCCGCCCGGGCCCGAGTCCACCATGACCGTGGAGCTGGATTCCACGGGCATGGCCGTGGGGGACATTGCCGGATTGGGATTCATCGCCTCCCCTTATGGTTGGATCGGAGTGGCGAAAACCGCCGATAGCACATCCCTGCAAATGTTCCAGGGCGCGGTCGCCGCGCGTGGCGGCGGCGGCCGGCGCGGTGGCGGACGAGGGGCCGCCGCCCCAGCTGGTCCGGCCGCACCTGCGGCTCCAGCGCCCGCCCCGCCCGCCGCCCCCGCGCCGATGGCCAGCGTCGCCAATCCCCCTGCGCACGTCTGGCTGCGGATGCATTGCGATTTCGAGACCGATCTGGCCGATTTCAGTTGGAGCGCCGACGGCAAGGTGTTCACGCCCTTGGGCGGCACGGTTCAGACAACCTTCAAGGCCAGCACGACCTTCCAAGGCGTCCGGCCCGCGCTGTTCAGCTTCAACACATCGGGCCAGCCCGGCGGCTATGCCGACTTCGACAACTACACGGTCGAAGAGCCCCGCGCCCGCGGCATTGAGCGCGAAATCCCGGTCGGGAAGACGATCATTCTCACCAGTAGTGCTGACGGCAGCGTGCTCTTTGACTTCACCGGGTTGTCTTCCAACACGTCTTCCGACCTCAATCGCCTCTCCCCCTTGATCAATGCAAGAGCAGCGGCTGCGGATGCCAATGCAGCGAAGGTGAAGTTTCAAGTGGTCGATCTCGGGCTTGGCCGCGTGGCGCTCAAGTCGTCGTTCGGCCTATTCGTCTCCGTCAATGGCGACGAAGTGGGGTTTAAAGATCGCGGCAACGCCCAGCCCGGCCTCGCCGAGTCGTTCCAATGGGTCAACCTCATGCGTGGCGACACCATGCTCATGTCGCTCGCGAACCACCGCTACCTCACCACGCAGCCCAACACGCCCGGCCCCGTGACCGCCACCGCCCTCGGTGCCAGCGCCGCCCGCAAGAGCGGCGCGGAGTTTAAGTGGAAGGCCGTTGACTGAGTAAAATTTAGCACAAACCATCAAACCCGTGTTTCGCTTCAACTGAAAACACCATGACCAAATCCATCCTTTCCCGCGCCCTCGCCGCTACACTGCTGGCCGCTCTTGCCCTTCCTCCCGCCGCCCCGGCCCAGCCTGCCCTCGCGCCGGCTCCCGCCGCGCTGCCCGACCTCGCCACGCTCAAGACCACGCTCACCCTCACTGACGCGCAGGTGAGGCAGATCACCCCGGTGCTTGACGCGCAGGCCAAAGCCTTGGCCGAGGTCGCCGCCGCGCAGACCAAGGCCGACACGGCGCGAACTGAGGCCAATACCAAAATCGCCGCCCTGCTCAACGACGCGCAGAAGACGCAGTTCGCCACGCTCGGTGGACGCCGGGGCGGCGGAGGAGGCCGCGGACGCGGCGCGGTTGATCTCGGCCCTCTGCCGGAAATCCACGCGACCGTCCCCAACACCCTGCCCGGCCTGCTCGGCAAGCCCCTCAAGTGGGTGTCCACCGGCCCGCTCGTCGTCCCAGTCAACGACGCCACGCACACCGTGCAATCCATCAAGGATCCCACGATCTCTTTCATTGACGGTAAGTGGGAGATCTACGCGACGGCCCACTTCACCAGCACCGCGTCGAACACCCGGAACGCGTTCAACATGGTCCATCTGAGCTTCACCGACTGGAAGGACGCGCCCAAGGCCCCGCTCTACTACATGGACAACAACCCGAACTTCACCGGCTACAAATGCGCGCCGGAGATGTTCTACTTCCCGCCGCAGAAGAAGTGGTATTTCATCTTCCAGACGCAGCCGCCGGTGTTCTGCACCAGCACGACCCCCGGCGACCCCAACTCTTGGACCAAGCCCGAGCCGTTCTTCGCGCAAGGCACGCCGATGCCCAACCTGCCGATTGACTTCCATTGCATCGGCGACGGGACGCATATGTATATGTTCTTCACGGGCGACGACGGCAATTTCTACCGCAGCCGGACGACCTACGCCGATTTTCCGAAGGGTTTTAGCAACCCGGTCGTCGCGATGCGCGGCACGCGCAACACCGTCTTCGAGGCCGGCTACACCTATAAGATCAAGGGCACCGACAAGTACCTCACCCTCGTGGAGGCGCTGGGCGCCGGCCGGTATTATCGCGCCTACGTGGCGGACAAGCTGGACGGCGAGTGGTATCCCGTGGAGGGGTTTGACACACCGGAGAAGCCGTTTGCCGGCAAGGCCAACATGACTTTCGAAGCCGGCGTCGAGCCGTGGTCGGGCCAGGTCAGCCATGGTGAATTGATCCGTGAAACCAATGATGAGCGGATGGTGCTCGACCCGAATAACCTGATGTTTCTCTACCAGGGCATCGGCGACGCCGAGAACCGGGGGGACTACGGCGCGTTGCCGTACAAGCTGGGCCTGCTCCGCGCGGTGAAGGCTGACTGATTTCCCGCACGAGTGCTTCCGCTGCTACCGCGAACCCACTTTCACCGACAGCCACCCCGTAAAACTGAAACCAATGAAAACGAAGCTCCCGCTCCTTGCGTTCGCTCCGCTTTGGTTCAAAAACTGACCGCGGCACGGCCTTCAATCTCATCCGCCTCCCGCCATGATCAATCAATGTCCCTGTTGCTGCGGCCCGGCTGGGTGGCGCCCGCGGCGGCAAGTCATCAAGGCGCTGGGATCCGGTGCGTTGTTGGCCGCGGCGGGAGGGGTTACGTTTCGGCGCCTGCTCGCGGCCGTGCCGGCCACCGCGGGCTTGCCGCCGTCCGCGGCGCCAGGGCTCCAGCCGTTCCCGCTGGCCGATGTCCGTCTGCTCGACGGCCCGTTCCTCGAGGCGCAGAAACGCAATGAGGCCTACCTGCTAAAACTCGAGCCGGACCGGCTGCTGCACAACTTCCGCGTCAACGCGGGCCTCGAGCCCAAGGCGCCGATTTATGGCGGCTGGGAATCGGCGAAAACGTGGGAGGGCATCCGCGCCCACGGCCACACGCTGGGCCACTATCTCACCGCCGCCTCGCTCATGTATGCCTCGAGCGGCCACGAGGAGATGAAGCGTCGGGTGGACTACATCGTCGGCGAATTGAAGGAATGTCAGGACGCCGCGAAGACCGGCCTCGTCTGCGCCTTCCCCGACAACACGGCGCAAATTGACAACATGGTCGCCGGTCGGCGCGTGACCGGTGTGCCTTGGTATACGCTGCATAAAATCTACGCCGGCCTGCGCGATGCCCACCTTTTCGGTGGCAGCGCACCGGCGCGCGAGGTGCTGGTGCGACTTGCCGGCTGGGCGGTGGAGGCCACCAAGGGAATGACCGACGCGCAATTTGAGCGCATGCTCGGGGTCGAGCACGGCGGCATGAACGAGGTGCTCGCGGATGTGTACGCGCTCACGAAAGACGAGCGGCACCTCGCGCTCGCCGAGCGTTTCTGCCACCAGGCCGTGCTCACGCCCCTGGCCGAAGGCCGCGACACGTTGGACGGCCTGCACTCGAACACGCAAATCCCCAAGATCGTCGGCTTCGAGCGGCTGTATCAGCTCACCGGCAAGCCGCAGTATCGCGCGGCGTCGGAATTTTTCTGGCAGACGGTCACCGGCACGCGCTCGTTCGCCACCGGGGGCAACGGCGACGGCGAGCATTTTTTTCCCGTGGGCCAGTTCGCGCAAAAGCTCTCGTCGGCGAAAACGATGGAGACGTGCTGCAGCCACAACATGCTTCGCCTCACCCGGCTGCTCTTCGCCCGCACGCCGACGGCCGCCTACGGCGACTACTACGAGCGCACGCTTTGCAACACCATCCTCGGCTCGCAGGATCCCGACACGGGCATGATGACGTATTTCCAGTCCACGCGCCCCGGCTACCTCAAGCTGTTCTGCACGCCCTTCGACTCGTTCTGGTGCTGCACCGGCACGGGCATCGAGAACCACGCCAAATACGGCGACTCGATTTATTTTCGCGGCGCGACCGGCGGGCCGCAGGCCGACGCGCTCCACGTCAACCTGTTCATCGCCTCGACGCTGAGCTGGAAGGAAAAAGGCGTCACGCTGCGTCAGACCACGTCGTTTCCCGAGGCGGGCAGGACGCGGCTGGAGATCACCGCCGCCTCCCCGCAGGAATTTTCGCTTCAGCTCCGCCATCCCGCCTGGGCCGCGACCGCCGCTGTCCGTGTCAACGGCGCCGCCGCCGAGACTTCGCGCGCGCCCGGCTCCTTCATCGCGCTCAGGCGCGTGTGGAAGTCCGGCGACGTGGTCGAGGTGGAGATGCCCATGGCCCTGCGAACGGAACTCCTCCCCGGCACGACCGACACGGCGGCGGTCATGTATGGCCCCCTCGTGCTTGTCGGCGCGCTCGGCCATGAGGTGAAGCCCGGCGACGACCTGCAGGTCAATGAGCGCGAGATCGGCAACCGCTTCCGCGACCCGATCGAGATCCCGGTCCTCGCCAGCCCGCTCGCCGACATACCGGCGAAGATCAAGCCCGCCGGCGCGCCGTTGACGTTCAAGACCGACGGTATTGGACGTCCCAACGACGTGACGCTCATTCCTTACCACCAGATGGCCCACCAGCATTACAACATGTATTGGAAGATCCAGAGCGCGTGAGTTGCGCAGCGCTCTCGCCCTTTCCGCCCCGATAATTTCCTATGAAAAGCCCCCGTTTTGTCGTCACCTGCGTTGTCCTTGCCGCGCTCTCTGGACTGGTCCGCGCCGCCGCCCCCTCGCCGGGGGCGTCCGCCCCGACGGCCGTGGCCACGCCCCAGTCCTCCCCGCCGCCGCGCATGGAGATCGTTCCCGCGCTGGAAAAGCCGAGGACTCCGCGCAAGCTCGAGGAAAAGGACTTGGGCGGCTACCTCATGGTCTATTTTAAGGATCAGACGCACTCGGCCTACCTCGCCATCAGCCGCGACGGCTACACGTTCACGGACATCAACGGCGGTCAGCCGGTCTTCAACGGAGCCGAACTGGCGGAGCAGAAGGGCGTGCGCGACCCGCATATCGCGCGCGGGCCTGACGGCGCGTTTTACATCGCCATGACCGACCTGCACACCAACGGCCAGCGCGCGGGTTTCCGCACGACCCAGTGGGAGCGGCCCGAGCCCCAATACGGGTGGGGCAACAACCGCGCGCTTGTGCTGATGAAATCCTACGACCTCGTCCACTGGAGCCTGTCGGACCTCCGCCTCGACAAGGCCTTCCCCGAGCTGGCCGAGGTTGGCTGCTGCTGGGCACCGCAGACGATCTACGACGAAGCGAAGGGCAAAATGATGATCTATTTCACCATGAAGATCGGCCGGGGCGTGGACGACCTTTACTACGCCTACACCGACGACGCCTTCACCAAGATGGAGACCAAGCCCGAGCGTTTCTTCTGGTTTCCCTACCCGGACGGCCCGCTGTCCGACGACGTGCGCAACGTGCACCATGTGATTGACGGCGACATCACGAAGGTCGGCGACAAGTTTCACCTGTTCTATTCTTCCAAGGAGGGCGGCACGCCCGGCATCGAGCATTCCGTCTCTGGCAAAATCAATACCGGCTACCCCGTCGTGCAGAAGCGCGTGGATCCCGAGACGACCTCCTGCGAGGCACCCAACGTCTTCAAACGCCTCGGCACCGACACCTATGTGCTCATGTATGACGCCTACGGCGCGGGCAACATGGGCTTCAGCGAGACGACCGACTTCACCACCTTCAAGAACCTCGGCCTCTTCAACACCGGCGCCATCAAAGGCACCAACTTCGACCGCCCCAAGCATGGCGCGGTCACGCATCTTACGCTCGACGAGCTGAAGGCTCTCAAGGCCCGCTGGAGCTTGGACATCAAGCTGGACTGAGCAAAACACGGGAGCATCTCCCCGTCGGTGGAATCTCTGGCTCAATGCTTCGCCACCGATTTTCTGTGCCTTTTGGTGCGTTTAATGGCCAACTGAGAGGATGAACCTTTCGGGTAAACGGCTGGTGGTCTTCGGCGCGGGCTATGTCGGGGCGGAGGTAGCGCGGCAGGCGGTCGCGCGCGGTCTGCGCGTGACCGCGCTCACGCGCAATGCCGGCAAGGCGCGTGTGCTCGCGGCGGCGGGCATCGAGACCGTCGTGGCCGATTTGGCCGAGGATGGCTGGCACTCGCAGGTCGGGGGTGGCGCGGACTTTGTTTTGAACAGTGTCAGCTCCGGCGGCGGCGGGCTCGATGGCTGCCGGCGCAGCTACGTCGGCGGCATGCAGTCTGTGCTCGCGTGGGCGGAGTATGGCGGCCTGCGTGGCAGTCCGGCGCGTGAGCGCGACGTCGGAGCTGCCCGAATGCCGTCGTCAGGCACGCTCATCTATACCGGCAGCACGTCGGTTTATCCACAAGATGGCGGTGCGGTTGTGAGCGAGGCGATGGCGGTCGGGGGCAACGAGAGGGCCGACTTGCTCGTGGCAGCCGAGACGCTGGTGGCGCGCTGGACCGGGCGGTGGCTTGTCCTGCGGCTTGCTGGCATCTACGGGCCGCAGCGGCATCATCTGCTCGATCAGTTGCGATCTGGCGCGACGGAACTGGCTGGTTGCGGCGATCATCGCCTCAACCTGATCCACCGCGACGACATCTGCGCGGCGATCTGGGCGGGATTCAGTGCGCCGCCAGCTGTGGCCGGCGACATTTTCAACGTGGCCGACAACGGTGCAGCGACGAAGGCCGAGGTCGTCACCTGGCTCGCCGCACAGCTTGGGGTGCCCGCTCCGCGCTTCACGGGCACGGTGGCGTCGGGCCGCCGCGCGGCGACGCCCGACCGCGTGATTGCCAGCGAAAAGATCCGCCGCACCCTCGGCTGGCGTCCGGCGTTGCCGACCTTCCGCGAAGGCTACGCCGGCATCCTGAAGCCGGTTTCTGAGCTTTGAGCCGACGGACCACCCCCTACGCGGTCAACCGCTCCGTCGTCCGAGGCGATGCAGTTCAGGCTCACGCCACGGCCGGTCTGCGGCGGGAGAAAGCGAGGGTGCCCAGCAACGCCACCGCGACGAGCACGAGCGCGATCCAGCCTGTGCTCGTGCGGCTGACTGCACCTACTCTCAGGTTTAGAACCAGCGGCGCGTTGCCGTCCACCTGGAGCGTACGGGTGAACGTGAGCACGCGGCCGCGGCCCGCGAGGGTCACGTCAATTGCTCCGGGCGTGGGCTCGGCGGCGAGCTGCTGGTCCACGAGCCGGCCGGCGATGCCGCGCAGGGCGGAATTTTCCTCGGCGGTGTTGCCCATGAGCAGCTGTTCGCGTTGCGCGGGGTCGTAGTTGGCCTGGCCTTTCATGAGCGGGTTGAGGTTGGCGGCCTGTTCGAGCTGGGTGTTGCGGACGGTGCCGTCCGCGTTGTTGTCGAGATAGAGGCGCTGGCGGCGGGTGTTGAGGCCGAGCACCGCCTGCTCCGTGCGGAGGGTGCGGAGCTGCACCCGGGCGTCCTCGTTCGACGCGGCGTCGAGCGCGCCGGCGTTGGAGACGCGGGCCAGCGCCTCGCCGGCCTGCTGCTGGTCGCCGCGCTGGAGGTAGGAGCCGGCCTGTTGGAGGAGGGCGGTGGCGCGCTGCGCCTCCTGGCTGCGGTTGTTGCGGACCAGCGCCTGATAGTCTTGCGCTGGGAGCGGCTCGCCGGCCGCGTCCGTCAGTTGCAGTCCGCCCGTGTAGCCGGCCAGCTCGTGGCCGGGCGGGAGGATGACATGCCATGCGACATTTTCCAGCGGCACGCCTTCAAGGCTGGGGCCGAGCAGCTCGACTTTGGCGTCGGGCCGGGCGGGCGTGCTATAGACGAGGTGCACGGCGGTGGCGCGCGCCGCCCCGTTGCCAGGGACCACGTAAAAGAGATACGCCGGGCCCTCGCGGACGATCCCGACGCTCTCGCCGTTGACCAGCGCGGTGAACAGTCGCGCGCCTTCCGGCAGCCGCACCTTGAGGGTGCTTTTCTCCAGCACGTCGAGCCGCAGTTCGACCGTGGTGAGCAGCGAGCCGCCGGGCGCGACCACGGTGGCCAGCTCCGCGCCGGTCACCCGCAGCTTGAGCGCGTCGGCGACGCTGTGGCTGCTGACGGTGACAGCGAGCGGGCCATCAGGCTCGGCGACCTTGAAGCAGAGGGCCGGCACGCTGCGGTCGCCGCGGTTTTGCAGGTTGGTGGGGACGCCGCTCCAGTCAGCCCGCTGCCAGCCGCGGGGCAGGGCGGCGGCGTCGAGCTCGAGCCGTCCGCTGCCGCGCACGGCGACGAAGAGCGTCGCCTGCCGCGCGCCGGGAAACGCTGCGGGCGTGATCGGCTCCGGCCGGCCGGCGGCGGTCGCCGGGCCTTGGAACTCGATCAGCGCGTCGGTCTCGCCCGCGATGCCGCGTTGGAAGTGCAGCTCCCACAGGTCGGCCTCGCCTGCAACTTTCACCAGGTCGCTCACGGCCGGACCGGAGGCGTGGACGGTGCGTGTCTGGTCGTCGCCGAGGCCGGGCAGCCGCACCCGGAGCTGTTTCACGGCGGCGTTCTCGACCTTGGCGTGCAGGGCGAGGCGTGTGAGCGTCTGGCCTTCGCGCAACGTCACCTCCTGCAACGCCGCCACCGTGACCCAAGGCTCGAGGGCCTCGAGCTCCACCCGCAGCGTCCAGTCGTCCTGCAACAGACGGAAGGCGAGGGTGCCGGCCTGGGTGTTGCCGAGCGCCCGCGGGTCGAGCAGCGAGACGTTGGTGCGGTCGGCCGCGCGCAGGCGTAGGCCTTTTTCCGGCACGAGCAGCAGCTCGCCGGTCTGGCGCGTCGCCTCGCGGAGCAGCAGCCTTGGCACGGGCCACGCGGCCTGCGCCGCCGGGGCCGCCCCCGCGAGCGTGAGCGCAAACGGCTGCTCGCCGAGCGTGCGGCCGTTCAGGTGCAGCGTGATGACGCGCCGGCCGTCTTCCGTCGCCTCCGTCCAGTGGCTCAGGGCCGGGCCGCTCAGCGCCTCCACTTCCAGTCCGTCGGGCAGGGCAAAGCTCAGCTTGAAAAGGCCGACGCGCGTGATGGACACGCCGAGGTCTGCCGCCAGCACGAGCCGGTCGTCGCCCAGCGAGAGCACCTGCCGCGTGGTCACACGCACTTCGGGCGCGACGGGTGCAATCTTGAGCTCCACCTGCCCGCCGTCGTCCCCGTGGCGGAACACGTTCTGGAGCACGACGAGCGGCTGTCCTTGCGCCGAGCGCGGGAGCAGCGACTGGTCAAAGTCCCCCGCGTTCACGGCCGAGAGGCCGGCCGCGCGCACGCCTTCCGGCTGGGCGTCGCCCCCGAAACCGAGGGCGATCATGCCGCCCGCACTGTCCGCCCCCATGACGCGCGGCGCGCGCAGTGTCAGTTCCACGGGCAGTGCGGCGGTCGCGCGCTGCAGCTCCAGGTCGAAGCGGAACGCGACTGCCTGCGCCGGCGCGATCGCCACGTGCAGCCGCCGGCTCGCCGGGTCGAACCGCCACTCGCCCACGGGGCCGTTGCCCACGTCACCAACCGTGAAGCCTTCCGGCACGTCGAGGTCGAGCGCCGCGACACGGCCCTGCTTCGGGCGTATGGTGACGCGTGCGAGGCCGTTCACGACGCCAGGACCGGGCAGGTAGAGCGTGGCGGTCTCGGCCACGAACTGGGTTTTCTCCGCCGCGAGGTCGCGGCGTTTCGGTTGCAGCGTGATCACCGGCTGGCCCGCCGCACCCAGCACGAGGGTGGCGCCGCTGCGTGTGTCGGGCAGGCCGGCCGCCGGCTGCACGCTCACCGCCATCGGCGAGGCAAACTCCCAGCCGCCCTGGTCGAGCTCGACCGTCACGCGCTGCACCGCCGCCGGGCCGGTCGGCAGGGGCAGGCCTTGCGCGAGGTTCGTGGCGGGCAGCTCATATTTGATGTGCGCGGTCAGCGTGCCGTCCTTTTCTGACGCGGCATAATAGGCCGTCTGGCCGTCACGCTCGACCTTGCCGACGCGCAGGCCGTCGCCCTGAAACTCCGTCAGGACCGCAGGCGCGCGCAGCAGCAGGTAGCTTTCGCCGGCGACACCGCGCACGGTCAGCTCGGCCTCGGCGTGCAGCCGGTTGCCGGAAATTTTCCAGGTCTGCACCATCGCCTGCGCGGGTCTGGTGCCGTCGGCTGCGGCCGGTGCCGGCTGCGCGAGTGCCATCGGCGCTGCGCCGAGCGCGAGGCCGAGGCAGCCCGCGAGGAGCAGCGCGGAGACCGCCGCCGCCGCGCCGTTGTCGTCCTCCGGCCCGTCCGGCGGCGAGGGTGGCGTTGCGCTCGGGCGGTTGCGCCAGTCCTTGATCGCGACGACCCACCTCACCAGTCCCGGCAGCCAGAACAGCAGGAGCAGCAGCGCTGCTACACCCCAGAAAAACACCACCGCCCCGCCGCGTTGCGCGAGCACGCCCAGGCCCAGGAGCAGCGCCGCCGCCGCCGGCCGCGCGCCCACCTTGCCATCGCCGAACGTGACCCGTACCAGCGCCGCACCGGCCGCGAGCGCACCGGCCGCCGCGACGGCCACGCCCCACCACGAAATCATCGCGTGCCACCAGACGGTGTTGTCCGCCTCGATGGTGATGGCCTCGCCCTTCGCGACGACGGCGGCGGCATAGGTGAGCTGTTGCAGGTTGGGCTGCCGCTCCCGCTGCGCGGTCAGGGCGAGGCCGATGGCAAAATACAGCGCCACACCGCCCACGGCCAGCCCCACGGGCAGCCGCCAGCCAGCGCGCGCGCGCAGCAGCAGGCCCGCCAGCGCGGCCAGGAGCAGCAGCAGGCCGATGTCCCGGTGCGCGTGGCCGGACAGCCACTCCAGTCCGGTTTCGGTGAGCGTGGGCCGCACCAGCGTGGCGTTGCCGCCGCGCGGCACCAGCAGCCGGCCCTTGTCGCCGGTCACTGTCCACTCGCCGATGACGAGCGGCACCTCTGTCAGCAACGGTGCGCGCAGGCTCACGCGGCTGCCCGTCGCCGCCGTGTGGCCGAGGCGCAGCGTGACCGCCACAGGATCATTGGGGTTCAGCCGTGCGGGCAGCGGCACGAGCGTCTGCGCGCCGTCGCTGCGCGCGCTCACGGCCTCGTTGTCTACCGTCGTGTCCCAGAGCTTCACACCGTCCGGCAGCGTGAGGCGGAGCGCCTTGCGCCCGCGCGTCTTCACATAAAATTGCACGACCGTCTTCACCTGCCCGTCCCGCGCGACCTGGCTCGTCAGCCGGGCAAAGTCCACCACTTGGTCCACGGTCTCGGCCGGCTGATACCACGTCACATTCAGCTCCAGCCGGAACGGCCGGCCGGCGTATTGGTAGGCGGCGAGCGAAGGCGCGACACTGAGCAGCCGGAACTCCGTCGGCAGTTCGAGCGGTTCCAGCTTCAGCAGGCCTTCCGCCGTACTGGTCAGTTTTACCTGAAGCGGGCTGACCACCTGCACATAGCCGCGCTCGCCCTGCACGCCGATCGGGCGCACCTCGCCGGGCCGGAACGTGCCGCCCGCCGCCGGCATCGGCTCCTCAAACGTCACCAGCAGTGTGGCCGCGCCGAGCACGGGCTGCGCCAGCGCGACGACGAGCTGGGTGCCCTCGCGCCGCTCGGTTCCGCGCTGCACGTTCTGGCCGGTGACCTCGATCTTGCCCGCCCCGGCCGGCACTTCCACCCGCCACTCGGTGGCCGGCGCGCCGACGACGAAGTAGTTGATGAGCACGCTGCCGTGGACGACCCCCTCGTCCAGCGAGTAGAGATGAAACACGTCCGCCTGCACGCTCTGTCCGCGGGCCTCGACACGCAGCGGCGCGGTCCAGGCCGTGTCGCGCAGCCGCCAGGCCTGCTGCAAACCCGCGGTCTGGCGTGGGAAATATCCCAGCGGCACCTCGGTGAGCTGCGTCACACCCGCCGCCGCCGGCACGATGCGGTAACCAGGTGTCGCCACGGCGCCGATATGGCCGCGCACCGTCTTTGCGCCCGGATAAACCAGCGGCGGCAGCGTCCAGTCGCCGGCGGCCGCAGGCTGGTTTTTCTCCAGCCGCAGCCGCAGCAGGATCCGCCCCTGCGCCGGCTGCGCGAACAGCAGCTTGAGCGCGCGCCGTCCGTCAATCACCTGCGTTTCGAGTGCGTGGTCGGTCACGCCGTTGCCGGCCACGCCGACGACCGCATAGTCGGCCGGAATTTCCAGTGTCCAGTCGCGCAGCGGCGCCTCGCGCACGTCGAGCTCCAGGTCCGCGTTGATCACGCGGTCGGTCTCGCCCAGCTCGTAGGTCACGACCTGCGACACGCCCACCTCCGGCAAAATCTGCCCCGCCGCGATCTGATACGCGTAGCTCGCCGCCGGGAAACGGTAGACAAAAATCTGCCGTGCCCCGGCTTCGGCCGCTCCGCCGGGAAATTGCTCGGGCGCGAGCTGCATCAGCCCTTCCGTGTTCGTCACCTCGAGCCGCACCGCGCCGGCGTTGGCCACGCGCACGTAGCCCGAGTGGCGCACCGCCCCTTCAGGCGTCAGCCGCAACGGCACGGCCGTCACGGGGAAGCTGCCCAGCGCCGCCTGGCTTCGCACCACGAGCTGGCCTTCGCCCTCGAAGGGCCGGCTCAGGCGCACCGCCAGCGTGCGTGTTTTCTCGCCGGGCAGCACCTGCCAGCCCGCGACCAGCGCGCCTTCGACGGCGAGGATTTCGCCCGGCCCGTCGAGCGTCAGCCGCACCTCGGTCAGCTTCCCCTGCAGGATGCGGAATGAGATCAGCGACGCCTGCCGCAGCAGTCCCGCGCCCACGCGCACGTCGGTTTGTTCGCTGCTCGTGAAAAACAGCGCGCCTTCCGCCGCCTTGCGGGTGTGCCGCCACGCGAGCAGCGCCGTGCCGTCGCCCGGCAGGTAGCCTTGCCAGCCCGCCGCCGTTGCCGCCGGGACGACCGGTCCCGTCTGGTCAAACTCCACCGTGTCGTCCAGACCCTCGAGGCGCATCGGCACGGCCGCGCCCGCCGGCATGCGGAAGTTCACCATGTGCCAGTCGCCGTTTTCGGTCGCCGTCGCGGCAAACCCCAGCGTCACCGGCAGCGTGCCCGTCCGCTCGCCCACGAGATCGTAGGCCGGCGTGTTGTTCTCCGTGCCGGCCAGCTCGACGTGCCAGCCGTCCCCCGCCGCCGCCTCACTGGGCGCGGCCAGGCCCGACAGCAGCCGCAGCCGCGCGCCCGCCTTCCTCACCGTCAGGGTTCCGCGCAGCGTGAAGTCCACGCTGCCCGCCGCCTCGCGCACGCGCCCCGTGAGCTGCGCGCCGGCCAGCTCGATGTCCGCCGCCGCCGCCCCGCGCCGGGCGAGCGCCAGCTCCAGCCGGCCTTCGCCCGTGGTGTAAAACTGTCCCGGTGCGCCGCTTTCGCCGATTGGCAGCAGACCGGTGGCCGAGGTCACGCGCACGTCCATCGTCGGGTCGCCCTGCACGGTGACCTTTGCCGAAAAGCCGACTGCGGCGCCGGGCGCGAGCAACAGCGGCACAGCCTTGCCCGGCACCGGAGGTTTGGCCAGCCGCGTGCGGATGGTGAAGCTCAAGGCCGGTGCCGGCAGGCTCGCCGCCGTCGCCCCTGTCGCTGCCGGCAAGGCGGGCCGCAGGTCGAGAAATCGTTTCCCTGCCGGATCGCGCCGCACCGCCCAGTCTCGCAAGCCCGCGCCGGTGACTTCTGTGACCTCGCCGTCGCCGGTCAGCCCGAGTGAGAGCACCTCCGGCCGGCCCTGCACCAGGCGGAGGGTGACGCGCGCCTCGCCGGTGATCTCATCCGGACCGGCGTTCAGCGTCATCTCGGCCGTCGCCGAGAAAAACACCGGCACGGGCGCAGGCGTGCCCTGCGCCGTGATGACAATGGCCCCGCCTTCGGGTGTGAGCGTGCCGGCTGAACGCACGTCGCCGCCTGCCGCCAGCGCTCCTGTCGTCCCTGCGAGCAGCATGGCGGCAAGCAGCGCGGCCCGCCGTGCGGGCGGCACGCAGCCGGCACGGAGCAGACGCGGCCGCGGCTGGTTCGCCCCGCCCGTTGCGTCCTGCGGGTGAGTTTTTTCGCTCTGTGTTCCGATTTTCATAAAATTCATGGTGATGGGATGGAAAGGAAAGGGTGTGCTGTCCGGTGTGGCGGCGGCTCACTCGCCATACAGCCGCCGGGCCTGGCCGAACATCGTGACGAGCTCCTGCACGCGTGGCTCGCTGGCGTAGTGGCCGCGGAGGGCGTTGACGGCCGGGGCCAGCTCGCCGAGACGGAACAGGCTGGCGACCGCGCCGCCCCGCAGCTTTTCCGCGAGCAGCGCCGCCGTGCCCGCGAGCTGCATCGTCGGTGACGCACGGTCAAAAGCCGGTGCGGCCGGATCGTGCAGGATCGGCCACGTGTGCTCGACAATGTTACCTGACGCGCTTTCGCGGAAACGCACCGCCACGTCGCCCAGCTCGCCCGTGCCGTCGGGCCGCACCTCGACCTGATAGAGCGCAACCGCCGCCTCCTCCGCCGCCAGCTGCGCGGCTGTCACGGCGTCATTGCGGAAATCCTGCTCCTGCAGGCGGTGCTGCTCAAAGCCGATGAGCCGGTAGCTCGCCACGCGCTCCGGGTTGAACCGCACCTGCACCTTGACGTTTTCCGCCGCCGGGCGGAACGCCCCCGCGAGCTGCCGGGCAAAGCCCGCGTCGGCGTCTTCGGGGCGGTTGAGCAGATAGTAGCGGCCGTCGGCCTTGCGGGCGAGCGCCTCCAGCACCTCGTCGTCCAGCCCGTCCGCACCCACACCGCAGGCGTCGAGGGTGAGCCCCGATTGGCGGAGCGCGGCGATCTGCTGCGCAAGCCGTTCCGGGTCGGCGTTCCCGAGGTTGGCCGCGCCGTCGGTGAGGAGCACGATGCGGTTCTGCGCCCCGTCCGCCTGCTGCCGGCGGGCGAGCTCGCCGGCGAGCTTGAGCGCCTCCTCAAGGTTGGTGCCGCCTTCGAACGGCGTGCGCGCCACGATGTCCGCGAGCTTTGCCGCTTCCGTCCCGCGCACCCGCTCCGCCAGCAGGCGCGGCGTGCGGGCAAAGCCGACGAGCGTCACCAGGTCGTCCGCGCCGAGCAGCGAGGCGAGCGCGGTCATCGCCGCACGCACGGTCGCCACGCGGTCGGGCCGCTCCATTGAGCCGCTGGTGTCCAACAGCACGGTGAGGCGCAGCGGCTGGCCTGCGCTCCGCCCCGCCGCCGGCACGCGCAGCGCGATTCGCACGAGGTTGCGCTGCTGGAGCACGGGATGGGCCGCCTGTTCGATGCGCGCGGCCACCGGCTCGCCCACCGCCGGGGCGGGGTCGCCGTAGTCAAACGCGTTGTAAAACTCCTCGGGCCGCACGCCCGCCGGGTCGGGCTTGCGCCCCTGCGCCAGCGCGGTTTGGGCGAGTTTGAACGACACGTCGCCCACATGCAGCGAGAACGTCGAGACCGCCTCCGTGCTCGTTCTCACTTCTGCGTCGGCGATTTCCGCCAGCGCTTTCCTTTTTGACTCCGCCGCCAGATCCGGCGCGGGCCGGGCGGCCGGGGCGTCGTCCAGGATGCCGAGCATGCCTTTTGACTGGCCGGTCAGCTCGTCGGGAGCGAATTTCGGGACGTAGTAGAGGCTGACATTGCCAGACATCGGCATTGCTGCATCCGCCAGATTGGTACGGTTGAGGCTGTCGAGATCCTCGGTGAGCTTGGGGAGGCTGGGTGTGACGGGAGCGGGTGCCGCCGAGGCCAGTTTGGTGAGGCCGAGGTTCCCTGAGCCGGCTGTGCCCGTGTCCTTTGGCGTCACCGGTTCTGCCGGCGCTGCGGAAAGTCCCAACGGGCGGGTGGAAGCCAACAGCTGTTCGGAGACGACGGCTTCGCGTGTATCTCTGGCGGCATCCGCGAGCTTTTTGTCGATCTGACTCCTGAAATATTGGGCTTCGGCATTCTGGCCGTCTTTGCCGAGGATTTGGTCGAAGGTTCCCCTCGCCCCCACCAAGTCGCCGCCGTTGAACTGCGCGCGGCCCTGTGCTACCAAGCTGGCAGCCGCCGGTGACGGCGCGATGGCATTTCCCCGGTTGCCCGCGCCACCGGCTCGAATCCATCCATTGGCTGAGTCTTGGAGTTCATTCAAGGTGCCGTTGGTGACCTCCAGAAATCGGGGATCATCTGTGATGATTTTTACGCCCGGCATTTTTTTATCTGCTTCGGCTGTGAAGCCTCCCATGAGGCTGAGGCCACGTTGTTCCCTGCCTAACACCAGTGCGCCTGCGCTTACGCTGGTTCCGCCGATGTCAATGCTCCCGCCCGAAAGTGTGAGCGTGCCTGCGCCTGCCTTGGTCAGGTTGCCACTGCCGGTGAGGTTTGCGCTGCCGATTCTCCAGGTGTCGGCGGCGACAATGGGATTGCCGCGTAATAGGTTCGCGGTGGAATTAGCAGTCCCGGCGCCGCCGAAGAAATCGCCAACGCCACGAAACCCTGCGCCATCGCCAACGCTAGGAAACGTTGGAGGATTGTTGATGATCCCCCCAATCGCAGACATGCTGCCTGCGGCCGCCACGAGCGTGCCCTTGTTGATGAAAGTGCCGCCGCTGAAACTGCTGGACGCGGATCGGAGTACGCTCTCGGCGGTCGTCCGATCACTCCGCCCCACCAGCATGGTCGCGCTGGTCGTACCACCGGTACTAAGGGTACCGCCGGAGATGCTAATGGTGGTGTTGCCTGTGACATTGGGGGTGACCTGCAGCCCGCCGGTGGCGTCCAGCGTGGTCGCTTGCATCGTATAGAAGCGGAACGAATTGTCGGTCATGCCGCTTGGCATGGTGTACGGGCTGCTCGGGACTCCAGCCGGAGAAGCGGTGGGGTTATAGCCCGCCCTTACGCTCCCGTCACCTGTGAGGGCGTTGACGCCTTCTATATTAAATGTGCCGTTACCGCCGCCTATGCGATAAGAGTTCGCGGCCGGTGCAGACTGGGCCGGCGGTTGGGCGGCCGTGTCGGCAAAGGAGGGCAATTCGCCAGAGCCGAGCGCCGGCTCAATGCCGTTCCTTAAGGCCGCTTGCATGCGCGATCTCGCGGCGGCCGAGGCTTCGCCCAAACTGGCCGCATCTTTGGGCGGGGCGCCTTGTTCTTGCGCGAGCTGGAGTTTGATGGAAGCCAGGGCGGACTGTTGGGCACTTTCGTTTGCCGCGCCTGCACTTGGCGGTGGCTGGGGCTGGATGCCCGCGCTCGGGAGACTGAGGTCGGTGGTGGCACCGCCGGCACCGCCCCGACGGCCTCCGCCTCGTCCGCCCCCGCCGCCACCAGGTCCCCCGCGTCCCCCTCGGGCGATGCGGGCTCCTCCTGTTGGCGGTGCTGCCGGGATACCGGCGACGAGATCATCAAATACCCTGTCTGTCTGTGCGGCTGGGTCGGCTTCGCCTGATCGTTTGACGCTGCGACGCACACCTTCCTGCACGCTGCCGAGAGTCGGAATGATGATTGAGGCGAGCACGCCGATGATCAGAAAACAGGCGGCTGCTTCCATCGCGTGCCGGTACCACGCCGGGCGACGCGCGGCCTTTTTCGCCACGCGCAGGGCGACCGGAGACTGGGGGCCGCTCTTGGCCGGCTGGCCGAGCTTGGCGAGCACCTTCGCGCGACTCGCGGGCGGGAGCTGCAGGCGCTGGACATCGGGGCGCACTGCCGTGCGGGTGAGCGTATGGACCGCCTCGACCTGCCGCTTGTAGGCGGCGAGTTCGGGTTTTTCCGCGACGAGGCGTTCCAGCTCCGCCACCTCAAACGGCGACGCCTCGCCTAGCACCCACGCTACCACGCGGGCTTCGAGCCCGGGCTCGATCCACGTTTGCAGGTTGGGGGGGTGATGGTCGTCTTTCATGGTAGGTAGGGTAAAATTAAGATAAAAATTCCTTTTAGTCAGCCGGAGCTGCCCTCGATGCCCGCCCGGCGGAGGGAGTCGGCGAGGCCCTTGATCAGGTGGTGGAGCCGGTAGCCGACGTTACCCACGCTCAGGCCCGTCTGTTCGCTGATTTCGCGGTATTTCATCTCGGTGGCGTATTTGAGCAGGATCAGGCGGCGGTCCTCGGGTGGCATCTCCGCCAGCAGCATGCGCACGGTGCCGATGGCTTCGAGCCGGGCCAGTTCCGCTGGCGGGAGATCGGCGGGGTCGGGGGCCGACTCGCCTGCGGCGGCCGGCGTCGCCGACTCGTGGCGGTGATCGCGCTGGTGGTTGAGCGCGAGATTGCGGACGCTCTGGAACAGCCACGCCCGCGGATGCTCGACCTGTCCCCACACTTGGTGCAGCCGCAGAAACGCCTCCTGCACGAGTTCCTCGGCCACAGCGCGGCGGCCAGTCAGCCCAAGTGCGAAATGCAGCAGCGGGCTCTCCTCGGCCTCAAACAACGCGGCAAGCGTCGGGGTTGTGGCGGCGGGGGCGTTCATCGGCAGGGCAACAGGAACCACGGCGGACACGGCCTCAGGAGGCTGTGGACGGCTGTGCGCTGAGGCAAGGGGTTCCATGACGGTTGGCGGAGGCGGGACGCATTGCTGCTTGCAAGTAAGACACGGTGGCGGCGGTTTTCTTAGAAGATTGGCCAAAATAGTTTCCTCACGGAGGGCAGAGCGGTACCGCATGGGCAGGAACCTTGGGATGAAGGCCACGGCACCTGCCGGGGTGGGGAAAAGATCGGAGAAAACGGGCGTTGACAAACCCCGGTCTGAGCGTGTTTTTCGTGGCTCTTACGCTCGGCACAGGCCGGGTGAGCAATGATGCCTGGTAGCTCAGTGGCAGAGCAGGTGACTGTTAATCACTTGGTCGCTGGTTCGATCCCAGCCCGGGCAGCCATGACAGACAACGAGTTACGTTGTTTAGGCAGTTCGCTAAAAAAACGTCTGTCCCGTTACTGTCCCGTTTTTCGAGTTCGCAAAACGGCTTTCGGGGCGTTGGCGGGGCTACATCCGCCCGCGATGTCGAGCCAATTGCCCAACGCGCCCGCGCCCCGTAATGCGCCCGCTCGTGTGGCTCGCTCACCGTAACGCCCCCTGCCCTGCCGCCGCGCGTCTCCCCTAGTCGCGCAGCGTGAAGTCGGACATGATGAGGTCGATGCCGTCCCGGTCCAAGGCGGCGGCAAACTCGGCCTCGTTGGCCGCATAGATGAACTCACACGTGCAAGTGGCCGAGTTCACGCTCTCGCCCTATATTCTTTTCGGAGTGGAAGTTATGCTCGGGACCCATTCGGCGGGCTCAGGGCAGACAACCAAGCCGACGGTGGCACGCGACTGGCAGCCGTTGCGGCTGCGCACTGGCTGACAGGCGTGCGCCGCAGGGAGCGGGCGAGTTACAGGGGGCGCGAGCCGGGCGCGTTGCGGTGGACGCTGCGCCTTGGGCTTAGAAGGGCAAACGGATACGAATCTGTCCCCTTTACATCCCCTCTTTTTGTGTTACCTCTGTAAGTGGTGCCCCCACGGGGAGTTGAACCCCGCTTTGAGGATTGAGAATCCCCTGTCCTAACCGATAGACGATGAGGGCGTGTGCGAATGGTGAAATGAGCCGGTGTGCGGGCACGCGTCAAGCGCGAAGCCAACCGCCGGGCGTTTTTCGGCGGTGCGGAGCAGGGTGCGGTGCGCCCGGTTGAAAAACGCTCACGCCAGTTTCGCCTTCACATCATCGGGCGGGCGGGTCCGCCACCCCGTGTCTTCCCTTGACTACCCGGAGTGGCAACGTAACTTCGCGCGCTTTTCGCCGCATGGCCCAAGACTTTAAAGACACATTGCAGCTGCCGAAGACGGATTTCCCGATGCGGGCCAATCTCGTCCAGCGTGAGCCTGCGCGGGTCGCCCACTGGGAAAAGACCGGCCTTTATGCCGCGATGCAGCAAAAACGGGCCGGCGCACCCGCCTACGTGCTCCACGACGGACCTCCGTTTACCAACGGCGACGTCCACATCGGCACCGCACTGAACAAGTCGCTCAAGGATTTCGTCAACCGCTACAAGTCCATGCGCGGCTTCCGCACACCGTTTGTCCCCGGCTGGGACTGCCATGGCCTGCCGATCGAGCAGAAGGTTTCGCGCGAAGTCCGCGAGGAAAAGCTGACGCTCACGACCGCCGGGTTGCGCGCGCGCTGCGATGCCTTTGCGGAAAAATGGATCGCCACCCAGACCGCGCAGTTCAAGCGCCTCGGCGTCCTGGCCGACTGGCCCAACGAATACAAAACCAAGGCCCCGGCCTTTGAGGCCGACATTCTGCGCACCTTCGCCGCGTTCGTCGAACAGGGTCTCGTCTACCGGAGCAAGAAACCGGTGTATTGGAGCATCCCGTTTGAAACTGCGCTCGCCGAGGCCGAGATCGAATACAAGGAGCATACTTCCATCGCCATCTGGGTAAAGTTTTCCGTGCCTGCGAAGGAGGCGGGGAAATTTGGCCTGCCTGCGGACAAGCCGCTCTTTGTGGTCATCTGGACGACCACACCGTGGACGATTCCGGCCAACCTCGCCATCGCGCTGCATCCGGAGGTGGATTATGTCGTCGCTGACTTCGGGGCGGAGCGCCTCATCGTAGCGCAGGCCCTGCTCGGCTCCGTCGCGGCGGCGGCCAAGCTCGAAACCCAGGCCGCCACCGTGCTGACGCTGCCGGGGGCGAAGCTGGAAAAACTGGCAGCGCGCCACCCGTTCATTGACCGCGCTGCCCCGGTCGTGCTCGCCGACTATGTGACGACCGACAACGGCACGGGCTGTGTCCACACGGCACCCGGCCATGGCACCGAGGACTATCTCACGGGCCTGAAATACCAGCTCCCGATCTACTGCCCCGTCGGCGCCGATGGCCGCTACCTCGATGACGGACAGGTGCCCGCCGACATGGCCGGCCTATCCTGTCTCGAAACCGTCGAGGATCTGGCGGCGAAGAAAACCTCTGCCGCCAACATTGCAGTCCTAAAAAAGCTTGCGGCTGGCGGCGCGCTGCTTGCGAAGCAAAACCTCACACACAGCTACCCGCACTGCTGGCGCTCGAAGACCCCGATCATCTTCCGCGCCGTGGACCAGTGGTTCATCGGGCTGGACCTGACGGGTGGCAAATCAGGGTCGAAGGGCGGGGGGGGCGTGACGGGCGTTGAACAAACACCGGAAGCGGCCGCAGGGTGGACGCCGAGGCACCGGGCACTGCGCGAAATCACAAAGATCGCTGCAGGCCACGGTTGGATTCCCGCCTCCGGTGAGGGCCGGATCCGCAGCGCCGTGGAGTCGCGGCCCGACTGGTGCATCAGCCGCCAGCGCGCCTGGGGCGTGCCGATCATCGCGTTTTACGACGAAAAAAAGAACGCGTATCTCGATGCCGGTGTCATCCGGGCGGTCGCCGACAAGATCGCGACGCGCGGCAGCAACTTCTGGTTTGATGCCACGCCCACCGAGGTTCTCGATGGTGTGCCGCTCCCCGGGAGCTGGCCCGCGCCGGCCGTGCTCGCCAGCGGACGCGATACGCTCGACGTCTGGATTGACTCCGGCTCGTCGCATACCGCCGTGCTCAGGCGTGGGCAAGGTGGCACGCACTGGCCGGCCGACCTCTACCTCGAGGGCAGCGACCAGCACCGCGGCTGGTTTCAGTCCTCCCTCTGGACGAGCGTCGTCGCCTGCAAGGCTGCGCCCTACAAGTCCGTGCTCACCCACGGCTTCATCGTCGGCAAAGACGGGAAAAAAATCTCCAAGTCCGGCCAGTATGAAAAGCCGCCGACGTCCGACAACTATGTCGCCCAGTATGGTGCCGACGTCATCCGCCTCTGGATCGCATCCCAGGATTTCCGCGAGGACATACGCGTCTCCGATCTCGACAAGGACCTGAAAAATCCCGGCAGCATCCTCAATGTCGTCGGCGAGGCCTACCGCCTGCTGCGCAACACGCTCCGCTACCAGCTCTCCACGCTGTGCGATTTCGACGCGGCCAAGGACACGGTCGCCCCCGGCCAGATGGACACGCTCGACCGTTGGGCGCTGCACCAGACAGCCGTGCTCATCCGCGATTGCACCGCAGCCTACGACGCCTGCGAATTCCATCGCGTCTACCAGCTCTGCAATCAATTTTGCTCTGTCACGATCTCGGCCACCTATCACGACATACTCAAAGACCGTCTCTATACCCATGCGGCGGCCTCGCCGCTGCGCCGTTCCTCGCAGACGGCGATCCACTGCATCTTTCACGCGCTGGTAAAAATCCTTGCGCCCATCCTGGCGTTTACCGCCGACGAAGCTTGGTCGTTTGCCACCGCGAAGACAGAGTTCGCCGCCGACTCCGTGCAGCTTCAAGACTGGCCCGTGGCCCCGGCGGAATGGACCGATGCCGGGCTCGAGGCGGACTTTGCCGTGCTGCTCCGGACACGCACGATGGTCAACGAGGCCATCGAACCGCTGCGCGCCGCCGGCCAGCTCGGAAAATCACTTGACGCTGCCGTCACACTGCCGCTGGTGGCGGGTTCGCCGGTGGTTGCCGCGTTGGAACGGTCCCGTGATTTTCTGCCCGAGCTGTTCATCGTTTCCCATGTCACGCTCGTGCCCGTTGCCGCCGGTACGCCGCCGCCGGCGGTCGCGGTGCGCCACGCGCAGGAGCTCGGCCACACCCGCTGCCCACGCTGCTGGCGCTGGGTGCCCGCCCTCGTCGCGGCCGCCGATGACCAAGTCTGCCCGCGTTGTGCCGAGGCGTTGCGCGCCTGAAAATCTTTCAAACCCCAAGCCCATGTCCAAAATATCCCACAAGCCCGCCCCGAAGAAACCTTCGAAAAAAAATTCCGCATCCAAAGCCAAATCTATTCCTAAAAAAAACGTGAAACCTGTTTCCAAGAATTCCACCAAGCCTGCGCCCAAACCCGCCATCAAGCCGGCCAAACCGGCCGCGCCCGCCAAAGCCGCCACGCCTGCCGCCGCGCCCAAGCAGGCCGCCGAACCGGCCAAGGAAGTCTCGACCCGCGCCAGCCTGCGCAGCCGCATCCTCGCCCAGAGCCGGGGCAAGTCCCCCGCGCATGTGGCCTTTTCATTCGACGAGGCGCGCACTGTCGCCAAGGCCGCCGCCAAGGTCGAGGTCGGGGCGAAGCCCGCCGGAGGCAAGTCGGCCGCCAACGGCGCAAAGGTAGTAGTCGAGGCCAAGTTGCTCCCGCGCCCCATCCCGCCCAAGCATGTCAAGGCCGCCTCCTTGGCCGACATACTGGGCTTCAACCCCAGGAAGTCCTCGGCCCCCACACCGGATGAGGATGTGTCCGTACCGGAAAAATTCCGCCGCTATTATCGCCTCCTGCTTGATCTCCGGGCGCATCTGACCGGGCAGATTGACCAGCACACCGAGGACACGCTCAAGCGCTCGTCGAAGGATGACGCCGGCGACCTGTCGAGCTACGGCCAGCACATGGCCGACGCGGGCACGGACACTTTTGACCGCGACTTCGCCCTGAGCATGGTCGCCAATGAGCAGGACGCACTCTCCGAGGTCGAGGCCGCTGTGCAGCGCATCAAGGCCGGCACCTATGGCGTCTGCGAGACGACGGGCAAGCCCATCGCCAAAGAGCGGCTACTGGCCGTGCCTTTCACCCGCTACTCGGCCGACGCGCTGAAGCAGATCGAACGTAACCGCCTCCGCACCCGCAGCCAAGCCGGCCTTGGCAGCGAACTCGGCGACGATAGCAGCGGTTCCATGGCCGGGGGCGATGACAGTGGCGAGTGAGCCCGGCTTGGGTGCTGCGGCCATTCGGCTCCAACTAAATGTCCGCCGATCCGGCATCATCCCAGCCTGAACCGGCGGCCGTGACCGTCCGGGAAGGCCGTCCGGCCGCGGACGTCAAGCCGCGGACGTCCTGGCTCGAACGTCTGCTCGCCTACCGCCAGCTGCTGCTCCTGGCCTGCGCCACACTGGCGCTGGATCAGGCCACAAAATTTTGGATCGCCGACCATGTGCCCTTTGATCCGAAGCACTCGCACGACGTGGGGCAGGACATCGAGATCATTTCCCGGTTTTTCTACCTCATCCACGTAGGCAACACGGGGGCGGCATGGAGCATGTTTTCCGGCCAGGGTGTGTTGCTGGCTGCGCTCGCGGGTTGCACCCTCACGGCGATCTTTTTCTGGCGGCACGCCCTCGGCCTGCGTGACCGCACCACGCAGTTCGCCTTCGGCCTGCTCTGCGGCGGCATCGCGGGCAACCTCCTCGACCGCCTGACGCGCGGCCACGTCACCGATTTTCTCGACCTTCATTTCGGCACCTACATCTATCCCACATTCAACGTCGCCGATTCCGGCATCTGCATCGGTACGCTGCTCTATGTCATCCGTTCGCTGCGTGCACCCACCCGGTCGTAGTGGAGCCGATCGCGAAGCTCAAAATTCCCAACTTCAAAAACCCTCTACTCCAAGCCGAAGTGGTTCAGCCAGTCTGCCGGCTTTGGCCGTTTGGAATCACGGGCTTCCACCACGCTGTTGATTGGGCGGCAAACCTGCGTGCATCCGTGCGCTCACTCTGGCACGACGGCGTCGGCTGGCGAGGACTCGGCCGGCTCGAGGGGCGGATTGCCTTGAAGCAACTGCGATTCGTCGGTCCCGGTGTCGCGCAAGATTTGGTTCAAGATCTCGACTTGTGTGAGGGCGCGACGGCGCGGCACTTCACCGCCGCCAGTGGCTGGTTCTGCCGGCAGTGCCGCCGGATCGGGCGCGGGCGGAGGGGGAGGGGGAATCGGCTCAAATAGAATCACGGCCTCCTTGAGGACGAGCGTATATGTGTGGCCGAGGTAGTCCACGGTCAGGCGGTTGCGCGCCGGGTCGTATTCGCGTACGGTGAGGCCGGTGGCAATGATTCCGGACGGCGGGCTGGGCTTGGTGGGAACCTTTACCCAGACCGTCAGGCCGGTGTTGCGCTCGAAGAGTCCGACTTTTACGTCGGTACCCAATTGCATGACGCCTCGAAACTCCAGCGCCGGCGTATCCTCGCCGCGCACTGCTCCGGCGGGCCAGAGCGCTCCGGCGAGCAGCAGGACGGGCAGGAGACGGATGAGTTTCATGTCGGACAATATGGGCGGGTAGCGCCATTGTGCGAGCCGAATGTTTATAAGGCCACTTAGGCCGCGTGAAAGACCGTGCCATTCCGGCCCAAGTTCGTCGTTGGTTTGTTGAAAAAAAACATGGGCAAATCCGCTGCGCGGCGTCACAGTACGGCTGTGTTTGCCAATTTTTTTTCGCTCTTCACACGCAGTTCGGCCGCCGAGGACTACCGCCGGGCTTTCGTGGCGGAGGTGCGCCCGGTCGTGCCGCGCGTGCGGCGGAGCCGGCGCTCCGAGCGGGTGCTGGTGGTCGGCTGGGCGCTGGTCGCGCTGAAATGCTGGGGCGTCTGGCAGCTCGTGCAGGTGTATCACGACCGCATCCCGTTTGACGCGTGGTGGATCAACGCCCCCACGCTTGCCGCCGCCGCGCTCGTGACTTGGGTCTATCTCCGCCGCCCGTAAGCCACGGACCGCCGCGGCGTCTTTTCCCTCTATAATTGCCATCCGAAAACAACCATGTCTTCTGTCCCCGGTCTTCGCAGTCCCTACATCAAAGTCGGCCGCCTCGTCTATTTCGGGCGGATGCTCGACAAGATCCGCCTGCACGCAGCGGGCAAACTGCCGCCGGAGTTTGTCGCCAATTTGGGTGACACCACCCAGCCATTCTTTTTCGATGCGCGCTGCTGTCGCTTTCTTGGCGTGCGTTTTGCCGAGATTCAGGCACGGACGCTTGCCGGCGGCACGGACGAGGAAATCCTCGCATGGGCCGAGGCAGGTGGCACGCCGAACAGCGACGAAGCCTGCCTGATCTGGAACAGGTTTATGACGAAAATTGGCTGGCGCGACGACCGTTCCTCGATGCTGGCGAAACGTGTCGTCGAGTTTGGCCTCGCCGGCCGGCCGGTCGAAACGGCTTTCGATCTCGTGGATTTCGACGAATGCCGTGATCCGGTGCGCGACCGACCTTGGGAAAATATCTGATCGGGTCCGTTTGCAGACTCACGCCCTTATCCGCATAGCCTTTCCCCATGTCACATCCCCTGAGTATTCCCATCTATCCCGTCGGCGACCGGCTGCTGTCCGGCTACGATCTGCTAAGCAAATTTGTCCTGCCTGCTGCGCAGGCGGGCACGGTTTCGCCCTATTCCGACTTGCACCTGAAGGTCGGCTGTCCGGCGCATTACCGCTGCGACGGCGACATGGTCGCGCTGCCCGGTGCGGCCCCTCTTACGCCGGAATTGGCGGAGCGGTTGATCCTGCCGTTTTTAAGCGATGTCCAGGTTTCGCGGCTGCGCCTCACGCCCCCGGACGACGTGGACGCAAGCTGGTATTGGGAGGAGGGGAAAATGAATTTTCGCCTGAATGTTTTTCACGATCAGGACGGTCTCGCCGCCGTGCTGCGTGTTCTGCCGGTGCACATTCCCGACATTGCCGATCTTGGGCTCCCGGACGAGCTCGTGTGGCAGGAAATTTGCGCGCTCACGCAGGGGTTGGTGCTGGTCACCGGTCCGACCGGCAGCGGCAAGTCCACCACCATCGCGGCCATGCTCAAGCACCTCAATCGCAACCGGCGTGCACGAGTCATCACGCTGGAGGATCCGGTGGAGTATATTTTTGAGAGCGACCGGGCGCTTTTCTCCCAGCGCGAGGTCGGCAGCCAACTGACGTCGTTTGCCGCAGGACTGCGCAGCGCATTGCGCGAGGATCCCGACATCATATATGTCGGCGAGCTCCGTGACGCTGAGACGGTGGCGCTGGCGCTCACCGCCGCCGAGACGGGACATCTGGTCTTCAGCACGTTGCACACGCGCGACACGCGCAGCGCGATCACCCGCATCATTGATGTCATGCCGCCCGAGCGCACGGCGGAAACGGCCACGCAGCTTTCTCTAAGCCTGGCCTACGTCATCGGCCAGAAGCTCCTCACGCGCATCGGCGGCGGCCGGGTGCTGGCGGTGGAAGTGATGAAAAACACGCTTTCACTGGCCCACCTCATCCGCAAAAATGCGATCCCACAGATGCAGACGGTGCTCGAGACCGGGAAGAAGGAAGGGATGAACACCTTTGACCACCACCTCCGTGCCTTGGTTCAGGCCGAAGACATCACCCCCGAGGAAGCCGCGCAAAATTCAACCAATGGCACCGCGTTTCGCTGACCTTTGATCACGGAGGCGATGTTTCTTCAACCGCCGGGCTTGCGGGCGGGGTTTTTTTTCGCAGTGTTGTCCGCATGAGCGATTTTGTCCCCGGCCCCGCCATCGCCGATGCCCGTGTCGTGCTCGACCGCATCCGGACCAACATGCGCGTCACGATCAAGGGCAAGGATGCCGTCATTGATCAGGTGCTGGTGTGCCTCGTGGCCGGCGGGCATCTGCTGATCGAGGACCTGCCGGGTGTGGGCAAGACCACGCTGGCGTACTCGCTCGCGCGCTCGATGGACTGCGCCTTTGCCCGCATCCAGTTCACGAGCGACCTGCTGCCGAGCGACGTGACGGGCGTGGGCATCTACGACGAGCAGGCGAAGGCCTTTGTCTTCAAGCGGGGCCCGGTGTTCGCCAACGTGGTGCTCGCCGACGAGATCAACCGCGCCACGCCCAAGACCCAGTCGGCGCTGCTCGAGGTGATGGAGCGCGGCAAGGTGAGCGCGGATGGCGGGACGCACACGGCCGGCCTGCCGTTCATGGTCTTTGCCACGCAGAACCCGGTGGATTATGAGGGGACCTTCCCACTGCCGGAGAGCCAGCTCGACCGCTTCCTCATGCGGCTGCAAATGGGCTATCCGGAGTCGGCGGCCGAACTCGACATCCTGCGGGCGGCGCACAGCACCTACGATGCCATCGCGCTGGAGCCGGTTGCGAGCCGTGACGACGTGCTCCAGTTGCAGGCTCTGGTCGGGCAGGTTTTCGTCGAGGAGTCGGTGCTGGAGTTTTTGCTGCGGATTGTGGCGGCGACGCGCACGGAGGCGGAGTTCAGGGCGGGCATCTCAGTGCGCGGCGGACTGGCGTTGAAACGCGCGGCGCAGGCGAAAGCGCTGCTGGGGGGGAGGGACTTTGTCCTGCCCGAGGACGTGCAGGAGCTGGCCATCCCTGTATTTGCGCATCGGCTGGCGCTCGCGCGGTCCGGCCCGGATGCGCTGGAAGAGCGGCGGGCGGTCGCGGCCGTGCTCAGGAAAATTCTCGCGGCGCTGCCGCCGCCGGTGTGAGCGCGATCGCGCGTGGTACACGACAACCTTCAGTCCGCAATCTACCTGCAACAGCCACCCCCCTGCTGTCCGGCCACCCGCTCCCAACGTGCCAGCCACCGCCAACCAACCCACCGGGCGCGACTACGGTAGCGCCGCCTCACCGTTGTCGGCTCAACGTTGGGCCTTGGACGTTGGGCCCCGCGCGGTGGCAGGCGGTGAAGGGTGGCACGGCCCCGGCTTCCGCTGGCGGCGGCGGGCACCACCGGGCCAGCGCCTGCGGTGGGCGCTGTGGTCGGTGCTGCTGCCGCCACCGGAGCGCTGGCGGCTGCGGCCGACGCTGCCCGGGGTGCTGCTCGGCTCGCTCGCGCTCGGCCTCGGTGCGGCGGCCTACAACACGGCGAACAACATCCTCTTCATCGCGCTTTCCGTGCTGCTGTCGTGCCTGCTGCTGAGCGCGGTGCTCGCGTGGATGAACTTTCACGGGCTGCGCTGGCGGCTGTGCGAACGGGCGGCGTTGCGCGCGGGCGCGGAGGCTACGGTGACGGCGGAGATCCGCAACGACAAGCGCCGCCTGCCGAGCTACGGGGTGTGGTTCGATCTCGCGGCGGCGGGGCAGTCGCAGCGGGCCGGGCTGCGTGAGCGGATTGATCCGGGCGAGTGCGCTGCCATCGAGTGGCGCGTGCGGCCGGCAAGGCGCGGCCGGCTGCGGCTGGAACTGGCGGCGGCAGGGTCAGTTTTCCCCTTTGGATTTCTGCGGCAGACGGTAGGCATCGGGCGGGAGCAGGAAGTTGCGGTTTGGCCGGCGGCGACCGCCTACGAATGGAGCGGCGGAGCGGCGGGCTGGCGGCCGCAAGCGGGCGAACAACGCGCGCCGCACGGGCCGCGCGGCGGCGACCTGCGGGCGGTGCGGCGCTATGTGCCGGGCGATCCGCCGCGGGTTGTCCACTGGAAGGCGAGTGCGCGGGCGCGGCGGCTGCTAGTGCGGGACTTTGCCGCCGAGCGCGAGGAGGGCCTGCTGCTGTGGTTGCAAACCTCGGCGGCGCGCTGGCCGCGCGCGGAGCAGTTTGAGCTGCTGTGCAGCCTGGCGGCGACGCTGGCCGAGGATCTGTTCCGCACCGGCCGGCTGCGCGCCATGGCGCTTGACGGCGAGCCGGTGACGGCGGCGCGGCGGACCGAGGACGTGGAGGCGTTTCTTAACCGGCTGGCGGTGATCGAACCGGCCGCCGGCGTCGAACTGACCGAGGGCACGTATGCGACGCGGCACGGGCTGATGACGTTTGCGCCGGACGGCGCGAGAGGAGTGGCTGCCTATGTGGACGGAATCAAAACGGCCGCGGCTTAACCTCGCCGAGCTGCACCAGCTCCGCTGGCTGCTGGGCACGCTGCTGGCGGCGCTCTCGGCATGGACGGTGCCGGGCATGGGCATCAGCGCATGGGGCTGGCTGCTGCCGCTCACGGTGGCGGCACCGGTGATGCTATGGCGTCCGGAGTGGAGCACGCGGTTGCCGGGCTGGGCGCACCGGATGGCGTTTCCCGTGATCCTGGCACTGGCGGCGGCGGACTGCCGGCTGGATCCCTCCCGCGTGCTGCCCGCGTTGGTGCGACTGACGCTCATGCTTTTGCTCTACCGGATGGTGACGGCACGGCAGCGGCGCGATGACCTGCAGGTGATCGTGCTCGGGTTGTTTTTGGTGATCGTGGCGGGTGTGCTGTCGGTGTCGGTGTTGTTTGTGCTGCAACTCATGGCCTTCACGGCATGTGCGTTGCTGCTGCTGCTGATCCTCACGCTGGCGGACGCGGCGGGCGGAGCGGCCGCGCCTCCACCGGAGTGGATGCAGGCGCAGTGGATCATGCTGGCGCGGCGGGTGCGCGCGGTGGCCAACTGGCCGGTCGTGCTGTTCGGCGGAGGTCTGTTTATGGGGCTGGTGGCGGTGTCTTCGGGGGTGTTTATCTTTCTGCCGCGCTTTGAGTTTGAGAACAGCCTGTTCCTGAACCGGCTGGTGCAGGGCAAGGACAAGACTGGTTTTAGCGAGCGCGTGCAGCTCGGCGATGTGACCGACATCCAGAGCGACCCGGGCATTGCGTTTACGGTGGATGTTTCCGACCACTTGCAGGTGCCGGCGAGGCTTTACTGGCGGATGCTGGTGCTCGACCAGTATGTGGCTGGCGGCATTTTCAGGGTGTCGCACATAATGGATGAGAGCCTGCGCGTCCAGTCCCAGTCCCGCATCACCAATCTCAATGGCACGGTCCCCATGGCGTCGGGGGCGCCGACGTGGACCTTTTACTTCGAGCCCGGCACGAGCAAATACCTCCCGCTGCCCGGGGCGTTCTGGCAAATCGCCCTCGCTGAGCCGCAGGAGGGGCTGCGGGCCAACATGGAGCTGGGCGTGGTGGCGCTGGCAAGCCCGCCAGCGAAGATGTTCGCCTACCGGCTGGAAGGGCTGGAGTTCGAGCACCAGGCCATCGGCGAGTTGGACCCCGGTTCGGCGATATCTTTAAAAAATCTGGCCCCGCTTGAAAAAAACGGCGAGCCGGGAAACTGGCTGCAGCGCTGGGTGGTGGAAATCGGTGAGGCAACGGATGCAAAGATTTTTGCCAGCCGCTGCAGCGGCTGGCTCCAGCGGGCCCACCTCTACGCGATGCAGGTGGACAACCGCGCGGCCGATGACAAGCCGGCCGATCCCATCCTGCGCTGGCTCGCCGGCACTCAGCCGGGGCATTGCGAGTATTTCGCCGGCGCGTTCGTGCTGCTCGCGCGCGCCGCCGGATTTCCTGCGCGGATGGTCGTGGGCTTCAAGGGCGGCTCGTGGAATCCCCGCAGCGAAAATCTTGTCGTCCGCAACTCCGACGCGCACGCCTGGGCCGAAATCTACGACGCGACCAGCAAAACCTGGCTGCGCGTGGATCCGACGCCGGGCGCGGATTTGTTTGGCACCGATGCGAGCGCGATGAAGGGCGAAGCGGTGCTGACAGCGATCACCGACCGGAAGTCCGGTGTGCTGGAGAGCCTGCGCGTCATTTGGTATCGCCGGATCGTGAACTTCGACCAGCAGTCGCAGCAGCAGCTTGCCACGGTATTGCAGCAGGTCTGGGAAGGCTGGGGTCGCAATCTGAAGGACTGGCTGCGGGGGAGACGCGACGAGATCCGTCTTTGGTTGCAGCAGCCTTGGGACTGGCGGCGGTTTGCCGGGGGCGCGTTGGAGATCGCGTTGGTGCTGCTGGCCGCGCGGGGTTGGCGTACCGGACGGCTGATATGGCTGGCACAGCGTGGCGGCGACCCCGTTCGTCGTGAGGCGGGCCGCTGGCTGGCGCGGCTGGCGGCTCAGGGCGGGGTGGGGGAGACGGTGGTGGTGCGCGGGCAATTGCAGCGGCTGCGCTTTGGCGCGGTGGTAACGTGGCCGAAACCGGCGGAAGTTTTCCGCGCCGCTCGCCGCATCCGCCGCGGGGCGCGTAGGTGAGACGACCGTCGGCTCACGCTGCCGGCAGCAGCAACGTCACGCGCATGCGCGCGAGCCGCTCCAGCAGCCGCCATTCGTCGCGTAGTGGCCACCACTCATAGAGGTAAATTTCCAGCGGTCGCCACATCGCCACCCACCCGCCGATGGTCAGGCTTTCCTTCAGGATGTCCGCCGCCGTGGGATGGCCATGCGCGGCGACGATTCCGCCCGTTAGCGCGCCGAGCGCCAGACAGCAGACGAGAAACGCCAGTCCGACGCCGAGGCTGAAACGGCCCTGCCGCATGAGCCGGCGGAACTCCCGGTGCTTCAGCTCGGCGCGCGCCAGGAAATAATGTCGCACGGCGTCGCCCGTGCCGGGCCCACGGTCCGCCGGCGGCACCTCGGCCAGGTGGATGAGCAGCTCCAGCTCACGGTGCGTCGCGTGTTCGCGGGCCCACGAGACAATAAACTCCTCGGCGTCGGCGTCGAGATCGCGCTCGTGAAAGGGCGACGGATCCATCGAGTTAAAAAGCTGCGCCAGCTCGCGCAGCCGGACCTCGATGCGGGCGGGAGTTTCGTCCATCGATCGAGCTTGCCGTGCCATCGGCCGCCAGCCAAGCCGGATTATGCGGGCGGGGGCAGGATTGGAAACCGGCGGGTTGTTTCCAACGGCTTGTTTTTCACTGGAAAAATCTGGAGTCTCCGTAACGTGTCCTGCGGGACGAGGCGAATTTTATCGCCGCGTTTCCGCCCACCACGCCGCCGCATTCTGCTCCCTCTATTTGCCATGAATCTGACCCTCTTCCTCATCCTCATCGCCGGTCCACTCTTGCTCGGCTTCTATGCGCAGATGCGCGTGAGCTCCGCTTATCAGAAGAACCTGCAGGTCCGGTCACGTCGGGGCCTCACCGGGCATGAGACCGCGGCGGCCGTCATGCGCTCCGCCGGCATCACCGACGTCGAGATCATCGAGGTGCCGGGCACCTTGAGTGACCATTACAACCCCGGCATGAAGCAGCTCGCGCTGTCCTCCGCCAGCTACCGGGGCAGCAGTCTGGCGGCGGTCGGCGTCGCCGCGCATGAAGCCGGCCACGCCATCCAGCACAAGGCCGGCTACGCCATGCTGAGGCTGCGCCAGGCCTTGGTGCCAATGGTGCAGATCGCCTCGCCCATCATTTTTGTGGTGATGGGCTTCGGCTTTTATCTGGCCGGCGGTATGGGAGGGCTGATGCTGAAGCTGGCGATCGGCGCGCTGCTGGTGATGGTATTTTTCCAACTGGTGACGCTGCCGGTGGAATTCGATGCGACGCGCCGGGCCAAGGCACAGCTCGTGCGGCTCGGCATCGTGGAACCGGACGAAATGCCGGGAGTGAACGAGACTCTGGACGCGGCCGCGCTGACATATGTGGCGGCGTTTGTCAGCGTGTTGGGACAGCTGCTGCACCTGTTGATGATTTTCAGCGGCGGACGGCGAAATGACGACTGACCGAGTGATCTAGGTGGTTATCAGTTCCGTCCGGCCGCGAGCTGAGGCCCCGATGTCAGCACGCAGCATGTTTTCATGTTTGGCAATGGTTGGGCGCCCAGCTAACAAATCCAGGCGATGCCGCACCTCGAAACCAATCTCTATCTTGTGGGCTTCATGGGCACGGGCAAAACGACCGTGGGCCGCACGGTGGCACTGCGGCTGGGCTTCGCGTTTCTCGACAGCGATCATGAAATCGAACGACAGCAAAAACGGACGGTCGCGGAAATCTTTGCAGAGCAGGGCGAACCGGCCTTTCGCACGATGGAGCGCGCGTTCATCACGGACGGACATCCGGCGACACGGCAAGTCGTTTCCTGCGGCGGCGGGCTGGTGGTGCAGCCGGGAATGCTGGAGCTGCTGAAAACCAAGGGGGTCATCATTTGCCTGCAGGCTTCGCTCGAGACGATTTTGCGCCGCACCCAGGGCAGCCGTCATCGTCCGCTGCTCGACACCGCCGATCCGGCGGAGCGCATTCGCACCCTTTATGCCCAACGCGAACCCATCTACCGGCGGGCGGGCAGCGTCATCCTCACCGACGGTCGTTCGCAGGCTGACGTGGTACAGCATGTCCTCCGCGCCTATGGGCAGGAGGCGCGGGAGCATGGCCGGCCGAAGGCGGGGAAACAACTGCATGGCCGCTGACCGTGAAGCCGTGCGTGCGCGGTTGCACGCGCTTGGGTTTGACGAGGTGCGGTTCGCGCGTGTCAACGGGGAAGGCATGGATGCAAACAAGACGGCGTTGCGGGCATGGCTCGCCGCCGGGCAGCATGCCGACATGGCATGGATGGAACGCACAGCCGAAAAGCGCGCGGATCCAGGTCTCGTGCTTCCGTCTGCACGCACGATGATCGTGCTGGGGGTGAACTATTGGGGCCCAGAATCGAGGGCGGAGGCCCAACCGGGCGCCGGAAGAGCGGGGAGTGAAGTCAGCCCGCAGGCTGTGGAGTGCGCCACGTCCCCGGTAAAATCGGCCGCGTCGGCACGGCCGGACTGGGCGCGTTACGCGCTGCATGCCGACTATCACGATTCGCTTAAGCCGGCGTTAGTGGCCGCCGGACGCGTGTTGGAAGAAATCGCGGGCGCGGCCCCAACGGACTACCGCTATTACGTTGATGCCGGACCGGTGTTAGAGCGCGGCTGGGCGGAGCGGGCCGGGCTGGGGTTTTTCGGGAAAAACGCGATGCTCATCTCGCGGACACATGGCAACTGGCTGCTGCTTGCGGCGATTGTCACGACGCTGGAGTTTGACGCCGACGGGCCGCTGCTGGAAAAATCTCAAAGGGCGATGGGGCGGAAGCAAAAGGGCGGAGGCCGGGTCGGCCTGCTGTGCGGCAAATGCACGCGCTGTCTGGACGCGTGTCCGACGCAGGCGTTTGCCGCGCCCGGCGTGGTGGACGCGCGGCGCTGCGTCTCCTTCCAGACGATTGAGAACCGCGGTGTCATCCCGCGCGAATTGCGTGCAGGCATTGGCCGCCGTATCTATGGCTGCGACGTGTGCCTGGAGGTTTGTCCGTGGAACCGCTTTGCCGCAGCGGGCCGGCGCGTGTTGCTCGACGTGCGCGGCGGAATCGCGGCGCTCACGTTGCGGGAAATTTTGGAGCTGACGCCTGCCCGCTTTGCGGAAGTTTTCCGCGGCACGGCGATCAAACGCCTCAAGCTTTCCGGCCTGCTCCGCAACGCCTGCATCGTCGCGGCCAACACCGGGGCGGACGAATGCCGCGATGCCGTCCTCACACTGGTGGCGCATCCGTTGCCGATCGTGCGTGCCCACGCTGTGTGGGCGGCTTTCCGTCTGGGCGAGGGCGGGCGGATGGTCATCGCCCGCCGGGCGGAGACCGACCCAACGGTGCGGGCGGAGTACGCAGCAGAAGATATGTCGGACCTGCCATGACCTATGGCCGGCGAATCAACCGCACACAAGCAATGAGCCCGCCCCGCCGCTCCCGCTTTCACCCAAACACTCAGGGATGCACGTTCGTTGCCGGCACGGGCGAAGTCGTGCGGGGATGTGCGGCAGACTGTCCGGCTCTCGGGGCGTTGGCGAAGAACTCCACGAGGTGCGAGACGCCCGTGTAGCCCTGCGCCTTGAGGCCCGCCTCGACTTTAGTGGCCACGAGATTGATCTCGGCGGCGAGCTTGGGATCAATTTGCTCGGCCACGTTGCCCTCACGGGTCACGACATGATAGACTGGCTCGCCTTCGAGGCTCAGTTGGTAGAGGCTCGTGCCGTTTTCAAAATAGCAGCGTCGCACGAGCCCCAGCTCCTGAAACGCCGCGAGGCAGCGATAGACGGTGACCAGATCGCACGACGTGTGGGCGAGATCCTCGTGAAGTTGTTCGATGGATGCAGGTTTGGCCCGGTTGGCCAACGCTTGCAAAATGGCGATGCGCGGTTGGGTGATCCGCAGACCGGCCGTACGCAGGCGGGCACATGCCCGCTCGACGGGGTCGCCGGTTTTGACGGCACCCTTGCTTTCGGCGATGGGATGGTTGGTCTGCGTTGATGCGATCATTACGGACTCCTTGTATTTGTGCTCATACTGTGAGCATAAAAGCAAAAGGGAATCATTAAAAACGCCATTAAATTGCATTTAATCAGGACGGCGCAATTCTCCGCTACCCTGGGGTGGAGATGGATGCCGCCGCTGTCATCGGGGCGAAGCCCCTTTCCGTGATACCCCGGGGCTTGCCCGGGGGAGGGTTCATTGCGGCGGCCTGTATGGCAAGGACCTGCCATTGGTCAGCATGAGGTTTGGAGATTGCGCGAAACCGGACGGACTGTTCAGTTTGTCACCCGCCATGCCCGAACCTGACAAATTTGACGCGATCGTGGACCTCATCCTCAAGGAGGATGCGCGCTACGACCGTAAGGCCTACGCGTTTGTGGACGAAGGACTCAAGGCGACGATGAAGGCGTTGCGAAAAAAAAAGGACGAGCACGTGGCCGGCCCTGAGTTGCTCCAAGGACTGCGTGCCCACGCACTCGACCAGTTCGGCCCGCTCGCCCAGACAGTGCTCAATGCCTGGGGGGTGCGCCGCTGCACCGACTTTGGTGAGATCGTTTTCAACCTGATTGAATACCGGCTGACGGGCGAAAGCTGGTTCAAAAAAACCGACACCGACCGGCGCGAAGATTTTTCGGACATCTACGATTTCACCGATGCGTTTGTGAAACCTTTCCTGCCGCAGCGCCCGCCGCCCGCCGCCCCCCCTTCGGCCTCCTCTGCCGCGCCCGAACCGGCATAAACCCCGCGCCGCGCCCGGCCAGCACCTGCGACTTTGCGACCTTAAAACTTCAAGACCTTTCGATCGTCCGATTTATTTCATGCCCAATTCCGCCGCTGCCGACCTGCGCCTGCTCCAAACCTTCTGGCGCGAGCCCATCACGCGCCATGTCCTGCCCAACGGCCTCACGCTGCTCGTGCAGCCCTCCCGTGCCGCGCCGGTCTCAGCCGTGCAGGTCTGGGTCAAAACCGGCAGCATGCACGAGGACGCGCAGCTCGGCGCCGGCCTCTCTCATTTTCTCGAGCACATGATGTTCAAGGGCACCCCGCGACGCGCGGGCCGCGAGATTTCCGCGACCGTGCAGGCGCACGGCGGCCAGATTAACGCCTACACGACCTTCGATCGCACTGTCTATTACATTGACCTGCCCGCCGCACACACTGGCCTCGCGCTCGACGTGCTCGCCGACATCACGCTCTGCTCCACGCTGCCTGTGGACGAATTCGTCAAGGAACGCGACGTCATCCTGCGCGAAATCGCCATGACGCGCGACGACCCCGACAACCGCCTCGCCGAATCGCTCTTTGCCACCGCCTTTCGCGAGCATCCGTACCGCCATCCGATCATCGGGCACCGGGACGTGTTTTCGGTGCTCACCCGCGAGGATCTGATCACCTACTACCGCTCGCGCTACGTGCCTGCCAACCTTGTCGTCGTCGTGGCAGGCGACGTGGATCCCGCCGCCGTGTTGGCCGATGTGGAAAAACATTTCGGCCCCACGCCCCGCACGCGCCTCGCGCCCGTCTTCATTCCGGCCGAGCCGGCGCAACTCGCCCCGCGCGCGTGTCACCTGTTCGAGGACGTCGAACTCACCCGGGCGGGCCTCGCCTGGCCCGTCCCCGGCATCACGCACGCCGACGCGCCCGCGCTCGACCTGCTCGCGGCGCTCCTTGGCCGTGGCGACAGCTCCGTGCTCTGGCAGGCCGTCCGGGAGAAAGCCCGCCTCGTTCACCACATCGACGCCACCTGCTGGAGCCCCGGCGGACAGGGCTTGTTCTACATATCCTTTGCCTGTGATCCGGCCAAACATGCGTCGGCCAGCGCCGCCATTCACCGCGAGCTGGCCCGCGCCGCCACGCGAGGTTTTGCTCCCGCGCAAATCCGCAAGGCCATCCGGCAGTCCGTCGTGGACGAGGTCAACACGCGCAAGACCATGGGCGGCCTTGCTGCGCGCCTGGGTGTGGCCGAGGTCGTTGCCGGCGATCTCAACTTTGGCGAGGCATGGTTCCAGCGTCTCTGCCACGTGACCGGTGCCGCGCTCCGCCGGGTTCTCCGCAATTACCTCGCGCCCACCACGCTCACGGCAATCTCCCTCAATCCCTCCGCTGTGCGTCCCGCCGCGGCCATGGTCGTCACCGCTGCGGCCGCCTCGCCTGATTTCTCCGAGGAAAAGCTCCCCAACGGCGCGCGCCTGCTTCTTCAGCGCGACTCGCGTCTGCCCAACCTCCACCTCCGTCTTGTCTGTGCGGGTGGTCCGCTGCAAGACCCCTCCGGACGGCGTGGGGCGTGTGCGCTGATGGCGACGCTGCTCACGCGCGACACCCGCCGCCGCACCGCCGCCGAGGTCGCGCACTTCATCGAGGAAGTGGGCGGCAGTTTCTATCCCTTTGCGGGCAACAACAGCCTTGGCTTCGCCGCCGAAGTGCTGCCAGGTGACGTGGGCCGCGCGCTCGCGCTGATCGAAGCGGCGCTGCTCGCGCCCGCTTTTACGCGGGAGTCCTTTGAGATCGAGCGCGATGCGCAGATCGCCGGCCTGAAGGAGCAGGAGGATGATGTCGTCGAGCTGGGCCGGAAACATGTTCGCCAAAGATTTTTCGGTGCGCACCCGCTCGCGCTTGATGCGCACGGCGACATCCCTGGCCTGACCGCGCTCACCCCCGCCGATATCGCCGCACTCTGGCGTCGCCTTGGCGTGGCGGGCAATGTGATCCTTGTTGTCGCCGGTGACTTCGACCCGCATGTACTCAAGCCCAAGCTCCGTGCCCTCCTCGCCAAACTCCCGACCGGCCCCTCCGCTCTTGTGCCGGGCTCCGGCCGGGTTTCGGGTCTGTCGCTCCCCGCCAACGCCGGCGATTTCGTCGAACAAGAACCCCGGGAGCAGGCCGTAGTCTTCCAAGCCTTCCCTGGTCCGGGCGTCCTCGACGAGGATTTTTACGTCGGTGAGGTGGCCGACGAGCTGTTCAGCGGTATGTCGTCACGTTTGTTCGAGCGCGTGCGCGAGGAGAAGGGGCTGGCGTATTTTGTCCGCGCGACGCGTGTGACCGGATCGGCCACGGGGATGTTTTACTTCTATGCCGGCACCGCGCCGGGCCAGGAAAATGCGGTGCTCGCCGAACTCGACGCCGAGATCGCCCGGGTGGCGGCCGGCGACATCGCGACCGACGAACTGCTCCGCTGCCAGACGCGCCTGCAGGCCGCCCGGGTGATGGGTCAACAAACCAACTCCGCCCGCGCACTGCAGGCCAGCCTGAGCGTCCTGCACGGCCTGTCCGCCAACGACTGGAAAAACTATGACCTTCGCATCGCCGCCGTCACGGTTGCCCACCTGCGCGACTTCGCCCGCCGCCGCTTCCAGCGCTCGCTCCGCACCCAGCTCGTCGTGCGGCCATGACAGTTTTTTAGGCTGAGGTTGGAGCTGAAAATACAACTCCAATGCATGCACGGATGCGGGGTGATGCCCGGATTTGAACCGACCAGGTTACCGCCCAGGTTGGCTGCCGTCATTGGGCTCATGATCGCACAGCTTTGGATTCGGTCCGCTGTGTGCTGGCATGGATTAGCTGCCGTCGGGTGTTTCCGTCACCCCGCCGCTCCATTTGAGCTTGGCCCGGACGATTGCGAAGTGCTCGTGTCCGGAGTGCTGCACCAGCTTCAGCCGGCGGCGGGAGAGACAGATTTCCACGGGCTGATCAGCGCCAGCGCGCCGGCTGCGCTGGCCGTCCACCGCCACGAGCAGGCGCGCGCGGCCCGACCGGTTGACAACTCGCAGCCGTACGTCCTGCGGAAAAATAATTGAGCGGTTGCTCAGCGTGTGCGGACAGATAGGCGTCATCGCGATTACGTCCGCGCCGGGGTGGATGAGCGGGCCGCCGGCGGAGAGGTTGTAGGCGGTCGAGCCGGTGGGGGTGGAAAAGATCAGGCCGTCGCAGGTGTAATCGGTGACGAGCTTGTCGTCGGCAAACACCGCGAGCCGCACGAGGCGCGCGGCGCTTGCATCCTTCACGAGCACATCGTTGAGCGCAAGCTCGCGCGGGCCGCCGGGGGCGGTGCACTCAAGCAGCGACCGCTCCGCGATCTGACCGCGGCCGGCGAGCAGCGCGGTGAAGCCAGCCCGGGCTTCCGCCTCGGAAAACGTCGTGAGAAAGCCGAGGCTGCCGCGGTTGATGCCGATAACGGGGACCTGCGCCGTGGCCGCCGCCCGTACCACCCCGAGCAGGGTCCCATCGCCGCCGATGACGCAGCACGCGTCCTGCCCGCGCAGCCAGCCCGGGGGCAGGGGAAACCGGGCGGTGCGTTTCACCGCCACGCCGGCGGCGCGCGCGAGTGCCGCGAGTTCGCGCCCGAGCGCGTGCGCGCCGGGCTTCTGCGCGTTGACGACGAGGGCGAGACGGCGAATGGGCGGCATGGCGACGCATGCAGGCTCGCCGGTCAGCGCATGGATTCCAATCCCAATTTATGTGAAGGTGGCGGCAATTTCCGCCTTGGTCGCGGCGCGGCCACCCCGAAGTAGCGGGAGGCGTTTGCTAAAATATACGGGCAGCCTTCCGGGCCATTGTAACCGAGGTCGGAGGTAAAACTGCCGTGAACCATGGTTTATACCGATTAACGCGGGGTCACGGGCATGTTTTGGTCGTGACCGTAATTCCGCCGGCCCGGCTGGGTCAAAAATGCGTGCGGCTACCGCACGATGAAAAATGACGGTCTGGTTGGGCTTGCCAAGCCCGACGGGCAACCTAGATGGTGGCGGCGTATGTCATGAGCACACGATCATCCATTTCCAAAGAAGAAACTGCGCCCAACGAAAAACGCTGGGTGATTGCAGTCATTGCCCTGATGTTGCTGGTGATGGATTATTGCGCAGGGACGAGCATCAATTTTCCGGTCTTTTATGTCTTCCCGGTGATGCTGGCGGCCTGGCAGCTTGGCTTTCGCATCGCGGCCTGGTTGGGATTGGCGATGGCCATGGCGCGTTTCGGTTTCCAATGGCTGGAGGATTTTCCGCAGGGAGACTGGAAGGCGGCGGCGATCAACAACACGATGCGCGCCATGGCGCTGGTGCTGCTCGCCTGGCTGACGGAGATCACCGCCCGCCAGAACCGTCTGCTGCGTGCGCGGGTAAAAAGACTCGAACGGGTGGTCACGCTCTGCCCGCGATGCGACACGGTCCGGGGCGATGACGGCAACTGGCGGACGCTGGAGGAGCACACCGCTTTGCACGTCAAACCGCCGGTGGTTTGCCCGGTCTGTTCGGAAAAGGACGAATACCTGTGACCGGGCCGGGTGCTCAGGCCTCCGCCAGTCCGAGGGCGGTGATCGTGTAGGTCTCTTCGGTGCCGCCGATTTTGACCTTCACGCTGTCACCGGACTTCTTGCCAAGGAAGGCAAGGCCGAGCGGGGTCTTGTAAGAGATGATGTTTTTCTCCGGCTCGCCGTCCCACGCGCCCAGGATGGTGTAGCGAACCGTCTCGCCGGTTGAGCCGACGGTCACGTCGACCACGCTACCCACGCCAACCTGAACGGTTGTGACATCCTTGAAGTCGGTGATGCGGGCGCGGCCGAGGTCGCGCTCGAGCTGGGTCTTCTGGGCCATGAGTACGGTCTGATCCTGCTTGGCCATCTTGTACTCGGAGTTTTCTTTGAGATCGCCGTGCTCGCGGGCAGTGGCGATGGCCTTGGAGTTTTCCGGGATTTTCTTGGAAACGATGGTCTCGTATTCCTCGCGCTTGCGATTGTAGCTGGCGCGGGAGACGAGGAGCTGCTCCTCCTTGCTCTCGGCGTCGGCGGCGACGAGCGACTGGATCTTGGGGAACAGTTTGATAAAGCGGGCGATGAGCGCCTTCTTTGTCAGCTCCTCGAAGCCTTGGTTGAGGAGCAGGGTGTTGGCGAGATCGCGGGCGGTCTCGGGATCGGCGGTGGCGAGCAAGTCGGGGATGAGGTCTTTGTCCTCGCTCAGGATGTCGGCGAGCGGGATGCGGCGGGCGCTGGCAGCCTGCAACGCCTCGTAGTCAATCGCGAAGAAGATAGCGCCGAGTAAGCGCGGAGTGATGAGGTCGTTCAGGAGTTTGGCAAACTTTTTGGTGTGGCGGTTTTTCACGACCCACAGCAGCACGGGCGCGCGCAGGTTCTGCTCGACCTGCCAGCGCTGGAGCGCGACGGCGAGGTCATCGGCATGGCCGGTTTCCAGCAGAAAATTGATGCACTCGGTGGTGAACTTGCCTTGGCTGGTCTTGAGCAGGCTGAAGACGATATCGCGGTATTCGCCGGGGTGGGCGAGCTTTACCAGCTCCAGAAAACGGCCTTGGAAATGGACCGGGATTTTGTCTGCGATGCTATGAAGGTCGCGGACGTTGGCGACAAGGGCCGTCTGTACGGGTTCGAACGCGGTGTCCACGCCGGCGAGTTTGGCCAGGCTGTCGCGCACGGCCGCGCCGTGAAGGCGCTCCGAGGGGCTGAGCTGATGGCTGTCCTTCACTGATTCCGCGAGGCCGGCGAGAAGAGTTTTGATGTCGGCCTTCGTGCCAGAGGCTCCGCCGGCGATGAGTTTCTCGGCGAGCACGATGCGACGGCGGGCCGACCGGGTCGCGCCGAAGGCCTCGACAATCTCGTCCTCGCTGGAGACGGGGGTCTCGCGCAGGATGTAGCAGTCGGTTTTCTTGGCGGGCAGGGCGACACGGGGATCCTTCGCCAGCGCCTTTTTGGCGACCGACCACCATTTCTTAAACTTCTCCTCACCCAGCACCTGGGCGAGCGTGATTTCGAGGTCAATCGCCGTGGTCGCGTGCCCGGGATAGGCCTGCAACGCCTCGACGACGAGTTGCGCGGGGTCGTCCGCGATGAGGGCGGCGATCTTCTTGGGCTCCGTCTCCTTGCGGACGAGGAGATGGTTGGCGGGCAGCACCTCCATGGAGGTGAGGCAGAAGGCCGGATCCATCGGGTGGGCTTTCTTGCCGGGAAAATCAATGACCAGCTTCTGCGCGGCCTCGTCGTATTTCTTGATCTGACCGAAGCCCCAGCTGCGGTGGATGCAATACGCGCCCGGCTCCATCGCCTCCAGCTTGGCTTTGGCCGGCTTGAGCGACGGATTTTTGGCAATGAGCGCGGAGATGGCTTCGGAGTTCATAATAGGTGTTTGCAGCGGGTGAACTTGTGACTCCGCCAAGCCTCGTGGGGAATGTCAACAGGGCAACTTTCATCCATTTTGGCGTGTGACATCCGGTTTGGCCGGTCTCGGGGTGATGTCAGCGCCCCAGTTCCTTCGCCATCTCCTTCGCAAAATACGTCAGGATGATGTCTGCGCCGGCGCGTTTGATCGCCAGCAGCGACTCGTGCCGCGTGCGTGCGAGATCGAGCCAGCCCAGCCGTGCCGCCGCCTGAATCTGAGCATACTCGCCTGACACCTGATACGCTGCAATGGGCTTCCGCGTCGCGTGGCGCACCTCGCGGATGATGTCGAGGTAGGGGCCGGCGGGTTTCACCATCAGGATGTCGGCACCTTCCAACGTGTCCAGCGTCGCCTCGATCACGGCCTCGCGGCGGTTGGCCGGGTTCATCTGGTAGGTCGCCTTGCTCAGCAGCCGCGTGCCCGCCGCCTGCGCGCTGCCCACGGCCTCGCGGAACGGCCCGTAGTAGGCCGAGTTATATTTCACCGCGTAAGCCAAAATGCCCGTGCCGGAAAAACCCGCCGCGTCGAGCGACTTGCGGATCGCCCCTACGCGGCCGTCCATCATGTCGCTCGGCGCGACCAGATCCACGCCCGCGCGGGCCTGTAGCACCGCCATTTGGCAAAGGATGCCCACCGTGCGGTCGTTCTCCACGTCGTCGCGCGCCGCGTTGAGCACGCCGTCGTGCCCGTGCGTCGTGTAAGGGTCGAGCGCCACATCGGTGATGACCGCCAGCTCCGGCACGGCCTTTTTCACGGCGCGCACGGCGCGCAGCACGAGCGCGTCCTCGTCAAGCGCCCCGGTGCCCTTGTCGTCCTTGAGTTTGGCATCGAGCTTGGGAAATAGCGCCACGCCCCGGATGCCCAGCTTGTGCAACGCCCGGCACTCCTTCACTAGGTCAGCGATGCTGAGGCGAAACACCCCCGGCATGGACTTGATCTCCTCCGGCGCGGACTTCCCATCGACGACAAACAGCGGCGCGATGAGATGGCGCGGCAGTAGTACCGTTTCCTCCGTGAGCGCGCGCAGCGCCCCCGTGCGCCGCAGCCGGCGCGGACGCTGCACGAGATCAAGTTTGATGGGTTCGGGCATGGTGTGTATGCCTCGATTGGAGCCCGTTAGTACGGGCACCGCGAGCGGAAAACCGCCCGCGAAGCGCCCGAGGCCAGCGCCCCCTCACTTGCCGACCAGCGTCGTGAAGCCGCCGTAGAGCATCCGCGCGCAGTCGAACGGCGGCTTCTTCGGGTCGCAGCCCCCGGACAGCTCGGGATCTTTCATCACCTTCGCGTTGACCTTGTCGCGGTGGGCGCGCGACTTGAACACGATGTAGGCAAACACCACGGTCTCGCCCGGCTTGGTTTTGATGCCCTTGGGGAACGCCAGGCCGAACGGCACGGCGAGGTCGTCGCACACGCATTCACGGTAGTCGAGCGCGCCATGGCGCAGCCAGACCTTGCGGCCGATCTCGGCCATGCTGCGGTAGGCGGCGACATTTTTCTTGGGGACGGGAATTACAAATCCGTCCACATATTCGGAATTTTTCTTGGCCATGTGCGGGTGGGGATGGGTTGAAGGTTGGGGGGAGGAGGCGGGAACGCGCGAGGGCGCGCGCTGTCCACCGGACAGGCGAAAACTACTCCGCCGCCACCGCGCCGACGCAAGCCCAACTTCGCCCCACATCAAAATTGGATGGAAACACCCGGCGAAACTGCCCCAACTACCGCTTGCCTCATGCCCATCCGCCTTCACGACTCCCTCACCCGCCAGCTGCGCGAGCTGCGCCCGTCCCACCCCGACGGCGTTTTCCGTTTCTACAACTGCGGCCCCACGGTTTATGCGGCGGCGCACATCGGCAACTTCCGCACTTTCGTCGTCAACGACGTCCTCCGCCGCCTGCTCGAGCTCGAGTTCGGCCCGGACAAGGTGAAGCACGTCCGCAATCTCACCGACGTGGACGACAAGACGATCAAGCGCGCCCGTGACGAAGGCCGCCCGCTCGCCGAGGTAACGAAACAATGGACGGACAAATTTCACGCCGACTGCGCCGCGCTCAACTGCCTCCCGCCCCACGCAGAGCCGCGCGCCACTGACCCGCGCTACATGCGCGAGCAGGTCAGCATGATCGAGTGCCTGATGGAGAAGGGCAACGCCTACCGCGCCGCCGACGGCTCCGTGTATTTCAAGGTCTCCTCGTTCCCAGGCTACGGCGCGCTCTCGCGTGTGAAGGAGCGCGAGCTGCAAATCGGCTCGGCCCTCGCCGGCAAACCCCCGGCCGCCGATGCCGACGAGAAGGAAGACGGTAGCGACTTTGCCCTCTGGAAGGCGTGGAAACCCGACGACGGCACGAACAAATGGTCCGGCCCGCGCGGCGCCGCCGAGGGCCGCCCCGGCTGGCACATCGAGTGCAGCGCCATGAGCAAGGCGCTCCTCGGCGAGACGATTGACCTCCACACCGGTGGCGTGGACCTGCTCTTCCCCCATCACGAAAACGAAATCGCCCAGAGCGAGTGCTGCAACGGCCAGCCCTTCGCCCGCCACTGGTATCACAGCGAGCATCTGCTCGTGGACGGCAAGAAGATGAGCAAAAGCCTTGGCAACCTTTACACGCTCGACGAGCTGACCGCGAAAGGTTTCTCCCCGATGGCTGTCCGTTACGCCCTCCTCGCCGGCCACCCACGCAAGCAGCTCAACTTCACGCTCGACTCGCTGCACGCCGCCGAGAGTGCGCTCGCCAGTTTGCGGGCGCACCGCGCCTCGCTCGCCGCCGCCGGTGCCGCCCACGATGCGTTCGCTCCTGCGTTGGCCTCGTTGCAGGACGACCTCAACACTCCTGGCGCGCTCGGCGCATTGTTCACCATCGCCAATCGCAAAGAAGGCGAGCCTGACGCCGCGTCCTTTGACCGCGTGATGTTTGGGCTCGGTCTCGACCTGCACCAGCCAGCCGCTTCGCAGACCGCAGTCCCAACTGAAATCTCCGCCCTCGCCGAAAAACGTTGGGCCGCGAAAGCCGCCAAGGACTTCGCCGCCGCCGACGCCCTCCGCAAGGAACTCACCGCCGCCGGCTGGGCCATGCTCGACGGCAAAGACGGATACAAACTAGAGTCTTTGAAAAAATAATTCTAAACCTTGGTCACAGAGAGCACTGAGCGCAGCGCACAGAGGACACAGAGCCAGCGCATTTCCTCCGTGACCTCTGTGCTTACTCTGTGAACTCTGTGTCCCAATCCAAACTCATTTTCCAGCCATGCCCATGACTCCGCTTGAAGAACTCCGCCATTCCGCGTCGCACATCCTCGCGACCGCCGTCCTCCGCCTTTTTCCCGAGGCCAAGCTCGACATCGGCCCGCCCACGGACACCGGGTTCTACTACGATTTCGATCTCGACCACAAGTTCACCGCCGACGACCTCACCCGCATCGAGGGCGAAATGAAGAAGGTCGCCGAGGAGAATCAGCGCTTCGACCGCAAGGAAGTCTCCCGCGAGGAGGCCGCCGAGATCATCCGCGCGCGCGGGCAGGAGCGCTACAAGCTCGGCCGCCTCGCCGACATCCCCGAGGGCGAGAAAATCTCCTTCTACCAGAACGGCGACTTCATGGACCTCTGCGCCGGCACACACGTCCGCTACTCGGCGAAGCTGAAGGCGTTCAAGCTTCTCTCCATCGCCGGCGCGTATCACCGCGGCGATGAGAAGAACCAGCAGCTCCAACGCATCTACGGCACGGCGTTTCCCACCAAGGAAGAACTCGCCCAATATTTGGAGCGGCAGGAGCAGGCCAAGGCCCGCGACCACCGCAAACTGGGACGCGATCTGAAGCTTTTCCACATCGACGAGGACGTGGGCCAGGGGCTCATCCTCTGGACGCCCAATGGCGCAATCGTGCGGCAGGAGTTGCAGAACTTTATCAGCGAGGAACTGCGCAAGCAGGGTTACTCGCAGGTGTTCACCCCGCATATCGGCAAGCTGGAACTCTACAAGACTTCGGGTCATTTTCCCTACTACAAAGAGTCGCAATTCTCGCCGGTCGTCGAAAACGTCTCGCTGGCCAAGATCCTCGGGGAAGGTTGCTCGTGCGCCGACATGGTCGCGCGCCTTGAGGCTGTCTCGGGCCAGCTTGCGGCCCAGATCAACGCCCGCACCGGTCGTGAGACCATCACGCCCGACCGCGTCAAACCCGACGCCCAGCTGCTCGATGGCTTCATGCTGAAGCCGATGAACTGCCCGCACCACATCAAGATTTTTGCCTCGCAGCCGCACTCCTACCGCGACCTGCCGGTGCGGCTGGCTGAGTTCGGCACCGTTTACCGTTGGGAACAGTCCGGCGAGCTTAACGGCATGACGCGCGTCCGCGGTTTCACCCAGGATGACGCCCATCTCTTTTGCACCGAGGAGCAGGTGGCGGCGGAGGTGCTCGGCTGCCTTGCGCTCGTGAAGATCGTGCTGACCACGCTCGGCATGGCCGACTACCGTGTGCGCGTCGGCCTGCGCGACCCCGACTCCAACAAATACACCGGCGAAGCCACCCACTGGGACAAGGCCGAGCACGCGTGCCGCGAGGCCGCCAAGACACTTGGCGTGCCGTTCACCGAAGAGCCCGGGGAGGCCGCGTTCTACGGACCGAAGATCGACTTTGTCATCAAGGATGTGATTGGCCGCGAGTGGCAGCTCGGCACCGTGCAGGTGGACTATAACCTGCCGGTGCGCTTCGACCTGAGCTACATCGGCGCGGACAATGAGAAGCATCGCCCCGTGATGATCCACCGCGCGCCCTTCGGCTCGATGGAGCGTTTTTGCGGCGTGCTCATCGAGCACTTTGGCGGTGACTTCCCGGCGTGGCTCGCGCCCGAGCAGGTGCGGCTCGTGCCCATCAGCGACAAGCAGCTCGACTATGCCCATGCCTTGCGGGCGCAGCTCCACGCCGCCGGCGTCCGTGCGACGGTGGACGAGCACAACGACAAGCTCGGGGCCAAGATCCGGCGTGCCGAGCTGGACAAAACGACCTATGCCCTTGTGCTCGGCGGCAAGGAGGCCGAGGCGCAGGCGGTGAGCGTGCGCTCCCGCGCCAAGGGCGACGAGGGCGTGCAGCCCTTCGCCTCCTTCCTCGAACGCCTGAAAACCGAAATCGCCACCCGCGCCCTGCCGGAGAAGAAGAAGGAGTAGTCCCGTCAGGGGCAACATTCCCCATGGGCAACGACGAATCCTTCTTGCTGCTGGCTGCAACCATTGTCGCTGTCGCCGCTTGGGGATCGTGGTTTGTCCATGTCCTGCGTTTTTTCTCTCCCGACTGTCCGAAGTGGTATCGTGGTGTGCTCGTGCTGACACCGCCAGCTTGTTTGTCTACGTTGGCTTTGGCCGTCAGCCGCTATTACTCCGCCGAGGTGCGCGGGAACGCGGGCTACATTCTCCTGTTCACCGCTGTAGGTGCGGTGATTTTGCGCGCAACGCTCACTCTGCTGAATTTGCTGGGTCTCGATGTGGTTGGCAGCGCCGTTGGACAGCGCAACGCCGCCGTGCTTCCCGCCATCGTCGGTGCATGGCTGGCCGGGCTCACGCTCAACATCGGGGCCAACATCGGTGAGGGCCGGACAGTCTACACCGCCTTGGGGCCGCTCGTGCTCGCCTGCGCGCTGCTTGCGGGATTTGCCCTGCTGGTTGGAACCATTACGCAGGTGTCCGACAGCATTGTTTCCGGCCGTAATCTGGCGGCAGGGCTCCGCTTCGGCGCGCTGATGCTCGGGGCTGGCCTGCCGCTCGCCGTCGCCGCCTCGGGCGACTGGGTTTCGATCCACGGCATCTTGCATAAGTTTTTGCTCTCCGTGCCCGTCTTGGTGGGGCTGCTCGTCCTCGGCTGGCTCGCCGACAGGATGTTGGGCGCGCGCTGCGGCTGGCTGCTGGCGGGCCTGCTGCCGGCCGGCGTGTTTGTTTTCATTGGGGCGGCGTCCATTGCATGAATGCCACGCCAAAGGCGGTGGCCGAGTCGTTGCGCTGCACCGAGCGGCTGTCGGCGGCGCGGCACCGCGAGATCGTGCGGCACATGGCGCTCGACGGCTGCAAATGGGACCCCCAGGTCGGCGACGTGGCCGCGCTCGCGTCCTTCGCGCTGTTGTTGTCGCGCGCGGAATGGTCGCGCCTTGCCCACGATGCCGAGGCGCTCACCAGCGAGCATCTGGCCGTCGAGCAGGCGCTCGTGCGGCGCCCGGAGCTGTGGCCGCGCCTCGGTCTGCCTGCGCGCGTGCGCCGCGCGCTCGAAACCGACCTGCCATGGACGCCAGCCGCTGCGCGCGTGATGCGCCACGATTTTCACCCGACAACCGACGGCTGGCGGGTTTCCGAAGTGAACAGTGACGTGCCCGGCGGCTATAACGAGGCCGCGACTTTCACCGCGATGATCGCGGAATATTTCCCCGGCTTCAGCCTGACATGCGATCCGCGCGCCGCGCTGGCCGATGCCCTCGCCCTCCAAGCACGCGACCTTCCACGCGTTGCGCTGCTCGCGGCACCCGGCTATACGGACGACCTTCAGGTTGTCGCCGGCCTCGCGGCGGCATTGCGCGAGCGCGGCTGCGAAACCCTCATCGCGCGTCCGGAGCAACTGCTCTGGCGTGACCGCCGCGCGCACATCTTGGGAGGAACGGAGCCGCCGCCGGTCGGGGTTATCTTTCGTTTTTACCAAGGCGAGTGGATGACACGCGTCGCCGGCGAAAACTGGCAGTCGCTCTTTCGCGGCGGACTGACGCCCGTGTGCAATCCCGCCGCCGCCGTTCTCAGCGAAAGCAAGCGCCTGCCGCTGCTTTGGGACGAACTCGCCGTGCCGGTGCCGACGTGGTCGCGCCTGCTGCCGCCGGTGCGCGCGCCGCACGTCACCGCCGGGCGCGGCGACTGGCTGCTGAAAGCCGCTTACTGCAACAACGGCGCGAGCGTGCTCGGTCGCGTGTGGCCGGCACGGCGGGGCTTTGGCGCGGCACGTCTGCACGCATTGGTGCGGCCGGGAAGCTGGATCGCACAGCAGCGCTTCGATTCGTGCCCGCTCGGCACTCCGGATGGGCCGATGCACGTCTGCCTGGGCGTCTACACCGTGGACGGCCGTGCCGCCGGCATTTACGGACGGCTCTCGCCGCAACCGGTGATTGACTATTTGGCGCGGGATGTCGCCGTGCTGGTCGAGGATTAAGCTGATGGACAAATACGCCATATATGAAGCATGGGCGCCGGCGGCCAGCGTGTGGTCGCCATGGGTGAAGCCCGTGCCGTTCGCACACCTGCCGCATCCGCCACTCGAACTGGCTGGCATCGTACGTCCCCAGTTTGACCTCGCTTGGCTGCAACCCGGCAAGGTCCGTTGTGCCATCGTGGCCGACTTGCCGGGAACTGCCGCGTTCTACTTTGCGCTGCAAGCCGCGGCAATCGGCTGGCAGCCTGTGTCGCTGCTAAACGCCTGTCCGCCGCCCTATCTCCCAAGCGAGCCGGGCCCCGTCGAATCGGCCGTGGACGTGGATTCGCTCCTTAACGTGCTCGTCACCTCCGCACCGGAACTGACCGCTTGCCCGCCGCCGCCCGATGCACCGCCGGTCTTTGTGCTTGATGCCCAGCGACAGGCCCCAGGCCGCCTGATTGATGAGGAGATGTTCGACAACCGTTCGGTGGTGTTCGCCTCGGATCTGCCCTCGGCACGGACGTTGGCGGCGCACGGCATCAATCGTGTGTTCGTTGTACGAGAAGCTGCCATACCGCCCGGCCGAGACCTCGCCCATGCGCTCGCGCCGTGGCAAAAGGCCGGCGTAGAAATCAACCTTGTGACTGCGGATGGTTCGTCCATCGCAAATCAGTTGCCACGCACTGGACCGCTGGCGGAGATGTGGTTTCGTTTCACCACTTGGTTTTCGCTGCGGCGCAATCCGTCCGGTGGCTTCGGTGCATTCGTGCCGGAGTCCTCGGGCGGTTAAGCCACCCGCGCGCTGCCGGAGAAGAAGAAGGGCTGAGATAAAAATTCAGAAGCCAGGAAACCAAGAAGTGGGAAATCTTCCTGGCTTCTTGGCTTCTGAATTAACTTCCGAGAATTATTCGGACGGCATGACCGTCGCGATATGCAGCTCCTTGAGTTGCTTCGCAGTGACAGGCGTCGGGCTCTGTGCCATGAGGTCCTGGCCTTTTTGCGTCTTCGGAAATGCGATGACGTCACGGATGCTGGTGGTGCCGCAGAGCAGCGCGCACACCCGGTCGAGCCCGAAGGCGATGCCGCCATGCGGCGGTGCGCCATAGGTGAACGCCTTGAGCATGTAGCCGAAGCGGCTCTCGACCACGTCGGCCGGGATTTTCAGCACATCCTCAAAGATTTTCTTTTGCAGCGCAGGGTTGTGAATGCGGATCGAGCCGCCACCCAGTTCGCTGCCGTTGAGCACGAGGTCGTAATGCTGGCCGCGCACCGCCTTCGGGTTGGTGTCGAGCAACACCGTGTCTTCTGGAACCGGCGAGGTGAACGGATGGTGCGTGGCCACGTAGCGGTTTTCCACCTCGTCGTGGCTCATCAGCGGAAAATCCACAACCCACAGAAACTTCCAGTCGTCGGGCCGGATGCTGAGCTTGCCGCGTTTTTGGAGCAGGGTCGCGGCCTCGAGCCGGATGCGGCCGAGGATGGCGCACGCTTTCTCCCAAGGCGCGGCGGCGAAGAACACCATGTCGCCGTCGGCGACGCCGAGCTGAGCCGTGAGCGCGGCTTTCTCGGCCTCCGAGAAAAATTTCACAATAGGGGACTTCCACTCGCCACCCTCGGCCTTGATAAACGCGAGACCTTTGGCCCCAAGCGACTTGGCGATATCCTCAAGATTCTTCAGCTCGCCCTGAGTGAGGTCCGCGAGGCCTTTCGCGTTAAATGCCTTGACCGCGCCGCCGGCGGAAGTCGCAGCCGAGGCAAAGACTTTGAAGCCGGAGGTTTTGAATGTCTCCGTGAAATCCACCAGTTCCAGGCCGAAGCGGGTGTCGGGCTTGTCCACGCCGTAGCGGTTCATGGCGTCCACAAACGGCATGCGGGGAAAGGGCGTCGGGATGTTTGCGCCGAGCACGTCCTTCCAGATTTTTTTCAGCATGCCTTCGAACAGCGCGTAGATGTCCTCGCGGGTGACGAACGACGCCTCCACGTCCACCTGGGTGAATTCCATCTGCCGGTCGGCGCGCAAGTCTTCGTCGCGGAAGCACCGCGCAATCTGGAAGTATTTTTCCACGCCGGCGACCATCAGGATCTGTTTGAACTGCTGCGGCGATTGCGACAGGGCATAAAACTGGCCTGGGTGGATGCGTGACGGCACGAGATACTCGCGCGCTCCCTCGGGCGTGCTCTTGAACAGGGCGGGCGTCTCGACCTCGATGAAGCCTTGGGCGTCGAAATAGTCGCGGATGGATTTGGTCGCGCGGTGGCGCACGGCGAGATTTTTCCGCATCTTGGGCCGGCGCAGGTCGAGGTAGCGGTAGGTGAGGCGCAGGTCTTCGTTGACCTTGTCGCCACCGGCGTCGTCGAGGGGGAAGGGTGGGGTGTCGGAGATGTTGTGAATCTCCAGCGAAGTCGCCTCGATTTCGACCTCGCCGGTGGGTAGCGACTTGTTTTCCGTGCCGGCGGGGCGGCGGGTGACCTTGCCGGTGATACCGATGACGGACTCGGGCTTCAGATGCTTGAGCTGCTCGCCGAGGGTCGCGTTGTCATGGGGCTCGAGCTTGATTTGGGTGACGCCTTCGCGGTCGCGCAGGTCCACGAAGATGATGCCGCCCTGGTCGCGGATGGTGTCCACCCAGCCGGCGAGCGAGACGGACGCGCCGAGGTCGGCGGAGGAAAGCTGGGCGCAGTGATGGGAACGGTGCATGGTGTTGGACAGCGGAAAAGCGCCAGCCAATCACCCCGCCCCGGCAGCGGGCAAACACTTATTTTCCGGGTGGAAGAGGTGAGAAGGGAGTAGTCAGCGATTTCCTAATTTCTTGATCAGCGCCGCCACGAGCGCGTCAAGGCTGGGTTCCTTCGCGGTGAAATCCACAGGCATGCCCTCTGTTTTCATCGTCTCGGTCGTTTGTGGGCCGATGCTGCCGGCGAGCGGGCGTTTGGCGTCTTTGGCGAGCGTGAGCGCGGCGGCCTGGCTGGCAAACGACGAGGCGGCGGACGAGCTGGCGAATAGGATCGCGTCGGCTCCGCGGGCGCGGAAGTCGGCGGCCACAGGGTCGGCGGCGAGGTCGGTGCGTGAGGTGGCATAGAGCGGGAGGCGGTCCACGATGGCCCGGCCTTCGGTTTCCAGTTTTTTGACCAGTGTGTCACGGTTGAGGTTGCCAGTGACGACGATGACTTTGGCGCTGTCGAGGCTGCCGGTGGCGATGAGTGCGTCGGCGAGCGACTCGCCGGTGGCGGTGGCGGGCGCACACTCGACCTTGAGATGGAGCGCCGCGAGCTCGCGCGCCGTGGCGGCCCCGACACAGGCGAAGCGCAGTCCGCCGAGCGACCGGACGTCCTCAAAGCCCTTGAAAAACTCCTCGAAGAAAAATCGCACGCCGTTGGCGCTGGTGAATACAATCCAGTCGTAGCTGCCCAGCTCGGTGAGGATTTCAATCAGGCCGTCCTTGTCCACCTGCTTGGTCACGCGGATGAGCGGCAGCTCCAGCACCTCGGCGCCGAGGGCCTCCAGCTTGTCGCGCAGCTCGCTGTTCTGGTCGCGGGTGCGGGTGATGGCGACGCGGCGGCCAAAGAGCGGGAGCTTTTCAAACCAGTCCGTCGCCTCATGCCCACGCACGACTTCGCCGACGAGGATGATGGCGGGTGAGGCGAGCGCGGCTTTTTCGACGGCGTCGGCCATGGTGGCGGCGGTGGCGGCGACGCTGCGCTGGCGGCCGAGCGAGGCCCATTGGACGACGGCGGTGGGTGTGGCGGGATCGAGCCCGCCGGCGACGAGTTCGGCGAGGATGTGGCGGATCCGCCCCATGCCCATGTAGATGGCGAGGGTGGTGTGCTTGAGCGCGCCATAGCTGCGCCAGTTCACCTGAGTCTCGGGCTTGGCTGGATCCTCGTGGCCGGTCAGGCAAACGAGCGCCGAGCTGGCATGACGGCGGGTGAGCGGAATGCCCGCATAGGCTCCCACGGCCAACGCTGCGGTGACCCCGGGCACGATCTCAAACGCGACGCCCGCCTTCGCCAGCGCGGCGGCCTCCTCGCCGCCTCGGCCAAAGATGAGCGGATCGCCGCCCTTGAGCCGGACGACGCGTTTGCCGGCCTTCGCCTGCCTGACGAGGAGCGAATCGATTTCGTCCTGCGGCACCGTGTGGCAGCCGGCGGTTTTGCCAGCATAGACGATCTCGCACCCGGTGCGGCACCATTGCAGCAGCGCGGGGTGGACGAGGTGGTCATGGACGAGCACGTCGGCCGCCGCGATGAGCTTGCGGGCGCGGAGGGTGACGAGGTCCGGTTCACCCGGACCGGCGCCGACGAGATGGACGATGCCTGAAGCAGTGGTTTTCAACGCTGCGACGCTAAGACGTGAAGACTTCTCAAAGCAAAGCACCTATTTCAGCCCGGGTGGTAAAATTTAGACCAAGGAAAGGCGTGGCGGCAGAAAATGGACGGTCGCCGTTCCGCCGCCCGGTTCACCGTCCCGCCGCTTCGGCCGTGAGTCCGAGTCTCAGCAGGTGGGTGATGCGGTCCGCGTCATAGACGCAGCCGGCCCACGTGCCGCCGCTGGCATTTTGCAGCGCAGCCCAGAGGCGGGTGTCGGCAGGGACGCGTTCGTCGAGCTTCAAGTTGGGATGGACGGGGCGCGCGGCGAGCTCGGCGGCGGTGAGCGAGACGACATCCACGCTGCCTTCGAGTGTGCGTGTGTTGACCACGAGTCGGACCCGGTCGCCGTCGCGCACTCGGCCGATGGGGCCGCCGGCCCACGCATCGGGACTGATGTGGCCGATACATGCGCCGGTGGACACGCCGGAAAAGCGGCCGTCCGTGATTAGGGCGATGCGCTGGCCATCCTTCACGTATTTGAGCGCGGATGTGATCTGGAACGTCTCCGGCATCCCGCAGCCGGGACCGATGCCGATGAGGACCATGACGTCGCCGGGCTGGACGCTGCCGGCTTTCACGGCGGCGATGGCATGGGCCTCGCTGGTGAAAACCCGCGCCGGCCCTTCGTGGAGAAACACCCCGTCGGCGCCCACGAGCTGCGGCGCGATGGCCGTGCTTTTCACGAGCGCGCCCTCGGGGGCGAGGTTGCCGCGCAGAAAGGTGATCGTGCTGGTGAGGCCGCGCGCCTGCGCCTGCGCCTGCGACATGATGACATGGTCGGGGTTGATGCCATCGAGGGCATGCAGCTTTTCCCGGAGACGCTGGCGGCGCTCACATTTTTCCCACCACTCGAGATTTTCACCAAGGGTGCGGCCGGTGACGGTGCGGGCCCCGAGCCTCAGCAGGCCGAGGTCGCGCAGGTGGAGCATCATCTCGGGCACGCCGCCGGCGAGAAAAACCTGCACGGTGGCGTAGAACTTCGGGCCGTTCGGCAGCGAGTCCACGAGACGCGGTACGGTGCGGTTGATGCGCGTCCAGTCATCCACCGTTGGCACGCGCAGGCCGGCGGCATGGGCGAAGGCCGGGATGTGGAGGACCAGGTTGGTCGAGCCGCCGACGGCGGCGTGGCAGACCATCGCGTTGTGGATTGAGTCGTCGGTGAGGAGGTCGCGGGTCGTGATACCGGCGGTGTCGAGCGCGAGGAGTGCGCGGGCGGAACGGCGGGCGAGGTCGCGCCAGATTTCCGCGCCGGAAGGCGCGAGCGCGCCGTGCGGCAGCGCCATGCCGAGCGCCTCGGCCACAACCTGGCTCGTGGCCGCCGTGCCCATGAACTGGCAGCCGCCGCCCGGCGAGCCGCAGGCGCGGCAGCCCATGTCGGAGGCGTAGCCGAGCGTGACCTCGTCGCGGGCAAAGCGGGTGGCGAGCGACTGCACCTTGCCCGCGTCCTCGGCCTCCTCGGCCAGCAGCGTGACACCGCCGGGCACGACTACGGAGGGCAGGTTGGGCGAGCCGGCGAGCGCGAGCAGCATGGCGGGCAGGCCCTTGTCGCAGGTGGCGACGCCGAGCACGCCGCGCCGCGTGGGCAGCGAACGGATGAGGCGGCGCAGCACGATGGCGGCGTCGTTGCGGTAGGGCAGGCTGTCGAGCATCCCGGCGGTGCCGTTGCTGCGGCCGTCACACGGGTCGCTCACGTAGGCGGCAAACGGGATCGCGCGCGCGGCGGTGAATTCCTTGGCGGCTTCCTCCATCAGCAGGCCGACTTCCCAGTGGCCCGTATGGTACCCGAGTGCGATGGGTGTGCCGTCGGGCGCGCGGATGCCGCCCTGTGTGCTCAGGATGAGAAACTGCTTCCCCAGCATCGCGGCGGGCGACCAACCCATGCCGGCGTTTTGTGTCCAGCCAAACAGCTCGCCGCTCGACATCTCTTTCAACCGCGCGGGTTCGAGGGGCAGCTTGCCCTTCGGGCCGGGTGCGGTCGTGCGGAGAGCGTAGATGCCGTCGTTGCCAGAGTCGAGGATGGGGTCGCGGCTCATGGGGGCGGCTCAGGCGACGGTGTTCACCAGTGTGCCGATGGCGGCGATGGTGATGCGGATCTCGTCACCGGCGAGCAGGGTGAAGCTGTCGTCCGGCACGATGCCGGTGCCGGTCATCAGAAACGCGCCCTGCGGGAAGGAGTTATCGCGGAAGAGAAACTCTGCGAGCTCGGCAAAGGTGCGCTTGATCTGGCTGATGGTCGTGCTGCCGTTGAATACCGCGCCGCCGCCGCGTCGTATTTCAATCGCGATGGCCGTGGTCGGCGGCAGCGCGTCGCCCGTGATCAGAATGCACGGCCCGAGCGCGGCGGAGCGGTCGTACACCTTGGCCTGCGGCAGGTAGAGCGGATTTTCGCCCTCGATGTCGCGCGAGCTCATGTCATTGCCGATGGTATAGCCGAAAATTTTTCCGCTTTTGTTGAGTGCGAGCGTCAGCTCCGGCTCGGGGACGTTCCACTTGGAGTCGCCACGGATGCGGACGGTCGTGCCGGGGGCGGCGACGCGGGGCGGGGTGGCCTTGAAAAACAGCTCGGGGCGCACGGCGTTGTAAACGAGGTCGTAGAAGGTGCCGCCGCCGGCGTCCTTGGACTCTTCCATGCGCGCAGTCCGGCTGCGGAGGTAGGTGACGCCGGCCGCCCAGACCTCCTGGGTCCCGATGGGGGCGAGCAGCTGGCCGGGCGCGGCCACTGGCTGGGCGGTGTCCCACGCGCGGCGGACGAGCGCGAGGGGATCGTCGGCGGTGAAAATGTCGTCAATGGACAGCGGCGCGGCGGGTCGCTTGAAGGCGCCGTTCTGCGCAAGGAGGAGGCCGGTGGAGTCGGAATAGACGTGGAACATACGGGAGGGAGGGAAGGATGGGAGAAGGGAACGAGAGAAGAACGGTCATTCAAGCGTGCCTGGAGCATGGTTGTCCAGCCGACAAGTTGGCCGGCAGTCTTTGGCGCAGGCCAATGTCCTCCACGGTCCGGCACCGTGCTTGGTGCGGCCAAGTTATCCCCTGCGCCGTTGCGACGCACCGCCGGCATTTCTCGGTTGAGTGTGGCGGATGGGAGCACGAACGTCTGGCTGCCATGGCCTCCATCCGCATTGCCACGCAGCAGCTCCGCCGCCGTCTTGGGCCGCAGGTGGTTCTGTCTGCTGACGCGCGGTTCCGCGCCTCGTTTGACGGGAGCAAGCTGTCCTTTTTGCCCGCCGCCGTCGTGCGGCCCCGCAAGGAGGCCGACATTGCGGCGGTGCTGGCGCTGGCCAACCGGCATTGCGTTCCGGTGACCCCACGCGGCGCCGGCACGTCGCTGACCGGCTCGGCGTCTCCGGTGCGCGGCGGATGGGTGCTCGATCTTTCCGGTTGGAAGCGCATTCGCATTGATGCCGCCGCCGGCATCGCCCAGGCGCAGGCCGGGGCCATCGTGGCGGATCTTCACCGCGCGGTCGAGGCGAAGGGCTGGTTTTACCCGCCCGATCCTGCGTCGAAACAATACTGCACGATCGGCGGCAACATCGCCTGCAACGCCGGCGGGATGCATGGCGGCAAATACGGTGTCACGCGCGATTTCGTGCTCGCGCTCAAGGGGTTTCTGCCCACGGGCGAGCCGGTGACGTGGGGCACGGCGACCAAAAAATTTTCATCCGGCTTCAATCTGCGTGATCTCTGGATCGGCAGCGAGGGCATGCTGGGGATCGTCACGGAGGCGACGCTGAAACTCATTCCCTTGCCGGCCGCGCGCTGGACCCTGCTGACGGCTTTTGCCGACGAGGCGGCGGCCTTTCGCGCGGTGAAGGCGCTCTTCGCGCAGCGCGTGCAGCCGGCGATCTGCGAGTTTCTCGACCGGCACAGCGTGCAATGCGCGGAGGCCGCGTCGGGACAGGCCGTCTTTGCCGGACAGGAGGGGCGGCCGGTCGTGCTCATCGAGCTGGCCGGGACGGCGAGCGAGGTGGCCGCCCAGAAAAAAACCGTGCTCGCCTGGGCGCGGACCAAGGCGACGGCGCTACGGGTCGCGCGCAACCGCGCCGAGGCCGAGGCGCTCTGGGCCGTGCGGCGTGGCTGTTCGTCGGCGATGTTCCGGCTGGCCGACTCCAAAATCAACGAGGATATCGTGGTGCCGTTCCGCAGCTACGGGCGCTGTGTGCGGCTGCTGTCGCAGCTGCGACGCGAGTTTCGGCTGCCGATGCCCACCTTCGGCCATTTGGGCGACGGCAATCTCCATGTGAACATCATGTACCATCGCGACAATCCCGGCGAGCGGCGGCGGGCGGCGGCGGCGGGCGAGGCGCTGATGCGCGGCGTGGTCGCGTTAGGCGGCGCGATTTCCGGCGAGCACGGAATCGGTCTGGCGAAAACGCCGTTTCTTCGGCTGCAGCATCCGCCCGCGCAAGTGCGCGCGATGCAGGCCGTAAAGCACGCGCTGGATCCGCGCGGCATTCTGAACCCTGGAAAAATGTTTGAGATCTTCAAGGTTTGGGAGCACCCGCGCGTGGCGGTGAAGATGCCGTGGGATCACAAGTAAGGGCCGGCGGGAATAACCGCCGACCGTGCGACTCTCATCTCCGTCTGCGCCAGGTGGCACGCCGGCCCGACGACGGTTGCGCCACCTTGTCGCAAACGGTTTCCCGGGTTTTCTCTTTTTCAGAGGGAGGTGCCCAGTATTTAGCGTGGAACGCTCCAAGCTGGGGGGTGTCGTAGTATTATTAATCAACAACGTGGTGCCGCCATCAGCTTACCATTGGCGACACTCAAACCAAACCCATGCGCGCCATGTCCCACCAAACTAAAACCAACGGCCAGTTTGCCGACGACGAAGCCGCCGCCGTATCCACCGCCACCGCCGCCACGACACTCGCCGACTATGTGGCGCCGCCGTCGTTTTTGGAAAAAAATGATCGGGCCGCGCCCGCCGCCCAGCCCATCGCCCACGGCGAGCGCAGCAACCTCTCGCTCTACTTGCAGGAGATCGGCAAGACGCCGCTCCTCACCGTCGCCGAGGAGATCACCCTGGCGAAACGGATTCGCCGCGGCGACAAGGCCGCCCGCGACCACATGATCTCGGCCAATCTCCGGCTCGTAGTGAAAATCGCGATGGATTACAAGGATTTTGGCCTGCCCCTGCTTGACCTGATCAGCGAGGGCAACCTCGGGCTCATCAAGGCCGTCGAGCGCTTTGATCCGCGCAAAGGTGGCAAGCTCTCGACCTATGCTGCCTGGTGGATCAAGCAGTCGATCAAGCGGGCGCTCGCCAACCAGTCCAAGACCATCCGGCTGCCTGTCCATCTCGTGGACAAAATTTCCAAGATGCGTAAAACTGCCCTGAAGCTGACGGAGGCGCTGGGCCGCGAGCCGACGGACGAGGAGCTGGCCGTCGAGCTCCAAATTCCGACGGCCAAAGTCGCCCACCTCAAGTCTGTCAGCGTGCGTCCCACTTCGCTCGACGCGCCCATCGGCCCGGATGGCGACTCGGGCGCGACCTTCGGCGACCTCGTGAGCGACGAAAACGCCGTCAATCCCTATGACGGCTTGCGCGTAAAAAACTTCAACGCCGACCTGCACGGGATGATCAACGCACTTGATCAGCGCGAGGCGGAGATTATCCGGCTGCGTTTCGGGCTCGACGGTCGCGACGAACTGACCCTGGAGGAGGTCGGCCAGCGTTTCCACGTCACCCGCGAGCGCATCCGTCAGCTTGAATATCTCGCATTGTCTAAAATGCGCCGCGCGCTGGCCAAACACGAGACCATCCGCACGCCCGCCGAGGTGGAGGAGGAGGAGCACGCCCGCCAGCGCATGGAAGTCATCCGTGAGTTTGCCGCAGACAAAAGCGCCGGCGCTGCGCGCCGGGCGCAGCGGAACTGAACCAGACTGAACCGTCGGGGCCGCGGTTGCCATCATGCCGCCGCGGCGCTCCCAAAGGTGCGGTCACCAAGGCCGCTCGCTATCTTGGCTGCTTCCTGCCGCTGGCGAATTTCTCCCGGAGCGCGCTGGCGACGTTGGGCGGCACGAAGTGCGCCACATCGCCGCCGTGCCGTGCCACCTGTTTCACCAGCGTCGAGCTGCAATAGCTGTAGGATTCGTTGGGCATCACGAAAATCGTCTCCACCGCCGGCTGGAGATGGCGGTTCATGAGCGCCATGTTGAACTCGAATTCGAAATCGGACAGCGCGCGCAGCCCGCGGATGATGGCGTTTGCGCCCTGCGCCGAGACGAATTCCACCAGCAGTCCGTCGAATGCGACCGCATTGGCGTTCGGATAGGCTGCGAGGCAGGGGAGCAGCATGGCGAGCCGCTCCTCGGCGGTGAATAGCGGTGCCTTGCCCGAGTCGCGCGCCACGGCGACCGTCACGCGGTCGAAGAGCCGCGCGGCCCGGCCGAGGACATCGAGGTGGCCGCGGGTGATCGGGTCAAACGTGCCGGGATAGATGCAGTGGCGCATGGTGTGGGCGATGGGAGCCGACCGGAGCCAAATGGCAAACGTGGCGGTTGGCGACTGCGTTTTTGCCTGCTGGGTGTGACTCCTCCGCGCTTGCGTTCATGGCTGTCCCCGTGTGTGTTCCGCCTTGCCCGCCGCGCATGCAACTCAACCTGCCCAACGCCATTACCCTCTCGCGCATCCCGCTGATGTTTGTCGTGGTGTGGCTCATGTATCAGCATTGGCCGGGCGCGGCATCGCTGGCTTTCTGGCTGTTTCTTGCCGCCGCAGTCGGCGACTGGCTCGACGGTCATCTGGCGCGCAAGCGCAAGCAGGTGTCCACCTTTGGCAAGTTTATGGACGCGCTCAGCGACAAGATTTTCGTGCTCGGCATCATGGTTGCCATGGTGGAGCTCGATGACATCAACCTCCCTGTGGGCTGGGTGCTTATCACGCTCTGCCGCGAGTTTCTCGTGTCGGGCATTCGCATGGCGGCGGCGGCCAAGGGCGTCGTGGTGCCGGCCGATCGCAGCGGCAAGACGAAGACCCTCACGCAGCTCATCGCCATCGGTTTCCTGCTCGGCAAGCCGATGGTGCAGGTGGATCTGGCCCGGCTGCTGCCAGGGACAGATTTTACCCATTTCGGCGAGACGGTCCATCACATCGGCCTCGTCTGTTTCATCCTCGGCACATTCCTCGCCGTGTGGTCGGGTTGGCGCTACATCGAGCGGCATAAGGCGCTGGTCTTCGACGACGATCCCTCAATAACATGAGCCTGGAGATTGCGTCCTGCCCCTCCGGTGGCCCTGTGCATGAGCGCAGGGATTCGATGGCCGGCGCGGCACCCACCACTCACCCGCCGGGCTGCGGTACAGGCGGGTGCCGCGCCACGCGGCCCGCGCCATGAGCCTGCGCCAGCCCAACTGGCCGCGCGCGCTTCCGACTCACGCGGTGCTGGCGCTCGCGCGCGTGATCCCGTGCGGCAATATTCCGTTTGCGCCCGGCACTTGGGGCTCGCTGGCCGGCGTGGCGTTTTTCGCCGTGTGCCTGCGACCGTTCGCGGCCGTGGCCGGCGGCGGGCTGCTGGCGCTGACCGTGACGGGGTTGATTGTGCTCGCGGTCGGCCTCTGTGGCGAGGCGGAGGTGCGGCTCGGCCGTCAGGATCCCGGCGAGGTGGTGCTCGACGAGTTCGTGGTGATGCCGCTGTGCTTCCTCGGCTGGTGGCGTGAGCTGCCGGCGGACTGGCCGGTATGGGTGGTGTGGCTGGTCGGATTCGCCCTGTTCCGGCTGTTCGACATCTGGAAGCCGCTTGGTATCCGCCGGCTGCAGGCGCTGCCCGGCGGCTGGGGGGTGGTGCTGGACGATGTGGCTGCGGCGGTGGCGGCGTGTGTGAGCCTGCATCTGGTGCATGCTGCGTGGAGCAACGCGTGATCTTTTCCGGCCGTGGACCCCATTCCGGCCAGGGTCGGCTGAAGCTGCCCTGGACTATGCCGCGTTGGGCCGGGCGGACCCGGCTTCTGTGCGATGGCTTGCGCGCAGTGCGAGGAGTGCCTGAGATGAGGGCGTGAACTGTTTGCTGCAAATCCGCCGTTATCGGCTGCCGCTGAGCGTGGCGGTGCGTACGGCGCATGGCGTGATGACCGAGCGCGAGGGGATTCTCGTGCGGCTGGAGGAAGATAAATCCGGCCGCGTAGGCTTTGGCGAAGTCGCGCCGCTGCCCGAGTTTGGCACGGAGACGGTGGACGAGGCGGCGGCGGTGCTGCGGATGCTGGGTGAACGCGTGACGGCGGAGCAGATGGCGACACTCGGTGACGGTGGGACGGGGCCGGCCTCCCGCTCCACCCGCGGCGGGCCACGGTTGGGGTGCGTGCGGTTCGCGCTCGCGGGGGCGCAGGCGCCGATTCTCGGTCCACCGGCCGCGGCACAGTCGCGGCCGGTGGCGGCGTTGTTGCCGGCGGGCCGCGCAGCCTTGGAAAAAATCGCGACGTTGGGCGAAGCGGGGTTTCGCACCTTCAAATGGAAGGTGGGTGTCGCCCCGGTGGCCGAGGAGCTGCCGCTGCTCGATGACCTGTGCGCGGAGCTGCCGCCGGGAGCGCGGCTGCGGCTCGACGCCAATGGCGCTTGGGACCGTCGCGCGGCGGAGCGGTGGCTGGAGCGGTGCGCGGAGCGGCCGGTCGAGTATGTCGAGCAACCCTGCTTCGCCCCGCCAGACGGCGCTTCGCCGGGCACGCTCCGGCAGGCACGCATGGAAGATTTGCTGCGCGGGCTGGCGGAAGATTATCCGACCACGCTCGCGCTGGACGAGTCGCTCGCCGGACCGGACGACCTGGAGCGGTGGCTCGCGGCGGGGTGGCGGGGGGTTTTTGTGATCAAGCTCGCTCTGCTCGGCGATCCGTGGCCTGTGCTGGCGCGGTTGCGCGCGGCTCAGGCTGACGTGGTTTTTTCGAGCGGGTTGGAGACAGCCGTGGGGGCGCAGACGGCTCTGCGGGCGGCCTTGGCGTGGGAGCCCGGTCTGCCGGCCGGTCAGAAGCTGAACAGCCAGGGTTCAAAACCCACGGCGCACCCGGTGCGTGCGCTGGGCTTTGGCGTGTGGCCTCTTTTTGCCGACCCGCGGTTTGACGGGCCTTGGGCGGCGCCGTTTATCCACACCCGGGATGTGGAAGGACTCAACGTGGAGGCTGCATGGAACGCGCTGAGCTAGCCCGGCTGCTGCGCGTGAGCCTGGCCCGGAGCCGGTCCGGCGGGCCGGCGGACGGCGTCAGTCAGTGCGCAGGCAGGGTCGCGGAGTCGCGCGACACCGTCGTCGTCGAGGAGCGCGAGCCAGAACGGTTTTGTGCGGCGTTCGCCGAGGCGGTGGCGGCAGGCGGCACGGTTTTTTTGGCCAATCCGGACTGGGGTCCGGATGAGCGGGCGCAGTTCAACGCGCTGCGCGACGCGAAGGCGCAACATCCAACATCCACCATCCAACATTCAACGTCCGCCGGACAATCGGCGATGGCGCGAGGCGAGGGGCGAGGGGCGGGGCGGGCGGCGTCTAAAATTGGAGATCTCAAATTTGAGGCTCGCACAGGCGAGCGGACGCAGTTCAGCGAGTCGGCTCGATCCGAATCCAAAATCCAAATTCCAAAATCAGAAATCGCCACCGGCTGGCTATGCATTCCGACGGGCGGATCAGCCGGGCGGATCAAGCTGGCGCGGCATGATCAGGACACATTGCAGGCGGCGGTCATGGGATTTTGCACACACTTTGGCGTGGCCCGGGTGAATGTGATCGGCGTGCTGCCGCTGCATCATGTGGGCGGTCTGCTGGGTTGGCTGCGCGCGGAGTTGACCGGCGGGAGGTTTTTGTCGTGCCCGTGGAAGGAAATCGAGGCCTCCTTCGCCGAAACTGCGGAGGCAAACGCGGGCCGCCGGCCCGATCCGACGAAATTTGCCGGGGGGTGTTTTCTTTCGCTCGTGCCGACACAGTTGCAACGGCTGCTGGCGTGGCCGGCGGCGGTGGCGTGGTTGCGTGGATTTCGAGCCGTACTCGTGGGCGGCGGGCCGGCGTGGGCGGAACTGGCGGAAGCGGGGGCACGGGCCGGGCTGCCGCTGGCGTTCACCTATGGCGCGACGGAAACGGCGGCGGCGGTGGCGGCGCTGCGGCCGGAGGAATTCCTGACGGGCGGGCGCGGCTGCGGGACGGCGCTGCCACACGCACAGATTACCGCGGGGGCGGAGGGAGGGCTCCTCGTCGAGGCGGAGTCGCTGTTTCGCGGCTACTGGCCGGATCGTCGCGCACCGGGTGCGTGGCCGACTGACGACACGGGTTTTTTCGACCAGCGCGGCAGCCTGCACGTGACCGGCCGGCGCGATGCGGTGATCATCACGGGCGGCGAAAAAGTGGAGCCGGGGGAGGTGGAGGCGGTGTTGCGTGCGACGGGGGAGTTTGCCGACGTGGCTGTGATTGGCGTGCCGGATGCGGAGTGGGGCGAGGCGGTGGTGGCGTGTTATCCGGCCGGCGGGCGCGCCCCGGATCTGGCGCACGTGGCGGCGGGCCTGACGGTGCTCGCGGCGTGGAAACGACCCAAGCGGCTGGTGGCCGTGGCAGTCGGCGAGTGGCCGCGCGACGCGGCGGGAAAAATTGACCGGGCGGCTTTGCGTTCTGTACGGTAGCCAACGCGATCCAGTCTGGCATTGAACGGCATCGGTGCGTTCTTCACGTTTCGCTTCCCATGAAGATCCTCGCCCTCCTCCTCCCACTGCTGTTTTCCTTCGCCATGCTTTCCGCCCAAACCACCCCCGCGCCGGCTCCGGCCGCCGCCCCCAAGCTCCCCGCCGCCAGGCTCACCGAGTCGCTCATCCTGGACTGGAATGACCTGAAGGCCGAGCCGAAGCCCAACGGCGAACGGCGCTCCGCGTTTGACAACCCGACCCTGACGCTCGCGAATTTCGAGTGCCACATCACGACGCTCAATGCGGGAGAGGTCTCCGGGCCCGCCCATACGCACGACACGCCGGACAAAATCGAGGAGGCCATCCTGCTCAAGGAAGGCACGCTGGAGGTGCAGATCAACGGCACCAAGAAAACGGTGAGTGCCGGCGCGGTGATCTATTTTGCGCCGAAGGACCTGACCGCGGTTAAGAACGTCGGGAAAACTCCGGCCGTGTATTTTGTGATCGGAGCGGTGGCTCCGGCGGCAGCGACGAAGTGAATCGCGTTGGCCCAGCGGGCCCGCCCTGCTCTCAATCACCCGGCCTTCACCCATGCTGCGAGGGCGGAAGGGAGCGGTTGGCGCGCACGGGTGGCGGCGGCGATGCAGACGTGCTCGGTGCGCGCGCGCGCGGCTAGTTTCTCGGGCGAACCGAGGCGGAAAATCTCGAAGCGCAGCTCGAAGCTGTCGGCGGTGAGCGGTGCGGGGGCGACGGTGATGCGGAGCTTGTCGCCGGGATGGAGCGAGCGCAGGTAGTCGCACTCGCAGCGGGCGATGGGGACAACCACGGCGTTGGCGGCAAAAAAGGTCCTTAAGTCAATGCCAGCGGCACCCAGCGCATCCTCGTAGGCTTCATGGCAGATGGCGGGGTAGTTCGCGAAGAAGACCACGCCGGCGGCGTCGGTATCCGCGAAGCGCACGGTGCGGTGGTGGGAGAACGGCATTGGGGGATTTTGGAGTTTTGATTGGGTTTTTCGATTTAAATCTGGCGGGTGGACTGCGGCTTGGGTTGGGACGGCAGGCTTGACATTCACGCGGTGCGGCTCCGTCTTTGGGCGGGTTGGCCATTTTGCCAGCCCACCCCGTCCAAATATGAGACAGCGTCACCGCGTTCGCCTTTTTCGGTCGCATGGTTTCTATGCCTTGGTGCTTGGATTGGGTTCGGTCGTTTTGGCGGCCACTGCGCCTGAACCGGTTCCAAAGGTTCACACGACGACCAACACGACCTATTATGAGGTCGAGGGCGGGTCGTCCGCCATGGTTGGGACGCAAATCAATTCGCGCGGGCCGGTAGGTAAGGATGATGGGGCAATTCATGCCGCGGTGACGAACTATGACATAAAATGGAAATACAAAACCCGGCGTCAGGAGGATGGGTTTGCGATTGTGGATCTGCTGGTGTCATTGGACCTCGCCTGCATCATGCCTAGGAAAAAGCCCTCCCAAAAAATCGGCGATGCTTTCGAGAGTGAGTGGAAACGCTTTCTGGCCGCGCTTACGGTGCACGAACGGGGCCATGTTGAACACGACGTGCGGATGGCGGAGGGCTTGCTCGCCAAGCTCGGCGAAAGGCGCCGGTTCAAGAGCGTGGAAGAGCTTAAGGCCTTTGTCGAGGCGGAGAGCAGCCGGTGCCTTGCCGAGTGCGCAAAAGCGAATGTGGATTATGACAGGCGCACCAATCACGGGGCCACCCAAGGTGCCACCCTGCGTTGATTTTCAGCGGGGTCTAATGGCGGCCTTGGGATGAGTTCCGGCCGACAAGGCCGGTTCGCACTGCGATTGGGCTGCCGAAATTTTCCGTGTGTTCCCCTTGCTCCGTGGGCAAAGATCGCCGCATGACCAAAAATGAGATCGCCGACACGCTGAACGAGATCGCCACGCTCCTGGAGCTGAAGGGCGAAAACCCGTTCAAGGTGCGCGCCTATCAGGCGGGGGCCCGGGCCCTGGAGGCGATGGAGGAGGTGGAGCTGTCGCGGCTGGTCGCCGCGGGCGAGCTGGAGAGCGTGAAGGGTCTCGGCGAGGCGCTTGCGAAAAAAATTGTGGAGCTGCACACGACGGGCCGGCTGGAGTTTTTGGAGTCGCTCCAGGCCTCGGTCGCCCCGGGGTTGGTGGAGCTGCTCGCGGTGCCGGGGCTGGGACCAAAAAAAATCCGCGCCCTGCACAGCCGGCTCGATGTGGCGGACATCGGGGCGCTGGCGGCGGCGTGCGCGGAGGGGCGGGTGGCGGCGCTGGACGGGTTTGGCGAAAAGACACAGCAGAAAATCCTGGCGGGGATCAAAAACAGAGAGGCGTATGGGCGGCGGCATCTGTGGTGGAACGCGGAGGAAATTGCCGGGCCGATCGTGGCGGGGCTGCGCGCGCTGCCCCAGGTCACGCGTGCGGAGGCGGCGGGGAGCCTGCGGCGCGGGCTGGAGACCGTGGGCGACCTGGATTTTCTGGTGGCGGCCGGCGAAGCCGGGCCGGTGGTGGAGTGGTTCACCGCACGGCCGGGCGTGAAAGAGGTGACAGCGCGCGGCGAGACGAAGGCGAGCGTGCGGTTCGAGAGCGGATTGCAGGCGGATCTGCGGATCGTGCCGGAGGGGCAGTTTGTATTTGCGTTGCACCATTTCACAGGGTCGAAGGACCACAACGTGCAGATGCGGCAGCGCGCGCTGGCCCGGGGGCTCAGCCTGAGCGAGTGGGGGCTGGTGCCGGCGGAGGGCGAGGGGACCGCGAAGGAAAAGGCTGCGAAGATTGCGGAACGCGGAGTGCGGAGTGCGGAATCAAAAGCCGGCGCAGGCGCGGACAGCTCCGTTGTTTGCCAATCCGCACTCCGCAGTCCGCACTCCGCAATCCAAACCGAAACGGAGCTCTTTGCGGCCCTGGGGCTCGCGTTTATCCCGCCGGAGCTGCGCGAAGGACTGGGCGAGATCGAAATGACGGAAGATTTTCCCAAACTGGTGGATACGAGTGATCTGCGCGGTACTTTACATAATCATACGACGGCCTCGGACGGGCGCAACACGCTGGCCGAGATGGCCTTAGCCGCCGAGGCGCTGGGCTGGGAATACCTCGGCATCGCGGACCATTCGAAGTCGAGCGTGCAGGCCCGGGGGCTGGACGAAGAGCGGCTGGCGGCGCAGGTGGCGGAGATCCATGCCCTCAATGCATCACAAAAGTTCAAAACCCACCTATTCACCGGCACGGAGTGCGACATCCTGCCCGATGGGCGGCTCGATTTTGACGACGGGGTGCTGGCCTCACTGGACTATGTCGTGGCCTCGGTGCACAGCGCGTTTGCGCAGACCGAGGCCGTGATGACGGCGCGCATTATCCGGGCGCTGGAAAATCCGCAGGTGACAGTTCTGGGACACCTGACGGGCCGGCTCCTGCTGCGACGGGAGGGTTACGCGGTCAATGTGGGCAAGATCATTGACGCGGCCATCGCCAACGGGGTCGTGATCGAGCTGAATGCCAGTCCGCAGCGGCTGGACATGGACTGGCGGCACTGGCGGCGGGCGGCGGAACGCGGACTGCGGTGCGCGATCAATCCCGACGCGCACGACACGGCGGGGCTGGCCTACGTCCGCGCCGGCGTGAACGCGGCGCGCAAAGGCTGGCTGGCGCCAGGGCATATTCTCAACACCCGTCCGCGCGCCGAGGTGGCGGAGTGGCTCCGGGCCTGCCGGGCTAAAATCTGACCGGGACGCGGGGTTTTTGTCCTTGCGTCGGCAGGGCGGGGCGATTTGCAAGACGATGCATGGCGAACATACCGATCAACTGGGTTTATATGGGCGAGGCGATGGGCCTGCTGCTGTTTCCGCTGGGGCTGACACTGGGCGCGAAGGTGAGCTGGCGCGGCTTCGACTCGTCGTCGGCGGCGGGCAACGATTTCTCCATCTGGCAGTCGTGGGTGACCGTGCCGGCGCTGTGGCTGGACGTGCCGCGGGCCTACCTCGGGACTATGCTGCTGGCCAACCCCGATTTTGCGCTGCCCCTGAAGGAGGGCGCAGATGCAAACGTGCGGAATCTGCTGGTGCTCGGGCTGCTCGGGCTGACGGTGCTGGTGCAGATGTTTGCCCTGCGCAAGTCGGACGATGATGAGGATGTGGCGTCGGCGCCGGTGAGCTTTCTGGTCGGCATCCTTTTTGCGCTGCTGACGAATCCGGAGGCCGTGGATCCGGCGCGGGGGCTGTTGGTGGCCGGATTGGCGACACTGGTGGCCGTCGCGTGCGCCTCTGGCGTCAGAAGCTGGCACGGCTTTTTTCTTGGGG
>CANJLB010000012.1 GCA_947475065.1 Opitutia bacterium | reverse complement strand
CTGACCCCGCATTCAGAAAACTCGCGCATTGCGACCCCCCCCAAGCCTCAACCCTCCAAGCCCGCGCCAGCTTCCGCTTGGTTAGACCAACAAAACCCGCCCTTCATGCTCCTTCTTGGCTGGCACCCCCGTTGTTCAGAGGTCTCAAATCATCTGTCGAGCGAATTTGTTGCCGCAGATAAAGCTTTCGCTGTGCCAATTGGTAATAGGAGAGAGGGGGAATCCTCCTCTCTCTCTGAGGCGACCCGACCCGCAGCGATCTCCGGGTTTATTGTGTCCGCGAGGCTACACGTTCTCTGCGATTTTCGGCGATGATGTTCTCACTATTGCAACAAACTGTTCTCACTCCAGCCACACCCGCAAAACAAAAAGCCCCGTAACCATCTAGGATACGGGGCTTTCTGAATAAATGGAGCAGGCGAAGAGACTCGAACTCTCGATTCCAGTTTGCCCTCCCTACAATTCTTAAAGCGTTGATAGTAAGCATAGGCGTTTTCTGCATTGCTCCGCGTTATTAGGACTTGACTTAGGACATACACGGAGACTAGAACTTTTCCATGCCCTCCGTCCACCGCCACCCTCGCACCAAGTTTTGGATCGGTCATTTCAATGATGCCGACGGCCGTCAGCGCGCTCGCTCCACCAAGGAAACAAGCCGCACTGCTGCGCTCGCCACCGTCGAGAAATGGCAGCGCGAGGCCGTCGTCCTCGCCGGCCAGTCCTCGGGCGAGAACCTCCTGCCTCTCGCCAAGGCCCCGGAACTCCTTGAGCGTTTCATCACCCTCAGCCACCGCGCCCGTTCCGGTTCTCTGACTGTCGGTGACGCCGAGGTCCTCATCTCCGATTTGCTCGCCGCCACGGGGCAGGACCGCCTCCGCACCGAGACCACCCGCGCCTTTCTCGCCGCCTACATCGCCGAGAAAACCAAGTCCCGCGCCACCGGCACCTCGCTCCGCTACAAACGCATCCTCGATGACTTCCTCAAGCACCTCGGCAAGCGCGCCGACCAGCCCCTCGAACGCCTCACCGCCCGCGACGTGCAGTCCTTCCGTGACGCCGAGCTTGAGCGCGGCGTGTCCAACGCCTCCGCCAACATGGCCGTGAAAGTCCTGCGCGGCCCGCTCAACCTCGCCTGCCGCCAAGGCATCCTCAAAAACAACCCCGCCGAGGCCGTGGATATGCTCGGCCACGAGGCCGCCGAGCGCCGCGCTTTCACCCTCGCGGAGCTGGCCAAGCTGCTGGCCAAGGCTGACGACGAATGGCACGGCATGATCCTGGTGGGCTACTGCTGCGGCTTCCGCATCCAGGACGCCGCCAGTCTGCGCTGGGATCAGATTGACCTCGACCGCCGGGTCATCTCCCTCCGGCCGGCCAAGGAGGCCCGCCACCGCAAGGCCCACAAACGCGAGACGATCATCCTGCCCGAGCTGCGCGAGTGGCTTGAGCCGCGCCGGGGCGTCGGCACCGCGCCCGTGTTCCCGAGCCTGTCCGGCCAACGCTCCGGCGGGAAATTTGGCCTCTCCCTCACCTTCCGCGCGCTCATGGTGCAGGCCGAGATCAAATTTGAGAACGTCGCCCCCAAGGGTGCCAGCAAGGCCTTTTTCGACCTCGGCTTTCACGCGCTGCGCCATGCCTGTGTGTCCGCCGCGGCCAATGCCGGAGTGCCCGAGGAGATCCGCCGTGAGCACGTCGGCCACGCCTCGGACGTCCACCGCGAATACACCCACCGCGAAATCGCCAGCCTGGAGAAAGCCTTTGCCGCCATGCCGCGCATCACCGCGCCGCCATCTCCTGGCATGGTGCGCCAGATCAGGCCCGCGCGGCCTGTCTGAGGGGCCACACTGGGCCTCCGCCCACGCGAGGGTGGGGGACCGGCACCCCATCGCAAACGTGGCTCGATTTCGAACCGGCGAGGTCGCTCTTTTGGGACATTCGCTCGCGCGCTTCAACCGGTTCATCTCTCTATGACTGCCCCTTGATCCTCCCGCTGACCTTGTCGGCCTCCCATACACCGCGCGCCCTTCCTTTCTTTTACCTCGTCTAATCGCGCAGGCCACCGCCGCAGTCGTGGGCCTCGCAGTCCCGCAGCCGATTCCTGTTTCCACACGTTTTGAGGCCGGATGGGTGGTATTCTGTCCATCCGCCTCCCCGCCGCGCATCGCACCCGCTACAACGCCCGGCCAACGAGCCCCGTAACTCGGCCGCTCCTGGCGGCACGCGCCTGGCCGCCAGTGCGCAGACGCAACGGCGCCCGCTCCCGGCGGCCCGCGTCTCACTTCCCCGGCTTGAACTCGCTGATGCGCGTCCCCGGCGGCAGCGCTTCCTGAATGTTGCTCGTCGGCTTTCCATTGCCGTAGGAGGTGAGTTTGCCGCTAATACTGCCTTGGAGGGATTGGATCGACCCATTGAGAAATACGATGTGCCCGCCCCAGTCGCCATAGGTGCCTAAGCTTTTCGACCAGTTGCCGTCAGGTTGGAGTCCGCGCGTCCAGGCGAGTGGTGTCGTCCCCGGCAACCGGTCAAAATTTGTACCAGCAGGGAAAAGCGCGACGGCGACTGCGGGCGTCATTCCTTGAAATATTGGATTGATGGGGGCAACGCCACCGGCGGCGGGAACAGGATCAAGTATTGATTGCGGCATCTCACGCGGCGCAGGATAGTTCTGGTCAATTTTTGAGAACCATACCGAGGGGTCAGTCATCTCTCCGTCACGGGCGAGTCGGGCTGCAACGGCATACACATCAGGTAGGTCGCCCGAGGTCAGCGCGCCAGGGTGCGTGGCCTCATCGGAGAGCATCGACTGACCAATGGAGCGGAGCTTGATGCCTTCCACGCTGCGCTTCACCTGTATCTGCACGGACCCAATGGTTCCGTGTATCTGCGAAAGCAATAAGCAGATCACGCCGATGAGGATCGGATACACGACCCAACGTGACGCCCCACGCTGCACGCGTCGTCGCTGATATGCTCGGCGACCGCAACGCCAAAAGCGCGCTCGCCCACGCCGAGGAACTGCTGGGCGCTCGGGACTGATCGAGGTTGTGGGCGAGGGGCCCACGCCCCGTTCCGGTGCATGTGTCTTGCCGCCTCCTCCCAACGTCTCGAGAGAATCAGACTTCTGGTTCGGAGGGCGGCGCTCCGTCGCCGCCGCGCGAAAGCTACTGGTCTTCCTCAACTGCGCCTTCGCCGACGCCCCTCCTCTCACTTAAAAACAAGACAGTTGCTCCGAAAATCAAGCCAAGCCGAGAGGGTCAGGCCGTCGGGGCGTGCGAGCGCATCAGTTAACACGAGGTATACCAACGTCGGCCCGAGCATCACCGGCATGTTCCGCGTAATGGGCCGCGATGGGGATACTGGCCCGCATCGACCGGTTCCTTGCCAGTTAAGGCAGGCTTCGGCGGCGATCAGAAACCTCATCCATCCAGCCGCAACTTTGGGCCGGCCGGGTTAATCAAATCTGTGGGCGGTAGCCCCGTCGTCAGCCGTCGTCAAACCGTCGCACGCCGGCGGCGGAGGCACGCGACCGCCAGCATGGCCGCGCCGGCGAGGGCCGCGTAGGCCGACGGCTCGGGCACGACCGAGGCGTTGAACTGCGTGAGCAGTTGGGTGTCCGACAGCGCGGAATTGTAGACGGCGACATCGTCGAAGATCGCCGTGGCGCTCACCCCGCCGCCGCCCACAGCGTTGCGCGCGATGTCGATCTCGCCGCCGGAGCTCACGAGATTGGCCGTGGCCGAGATTCCGCTCAGGGTGAAGCGGTTGACTATGCCGTCGGCGACTGTGCCGACCTGGTAGTTGGTGCCGTTCCACTCGGCGAATACGTAGTTCCAGTTGTTCAGCGTGATGGCGACGTTGGAGCTCTGCACCCCGCTGGAAACATCGAGCATCAGGTTGCCGCTGCCGTCGGTGGTGAAGCGGAACGACTGGCCCGAGCCTCCGCCGCCCGGCGCGTTGCCCATGAAAAACAGCGCGTTGTTGGCGATATTCGACGGGTTGACCCAGAGCGCGACAGTTTTGGCGCCGCTGCCGAGCAGCGACGACGGCAGGGCCGCGCTCATAAACGAGGAGGCGCTGGAAAACGCCACCGCGCTGTCGGTTGGGGCCAGCGCGCCGATTTGCGCAAATGACGGCGTCCCGTGGTACGTGCCCGTCAGCCCGTTGCCCGAAGCGTCGACCGCCGTGGTCCCGCTCGTTTCGTCGAGTTGCCAATATCCTACCGGATTGTTCGCGAGCACCGCCGCGGAAAACTGCGCGGAGAGACGGGCCGCGGCGAGCAGCGGCAACAAAGCGAGGGCAAGGTTTCTGAGTATTTTCATCGTGAGCAATTCTGCTATGATACTTTCGATGTGGCTGTCAAGGGCAATGCCGGCGGGAGCCCGTCTCCCTTGGTTGGGGGGTAGGGCAGATCTGGGGTAGGGTTCACGACGCCGACAACTTCGCCCCAATCCTCGACATCGTCAAGGCCGACAGGGCAGGGTTCAGCCCGTCACAACGCCTCCGCCTGCCATGAGCGTGTCGAATAGGCCAACGCGCCCCGTAACTCGCCTGCCCTGAGCACGTCGAATGGGCCCGCGACCGGCGGCTCGCGCCTGGCCGCCAGTGCGCAGACGCAACGGCTGCCAGCCCCGCGCCACCGTCCGCTCGTTTGCTCACGCCACTACCGGACAGCACTAAGGGCGAGGCGGAAGCCAATATGGTAGGCGCGGTCGCCGGGCGAGAACATGCCGCGGTTCGCGGAGCGTGCACCCGCCGCCTCGACGTTCCAACTGCCACCGCGATCGACGCGGTTGGAGCCCGAAGCGGGCCCACTCGGATCTGTCACACGACCGCCGGGGTAGGCTCCATACCAGTCCCGGCACCACTGCGAGTTGTTGGCTTTTTGTGAACGCAAGATCACGGTCAAAAGGCCGGCTTGGTGCAGGGTTTCAAGCATCGTCAGGTCTCCCTTGCCGACCGACCCCAAGACCATCGGCGAACACGTCCACAAAAGGCGTGCCGAGCTTGGCCTGACGCAGCGGCAAGTTGCTGCCCAAATGGGGGTTTGGCTGGCAACCCTCGTTTGCTGGGAGGGCAACCGTCACCAGCCCACCAGCAAGGCCCGTGCTCGGATTGTCGCGTGGCTTGGCTTTGATCCCCGGCAGCCAAAATAGCGAACCCAACGTCAGACTTCCGGCCCAACCGCCGTTGGGCTTTTGGAAAACGGCCCCAGCCCACTTCTTTTGGCGCGGCCTGCCACGCCCCGCCAGACGCTGCGCTGCCAAGGTTGGCGCAGGGGGATCAGCATGTGACGCGGTTGTAGCGTCCATCATGCTCGACGCCGATGCCGTCCTGATTCATCGCCTCACGCAGGGTCGAGGCGAGTTGGTAGACCACCTCTTCCTGGTTGGTTGCAATCTTGACGATGAGCAGCTCCTCGGCCTGTCCACGGAAGAAACCTTTCCCCCGCAGGAGACTGAACGACGGGAACTCCTTGCTGACGGCGGCCTGAATGGAGGACTCGGTTTCTGGTGAGATGCGGCCGTCGGGAGAATTGGAGCCAATGTGGAGCTGGTAGACTTTCATGGACAAGCCTACCGCATTTCTGCCTCTCAAAGAAGCGAAATACCACCGGCCACGGGACAAAACGGTTGGACTTCAAGAGGTGTTCGAGTTTTCTGCCGCACATGCACCCCGCCTACTTTGAGACCCACTTCCGCCAAGAGGGCAGTTGGGATGATTGGCCCAGCGAGTTCGCCATCATCACCGCCTACTCACCGCCGGGTGAAGTCTGGACTGATACCGAAAACCAGAAGGCCGACCGTGCCTTGGAGACGGAGCTACGAGGACGAGTGCAATGGGTGCGGCGGCTCACCGGTTTCTCCCCGACTACCAACCACGCCGAGCCCGGCTGGGCAGTGGCAATCGGCTTTGACGATGCCTGCAAAATCGGCGGCGACTTCAAGCAGGATGCGATTTACTACGTCACCGGGGACGAACTCGGTGTCAGTCATTGTGCTCCCCCTCGGCTGGAGAAGGTCGGCGACTTTCGCTCCCGCGTGCATCAAGGGGTTTGAGCGCGAGGACGGCCTAGTGATGCGGTCGCCACTGGTGGGCACGGGAAACGGAGGCAAAAACCGATCTGTGTCATAGCCGCAAATTCTGCTTGAACTTTCGCAGCCTGTGCTGATGCTCAGCCCCGTTCTTAGAAAACACGCTGCATCATGAATAGACCTGCTAGGAGGGTCAGCCAACCGAGCTTGGAGAAGCCACGGTGGATAGTGCGGGGCTCGCTGCCCCGTGCGATGTGGATCGGGCGAACGCCCCGATCAACCAAAATCTCCCGAGGTGCTGTGTGTGGTCATCGAACCACCTCATGTCCACCAGCACCCTCGCCATCCGCACCAACCAGCGGAACCTGAACCATCACCTGTTTAACAACAATGGGACTTGGTGGGTTCATTTCTCGCTCCACCGCCCGGATCACACCAAGGATCGCATCCGTGAATCCCTCGGCACGAGCTGCCTGACCAAGGCCCGTGAGCTCCGCGACCTCGCCCTCGCCCATCTCGAACTGCACGCCCGGCTGGGCGAGCCGAGCCGAATGTCACAGGAAAGGAGGGCCGCCTGATGAGCGCTCGCTCCTCCCATTTCACCTCGGAGTCCGTCTCCGAAGGTCATCCCGACAAAGTTGCCGACGGCATTTCCGACGCGCTGCTCGATGCCTGGTTGGCGCTCGATCCCTTGGCCCGCGTGGCCATCGAGACCCTCGTTAAAGACGATCATGTCGTGGTCGCAGGTGAAGTGACCAGCACGGCCGCCATTGACGTGGACACCGTCGTGCGCCGGGTGATCCACGACATTGGCTACACCGATCCCGCGCGCCGTTTCCACGCCAACGGGGTGGAGATCACCAATCTCATCGGCAAACAGCCCCCGGACATCGCGCGCGGTGTCGGGCATGGCCTCACGCAGGGCGCGGGTGACCAAGGTCTCATGTTCGGGTTCGCCTGCCGCGAAACCCCGGAACTGATGCCATTGCCGATTGCGCTCGCCCACGCGCTCACGCGCCAGCTCGCCCAAGTCCGCAAAGCCAACGAGGTGTCCTGGCTCCGTCCCGACGCCAAATCCCAGGTCACCGTCCGCTACGAGGGCACACATCCCGTGGAAGTCACCGATGTGGTCGTCTCCACCCAGCACGCCGCCGGCTTTGAACAGGACCAGTTGCGCGCCTGGGTGCGCGGCACCCTTCTGCCGGTCGCACTCGGCTCCTGGCATCACGACCGCATTCAGACCCACATCAACCCCACCGGCGTCTTTGATGTCGGTGGCCCCGAAGGCGATTGTGGCGTCACAGGTCGGAAAATCATCGTCGACACCTATGGCGGCTATGCCCGGCATGGCGGTGGCGCATTTTCAGGCAAAGATCCGTCCAAGGTTGACCGCAGCGCGGCCTACTTTGCGCGCTGGGTGGCGCGGCAGATTGTGCAGCAAGGACTGGCCGAGACGGCTGAGGTTCAGGTTGCCTACGCCATTGGCGTGGCACGGCCCGTTTCATTTCTCGTGGACACTCGCGGAACTGGTGATGATGTCGCCGCCGCGAAGTTTGCGGCGCAGTTCGACGGCCGGCCCGGTGCTATTATCGAACGCTTCAACCTTCTGCGGCCGATCTATTCCGCGACGACCAACTACGGGCATTTCGGCAAGCCCGACCTGCCGTGGGAATCTAGCGAAGCGATTCACTCGTCTGAAAGGAGCCGCGCATGAACACCGCCCCGGCCTCCGAACCAGTCGCACCCAATCTCCCGGTGGCGGGCCCGTCAGCATTTCTGACCAAGCCCTTGGGCCTCCTCGGTTGGGACAAGCTTGAGCCCGTCCTCCTCGCGGCGCTGGCGACCAGCGAGCCCTTGCTGCTGATCGGCAAGCACGGCACCGCGAAGAGTTTTCTGCTGGAGCGGCTGGCCCAGGCCCTCGGGCTGACCTACCGCTTCTACAACGCCTCGCTCGTGAACTACGACGATCTCGTGGGCATTCCTGTGCCCAATGCGCAGCAAACCTCGCTCCACTACATCAGCACCCCCACGGCCATCTGGGAGGCCGAGGTGGTCTTCATTGACGAACTGAACCGCACCCGGCCTGACCTGCAAAACAAGCTCTTTTCCATCATCCACGAAAAACGGGTGCAGGGGGTGCAGTTGGAAAAACTCCGCTACCGCTGGGCGGCCATGAATCCCCCACCGACGGATGATCAGGCCCCCGGCGAAGTTTATCTCGGGGCCGAGCCGCTCGACCCGGCGCTCGCGGACCGGTTTGGCTTTCTGATCGAGGTGCCGGACTGGTGCGACCTCAGCGAGGCCGACAAAAACGTGCTGCTGACCGACCAGTTTCGCGGCCGCCATGAGTTCCCGGTCAATGTCCCGGCCTTGGTGGCCCGCACGACCGCGACTTTCGAGCTGCTCTGCGCCAAGCCGCCGGATCTCTGCGGCTACTTTGTGGCGTTGGAAACGCAAATGCGGGCAAGCGGCACGAGGCTGTCGAGCCGGCGGCTCTCCATGCTCTACCGGACCGCGCTCGGCATCCACGCCGCACGGATGACTCTGGCACAGGAAGCCGGCGAGGGGCATCTTATCCCCAAGTGGGAGACCACTCTGTTTTTGGCCATCGCGCACGGCCACCCCGGCCTCGCCTGCGGCCCTATTGACCGTGGCACTTTGCTCGCCCTGCACCGGCAGGCGTGGAACATCGCTGGGCTGAAGCACGGCGATCCTTGGAAGGAGCTGCTCAACATCGCCGACCCGGTTGAGCGGGTGGTCGTCGCGAGCAAGGCCGGGTTTCCGCTCTCCGAAACCGATCTCTCCAGCCTCGTGTTGGAAGCCGTGGCGGCGCAGCCCAACCGTGAGCTCCGGTCGGCGCTCTCGCTCGCCCTCTACCTGAAGCTGCGGTCTTCCAGGAAGATTGCGGCCACAGCGGCCGAAACGCTGGCCTCGCAATTGGCCCGCGTGCTGCAACCGGCGATGACGACCCACCAAGTCTATGGCCAGCAGCTCAACCGTTGCCGCGAAGTCGCGAACCTGTGCAGCTCGCTCGGAGACACGGCCTGTGACCGTTACACCCGGAATCTGCTGAACGCGTTTCTGCCCGACGGATTTTCCGACCTCACCCCGGCGGTGTTGCAGGCCAAATTCCGGGAGCTTTGGGACAAGTTCGGGCTCGATCACGGCCATCAACTGGCGGCACCAAGCAAATGAACCTGCTCCACAACATGAGCTGCCCTCCGCGCACGGAGGTGGTGTTGCAAGGCCGACCGGTCTCGCCGCAGGTGGTGACTTTTGAACTCTGTCGCGCCTTGGTTGATGCTGACTATTTGCTGGAGGAAGATTTTCCCGGCAACTATCGCCAGATCACTGATGCCGCTGAGATGCGGGCCACTGCCCGTGATGCCATCCGTCGCAAATGGCGGACTCCGGCGGGACTTTTTGCCATTATCGGTGAGCCACAATATCCGGAGGTCACCGCAGACTTCCTGATCGGGTGGAGACCCCTGCCGCAGCACTACGAATTGTCGCACCTCCCGTGCGCCAATCCCCGGCTCTGCGCCGGCGTGTTCGCCCGGTGCGCGGGCACACTCTATCTCTCGCGGCGCGCACCCGATCTGACGTGGGAGAGGCTGCTGGATGAGCCCGTGGCTTTTGATGATCCACTCCCCACCCGTCCTGAGCCGCCCGCTCCGACGAAACGGTGGGGCTGGCGTAACCTCGCATCCGCATTTCGCCTCCCATGAATCTCCTCTCCCATCGTCCGCGCTCGTCCGAGGCTGCCGCGCTGCGCGAGCGCATTTTCAACGTGCTGCCGGCGGCCTCCTACCAGATGGAGAAACTCTTCGGCCTGCTCGACATCGAGTTCAGCGACCGGACGGAGACGGCCTGCGTCGAATGCCGGGTAACTCCGCGCCTGCTGCTGAACCGGCAGTTCGTGGCCGAGCACTGCCGCGCCGACGGCGACCTCTTCCTGCTGATCCTCCACGAGCTGCATCATGTGATTCTCGGCCACACCCGGCTGTTTCCGAGGATGACCCTGATTGATAACATCGTCTTCGACGCCGTGATCAACGCCATGCTGGCCCGGTCGGTCGGCCGCACGGTGGGCGTGGGCCTCTTCACGCAGTTTTATGATTACGGCCAATTCCCGGCGAGACTGCTGCGGCCGCCACCCGGCTGGCCCGGCCCTTTCGAGCACGCGCTCGCCAGTTTGCCGGAACGCGAGGCGCGGGCGATTCGGTTGCTCTACGGGACGAACGACGAGGACATCACCTACCTCGATCTCTACGAACTGCTCCGGCAGTCGTTCAAGGACGGACATATTCCTGGGGTGCCATTGCTCGGGAGCCACGGAGAAGAGCAGGAAGAGAACCCGCTGCTTACCTCGGTGGTGCGCAAAATCGTGGAGGGGTGGCCGCCGCCGCCGGTTCGCATCTCGGGCCGGGATGAGGGGCGCGAAGGAACCGAATACTTTCTCAGCAAGACCGCGCCGCCGGGGGCTGACTTCCAGCGCGCCTTCGCCCAAGTGCTCCGACGCTGCGGTGTGCTCTGCGGTCGTGGCCCGGCGATTTATCGGCGCGGGCTGATTGCGTGCGAGCAAATGGTGGAAACGGTGATTCCCGACGCCCGCGACCGTCGGGTGACGACGCTCCGATCCATTTTTGGCCACAACCCGCTGGTTTATCGCTCCTCCCTCACCCAGGCCCGGCCGAAACCGCTGCGGGTGCCCGTGGTGCATCTCTATCTCGATGTGAGCGGCTCCATGGATCATTGCCTGCCTTTCCTCACGGCGGTCTGTCGCGAGCCATTCCGCCGGGGGGAGCTGGGCATCTTTGCTTTCTCCACCGTGGTCAGCGCCGTGCAGGGCTCTGACCTGTCGAAGGTCGCCATCCGCAACACCGGAGGCACCGATATCAACACCGTGCTGGAGCACGTGGTCGGCCTTCCTCCGAAAAAGCGCCCGCGCGTCGTCCTGGTGGCGACGGATGGTTACGTCGGCCCGGCCCGATCAGATCTGCGCGACAAGCTCGGCCGCATCCGGGTGGTCGCCGCCCTCACCCATCCCGGCCATGACGCCGACCTCAAACCTTGGGTCAACGAAATCATCCAACTCCCCTCACCATGAACGACTCCGCTGAATATGTTTCACCCGGCCATCCCGACCGTCTGGCCGATGCCATCGCCGAGGGCATTGTCACCGCCGCCCTCCGGCAAAAATCCGACTCGCTCGTGGGCGTGGAGGTCGCCGTCCATCGCGGATGCGTCTTCATTGACGGACGGATAGCGGCGGGGCCCGCGCGCCTGGACATCGGGCAGATCGTCCGCGAGGTCTATCAGCGCGCCGGCTACGGAGGGCCTTGGATACCCGATCCCGCCAAATTGTGCCTCACCGCCGACCTCTGCGAGGAGGAGTTGCCGGCCAAGGAATCCGACATCCGCCCTTTTTCGGATGACCAGAACATCGTCATTGGCTATGCCTGCGGCCACGAGCGCTCGAACCGCCTTCCCCTTGCGCACTGGGTTGTCGGAGAGTTAGGCCGGCGGCTTTTTGCCACGCTGCGCGGCGATCCTCAACTCGCGGCCACGTTTGGCCCCGACCTCAAGGTTCTCGCCTCGCTGGAAATTGCGCCTCGCACGGGCGCACCCGAGTGGCGGCAGTTGATCCTCAGCGTCCAGCACCTTCCGGGCTTGGCCAGCGAGGATCAGCACCGCCTGCTTGGGCCCATCGTCCAGGACAGCTTGGCGAGGCTGGAGGCCGGAGGGTTGGCGGGCATCGCCTCCACGTTTGATCGGAGAACATTGATTCTCAACGGGGCTGGAGAATTTGCCACGGGCGGCCCGGAGGGTGACAACGGCCTCTCAGGCAAAAAGCTGGTCGTGGATCATTACGGGCCGTCGGTGCCAATCGGCGGCGGGGCGCTCTCGGGCAAGGATCCCCACAAAGTGGACAAATGCGGCGCGCTGCGGGCACGACAACTGGCCAAGCAGCTCGTCCGGGCCGGCGTGGACGAGGCCCATGTGACCCTCGGCTGGGCACCGGGCGGCGAGAGCCCGTTTCTGGTCGAGGCCGTCACGACGCTCGGCGGCATCAGGCTCCGCGTGCCGCGTGAGGAATTGCCGCCGCCGGACTGGTTCAGCATCGGCCGCATCGTGCGTGAACTTGAGCTCACCCAAAGGGATTGGGCCGCCGATTTGCTGGGCGGGTATTTCTGCCAGCCGTCAGCGCCGTGGGAGCGGTGAGCAGCAGATGACCCAATTTACAGGGTTGAAACGATTCTTCCACCTCATAACGCTTCATTCAGAATTCCTGAGTTTTCACTCCACCCTAACATGGACATTCCGCTGGATCAGCTTGAGAGCACCAAAATGGCGCTGGGCCATCTTGTCGATGAGCGGACAACTTGGTTTGGCGGTTACAGTGATGAAGAACGGTCAACGGACGATCAGGACTACGAAGACATCGAAAAGATCAAAACCGTGTATGATGTGTTTCGCTTTCTCCGCGATCAGGGCGGAAGGACTGTATTCGTCGAGTATGCATCCTGCCTTGATCCGCTGGGTGGCTTTAAAGTCGCGGGGAAAAGCGACGACGAGATTGACGAGCGGGACGAAGAAGCCTTCCGGGCATATCTGAGAAACGTTTATCGCATCCCCAAAAAAGAGTTTCCTTAAGAAGAACGCGGACCATGTTTTAGTGACTATATATATTGTAGTATGACGATAAAACAACGCATATGGAAATTCACAGCAAATACCCGCGAAGATTCCGCAGTAAGTGGTTTGATACTGGTAGCAGGACTATAGATCACGGTCAGGGCTTTCACATCTGGATCGACGATGATGGGTGCCATGTGTACCGCATACGTGGACCTTGGAGTGTCGACGATCTATTTGGAGAAATGGGCTACTGGCCTGCAAATATGAAGTGGCATGAATCATCAGAACGACTTGCTGATCTCTTACACAAACTGGCTAAAGTGACGAAAGTGAATGAAAGTATATTGCGCAGGGTGATTTTCGAACACGAAGCTGACATGAAACAATATTTAAACGAAGAAGAAGCGAGCGATAGCAAAGATCTCCAGGGTTTGTGGAAGAAATGGCATGATTTTCACGGTAGCCATCACATCCCAGGAATTCCATCACCAGAGGAATGGCGGTCCGATTGGGCAGACTTTGACGGTTATAAAATTACCCCCAAAGATTTCCGCTACAATGGACTGGATCTGAAATACGATAAGAAAGGCTGGGACGCACAACTCTGGAATCAAGGCGATGACTTTGAAGAATTGTTCTTGCCTGATATGTGGCATGCAAATACATTTGAGGAATTATTTACTGCGATTGATGAATATGGCCTCGAGTTATGTTCATGCATTCCTTGGACCAGGAATGAGCTTGTTCGATTGCTAATCGCCGATGATCCAAGCTGGCGCACATTTCTTCTGCATAACTGAGCCCGCTCACATCTTCTCATCATTGACTGTGACCTGCGCGTTGTTGTGTCTTACCCCGGCAATACCGACGAGCTTAGAAGCAAGATGCAGTATTTACACAGCATCATCGTTGGCACTGACCGTTCTGCTCAGATTGCAGAGGCTGGTAGTTTTCTCTTCATCGCAGGTAAGGTAGCCCGCCTTTTGCCTGTTTTGCCCCGGAGTTGAGCCTCACTCCGACGACCTTGGCGGACTCAGGCATACGGGAACAGTTAAGGGGTGGTTCATCGTTGACCGCGACCAATCAACCCGACGAAGACGCCTTGAACGGTCAGGCTTTCGAGGGGAATGAGGTCGCGGTAGCGCTTGTTCTCAGCGCGAAGAAATGTGCGTCGGCCTTCACGCACCATGCGCTTGAGCGTGGAGGCACCGTCAATCAGAGCGGCGACAATCTGGCCGGGACGAGGCTCTTCCTGCCGGAGCAACGCGATATCCCCGTCGGCAATCTGGGCGTCGATCATGGAGTCGCCTCTGACGTGAAGGGCGAATAGCCCGTGAGCGGAACGGAGGCGGAAGAGCGCCGGATCGACCCGGATGGTCTCGTCGGCGTGCGCGGTATAGTCGGCGGGTAGACCGGCGGGGATGGTGCCGTAGACGACGATCGTGAACAGGTGATCCTGCACCTCCTTCACTTTGGCGGCCCAGCTGCGGCCGTCGCCCGTGTCAGTCACGAGGCCCTTGCGGGCGAGGGCCTGCACGTGCTTGCGGGCAGCGTTGTGGGACGCGAAACCGAATTCCTCGCAGATCTCCCGCAAGGAAGGCGGACGGGTGTTGGATTTCTGGTGCCGAACCATGAAGGCCAGTACGGCCTCTTGTGCTTCAGTTAGGGTGTCCATGTGGACACGGGTGTCCATACGGACACCTTTCGTCAAGCGGAGAATTTTGATTGAGCACCAACTGCAATGAAACCGGCTGGATGGCGGGGACTTAGCTAGGAAGAAATTATGCCCAAGGCCGAGGGAAGTAACATCTGACACCGACAACAATTTTTCGGATTCAGCACTATTTACCGAACAGGACTAACGTTGAAGATGAGCCACAGCCGCTCGGGGCCTTTGGCTATGGCGACTGGTTGGGCCCTTCTTCCTTCAGGCCGTAGACGTTATTGCCTCCGAAATGGGTTCGGCTCGCATCGACCTACGCGTTAAAAATATGCCTCCACTCCATCAGGGCGTAGGTCCCAGCCTTCACTGGGCTTTCGCATTCTCAAGCGCAGCTTTCAACTCGCGGCATAGCTTTACGGACAACGCCGATTCCGTATCGCGATTAGCGATTAGATCTGCGCGCGCAATCGCAGTGACGAACGCCTGACTTAGCTTAAGGTTCAGGCTCGCGCTTATCGCCTCGTTGGCCCCATCGTCATTAACCACATTTTCGGCCGCCGTACGCAGGCTTCTCAGATCATTATACAGGCCCTGATGACCACCCCGATTATTGGGCCCGATGAAGTTGGTGTTCTGCGAGGTAGTGTCGATGGCACGGAGCGCCAGCGCTGCTGCCTCGCGGGGTTTCGCCAGTGCAACCGCCGTCACGGTGGTCGATACTGGTGGCCAAAGCGTTTGGGTGGCCTCGGCCGGGATCGGGATGATCTTGGCGGGCAAGTTCCGATTTCCGGTTGGGCGGTCTGCAATCTCACCCACCCCGCTCTTGCCATTACCATATCCGTGCGTGCCGATCTACTGGGCGAGATTCCAGCGAATGATTTTATTGTCCGGGCTGAGGACTACGGCGTGCCCCAAGCCCGACACCGCGTTATCCTACTTGGCATCCGCACCGATTTGGATCTAACGCCAAGTATTTTGCGCAGGGCTGGAAAATCGATTCCCATCGAGAAAGCTATCGGCGACCTCCCGCGTTTGCGCAGCGGCCTGTCAAAAGAGGATGACTCCGGTGACTGCTGGTTGGCCGCCGTTCGCGGGCTCACGCAGTCATCCGCTCTAACCGAGCCTAGCGTGTCGCCGGCTTTGCGCCGGGCCATCAAAAAGGTGATGCGCAACCTGAATGGTGGTCTCAGACGAGGTGGCGAGTTTGTCGCTGGCCATCCCGCGCCGAAGTTCGCCCGAAACTGGTTCCGCGATCCCACCTTGAAAGGCTTTTGCAACCACGCCACGCGTGGCCACATCCGCGCAGATTTACATCGCTACCTGTTTGCCGCCCAATTTGCCCGACTCAAAAATCAATCCCCTAGTCTTGAGCATTTCCCAGTAGCGCTGCTTCCGAACCATGTGAACGTGGCCAAAGCCATCGTCGGCACCATGTTCAACGACAGGTTTCGCGTCCAGTTCCGAGGTCGTCCCTCCACCACTGTCACTTCGCACATTTCCAAGGACGGACATTATTTCATCCACTACGACCCGGCCCAATGCCGCAGCCTCACCGTGCGGGAGGCGGCTCGTTTGCAGACATTCCCTGACAACTATTTTTTCGAGGGGCCACGCACTGCGCAGTATCATCAGGTCGGCAACGCCGTGCCGCCGTTGCTGGCACACCAGATCGCGAGAGTCGTCCACGAATTGTTTCTGTAACTTCATCCTGGAGTAGCCCGCTGGGTCAGGTTTTGGTTCATAATATTTTGGGTGGAGGTAAAGGACGCGACGGGGCGCAGCTCGGCCCGCTTCCAGCCGCCGCCGTCAGGGTGGCTTACGGTGTCGTCCCGAAATCTTTCCACGGTTGCCAGCACGACTGGTTTCCTTTCGCTTCGCCGTCCCCCCATGTGCGTCCGCTACACGCTTCACAAGCCGGATGATGCGCTGGCCGCAATCGCCGCCGCCCTCGCGCGCAAGCTCACCCTAAGCCCGCCTGCCCTGAGCGAGTCGAATGGGCTGCCCGATTGGGCCACGCGCCGGTTCAACATCACCCTCACCCACGTCGTGCCCGTCGTCTCCGCCGGCGCCGACGGCCCCGAGCTGCACGGCATGGTCTGGGGTCTCGTGCCGGCCTACGCACGAAGCCAGGCCACTACGCCGAGTTGCAGCAGCGCGAAGACAACCACGATGCTCCACAACGCCAAGGCCGAGACGGCCGCCACGCTCTCCGCGTTCAAGCAGTCCGTCGCCAAGCGCCGCTGCCTTGTCCCCGCCAACGGATTTTATGAGTGGCAGACTTTTGGGAAACTGAAACTCCCGCACCTGTTCACGCTCCGCGACGAGGAGCCCTTCGCCTTCGCCGGCATCTGGGAACCCGGCGAGGAGGAGGCCGAGGTTGAACAGGAGGGAACGGAGAGAAAGGAGGGCCGAGCCGGGAGCATGCCCGGCAGCTTCGCCATCTTGACCACGACGCCCAACGACCTCGTTGCGCCGATTCACAACCGAATGCCGGTGATCCTCACCGCCGACGCCATGCGCCGTTGGCTCGGCAGCGACCCCTTGCCCGAAGAAGAATACCGCTCCCTCACTGCGCCGCTCCCCGCCGACCGGATGCAGGCCCGCCCCGTGAGCCGCTACGTGAGCAACAGCCGCAACGACGGCCCGCAATGCCACGCTGCGCCGGATGCCCCGTCGCCGGAATTGGCGCTGGGGTGATTTGGCTCGTCTTTACGTGTGCTCGGGTTTGGCTCCCGGCAAGCCACAGACCCATAACAACAAACCAAGGAGACAAAATGAAAGGCAGACAAAAAGGGCGACCCACTAAATGGGTTCAAGCGAGCGTTGAGCAGTTGATTGACGTTAATCGTGCCGGCATCAGGTTCGATGTCTCCGCAAAATGGAAACGTAACGAGAAGACGGTTGGCACACTCATCGTAAGCGTTGGAGGCCTTCGGTGGCTTCCCCGTCATGGGAGGGCAACGCGATGGCGAGATTGGAACCAAGTCGAGGCGTGGTTGATGGAAAAGGGATAGGCAGCACATCAGCTCTTGCCACCTCTCAGCCGCCGCTCCCGCCCCGGATCAATCTCCTCCAGTTCCGGCGTCGGAATCCGCGTGAACGCGATCCGCATCGGCGCGTTGTCCTTGGCCCCAAACGCCCCGCCGTAGAACACCGAGCCGTTGCCGAAGGTCTGGTTGAGCGTGTCCACCGCGTGATGCAGGCGCTCGCGGGCCGTCTCCTGTTCCTTCGCAAAGAGGTCTGGCGTGTGGCCGTTCATTGCCAGCAGCCGGTTGAGCACGACGCCCACTTGCATCGGCTTCCGCCGCCGCAGCCCCGGAGGGCGTTTGGCCCAGAGCTGGTTGAGCGCGCCCGTCAGCGTGAGCGTGTCTTGCGTCTCGTTGAACCGGATTTCCTCCCCCCAGCTTGGCGCGTCGCGATAGTCGGCATTGACGACCAGCCCGCCGGCATAATGCCCGATTGAGCGCAGCCGCATCGCCGCCTTTTGCAGCAGCCGATGCAGCACCCCCAGCGACCCCGCCTCTGACTTCAGCCCCGGCGGCAGCACATGGGAATGCCCCACCGTCTGGTGCTCCTGCTGCGTGAGCGGAATGTCCTCCCCCCGCAACATCCCGTGCATCCGCTCCCCATTCACCCCGCCCCAGATGCCCCGCAGCTCCGCCCTGGTCGCGCCGTAGAGCTTCGCCACCGAGTCAATCCCATGCGCCCGCAGCCGGGTATCCATCCCCGGCCCGATGCCGCAGATGTCGGTCATTTCCAGCCCGAGCAGCTTTTGCGGAATGTCCTCATCATCGAGCACCACGAGGCCGTCGGGCTTCTGCATGTCGGTCGCCAGCTTCGCCAGAAGCCAGTTGGGGGCGATGCCGATAGAACTGGTCAGGCACGCACCCACGCGGCGGGCGACGCGCTCTTTGATCTGCCGCGCCACGGCCACGGCCTTTTCGCGCGGGGCAAAAGTGGCGGTCAGGTCGCACTCCACCTCGTCCACGGATTTGACCTTGGTGATGTGGATGCACGACTCGATTTCGGCCACCAGCCGGCGATGATACCCGATGTAAAGGGCGGGCCGCTGCGCGACGATGACGATGCCGGGGCAAAGCGCGCGCGCCTCACGAACGCCCGTGCCGACCTTCACCCCCCGTGCCTTGGCCGCGTAGCTGGCCGCGATGCAGGAGGTGGTTTCCGCCATCACCGGGACGATGCCGACGGGCTTGCCGCGCAGTTCAGGCCGCTCCTGCATCTCGCACGAAGCGAAGAAGGAGTTGAAGTCCACGGCAAGAGTGCGAAGGCCCATTGCGGGCCGCACGGTTGCCCCCGACCCGGCGCGGTCAAAAAGAGAATTTCCCGCCAGCGTTTCCTTCGCCCCGCCAGCCCCTTGCGGGAGTTATTTTCCGCCCCGCCGCGTTTTCAGTCGGCGACAGAGGGGAAATCAAAAGCGGTGTCGCCGCCCAACAGTCTTTGATTCGAGCCACGCCTTTAGGGCGGCCTCCTCAAAATAGATCCGCCGGGCGTTCATGCGGATGAACGGCACGCCGGCCGCTCGCACGGCAGCCCAGAACGAGCCGGTGTCGGTGTAACCGAGGAGGGCTTTGACCTCGTGCGACCGGAGGAGACGCATGCCGTCAAGAATCGGGGCGGCAACGCAGGGTGTCGATTTCCGTAGGTAGTTCATGGCCCCCATCGCGTGCGCGCCGTGGTGGCTGTCAGTCAAGCGCAGGCATCACACCAAGATATTTTCGCGCCCCAACGCGACGAGCAGCCCGCAACCCGGCCAAAGTTAGGCGCGTTCTTTGCGCTCCCCGTTCTCGGCGTGTGTCGGCGTAATCTTAGGACTTTGGCGCGTTACTTTTAGGACTTAGGACAAAGTTTCCCAACAAAAAGCCCCGCAACCTTCTGGTTTACGGGGCTTTGTAGTGAAATGGAGCAGGCGAAGAGACTCGAACTCTCGACGTCCACCTTGGCAAGGTGGTGCTCTACCAACTGAGCTACGCCTGCAAAAAATCTACCCCAGCAAACGGAGGGGCACGCAGCCCGTCAATCGCTTTTTTCACTTCGACTCAAATTTGGCGACCTGATCCTCGCGGTCGGAGGTGGACAGCGGCACGAGCTGCGCTTCCTGCCACAGCGGCACGGCCTCGGCGCTGAACAGCAGGCGCAGGAGGGGAAGGGCGCGTTTCGCCGCTTCGGCGCGGATGACGACTTGCAAGGGCAGACGCACCGGGTAGTCTCCGGCATGGACGTTCTCGGGGGTGGGGCCGTAGGCCGTGCTGTTGGCGCCGCGCGAGAGGGACAGGGCTTTCAAGTCTTTCCGCCCGGGCGGCAGCGAGGCAACGAGGGCGAGCCCGCTCGACCCGTCGGCCAGGTGCTTCAAGGCGGCCGCCCCATCTGTTTCCACGACCACGATGGCGCGAAGTTCGTGCGAGGTCAGCACGTCATGGCGAAACAGGTCATAGGCGAGGCCACCGCCGGAGCCGCTGAGCACGGGGGCAATTGGCAGGTGGCTCCACGGGCTGGACGCGGGGACGCCAAGCGCATCCCAGTTTTTTGGCGGCTGGTCGCCACCATACACGCTGTAGATGGTGAGCAGCTGGGCGAACGAAAGCTGTTCCAGAGGCAGATCGGCCGGTACGACGGCGATGACCGTGTGGTAGGCCACCGGCAGTGCGACGAACGGCGGGCCGGGCGGTTTCTCCTGTGGGGCAAAGACCAGCAGTGCTACGTCCGCCTTCCCGTTCTGCAAGCTTTCCAGTCCGGAGTGGCTGCCGGTGAGGTTGAGCGTGAGCGACACGCCGGTCCGTTTCGCCAGCGCCGTAAGGCCGGTGGAAAATTTCGCACCCAGCAGGTCGGAACCGGCGAGGGTCAGCCCGGCGTCGGCGGCGCACAGCGGCGCGGCGGCGAGCAGCAGTGCGGAGAGAAGGGCGGTCAGGCGCATGGCAAAAAGCAGGCTGGCCGTGGTGCGACCAAAAGAAAGCGGATTCGTTCCGGCGGGGCGGCGGCGGGGTTTCATTTGTCAATCACATCGAGCTCCGGCCACTGCGCGAGCCGGCGGTGCAGCGTCCGGCGGCTCACCCCCATCAGCTCTGCCGCCTTCGTGCGGCTGCCTCGCGCCTTGATGAGTGACTCGCGCAGCAGGCGTTTTTCGTTGCCCTCCACGGAGAGTGAGCCGGCTGGCGGGGCGGCGGGCGCGGCACCTGTCCGCGGCTCGCCGGCAGCCGGAGCCGCCGCCGAGTCGCGAAATTTCGGCTCTAGGTCATATTCGGTGAGCTTGGCGCCGCGCCTCATCACGACGGTGTTTTCGGTGAAATTCCGTAGCTCGCGGATGTTGCCCGGCCACGCATAGGCGGTCAGGTGCCGCAGCGCGCCCGGCTCAACCACCGGCGCGGCCACGCCGTTTTCCTGGGCGAACTGCCCGAGGTAGTGCGCAAGCAGCAGCGGGATGTCGTCGGGACGCTCGCGCAGCGGCGGCAGCGTGATCCTGACGACGTTGAGCCGGAAAAACAGGTCCTCGCGGAATTTTCCCTCGCGCACCAGCCGCTCGAGGCTGCGGTTGCTCGCCGCGACCAGCCGCACGTCGAGCTCCAGCGGCTTGTTGCCGCCCACGCGCTCGATGGCCTTGGTCTCCAGAAACCGCAGCAGCTTCACCTGCGTCGAGGCGGAGATCTCGCCGATCTCGTCGAGAAACAGCGTGCCGCCGTCCGCCGATTCGAAACGCCCCACCCGCCGCTCCGTCGCGCCGGTGAACGCGCCGCGCTCATGCCCGAAAATTTCACTTTCCAGCAGGTTTTCCGATAGCGCCGCGCAATGCACCGCGATGAACGGCGCGCGGGCGCGCGGGCTGGCCTGATGGATGGCCTGCGCGATCAGCTCCTTGCCCGTGCCCGACTCGCCCTCGATGAGCACGGTCGCCTTGGACGGCGCGACAAGCTTCACGCGTCCGATCACGTCGTTGAGCTTCGGCGAATGGCCGATGATGCCTCCGAAAGAAAATTTTTCGTCGAGCCGTTCGTGCAACTGCTTCACCTCGACCTCCAGCGTGCGGGTCTTGAGCGCGCGCTGGATAAGAACCTCGAGCCGCTCCAGATTGACGGGTTTGGTGAGGAAATCCACCGCGCCGCGCTTCATCGCCTCAACGGCGGTGTCGATGCTGCCGTAGGCGGTCATCATGATGACCGCCGGCTTGTTTGGCAGCACGAGGGCCCGGTCAATGACCTTGAGGCCGGATTTGCCCGGCATCCGCAGGTCGGTGACAATCACGTCGAACTCCTGTGCCGCCATAAGGTTGAACGCCTCCTCCGCATTGGCCGCCACCGACACGTCATAGCTTTCCGCGAGCGCCTGCTGCAGGCCTTCGCGGGTGTGTTTCTCGTCATCAACGATCAGCACGCTCGGCACCATGCGGCCATGACAGCATCGCAATTCTTACGGTCAACGGTGAAAGGGGGTGCGGTGACCGGAAGTCGCCGCCTGTTTCCTAGGCATGATTTTCATGGGCGGCCCCGCAGTAAAAACCACCCCTGTCAGGCCCTCACCGTTTCCAATGAACACCCATCGGCCGCAGCCTCCGGCGTCTCGCAGTTGGGGCGGGCGATGACCCCGGGGTAGGGTTCCACGGAAAACTTACGTTCGGCCGCGTCGTCCGCGATCAAGTGGCGGTCGCAGATGGCGAACAGTTCGGCTTCGCTCTCGGAGCGCCGCATGTCGTGGAGAAATGCGCCGGTGGCGTCCACGCTTTGGCCGACGAAATTCAGATATTTTTTCATCTTGTTCACGTGGGCGCGCTCGGGGAGGTCGGGCGTCTGCGTGGCGCGGTAGAGGCGTTCGACGTAGCCGCGGACGTCGGCGAGGGTGAGGCGCACCGGCTCGGTGCCGGAAAAAATTTCGCGGCACTGGCGGAAAATCCACGGGTTGCGGATGGCGTGGCGGCCGATCATCACGCCCGCGGCGCGCGTTTGGGTGAGGACGGCGGCGGCGCGGGCGGCGGAGAGGATGTTGCCGTTGGCGAGCACGGGACAGCGGGCGCGGGCGACGGCGTGGGCGATGAAATCGTAGTGGACCTCGCTGCGATACATTTCCTTCACGGTGCGGCCATGCACGCTGAGGAGGTCAACGCGGTGTTCGTTGACGAGGTCGAGGAGGCGGTCAAAATGGGCGGTGTCGTCGAAGCCAATGCGCATCTTGACCGTGAAGCGGCCGGGCACGGCGGCGCGGAGTGTGGCGAGGATTTCGCCGACGCGCCCGGGATCGCGCAGGAGGCCCCCGCCGACGTTTTTTTTGTAAACCTTGGGCGCGGGGCAGCCGAGGTTAAGGTCAATTCCCGCGACGGGGTGCTGGAGCAGCTCGGCGGCGGTACGCGCGAGGTGGCCCAGGTCTTCGCCGATGAGCTGGGCGAACACGGGGCGGCCGGTGGTGTTTTCGTCAATCGAGCGGAGGATGTGTTTCTCGGGCTTCGACTGGGCATGCACGCGGAAGAACTCGGTGAAAAAATAATCGGGCGCGCCGTAGTGCGCGATGACGCGCATGAAGGCGAGGTCGGTCACGTCCTGCATCGGCGCGAGTGCCGTCAGAGGCTGGCCGGCGACCTGCGGGGACGGGAGCAGCCCGGCTTCGCCAAGGTCGTGCAAAGCGGAGGAGGGCGGGGAGGGGAGAGGGGACGGAGCCATGGGAGCTTGGCCGGACTTACGGTGGCACCAGTGTTCAGCCCGCAGGCGGGCACATCATGGGCGGGCCGGCTTCGCCCTGACCTGGCCGGCCAGGGACCTCCCGGCCACTGCGGTCACTTGTTTTCCTCCTCGTCATCCGGCTCGTCCTTTTTGCCTGTCTGGTCGTCGGCCTCGGATTTGGCGGCCTCGTCGGCCTGCTGCTTGAGGACGCGTTCGAGGATCTCGGTCATGTCCTCGACGGCATCGAACACCTTGCGGGCGACGAAAAGCGGGCGGCCGTGCTGAAGGGCGAGAACGATGGAGTCGCTGGGCCGGGCGTCCACCTCGACAATCTTTTTGCCCAGCTCGTTTTCCATGCGGAGCAGGATGCGGGCGAAAAAGGTGCCGCCGCTCACGTCATTGACGACGACATGCTCCAGATTTGCGCCGAGGCCCAGCAGGAGGTGGCCGATGAGGTCGTGCGTGAGCGGACGCTCCTTTTTCACACCGGCGAGCGTCATCTGGATGGCGTTGCCGACGGCGTGGTCCACGTAGATGACGAAAGTCTTGTCATCGTCGCCGAGGAACACGGCGCAGCCGTTGGCGGTGGGCATCACGCCTTTGACGGTGACCGGGACGGCATCGGTTTGCATGGCGGGGACTGTGCGACGGACGGGAGAAAGCGCAAGGACGGGAAATCAGGCCAGTGAGGCACGCCGAGAGGAGCAGGAGCGATCCAAGCGTCCTCAAGCTACATTTTGCCCCTTTCTTCGAAACCGAGAAGATGGATGCGGTCACGTTTTGCCTGTGCGAGCACCGCCGATCGGTCGAGGAGAAGAACGCGCCCGGCGGCGAGCGCGGCGGCGGCGAGTCCGGCCTCGCGCATGGTGTCGAGCGTGCGCAGACCGAAGCAGGGCACGTCGAAGCGAAAATCCTGGGCGGGCTTTACCGTTTTGACGAAAAGGGCGTCGTCGGTCTTGAATTCGCCGGCGCGTCGGAGCATCGCGTCGGTGCCTTCAAAGGCCTCGACGGCGAGGACTGTGCCGCGACGGACCACACAGCCCTGCCCGATGTCGAGCCGGGCGCATTCGCGGGCGAGGGCGACGCCGTGGGCGACATGCTCGGGCGCGATGGGAAATTTCCCGGCGGTCAGGCTGCCGGGGGTGACGAGGTGGGCGTCGAGGAAGGCGCGGGCGTCGAGCATGGCGACGCCGATCTTTTCGATCTCGGCGGCGATGGCGCCGAAGATGGTCTCCGCGTTGCGGCGCTTGAGGGAGAGAAGGATTTTCGCGGCCTTCAGATCGGGATGCAGGCCGCTGAAAAGGCGGCGCGGGGTGATCTGGCCCGCCATCAGCGCGGAACCGGCGCCGAAGTCCTGCAGGGCGCGGAGCATTTTGCCGAGCTGGCCGACGAGGAGGACCCGGCGTTCGCTTTCCGGCAACGAGGCGACGAGGTCCGGCGGTGTTTCGCCTTCGAAGGCCACGAGCCGCAGCGGCACGCCCGCGGCGCGGATCGCGGCGGCGGCGAGACGCGGATAGTCGCCCTGACCGGCGATGAGTGCGACGGGGCGGCGGGGGTCAAAAGCCGGCGGGAGAAAGGCGGATAGCGCTGACATGGGCAGAAGAGCCTGAGTCTTAAGGCGAACAATCGGTAGGGTGCAACCATCGCCTCACGGCAAAGAAAGGCCGCGCCCGCAGCCGTGCCCTTGGTGCAACGACTTGCGTTTCCGTCCGCCTGAAGGCCAAGGCTGGCACCTTTCAGGCCCGCTGGCTATCGGACCTCACCACCTTGGAAACAATCTTAGCTTTCCGTGCCGTAGTACTTTTTGTAGCTGCGATAATAGCGGTAATTGGAGTAGTATTCGATGCGGCGGGGTGAGAGGCCGTTAAGCGCGATGCCCAGCACCTCGTTTTTGCCCTGCCGGAGCGCCTTGATGTAAAGCCGGATGTGCTTGCGGTAGGCGCGGTTGAAGCGGCAGACGTAGAGAATTTCGTCGGCGCGGTTGGCGATCAGGAGCGCGTCGGTGACGGCGCCCATGGGAGGGGAGTCAATGACGATGAGGTCGTAATGCTTCTTGAGCCGTTCGATCAGTTGGGCGAAGGCCGTGCTCTCGAGAAACTGGGTGGGGCTCTTCGAGCGGCCGCCTGCGGTGATCAGGGACAGATTTTCGCCAATGCTGGTGATGCCGAGATGGGGATTGGAGATGAGGCCGGCACCCCATGTGAGGTCGAAGTCGCGGCGGCCCGCCCCCGTCACGCCGAGAAACTTGTTGATGCCGCCGCCGAGGTTGCCGAACACAGAGAACTTGGCATTGTGGGCGTAGGTGACGTTGAGATTGGCCGTGAGCGAGTCGGTGCTGATGTTGGTCGAGGTGGTGGAAAAATCCTTGCCCACCTGCCCGTTCACGGTGGTCTTTTTGTTCAGATCGTAACGCACATTGGAGGCGATGCTGATGCCGGTGAAAGTGGAGGCCGGCGTGAGGCCGTTTGCGTCCGACTGGCGGACCTGGTAGCCGACGCGGAGGCTGCCGTTGAGCTTGGGGATGATTCTTCCCGAGATCCCGAGACTGAAATTGTGGTCAACGTCGCGGCTGTTGACCGAGGTGTCGCTCACGCGGACACGGTAGCCGCCGAAGAGGTCGCGTTCGTCGGTGTAAATGTAAAACAGGTCGAGGCTGGCAGTATAGGTGGCGAGGTTGATGAGCGCGGTGTTGTTCTGGTAGTTGAGCTGCGACCAGCCGAAACCGCCGGAGAGGGTGTGGCGCTGGTCGAGGAAGTCGGGATATTTCCAATTGAAGTCAGCCCCGTAGGAGATGGACTGGGCGCGGACGTTGGCGGCGCTGTCGGTACTGCTCTGGCGGGCGGCGTTGAACAGGAGGTCCCAGGTGGTGCGACCGGTGCCCTTGCTGAATTCGAGGCTGGCGTGCGGATTGGCAAAATTTTCCGCGGTGAATTTCTGGAAACGCCCAAAGTCCCAGCCAATGGCGGCATTGATGCCAATGTAACCGGCCTTGCGCCGGTATTCGACGTTCAGGCTCGCGTTGTAGGTGGTATCGGCGCTGGCGACCTGGTTGGAAAAGATGTTCGAGTTCCAGCCGACCGCGACCGTGCCGGTAACATAAACCTGGGCGTGGTTGTCATTGAAACGCAGGAGCGCATGGCCGGGCGTGACCGCGATGAAGACCGCTGCCATCCAGCCGACCAGCCAGCGCCAAAAGGAGAGTCGGTTCATGCGCATGGTGTTGGGGCGGATGGGCGACGTAGAGCTTGCTGGTTGGGTTCGCGCCGAACATTTGGACCGGTGACAGCGCGACGGCCAGCGCAAGGGCAGCTGCCGTGGTAGCGGCAGGGACGAGGTTGGTCATGGATTTCATAGTGGATGAATCCTGTTCGCTTTGGCCAAAGATGCAGACTGCGCGGGCTTGAGGCACCGAACTGACCGATCCAAGCTAAAAAAAACTAGGGTGTTCTCCCTAATCAAAAGCCGTTTCTCTTACTGTTCAACAACAATGTTTAAAATTTTTCCTGGTATGAAAACGATGCGCTTCAAAGCTTTACCCGACAAATAGGGGGTCACCCGCTCATTTATGGCTGCCAATGCGACCACGGCATCCTGTCCGGCACCCGCGGGAGCCATGATTTCGCCGCGGTGTTTGCCGTTCACTTGCACGACGATTTTTTGCTCGGTCGCCACCAATCGCGCTGCGTCGAACTGCGGCCATGGTGCGTGCTGGATCGAGGATTTTTCGCCGAGCCGTGCCCACAGTTCCTCCGTGAGGTGCGGCGCGAAGGGTGCGAGGAGCTGGAGAAACTTCAGCAGCGTCGCGCGGTTGACCGCCGGGGCATCCTGAAGCGCGTTCACGAGTTTCATCATCTCCGAGATGGCGGTGTTGAGCCGCAGCGACTCGATGTCGTCGCCGACTTTTTTCACGGTCTCGTGAAATTGTTTCGTGAGTGCGGGTGTTTCGGCCGCGCCGGCGGAGACCCTGGCATGGACCGCGCCGTCGGGGCCGAGCGCGAGCCGCCAGACCTTGTGCAGGAAACGGTGCACACCCTCAATCTGTTGCATGCTCCACGGCTTCATCGCCTCCAGTGGGCCGAGAAACATCAGGTAGAGCCGCAGCGTGTCGGTGCCGTGCGACGCGATGATCGTGTCGGGGCTGACGACGTTTCCGCGGCTCTTGGACATCTTTTCGCCGTCCTCGCCGAGAATGATTCCCTGGTGAAACAGCTTCGTGAACGGTTCGGCCTGCGGCACGACGCCGAGGTCGAACAGCACCTTGTGCCAGAACCGTGCATACAGCAGGTGCAGCACCGCGTGTTCCGCGCCGCCCACATAGAGGTCGGGCACGCCCCAGTAACGCAACGCCTCGGGCGAAGCGAGGGCGGTGTCGTTGGCCGGGTCCAGAAAACGCAAATAATACCAGCACGAGCCCGCCCACTGCGGCATGGTGTTGGTCTCGCGCCGGCCGCGCACCCAATGCTCGCCGGGGGGCTGCGGCTGTGCGGCGGGGACGGATTCGCCCGTCTTGAAATTGAGCCAGATTTCCAGCCATTCCGTGACGTTGGCGAGCGGGCTTTCGCCGTTGCCGCTTGGCAGATACGACTGCACCCCGGGCAGTTCCAGCGGCAGCGCTCCCGCCGGAAGCGGCAGGGCGAAGTGCGTGATCCCATCCTGTGCAAACGTCACCGGCGACGCGGGCAGATCCGTCCTCACGGCGGTGGCACGGCGGTAGTCGGCCTCGCCGAGCCACACGATGGGAAACGGCTCGCCCCAGTAGCGCTGACGCGAGAACAGCCAGTCGCGTAGCTTGTAGTTCACGGTGGCCTGGCCCACGCCGCGCGTGGCGAGATCGGCGGAGATTTTTTTCTTTGCCTCCGGCCAAGGCAGGCCGTCGTAGCCCGGTGAATTCACCAGTTTGCCGTCGCCCGGGTAAGGCAGGGTCTCCGTGCCGTCGGTGGCCTCGATCACGCGGATCACCGGCAGGGAATATTTCGTGGCAAACTCAAAGTCCCTTTCATCATGTGCTGGCACGGCCATGATCGCGCCGGTGCCGTAGCCCATCACCACATAGTCCGCGACCCAGATCGGCACGCGCGCGCCATTGACCGGGTTGACCGCATGCGCGCCGCTGAACACGCCGCTCTTGTCCTTCGCCAAGTCCGTGCGCTCGAGGTCGCTCTTGCCCGCCGCCATTTTGCGGTAGGCTGCGACGGCCGTGCGCTGCTCGGGGGTCGTGAGCGCATCCACCAGCGGATGCTCCGGCGCAAGCACCATGTAGGTGCAGCCGAACAGCGTGTCGGGCCGCGTGGTGAAAATTTTGAGTAGCGCAGGCTTCCAGCCTGCTTGCTGAGGCAGGCTGGAAGCCTGCGCTACTTCAAACATGACTTCCGCGCCCTCGCTGCGGCCGATCCACGCCGCCTGCATCCGCTTGGTCGAGTCGGGCCAGTCCACGTCCTTGAGATCGGCGAGCAGGCGTTCGGCGTAGGCGGTGATGCGGAGCACCCACTGGCGCAGGTTGCGCCGCTCGACGGGAAAGCCGCCCACCTCGCTCTTGCCGTCCATCACCTCCTCGTTGGCCAGCACCGTGCGCAGTTCCGGGCACCACCACACCGGGCGTTCGTCCACATAGGCGAGGCCGCGTTGGAACAGCTGGAGAAAAATCCACTGCGTCCACCGAAAATATTTCGGGTCCGTCGTCGCCAGTTCGCGCTCCCAGTCGTAGGAAAATCCAAGCGACTTGATCTGCCGCTTGAAGTTGGCGATGTTGGCGGCGGTGTTGGCGGCGGGGTGCGTGCCGGTTCTCACCGCATGTTGTTCGGCCGGCAGGCCGAACGAATCCCAGCCGATCGGATGGAGGACATTAAATCCCTTGGCGCGCTTGTACCGGGCCACGATGTCGGTCGCCGTATAGCCCTCGGGATGCCCAATGTGCAGCCCCGCGCCGGAAGGGTAGGGGAACATGTCCAGCACGTAATACTTCGGCCGCGCCCCGCCGTTCTCGGCGCGAAACGTGCGCTGCTCCTCCCAGAATCGCTGCCAGTGCGGCTCGATTTGGCGGAAGTCGTATTCGGTGCAGGACGTGGGCATGGGTGTGGAAAGGAAAAAAATGAATTCTGAGGGATGTGGAATAAGGGTTGCAACAACAGGCGGAGGGCTCGGTCCTTGATCTTTACCCTGTTGACGTCGCCGTGGCGCGGCGAACGGCCCAGGCGGCCACGGCGACGTCATCGTTTTCATGCCGCCAGACGAGGCTGAGGAACTCGGCGGGCAGGATGTCGTGCTTCTTGAAAAATGCGCGGTCGCCGCCGCAGCAGTACATCAGCGACGGTGGCAGCTCGCCGCGCAGCTTGGCGCGCGCCTTGGGGATGAGACGCGGCAGCCATTCAATGCCCTGCACGGCCGCCGTCTTCGACGGCAGCGCAGCTTCGTCCAGTACGGTCCGCGAGGGCCGGCCATGCTGGGCGCTGAGAAAATAGTCGCGGCGCACCAGCTCGATGGCGAGCGCGAGGTCGGGGCCGGGCTCGCCGTAGCCGGCAAAGTCTTCGGCGTAGTCGTAGAGGTGCTGCGGGGTGAGGCCGTTGGCGGCGAGCCACGCCGTCTCGGCGGCGGTGCAAAACGTGTCCGCACCGCGCCCGCCCTTGGCGTAAAGGGCGGCGGCGCGGTCATGCAGCGCGTGGAATTGCCGGGCGAAGTCGTAGTGTTTCATCGGGAAGGGAGGATGGGAGCGTGGCAGGGCGGATGATTTGCAAGGAGAGAAAATGCGCAACATCGCGGATGGTGAGGAAACAGGCTGGGGACATGGGCATGACCGGGCGGAAGGCGGAAGCAAGACGCCCATCCTGACTGGTACGGGACTTGACGGGAGTTTGGGCTGGTGGCCAGCCTGTGGCCATGAATTCGGCCGCACCGCTTCGTTTCGCCCTCTTCGGCCCGGAATCCACGGGCAAGACGACGCTGGCGCAGATGCTCGCGGCGCGCTTCGGCGAGCCTTGGTCGCCGGAATATGTGCGGGAGTTTTGGGACACGCATGGCGCCGTCATCACCGGCGCTGATCTCGATGCCATCGCGTGCGGCCAGCTCGCGGGCGAGGAGGCCGCCGCAGCCGGTGCGCGCCGCGCCGTCTTTCACGACACCGAGCTGCTCACCTGCGTGCTGTGGGACGATCTGCTGTTTCCCGGCGCGTGTCCGCCATGGGTGCGCGCCGAGGCGGAGCGCCGTGCCCGCGGCGTTTCTCTCTGGCTGCTGTGCGACACGGACTTGCCGTGGTCGCCCGACCCGCAGCGCTGTTTCCCCGACGACGCCGGTCGTGCCATGTGCCGCCGCCTCTGGCGCGAGACACTGGAGTCGCGCGGCCTGCCTTTCGCCGAGATCACGGGCGGCTGGCCGGAGCGCGAGGCCGGCGCCGTCGCGGCGGTCGAACGGCGGTTGTCGGCCGGGTAAAGTTTTTCCCGCAATCCTGTCGTGTTTTGGTAGGTCTTAACGTCGCTTTATAGCCGACCTGTAGGATGGCTAATGAAATCTTTCTGCGGTGGATTTGATCTTGTCTCTGGCAAGGTGAGAGGTTGCCGTGTGACGTGTTTCGCCGTTTTCAAATTGGCAGTGTCTTGCTCGCGTGGCTGCTCGCCACGGGCAGCCAGTGGGATTGTGCGCAGGTATTCGCATGGGGGCGGATGATCGCAAACTACTCCCGCACGATGCCGCTGGCCGAGGCGGTGCGCCTTACTTTCACCCCTGGCAATGAGTGCGATGTCTGTTTGGCAGTTGGTGAAGCCAAGGAGCAACAGAACAGCCCAACCACCCCTGCCGCCAAAGCCCCTGGCAAAATCCTTCTCGTTTTCCAGCCGGTGCCAGTGATTGTCATTGTCGTTCCAGAATTTTCCCCGTGGCCGTCCGATGGCCAGACCATGCTGGGCGCGTCACGCGCCAGCCCGCCCGTCCCGCCGCCGCGCCCGGCCTGAGCCACCAGCCGGCTTGGCCGTGTGCGCGGATGCAGGTGGGATGTTTTCACCCCTGCCCGATCTCTGCGAAGCACAGGGTGTAAACACCCCGCCACAGCATCAGCCGGCCAACCCACCGTTCGGAGGCGCGACGGCCCTGTCGTGCACCTACCACCCGTGCCGGGGCCGGCGCGGCTCCGCCTGCTAGAAAATTTTGCGCGTCCCCGTTTTGCATCCGCGCGCCCATTTCAAACAACCCGTCCGCTCACCCTTCGTTTGCATCTCAATCCCATGAACTCCTTCCGTCCGCTCCATCCCCTCCGCCGCCGGGCGCCTGCTGCGCTGCTGCTCCTCCTTGCCACCGCCCTCCGCGCTGCCGACACGTCCTCTGCGCCGCCCGCCGGCGCATCCACCCAGCTCCCGCCGGTTATGGTCACTGCCAGCACTTCCACGCCGCTTACCGTGCCCGCGCCCGACCAGGCCCGCGCCACGCTCGCGCTCACGCCAGGCGGTGCCGGCGTGGTTGACGCCGAGACCTACCTGCGTGGTCGCGCCTCCACTGTGGCCGACACCTTTGCGCTCGCCGCCGGCGTCTTCGCGCAGCCGCGCTTCGGCTCTGACGAGGCCCGCCTCTCGATCCGTGGTTCCGGCATCCAGCGCACGTTTCACGGGCGCGGCCTGATCGTCATGCAGGACGGCGTGCCCATCAACCTCGCCGACGGCGGCTTCGACATGCAGTCGCTGGAGCCGCTCGCGACGAATTACATCGAGGTGCTGCGCGGCGGCAATGCCCTCGCCACCGGCGCGGCCGCGCTTGGCGGCTCCATCAACTACGTCTCCCGCACGGGCCGCGACGCCACGCCCGGTCTCGCGCGCGTCGAGGCCGGCTCGTTCGGCTACCTGCGCGGCCTCGTCGCGGACGGCACGGCCGCCGGCGCGTTTGACGCCTACGCCGCGTTCACCGCCACGAAGCAAGGCGGCTTCCGCGACCATGCAGAGCAGGAAAACCAGCGCCTCCTTGCTAACATCGGCTGGCGCATTTCCCCTGTCGCCGAGTCGCGCCTCTACCTCGCTGCCGTCCACACCGACTCGCAGCTCCCCGGCAGCCTCACCAAGGCCGAGCTCAACGCCAACCCCGCGCAGGCCGACAAATCATTCTTCGGCTCCGTGAGGTTTAACAATCGGCGCGACTACGATCTGCTTCGCCTCGCCGACCAGACCACCGTGCTCCTCGGCGCGGAGGGACGCTTCGACTTCGCGCTCGCGTGGACATACAAGGACCTCGACCACCCGATCACGCCGTTCGTCGGCGTGATTGACCAGCTCTCCAACGACCTCCTCGCCAGCGCCACCTACACCGGCGGCGTGGAGGCGCTCGGTCTCGCGCACCGCGTCCGCGTCGGCGTGCAGCTCTCGCGCGGCGAGACCAACGCCGCCATCTTCGCCAACGTCCTCGGCGCGCGCGGCGCGCTCACCAGCGACGCCGACCAGACCGCAACCAACCTCATGGCCTTCGCCGAGGACCAGGTCGCGCTCGGGTACGGCCTCACCTTCGTCGCCGCCGCGAACTACGCGCACAACACGCTCAAAAACACCCAGCGCGTCGGCGCGACCCCGACCTTCGAGCGCGACTACGACCGCCTCTCGCCCAAGCTCGGCCTCCGCTGGGACACCGCCGGCCTCCAGCTCTACGCCAACGTCTCCGGCAGTTACGAGCCGCCCACCTTCAGCGAGACCGGCGGCACGACGCCCAACCGCGCGCAGACGGCCACCACCTTCGAGGTCGGCTCGCGCGGCGTCCGCCACTTCTTCCGCTGGGACGCCTCGCTCTACTCCGCCGCCGTTCGCAATGAGTTTCTCGACATGGTCTCCGCCACCAACGTCCCGCTCGGCACCATCAACGCCGCCCGCACCACGCACCGTGGCGTCGAGCTCGCCGTCGAGGCCGACATCCTCGGCCAGGACTGGGACGCCAAGACCGCCCCTGGTGACCGTCTCGTGCTGCGCGTGAACTGGATCTACGGCCAGTTCAAATTCGATGGCGACCCGGTGTTCGGCAACAACACCCTCGCCGGCCTCCCCCCTCATATGATCCGGGGCGAGCTCATGTGGGAAAACTCCGCCGGCTGGTATGCCGGCCCCAACTTCGAGTGGGTGCCGTCCCGCACCTTTGTTGACCACATGAACACCTTCGCCGCCGATCCCTACGCCATCGCCGGCTTCCGTGTCGGTCGCCGTCTGGGCAAAGGCGCGTCGTGGTTCCTCGAGGTGCGAAACGTCTTCAACACCACCTACGCCGCCACCACCGGCGCGACCGCCAACGCCGCGGGCGCGGACGTGCGCCAGTTCCTCCCCGGCGACGGCCGCGGGTTCTTCGGCGGCGTGGAGTTCCGCTGGTGACGTCCCGCCCTCCGAGAAAATAGGGGACGCGACGCCCCCGTCGCGTTGGCCGCGCCCTCGCCACCCGCCGTGGCGAGGGCACCACGGCCCCATCCCAATCCCAACCTCTTCTGTTCAACCCGCTCACCCGTCCATGAAGCCAGACGCCCACGCTCTGCTTATCGCCCCATTGCTGTTCTCGCATACACTTCGCCCATGAAACCCTCCACTCTCCGCCGCCTGCACCGCTGGATTGGCCTCGCCTGCGCCCTCACCGTCCTTGCCGCCTCCGGCAGCGGCATCCTTCATGTTGTAATGACTTGGACGCAAACACCCCCGCCCCGTCCCCAGCCCGACACCGCCATTGACACCGCTGCCCTCCGGATCGCCCCCGCCGAGGCGCTCGCCCTGCCCGGCCCCGCCACCGGCCCCGTGCGTTCCATCTCGCTCCGTCTGATCGGTGGCCAGCCGTGGTATCAAGTTCTCGCCGGCGACTCGTCCGTGCCGCGCTACCTCAGCGCCGTGGACGGCCACGAGGACGCCGCGCAGGACAACCGCTACGCCGCCGAGATCGCCACTCGCTACCTCGGCGGCCAGCGCGTGCAATGGACGCGCCGCCTCGACGCCTACGACGACGAATACATCCCCATCTTCCGCCTCCTCCCCGTCCACCGCCTCGACGCGGCCGATGGGGAGGACACGCTCCACACCCGAGTCTATGTGAGCACTCTCACCGGCAGCGTCGCCCGCCACACCGACGACAGCCGCCAGCGCGAGGCCAACATCTTCAGCCTCTTCCACAAATACGCCTTCATCACCGCCAAGCCTTGGCGCGACGGGCTGCTCGTCGCCTTTACGTCGCTGGCATTTCTCACTTCCCTCGCCGGGCTGGTGCTGTTCGTGGTGACACGGCCCCGCTCATCAGCTCCCTAAGCAACTCCCCTGAGAACTCCCCTCCTCGCGCTCTGGCTCGGAGAATGTTCCGGATGGTTCTTTGCCGGGTTCAGCTGCGGGCAGGATGGCTAAAACAGGTGGTCCATGATTTGTTTGCCGCCTAGAGTGAGCAGTACGAAAAAGGTCGTTGCCAACACAAACATGCAACAGCCTGCGATGAAACACAGGCCATCGCGCGTCAGCGCCGCCGCCGAGAGCAACAGCACCGTCAACGCGGGAAGGCCGTTGCTGAACGGCACGGGCAGCGGCAGCACGAGGTACAGACCTGAGAGAGCGATGAGGATGCCTGCCAGCCGGCGATAGATGAGCTGCTTATGCAGGAAAGTCAGTCGCGGCCGCAGCGGTCGTTCGAGAAATTTGAGGATGCGGCTGCCTGTGGCGAGCAGCTTGGGAAGGAACTTGGCGGGCAGTTCCCGCGCCAGCAATTTTTGCGGCAGCCAGGGCTTTTGACCCAGCGCCATACGCGTGCCGATGAGAGCCACCACCAGTCCAAACGGAATGGAAAAACCGGGCATCGGAATCGGCGTGACGAAAGGCAGGGCGATGAAGATGAGCAGCAGATTGAACCCGCGGCCTTGGGTTGCGTCGAGAATTTCACCGAGACACACCGGGCGATTGCCGAAGCGCCCGGCCAGATCACTCAGTTCCTCCGCGAAGGAGGCTGCCGGCGGGGCCGGACGGACTGACGCGGCACCGGGCTTCGGAGCTTTTTTGCCGTGATCGTTGCGGAGGGATTTGGCGGTCACGGTGCCTGGCACCATGCAGCCCTTTTTTCGCTCAGACAACCGCAAACTCCACCCCGCAAGACTGGCGCTGCCAGTCAGGAGGGGGACTCGGGGGGCCGCGTGCCACGGTACCCCCGTTGGAGCCTCTCCGTAACCTTGGCCAGTCCCGTGGCTTTCCCCATCTCCTCGTTGCGGTCTCCTATTTGCGCCCGCCAAATCCGTGGGGGTGGACCTCGTGCCATTTCCAAGCGGTGGCAACGATGGATTCGATGTCGGGAAACTTTATCTGCCAGCCGAGCTCGCGCCGTGCCTTGGTCGAGTCGGCATAGAGCTCGGGCGGGTCGCCCGCACGACGCGGCGCAAAGGTGTGCGGCACGGGTTTGCCGGTCACTTTTTCCACGGCGCGGATTACTTCCAGCACGGAGGTCGGCGTGCCGGTGCCGAGGTTGTACAAGAGTGCGGCGCCCGGAGTGGAGAGCTGTTCAAAGACCGCGATGTGGGCGCGGCTGAGGTCGTCCACGTGGACATAGTCGCGCCGGCAGGTGCCGTCAGGCGTAGGGTAGTCGTTGCCAAAAATTTGGAGCGGCGGCCCGCGGCCCGCTGCCGCGTCAATCGCGAGGGGGATGACGCGCGTCTGGGGGGTGTGATCGGCGCCAATGGTGCCGTCCTCGGCGGCTCCGGCGGCATTGAAATAGCGGAAAACGGCAAAGCTCAGGCCGTAGGCGGCAGCGAAAGCCCGGAGGGCGTTCTCCACATCAAGCTTGGTCTGGCCGTAGGGATTGATGGGGGCCTGCGGCGTGTCTTCCGTGATGGGCATCTGCGCCGGGCTGCCATAAGTCGCACAGGACGAGGAGAAGACAAATTTTTTCACCCCCGAGCCCAGCATGCAGCGCAGGAGGTGGAGCGGTGCGGCGACGTTGTTGAAATAGTATTTCATCGGGTCGGCGACACTCTCGCCCACATAGGCGTAGGCGGCGAAATGCATGACGAGCTCGATCTTTTCCTTGCGGAGGACTTTGCCAACCTCGCTCTCGTTGCCGAGATTGACGGTGTAAACCGGCACGTCGGCTGCGACCGCCGCACGGTGGCCGAGCACGAGATTGTCGAGCACCACCGGGCGGTGTCCGGCGGCGATCAGCTGGCGCACACAATGGCTGCCGATGTAACCGGCGCCTCCGACAACGAGGACGTTCATAATTTGGAACGAGGGTTGTATTGCTTTCGGCGGCGGCTTGGCTAGCGATTTCCGCTCCATGCCTCCCGCCACCGCCCGCATCGTCATCACCGGCGTCGGTCTCACCGCCCCGAACGGCGACTCGCTGGCCGAGTTCCGTCGCCACCTGCTCGCCGGCGTGGCCGGAGTCGAGCGCATGGAAATCCGCTACATGGGGCCGCAGCTCGCGGGGGTTTGCCATTTCGACCCGCTGCGCCACCAGAAGAAAAAAGAGGTGCGGGTCGGCACGCGGGCCGGCTCCATTTCAATCTACTGTGCGCGTGAGGCGCTCGCCGATAGCGGAGTGGCATGGGACACCGTCCCAAAGGACCGCGTGGGCATTTACCTCGGCATCACCGAGCACGGCAATGTCGAGACCGAGAACGAAATCTACAACATCTCGAAATTTAACTACGACACCAAGTTTTGGTCGCACTACCACAACCCCCGCACGGTCGCCAACAACCCCGCCGGCGAGACCTCGCTGAACTTGGGTGTGACCGGCCCCGCCTACACCATCGGCGCCGCCTGTGCCGCCGGCAACATGGGTCTCGTCCATGCGGCGCAGATGCTGCGGCTGGGCGAAGTGGACTTTGCCCTCTGCGGCGGTGTGAGCGAAAGCATTCACACGTTTGGCATCTTCGCCGGCTTTAAGTCCCAGAACGCGCTGGCCACCCATGAGGATCCGAAAAAGGCCTCGCGTCCTTTCGACCTCGCCCGCAACGGCATCGTCATCTCGGAGGGCGGCTGCCTCTACACGCTCGAGCGCCTTGAGGACGCGCAGCGGCGCGGAGCTAAAATCTACGCCGAACTCGCCGGTTATCACGTCAACTCCGACGCCAGCGACTATGTGCTGCCCAACCCCGTGCGGCAGACTGAGTGCATCCGCGCCGCGCTCGCCCGCGCCCGCCTCGCACCACGCGACATCCACATCGTCAACACCCATGCCACCGCCACCCCGCTCGGCGACATCCAGGAGTGCGAAGCCATCCGCGCCGTCTTTGGCGAGGGCTGTCCCGATACTGCAATCAACAACACGAAAAGCTTCATTGGCCACTGCATGGGCGCGGCTGGCGCGCTTGAGCTCGCGGGCAATCTGCCGTCTTTTGACGACCTCACGGTCCACCCGACCATCAACGTGGATAACCTCGACCCGCAGTGCGCCCTGCCCGGTCTGGTGCTCAATTCGCCCCTACGGGTCGCCAGGGTGGACACCATCCTCAACAACTCCTTCGGCATGCTCGGCATAAATTCCACGTTGATTGTAAGCCGCTTTGTGCCTTAGCTCCTGTTTCCAGCCTATCATCAATGACCAAAGACGAATGCAGACAAGTGGTGCTCGACATCATCGCCGACATCGCACCCGACGAGGATCTTTCCAACGTCAAGCCCGACGTGCGCCTGCGCGACCAGCTCCAGCTCGATTCGATGGACTTCCTCGACATTGTGATGGAGCTGCGGAAGCGCCACGGCATCGAGGTGCCTGAGGCCGACTACCTGCAGCTCGCCAGCCTGGACAGCAGCGCCGAATATCTGACGCCGAAGTTCGTCGCGCTGGGAAAATAGGTCTGGAATGAGGCTGCTTTTTAAGCGCAAAGACTGGCGGTGCGCTTTTACTTGGTTTGTGCTCTTGGCGTCCCTGCGTCTTTGCGCTTCGATTTGTCCGCTCCATGAACTCCGCCTCGCACTACGACGTCGCCATCATCGGCGCGGGCATGTCCGGCCTCGCCGCCGGCATCCGGCTGGCGCATTTTGGACGAAAGGTCTGCGTCTTCGAGCGGCACAACGCCCCCGGCGGGCTCAACAGTTTCTACAGCCTCGCGGGTCGCCGCTACGACGTCGGCCTGCACGCGATGACCAATTTCGTCCGCCCCGGCGTGAAGGGCACGCCGCTCGGCAAGCTCTTGCGCCAGCTCCGCATTGACCGCGACGAGTTCGCCCTCTGCGAGCAAAGGCAGTCACGGGTCGCCTTTGGTCCCCACGGCGAGACCGCGCTGTGTTTCAGCAACGACTTCGCCCTCCTCGAGGGCGAGGTCGCGCAGAAATTCCCCGCGCAGATTGACGGCTTCCGCCGGCTCGTCGCCGCCGTGCGCGCCTACGACGATGTCTCGCTCGACGCGCCCGCCGAGTCCGCCCGCGCCGTCGTGCGCCGCCACATCACCGAGCCGCTGTTGGAGGACATGCTCTTCTGCCCGGTGATGTATTACGGCAGCGCGACGGAGCACGATATGGAGTTCGGCCAGTTCGTCATCATGTTCAAGGCGCTCTACCTGGAGGGTTTTGCACGGCCGTTCGACGGCGTGCGCGTCATCATCCGCGTGCTGCTGGAAAAATTTCGCGCCGCCGGCGGCGAGCGCCGGATGAAATGCGGGGTCCGCCGCATCGCCGCCCGCGACGGGCGCGCCATTGCGCTCACGCTCGACGACGGCAGCGAGGTCACCGCCGACCACGTGCTCAGCAGCATCGGCGCTCCCGAAACTGAATCCCTGATTTCTACCCAATCCAAAATCCAAAATCCAAAATTGGAAATTTCGGTCGGAGCGCTCAGCTTCGTTGAGACCATCACGGTCCTCGACTGCCAGCCCGCCGCGTTGGGGTGGGGGAGCGACACGATCATATTTTTCAACGACTCGCCGCGCTTCCACTACGCCCGCAGCGAGGAGCAGGTGGACACGCGCAGCGGCGTCATCTGCATCCCCAACAACTTCGACTACGGCCCCGGCCGCGTGCTGCCGGAGGGCATTTTCCGCTGCACCTGTCTCGCCAGCTATGAACGCTGGGCGCATCTCCCCGACGCAACCTACCGCGCTGACAAACTGCGCTGGTATGCCGCGATCCAGCGCAGCGCGCAGCGCTATCTTCCGCCGATTCCCGCCGCTCCCGGCGGCCCGCCCGGCACCTTTACCCGCGCCACGCTGGCGACCGACATGTTCACGCCGCGCACGATTACGAAGTTCACCGGCCACCTCGGCGGCGCGATCTACGGCTCGCCCGTGAAAAACCGCCAGGGCCGCACCGTGCTCGCCAACCTTTATCTCTGCGGCACCGACCAGGGCTTCCTCGGCATCGTCGGCGCGATGCTCAGCGGCATCTCGATGGCCAACTACCACATCTTGCAAAAAGGCTGAGCGTTTTGTTGGCAGTGATGGGGATGCCTTTGCCGCGATGCCGGCACGGACGGGACCCTGCGGATAGGAGGCTCCGGCCGCTTCATTGATGGCGGAGCGAGGACACCTCGGAAAATCACTTGACTACCTTGCGGGCGATTCACGATGATTCACTTTCCATTTTTTGGGGTGGTAGCTCAGTTGGTTAGAGCGTCTGCCTGTCACGCAGAAGGTCGCGGGTTCGAGTCCCGTCCATCCCGCCAGTTTATCAAGTGGTTACGAAATTTCTCTCAAAGAGGGTGACATTGAGAGCACCTTCCGGCACACGTCGGAAGCGAATGGCACGCATCGGCAAAATAATTTGAGACGCTGGCAATACCCGGCAGGGAGCGGCATCACCGTCAGCGAACTCATCAACCGCAGCGAGGGAACGGACTTTGGCCGTTCCTACCGCGTGACCGTCCCCGCCCGACTCGCAGGGGTGCGCCGGTTCAAGCTGTTCGCATCCATTGAGACCGCCGAGAAGTGGGCTGGCGAGCAGAACGCCGGCATCAAGCAGGACGGCAAGAAGCACTTTCAGCTCAACCCCGCCCAGCGCTAGACAGCCATTGCCTCCTTCTCGCTCCTTGAAGGCACGGGCCTGACTGCCGCCAGCTCACTCCACGGCACCACCCGGTTCATCTCGTCGAGAAACTGATCCGCGCGCGTGCGTTTTGTCAGGCAACCCAAGGATAGAAAACTCGTCTGCTGGTTCATCTGTCCTGTTACCCTTTCTTTCTTAATATGTTCCATATTATCATAGGGTTTTTCAGAGGCTCCTTGAGATTTCATACTCCTATTCGACTTGCGGGGAACGTCGCCAGTTTCATGACTTCCTGAATACCAGATTCACTTTGCCCCAACCCCCATGAGCGCCCCCATCGTTGTCACCGGCCTTTCTAACCGTGAGTTTTTCGAGGCGCATGCGCGGCCCGGGCGGATCGGCCTCGTCGGCGGTTCGGAGCCGGCCAACCGCCTCATCGCTCGCGCACAGCGGCATCTCGACGAGGGGGGCGCGTGGAGCCATTGGTCGCACGCGTTTCTTTTCCAGGGGCGCCGGGCCGACGGGCATCATTGGATTATCGAGTCCGACCTCGACATCCAGCGAAAGATCATCCGCCTCGGTGTGCAGGAAAACCGCATCGCCAAATACACCGATGATTCCGCCTACCCTGCGGTGGGCGTGATTGACCTCGGTCTCACTACGGAACAGGAGCAGTCGGCGCTCGGCCACGCGCTGGAGTTGGCGTCCGTTGGCACGCGGTATTCGTTGCGCGAGATCGTGGGCACGGTCTGGGCGCTGCGGCATCCAAAGTGGCAGCCGAAGGAAAACCTGCTCGGGCAGGAAAAAGCGTTCTACTGCTCGGCATTTGTGCGGCACACCTTGGGCCGCGCGGGCGTGAACCTCGCCCCCGCCGTGGCGGAAAAAAACACCACGCCCGAGCATCTCTGGCGGATGCCGGTGCCGCACACGAAATGGCTCATGGTGCGGGACAAGAAACCCAGCGCGTTACGCCAGGCCGTGAAGGGCGTGCGGGAGCGCATCTCGAAGCGGCGGAGCGGAAGCTGAGAATTGCCGAAGGACGGAGGGACGGAAATTTTAAGGGGGAAGCCAAGAAGCCATGATTCCGGGTTTCCTGGCTTCCTGCTTCAATTTCTCCGTGTTTCCGTTCTTCAGCGTTTCCGCGATTGCATCTGCTCGGTGAGCGCGACGAGAAACGGGGCCTGGCCTGGGAGCTGTTTGAATTCGGCGATGGCAGCGGCTGACTCGGCGTCGGCGCGGGCGCGGGCGGCGGCGAGGCCGTGAAGTTTCACGAAAGTCGTCTTGCCGGCCTTGGCGTCCTTGCCGGCAGTTTTGCCGAGGGTCGAGGTGCTCGCGGTGGCGTCGAGCAGGTCGTCAATGATTTGGAACGCGAGGCCGAGGTGGCGGCCGGCAGCGCGGAGCGTGGCGATTTCTGGTGGGATCGCGACCGCCCCCGGTCGCTCCGTTGAGGCTGGGGCGACCGAGGGCGGTCGCGCTGCCAAGCCCACAAGCCCGCCCATCACGAGCGCGGCCTCAATCATGGCGGCGGTTTTATTGAGGTGGATAAACTCCAGTTCGCCCGGCGTGGCGTCGGATTTTTTCTCGGCGAGCAGGTCCTCCATCTGGCCGCCGATGAGGCGGCGGCTGCCGGCGGCGGCGGCGAGTTCGCGGACGAGCGCGGTCGCGAGGGCGGGGGCGGGGGCGGTGGCGGTGGCATAATTTTCAGCGAGCAGCGCGAAGGCGTGGGTGAGGAGCGCGTCGCCGGCGAGGAGCGCGGTGGCCTCGTCAAATTGCCGGTGCGCGGTGGGGCGGCCGCGGCGGAGATCATCGTTGTCCATGCACGGCAGATCGTCGTGGATGAGGGAGTAGGTGTGGACACACTCAACGGCCACCGCCGCTGCGAGTGCGGCGGGGATTTTGGATTTTGGATTTTCGATTTTCGATTTCGAAACCGGAGCGAACAGCTCGGCTGCGGCGAGGACGAGGACGGGGCGCAGGCGTTTGCCGCCGGCTTCCAGCGAGTATCGCATGGCAGTATGCAGCCGCATGGGGCGCGTGCCGGCGGCGGGCACGAGGTCGGCTAGGCCGCGTTCGACACGGGCGACGTGGGCGTTGAGCTGGGCGGTGAAGTCCATACCTGTGCCACTCATGCCGTCCTTGCACGGGTCGGATGGCAATTGTCTTTTGCGCTCGCGCCGTCACGGGTGGTACGTTTGCTGGGTCGTGCATGAAGGCTTGGAAGCGGCGAACATTGATTGCGCTCGGTGTCCTTGGCTCGTTGGCCTTGGCCTTTTATTTGTCACGCAATTTCTGGTTGCGGCAGGCGCGGGCCTATGCCCTCGGACGAATCGTGATGGCTTCCGAAGATTACGGGCGGAATCTTCCTGCCATTGATACGGTGGAGGTTTTCACTTTGGACGATGCGAGTGTCGATCACACGCAAGGCTTTCTTGGCGTTTTCTTTACTCCGAAGGGAACCCGTGGACACAAGACATTAATCGGTCAGGACGCGCAGACAGTGTCGGAGTTGTGGCGGCACTTGAGGTTCGGTCACGAATATGCCGCGCTGTGCTTTTCACCTGTTTACGGACTTCAATTCAAACAAGGCGGGCAGATCATTTTCCAGACGTCGGTTTGCTGGGATTGTTCGGGATACACGCTGCCGGTTACGCCCTTTGGTGCCACGGGTAATGGCTTCGATTCGCACAGTCCAAATGCGCTGAAGCTGTTCGAAGTTCTGGAACAGCACGTTCCCTTGCCCAAGCCGCAACCAGAAGCAAAAATGCCGGCTGAACCGGCGAAAACGCAATAGCGGAGAAGTCTCACTCCGGCACGCTGGATTATTCGAAAATACGCTGCGAAACCTCGTTGCCGCGATCTTCGATGATGATTTTGCCGAGCTTTGGCGTGAGCTGCACGGGGAAGCGAGTGCGGTCGGGATGCGAGGCGGGGTTTCCCGATGTCGGCGATCAGTGTCAGATCTGGTAATCCTCCGCCGTTTCCGGTGCTGCGGCCGGGCCACCGACGGGGGCTGGCTGGCGGGCTTGATCGTAGAAAAAGCGCAGGTCGGGTTTGGCGGTTTCACCGTCCTCGCGCAGCAGCTCGCGGGCGCGGAGCAGGGCACGCTTGGTGCTCATCGTGAGGTTGGTCTCGGCTGGGAAGAGATTTTCGCGGCCGATGGTTTCCTCGGCGCCGCTGTTCCGCAGCACGCGTTCCACGTCAGGGCTGAGGCCGCTCATGATCAGGTGCCTGCCGGTCTGCCGCAGGTGGGCATGCAGCTCCAGCAGCGACATCACCGAGGTGGCGTCGAGGTGGCGCGCGTTTTTCATCCGGAGGATGACGGCCTTGATCTGCCGGTCGTCGGCGAGGAGGCGCACCTGCTCCTGAAACAGGTCAGCCGCGCCGAAAAACAGCTCGCCTTCGACGTGGACGATGGAGATGGCGGCGTGGCTGCGCGCGGCGGATCCGCCGAGTTGGGCGAGGTGGCCTTGTTCATCAAAGCCATATTCGACCAGCGACGGCGCGCCGGCCTTGCGGAGAAAGAGCGCGAGCGAGATGCCGACGCCGACATAGATGGCGATGTCGAGCTGGAGAAGAACCGCCGCGAGCAGCGTGGTGACGAACACGATGGCGTCGGAGCGCGTGGCGCGGCAAGCGATGCGGATGGGGGTGAGATGCAGGGTCTTGAGCCCGATGCGGATCAGGTGCGCCGCGAGGCATGGCAGGGGAATGAAATTGATGAGCGGCGAGACGAAGAAAATGGCGCCAAGTACAAGGACGCTGCTCGACAGCGCCGCCACCTGCGTGCGTGCGCCGCTCTGGAGATTGGCCCCGCTGCGGGCGAACGAGGCCGAACCGGGCATGGCCCCGTAGGCGCTGCACGCCAGATTGGCCAGGCCCATGGCGACCAGCTCTTGGTTGGCATCGAGCCTCTGACCGGAACGCGCAGCCAGTGTCTTGGCGATGGAAACGGCCTCAAGCATGCCGAGAATGGCGATGGCGAGCGCCGCCCCGAGCAGCGGCGGCACCACATGGAGGTGGTGTACATTCAGCGGGAGTCCCAGGAACGTCGGCAGCCCGGCGGCGAGGGCGCCTTCGTCGGCGATGGTGCGGATGCCGAGCACGCCCAGACCGGCGTATTTGGCGAAGAGCGCCAGCAGCACCAGCACGGGCAGTTCGGCGGGAATTTTGGGCGCGAACCGTTCGACGGCGTGAAAGAGCAGCAGCGTGGTCCCGCCGAGGACGGCGGCCCACGGATTGAACTCCAGCCGTGCGAGCTGCCCCGCTGCGTGCCACAGGCCGGGGAAAAAGCGGTCCCGCTCCGCCGTGAGCCCGAGCACGTGCGGAAGCTGCGCCGCCGCGAGCAGCAGGCCGATGGCGGTGCTGTAGGCGATGATGACCGAGCGCGAGATGAACTGCGTCAGCCGACCGAGCTGCGCGAGGCCGGCGCCGAGCTGAAAGCAGCCGATGAGGAAGGCGAGCAGCAGGGCGATTTGCGCAGGCGTGAGGGTGGCATCGCGAAACGAGTAGATCGTCGCGGCGAGCAACAGGCTGATGGAGTTGGTCGGTCCAAACACCAGATGGCGCGACGAGGAGAACAGCGCACAGACGAAGCCTCCGACGACCACGCACATGATGACCATGAGTGGCGGCAGCCCGGCGATGAGCGCAAAAGCGACGGCCTGCGGGATGGAAACAAGGGCGACGTTGGCGCCAGCGAGCAGGTCGGCGTTGAATTTTTCCCGGGAGTAGGCGCGCAGTTCGGCGACCAGCGGAAAGCGCCCGGCCAGCCATGGCCGCGAGAGACGTCTGGCCTGGCCGGCCGGGTCCGTCGCTTCGCGGGTTTCGCTCATGGCTCAAGCTACACGGGCAGGCCGATTTTTTCCAGGATGCGCTGCAGGTCGTCGTTGCCGCGATACTCGATGATGATTTTGCCGAGCTTGGGCGTGTGCTGCACGGCGACACGTGCGCCGAGATGGGAGGTGAGCTTTTTCTCGATGTCGGCGACCGCGCCGGCGTCGGCGGCGGGGAGTTTGCGACGACGGTGGGCTGCGCCGGGCTTGCCGGCCGACACGAGCTGCTCGGCGGCACGGACGCTGAGGCCGTCCTCGATGACACGGCGGGCGAGCAGGGCGCGCTGCGCGGGGTCGGCGAGGCCGAGCAAAACCTTGGCGTGGCCGACGGAGAGGAGGTTTTTGGCGAGGTAGCCTTGCAGTTCGGCGTCGAGCGAGAGCAGGCGGAGGGCGTTGGCGACGGTGGCGCGGCCTTTGCCCACGCGCTGGGCGGCCGCGTCCTGCGTGAGGTCAAAGTCGCGGACGAGGCTGGCGTAGCCGTGGGCCTCCTCAATCGGGTTGAGGCCTTCGCGCTGGAGATTTTCGATCAGGCCGATGGCGGCGGCGGAGGCGTTGCTCGCCTCGACCAGGCGCGCGGGAATGGTTTTGAGCGCGAGCGACTGGAACGCGCGCCAGCGGCGCTCGCCGGCGATGAGCTGGAATTTTTCACCGTGGCGGCGCACGACGATGGGCTGGAGCAGGCCTTCGGCCCGGATACTTTCCGTGAGTTCGGCGAGCTGTTCGGGGAGAAATTCGCGGCGGGCCTGGTAGGGGCTGGGCTCGATGAGCGCGACGGGGACTTCCTGGAAACCGGAGGCAGTGTTGGTGGCGGGGGATGTCGCCGGTCTCGCTGCGACCGCACCTGAGGAGGGAGCCCCGGGGGCAGCGACCCCGGCTAGGGTAGAAGAAACAGAGGGCTTGGGCGGCACGCCGGCGGCGATGAGTCCGCCGAGGCCGCGGCCGAGGCGGGATTTTTGGGGGGCAGAGGGCATGGAGAAAACGTTTAGAAGCTGGGGATCTGGCGGCAGGGTGGGGGCTGGGCTCAAGGTGAGGGCGGCTTGCCACCGGGAATCTGGAGCGTCTGTCCGAGCTGGATGGTATAGGGGCTGGCGAGCTTGTTCGCGTTGATGATGTCCTGGCGCTTTGCGCCGGTTTTTTTGGCGACTACATCGAGCGAGTCACCCTTTTGCACGGTATAGCGGAGGATGGCGTCTTTCGGATAGTCGTCGGTGAAGCTGGGCGTCACGGGCGGGCGCATGACCTGGCCCTTGGCGAGGGAGTCAAGGGCCAGGTTGGTGGCGTCGGCGAGTGCCTTGAGCTGCTTCGCGATGTCCTGCCGCGTGGCTTGGTCGGTGGAGCGGACGAGGGCGTTGAGATCGGCGACGGCGGCGTTGATCTGTGCGGCGGAAGCCGTGGCGGCCTGCGGCACGGCGGCGAGGCGGGCCCGGAGGGCGGCGTTTTCCTTTTCCGCAGCATCGAGCCGCTGCTCCAGGCGGCCGATCTGCTCGGTGACAGCGCGGATTTGCTCAGAAAGATTGGCCAGCTCGATGGCGGCGGCGGAAGGGCCGGATGCGTTTTGGGCGCGGACGGAGGCGAAAGGGAGGGTGAGCGCCAGCATGAGGGCCACAGGGCCGGGAAAAATTTTACGCATGCGTTCAGCATGGCGGATTTTTCAGGGAAAACAAGGCGCGCGTTTTACACGTCGGTGCGGCCGGCGAACGCCACGTCAGGCGAGCGGCAAGTTGCTTTTCGCACGGGTGAGGCGGTCGTGCTCGTCAAGGATGGGCAGCACGGCGGGGTGGACCGGCGCGGTGCCGAGGTCCAGCAGGGCCAGGCAGGTCGCGTGGGCGGCGGCGGCGCGGGCGTAGGCGGTGAGCCACGCGGCCATCGCGGCGGTTTTCCGGGCGTCGGTGAAAGGGAAGCGGTGCGGGGGATTGTCCATATCGCAGCGCCAGGGCTTGGGCGTGAGGCGGGCGCGGAAACTTTTTTGCACGCGACAGAGGCGGCGGTAGTCGGGGTCGGCGCCGGTGGCCTCCATCGCGTCGTCCACGAGCGGGTCGTCGGGCGGGAGCAGCGCGGAGGTGAGCAGGTAGCGCAGGCCGGCGGCGGTGCGATAGACGCGGAACGAAAACTCGGGGTGGCGGCGCTGCCAGTATTCGAGGAGGGCGATGTTCTCCGCCTCGATGGCGATGCGCGGGTCTTCCGCGGGAGGGGCCTTGGGCTTGCCAAAGAGCAGGCTGAAAAACCCCGGGCTCGCGGGCGGCGGCAGGTCGGGCAGGTCCACATCAATGAAGACGACGCGGTCGGTGTTGAGCACTTCGCAGCCGTAGGCGTTGCGGCTGATGACGGCCTGCAGGGCGGGCGAGTCGGCGAGGCGGCGGAGGACAGGCTCGCGCAGGGGGCGGTCGGGGTAGCCATAGGCGTTGTCCGGGTCGGGCCGACGGGGCGCGGTCAATTGCTGGGCGCGTTGCTCGGCCATGAGGCGGGCATCGTCGGGGCTGAGGTCGGACCAGCCCCAGACCTCGCGGGTGATGCGCTCACCGTCGGCATCGGTGCCATACGAGGCGGCCTTGGCCCAGTGGGCGTGGAAGTGCATGGTGGGAATTGTTTGGAGTTTAGGCGTCGGGGAGCGGAATGGGCACGTCGAGGGTGGCGGCGAGGGCGCGGTAGAGCTCGCCTTCCTCCACGGTGATCGTGCCGTCGGCGGCGATGACCTGCGCGGCGGCGACGAGGAGGCGCTGCTTGATGACGGGTGTGGCGCGGGCGAGCTTGTCGAGGGCGCGGTCCAGCGCGGCGAGGGTGCAGGCAGTGGCCGGAAGCAGCGCGAGCGGCCTTCCGATGTGCTTGAGCTGGGCCGCACCGGCGGCGAATGCGGTGATGGCGGCAGGTTCGTCGCAGCTGCCAGCGCGGGCGAGATGGGAGAGGACGGTGGCGATTTCGGCGGCGACGCCTTGGAGCGAGTTGTAGTCAACCCGGACGCGTGGTGTGCGGACGAGCCCGAGCTGGTGGACCAGCATTTTTTTCAGGGCAAACTCGAAGGTCGTCACTTTGCCATCGGCATGGATCAGCTTGGCGAGCGTGGGGAGAAGGCTGGCGAGCGCGGCCCGGTCGAGCGCGCGAAGCGTGGGCAGGGCGAGTTGGAGCAGCGGCAGACGGGCTTCGGTTGCGAGGCCGCCGTTTTCGTCCGCTGCCATCGTGGCGAGAATAACCCCGAGGGCGGCGGCGATCTCGGGGCCTGCGTGTTGGGTAGCAAGGGCAAGTTGCCGTTCGCGCAGTTCGGCCTGGTCACTGAGGAGCAGGATGCAGACGAGTGCGGGAGCCTGGACCGGGTCGCGGGCGGCGGCAAGCAGCGGAGGAGGAAGGGCGGCGAGCAGTTGCTGAGCGCGGCGAAAATGCCCCGTGGTGAGCGCGCCGGCGTCCGCCGTGAGCGCGACCGGGCGTACCGGGCGGCGGCGGGCCGGGGCGGAGCAGCCTGCGGGTTGGGGAACCAGAGGGCGGGCCGAAGCCCAGACCTCGTATGACATGTCCTCGACTTGAGGCGCTTCAAAAAATTTCCCGTCCCAGCGCGGGTCAATGGCGCGGATGCGTTCGACGGGCGGCGGGTGGGTCTCAAAGAAAGTGTCCAACCCAAAGCGGAACCCCTGGGCGAAAAAGAAATGGCCGAGCTGCTCGCTACCGCCGGCAAGGAGCGTCGAGCCCGTCGCGTAGCCGCCGATTTTTTTGAGCGCGCCGGCGACGCCGGCGGGGTTGCGGGTGAACTGCACGGCGGCGGCGTCGGCCAGAAACTCACGCTGGCGTGACACGGCGGCCTGGATGAGCCGGCCGAAGCAATAGCCAACATAGCCGTAGATGAGCAGGGTGCTGCCGACCAGAATGATGAACAGGGGGTTGGAGTTGTGCGGGGGGCGGCCATGGCTCGTGCCCAAGGAGGAGAGTAGCCCGCGCCCGGCAAGGCCGATGGCGAGAATGCCGAAGAGGATGGCGCTGAGGTGGACGTTGAGCCGCATGTCGCCGTTGAGGATGTGGCTGTACTCGTGGCCGACGACGCCCTGCAGCTCGTCGCGCGTTAGTTTTCCCAGCGTGCCGCGAGTGACGCACACGATGGCATCACTCGTCGTGAGCCCGGCGGCAAAGGCGTTGATACCGGGCTCGTCGTCGAGCACATAGACGGCCGGCACAGGCACGCCGGCGGCGATGGCCATTTCCTCGACGACATTGAGCAGCCGGCGTTCCTGCGGATTGGCCGAGTCCGGCCGCACACGGCGGGCGCTGACGCTGCTGGCGACCGCAGCGCCACCGCCGGAGAACTGGCGCCATTTCCAGAGTGAGGCGAAACCCACGAAGGTGACGGTGCAGCCGGTGACGGCGAAAAAGATGCCGGGCTGCCATAACTTGAGCCTGGTCCCGGGCGGAGTTGCGATGACGCCACCGAGCACAATGACTGCGTAGCCGGCGAGGATGATCCCGGCGACCGCGAAACTGAACAGCACGCAAAGGCGGCCGATGCGTTTCTTCGCCTGAATCTGGGCTTCGAAAAAATCCATCGGCAAGATCAGGCGGCGTGCCCCAGCGGTGGGACGGGGAGGTCGAGGGCGGCCGCAAGGGCACGGAAGAGTTCACCTTCGGTGTTCGTGATCGTGTTGTCGGCGCCGATGGTCTGCGCGGCGGCTACGAGGAGGCGCTGTTTGATCACGGGCGAGGCGGTGGCGAGTTTGTCGAGCGCAGGGTCAAGCCGGGCCAGACCGCAGGCAGTGGGCGCAAGGAGGGTGAGCGAGCTTTCGATGAACTTGAGCTGGGCGGTGCCGGCCGTGAAGGCGGCTGTGGCGGTGGATTCATCCCGTGCCCCGGCGCGGGCGAGCGCCGAAAGCACGACGACGATTTCACCGCTGAGGGCGGCAAAGGACTGGATGTCTCCAGATGCGGCGTCGGGAGTCCGCGCGAGGCGAAGCTGGCGGGCGAGCATCTTTTGCAGCGCGAACTCAAAAGGCGTGACGACGCCATCGGCATGGACGAGTTCGTCGAGGGTGGCGAGGAAGCGGTCGAGCGCGGCGGCATCGAGCGTGCGGAGCGCGGGCAGGGCGAGCTGGAGCAGCGGCAGGCGGGAGTCCGAGAGATTTTGGATTTTGGATTTTAGATTGTCGATTGTGGATTGGAGGAGCGCGGTGAGTGCGACGGTGGTCTCTGCGCCGGCGTGCTGAGCGACGAGCGCGAGCTGGTTTTCGCGTTGAGTGGGGTCGTCGGAGAGAAGGAGTGCGCAGACGAGTGCGGGCGCGCGGGCGGGGTCGCGGGCCGCGTCGCGGAGGGGGCCGGGGAGGGCGGCGAGGAGTTTTTGCGCGTCCGCAAAGTGCGCCTCGGTGAGCGTGCCGACGCTGGCGATGACGGCGGCGGGACGGAAGGGGACGCGGCGGGGTGGGGGCTTCAGTGGCCCGAAGCGCGAGGGCAGCGTGGGTGCGAAACCGGCCTCGAGGAAATTTTCGCGCTCCACGTCCACAACCTCGGGCGGATCAAACATCTCGCCGTCCCATCGCGGGTCAATGGCGCGGATGCGCTCGGCAAGCGGCGGGTGCGTGGCCCAGGCGCCGCCGAAGTTGGAGCGGAAGCCTTGGGCGAAAAAGAAGTGGTTAAGCTGCGCCGTGCCACCGCCGAGCACATCCGAACCGAGCGCATAGCCGCCGATTTTTTTGAGTGCGCCGGCGATGCCCCCGGGGTTGCGGGTGAACTGCACCGCGGAGGCGTCGGCGAGAAATTCGCGCTGGCGTGACACGGCGGCCTGGATAAGGCGGCCAAAGAAATAGCCGACATAGCCGAGCACGAGCAAGGCGCCGCCGACCGCCCCGATGGCGACGAGAACACCCCCGGAATTTTTCCCATCGCGCGAGGAGCTGACACGCGATCCGCGCAATGACCAGAGGATGCCGCGTCCGGCCAGGCCGAGGACAAGGATGCCGAAGATGATGGCGGTAAGGCGGAGGTTGAGCCGCATGTCGCCGTTGAGGATGTGGCTGAACTCGTGGCCGATGACGCCCTGCAGTTCGTCGCGCGTGAGCTTGGCCAACGTGCCACGCGTGACGCAGACGACGGCATCGCTCGTGGTGAGGCCGGCGGCAAAGGCGTTGATACCGGGTTCCTCATCAAGCACATAGACGGCGGGCACGGGCAGGCCGGCAGCGATGGACATCTCCTCGACCACATTGAGCAGCTGGCGCTCCTGGCCGTCGGCGGAGCCGGGCTCAATGCGACGTGCGCCGACGCTCTCAGCGACGGCGGCGCCACCGCCGGAGAATTCGCCCCACTTGTAGAGCGACGCGAGGCCGACGACTGCGAGCGTGCTAGCCGTGACGGCGAGCAACAGCCCCGGCTGCCACAGCTCGGCTGGCGTCGCACCCGAGGCCTCGACGAAACTGCGTCCACGCCGTCCGCGCCCCTCAAGCTGCGACTTGCCGAAGACAGCGGCGAAATAGCCGGCGAGGATGAGGCCGAGCACGGCGAGCACGAACAGCTCGACAAGGCGGGTCGTGCGCCGTTTGGCGTGGGCTTGGGCCTCGAAGAAGTCCATGGGATGACAAAAACACCTACGCTCAATCAAGACCAAGCCAGACTACGCCAAACACAGTCAGCGTGAACAAAATGAGAGCAATCGCCGCAGTCCAGCTCCACTGGCATTTTCTTTCTAAGCTTAGGGTAAAAACCAACCAGCATTTTTCGAAAAAGAGAAGGTTTTTGTGCGATTCACGGTGCAGGAGATGGCGGTACAAGCCGCCAAAAAACAGGACGTCAAAGGCTGAGTGACCGTTGAATTTAGCCGGGCGCTGGCGATCAGCCTCTGGGCACCGAGGACATTCACCGCGTGGGTTCATGGGATTCGTTCATTGGATCAGCCGAAGGGTGAGCGGGTAGCGGTAGCAGCCGCCGTCGGAGGCTTTCACGGCGGCGACGATAGCCAAGATCAACGAACCGACGCCGATGACGATGAGCAGCGGAATCCCAATCACGACAAAGGTAAGGGGAATTGAGCAAAGACAATAGATGATGACCGAGAAGTGAAAGTTGAGCGCTTCGCGGGCGTTGTCGCGGACGTAGGCAGAGTCGCCTTTCATGGCGAGATAGACGACCAGCGGCAGCAGCAGCCCCACGCCCAGCAGGGCGGAGAGATGGCTGAGGATGCTCCAGATTTTGTCGTTCCCGGAGGGCACCGGGCGTTCGGGCGCGAGCGGAGGCGTGTTCATGCGGTGAAGGGCGGCCGTCGGGTGGCGTGGCTCAGGTGAACGAGACCTTCGGCGCGTTGCGCTCGGCGGGGTCATCAATCTTGAAAAGCTCGGCCGGAAGGAAGCCGAACATGCCGGCGAAAAACACGTTGGGGAAGACCTCGCGCGACGTGTTATACTGCATGACGGAGTCGTTGTAGGCCTGCCGGGCGAAGGAGACTTTGTTTTCCGTCGAAGTCAGCTCCTCGGTGAGCTGCATCATGTTCTGGTTGGCCTTGAGGTCGGGGTATTGCTCGGAGACGACCATGAGACGGCTGAGCGCGCCAGTGAGGCCGCTCTCGGCGGAGAGCAGGCCCTTCATGGCGTTGGCGTCGGCGGGGTTGGCGGCGGCGGACTGCGAGGCGGCATAGGCAATGTTGCGGGCCTTGATGACGGCCTCGAGCGTGCCGCTCTCGTGTTTCATGTACCCCTTGGCGGTCTCGACGAGGTTGGGGATGAGATCGTAGCGGCGCTTGAGCTGGACATCAATCTGGGCGAAAGCGTTTTTGAAACGGTTGCGGAGGGCGACGAGGACATTGTAAATGCCGGCGACCCAGAGGCCGGCAACAATGGCGATGCCGACAACGATACCAAGGATGAGGAGGGCAGTGTTCATGAGAGAGGAACGAGCGGGGAGGAGGATAATAAAAACAGGCGAGAAGGAGCGGAACTGGCGGTGAGTCTGCGGGTCGGTGGACGGGGTGCGAGGCAGAACTGAATACAACGCGGTTGCTTGTTTCCAACCGGCGGGACAACTTTATTGCTTTCTGACTCTTCCCGTCACCGATCCGACTCCTGATGTTTTTGTTCCGTCCGAGATTTTTTCTTCCGCTGGCCGCGCTGACGCTGGCGACGGCGGTGCGTGCCGCCGAGGCGCTGGGCGCGCCAGCACCGCTGACGGTGGCACCGGCGGCCTCCGCCCCGGGCGAGCGTCTGGCGGAGCTGGCTAATGCCCAACGGATGCTGGAGCTGGGCTATGCGACCGATGCGGCGAGAGTTTTCGCAAAACTGCTCGCTGAGCCGGAGACGCCGGGAACCGACCACAACGCGCTCGTGCTGCTGCTGGTTTCGGCGCGGCTGAATCAGGGCGACACGGTGGCGGCCGAGCGGGTGCTGGGTAATTACAGGGGCACGCAGACGGCATCATATCACCTGCGCGCGGGCCTGATTGCGGCGCGGCAAGGGCAGCTGGACACGGCGCGCATGGAACTGAAGGCGACGTCGCTGGCGGCGCTCCCGGCCAGCGAAGGGGCGTGGTTTTATTTTTTGCAAGGCATGGTGGCCGACGCCGAGAAGGACCCCGAGCATCAGAGGCGCGCGCTCTTGGCCTACGATCAGGCGGAGAAGCTGGCGGGGTCGGAAGCGCAACGGGCGCGCATCACCGTGGCGCGCGAGCAGGCGCGGCTGGGGACGGGGGATGCGAGCGAAGCAAAGGCGGCTGGGCTGCTGGCGGCGGCCAGGCTTTATCCCGGGAAAAATACTAGCTATGTCTTCGTGCGCCTGTATGCGACCGAGCTGTTTGCGCTGCGGCATACCGCCGAGGCGGTGCAGTATTTGCAGGCGGAGTTGCGCGGGTTGCCGGCGGCGCAGCGCGCGGAGCGGGACAATTTGTGGCTGTTGCTCGGGGTGGGTGCGGGCGCAAAGCCCGGTGCTGGCCGTGACGCGTTGAAACGCCTGCTTGATGAAGGTGAAAACGCCGGACACCAGCGCGCGGCGTTGCAACTGCTCGCCGACGCGTCGCAGGACGAGCCGGAACGGGGTGAATTCCGCGCGGTGCTCGACGCGCTCATCAGCCGGAAGACGGCCCCCCACCCGATTTTGGCGGAGCTGCTGCTGGCGAGCGCGCAACTGGCGCTCAAGGAGAGGGGCTGGAAGCGCGCCGAGGACGATGCGAATGAGCTGCTGACGAAAGTTTCCGACTCGCACTCGCCACTGACGGTGACGGCGCTGGGCGTGCTGCTTGCGGTGTCATGGGAGAAGAAAAGCTACCGGCAGGCGGCCAATTACGCGGAGAAGGCCCGGGACGGGCTGCCCGCCGCGGAAGCCGGCTTGCGGGCGGATCTGAGCGTGCTGGTGGCGGAGGCACGTTTCCGCGCGGGCGAGGCGGAGGACGACCCCAAACTGTACAAGGACGCCGCCGACGCCTATGCCACTGCGCGCCATGAGCGTCCGGCCGGGATTATGCCGGGTGCGCTGATTTTCCAACAGTCACTGGCGCTGACGCGGGCCGGGCTGCGCGACGATGCGGGCAGCCTGCTTGACAGCTTTGCGGGCGATGCGCCGCTCGATCCGGCCAGCCGCTGGCAGGCCGAATGGAATCTGGCCAGGGCGCTGAAAACGGCCGGTGACACCGGGCCGGCCCATCAGGAAAATCTCCGCAAGGCGCTATCCCGCGTGGCGCGTCTGCTGGCCGAGGGCGGGACGCCAGGGGGATTTCCGGCGGAGCTGCGGGCGCAGATGGGCTGGCTGCAGGCGCGGCTGACGCTGGACGCCGGCGAGGCGGCTCAGGCGCTGGTGCTGGCACAGGCTTTATATATCGCCGTGATTGACATGGCCGGCCTCGAAACGAAACAGCGCGACCATCTGGCGGCGCACGCGTTGCTGCTGCAAGCCCTTGCGACCTTTGCGCAGGCGGTACCTCCTGACGACGAGAAAGCGGAGGCAGCGCGCGATGAGCAGGCGCTGGCGCTGCTGAAAAAGCTGTGGGATGAGCACCCCAAGGCGGAGGCAGCGTTGCAGGCCTACTTCGTGGGGGCCGATTATTTCGTTAGCAAAGAGCGAAAGGACATTGTGGGGGCGCAGGATCTGTTGCAGAAAGCGGTGATTAATTTTCCCGACGACAATGTCAACGCGCCGCGCGCGCTGTTCAAGAAGGCGGTCCTCGAGGTGAGCCGCGGTCAGAAAGTGAATTACGAAAAGGCGTTGGAGATGTTTGACCAATTGCTCGGCAACAAGCAATATGCGGACCGTGCGCTCGAGTTCATTGTGCGGCGCAAGCAGGCCGAGCTGCAAACCGAACTTGGCGAGTATTCGAAGGCGCAGGACATCTACCTGTCGCTCACGCAGCAATTTGTCGGGTACCCCCAGATGAACGAGATCCAGCTGGCCTTGGCGGACGTGTACCGCGCGCAGGGACAGCAAGGCCAGGCGGGAGCCGGCCAGCTGCAACAAGCGGAAAGCATCTACCGGCGGTTGTGCGACCAGGCGGACGCCTCCGCCGAGGTGCGGACCGAGGCGTTTTTAAAGCTCGGGGAGCTGTTGCGCGCGCTGGGGGACAATGACGGCGCGGCTGGGACGTGGCTGAGGCTTAAAGCAACATTTCTGCCGGACGCGCCCGCCGTGGCGCCCGAACTCGGCGGGATGAGCCGCATATCGCTGAACCGTGCGCTCATGCTGCTCGGTGAACTGTTCGTCGAGGAAGGCCGGCTGGAGAATGCGCTGGACACGTTTGACATGATAGAGCGGTACGATCTGCCCTCGGCCGAGGAAGCGCGCCGGCGGCGGGGCGAGCTGGGCGGCCTGCCGTCGCCAGGAAAATAGCGCGATCGGCGTTTGCCCTCCGGCCCAAACAACCTTTTCAACCTCCGTATGATTTTCGCAGCCCTCAATCCTGAAACCGCACCGTCGGAGGCCGGTGTGCTCGCGAGCGGCGGCCCGATGATGTGGGTGCTGCTGCTGCTGACTGCCGGGCTGGCCGTGTTGCTGGCGGAGCGGATTTTTTACCTGCGGACCGCGCATATCCGTGTGCACGGATTTGTGGAGGGCATCAAAAACATTCTGGCCAAGCGACGGCTCGCCGAGGCGCAGGCGGTGTGCGATGAGACACCCGGTCCAGTCGCGGCGGTGGTGAAGGTCGCGCTCGTCCATGCCCACGACGACGAGGCGCGCATGCGTCATGCGGTGCAGGAGGCGGCGATCCTCGCGTTGCCCGTGCTGGAGCGGCGGCTGGGCGCGGTCGCGACTATCGCGCAGGTTGCGCCGCTGCTGGGGCTGCTGGGCACGGTGCTGGGCATGCTGGCGACGTTCCGTGCATTTTCATCGGGCGGCGTGGAGTATCAGACGGCCACGGCGCTGGCGCAAGGGATGTGGCAGGCGTTGCTGAGCACGGCGGGCAGCCTGCTGCTGGCGATTTTTGCGCGGGTGGCGCAGCATGTTCTGGCCGGACGGGTGCGGGCGGTGGTGGACGACATCGAGTGGTCGGCCAACGAGATCATGCGGCATCTGCTGACGGACTACCGGACGTTGCCGGAGGAAAATGAAAAAGGAGGCGGGCCGTGATCACCCGGCCACTCGGCCTCGCCGCCCGCCTGCGCCCGCTGCCGCCAGCGCATGATGCACTGTTCTACGTCAACGTGCTGTTGACGGTGTTTTTCTTCAGCCTGTTCTCGTCACGCTTTGTGCTGGCTCCGGGGCTGACGGTACCATTGACGGGAGCGCGGGCGGCGGTGCAACTGCCCTGGCTGGCCGGGGCAGTTGCCGGGGCGCAGACGACCGACGTGGTTATCACGGTGAGGAGTGCGCAGAGTATCATGGTGGACACGGGAGTGCTGCGAATGGAGGACCTGCCTGGCTGGCTGAGAAAGCAGGCCAAGGGCCGGAAAAATCTCCGTCTGCTCGTCGAGGCTGACCTCAGCCTGCCTTCCGGAGATCAGGTGAGGATTGCCGAGATGGCGACGGAGGCGGGTTTTGCGGAGTTACAATGGGCCACGCAGTCTGTAGGGCCGAGGAACGAAACAGCCCCATGATAGCGGAAAGGCCATTTCCATGGCTGCCCGCCGGCCTCGCAACGATGCTGGCGCTGGGCGCGGCGGTGTCGGCCCTGCGGCTGCCGGTACCGCCTCCGCCGACCGGCACGGCAGGACGAGCGCCGAACTTTGCACTGATTATGCCCACTTCAGACCCACAGTTGAAGGCGCGGTGGCGCGAATATTGGGCGGTGCATGGCAAGGCGCCGCTTTATCAAACTGCCGGCGGCGGACGGAAAACAGCCGCAGATTCGTCCCGGACCGATGAGGCGGCCTTGGGTGCAGAATTCCCCCCCCAACTAACGCAAACAGCCGGAAAACTGGCCAGGCTGCAGTTTCCCGGGCTGGATCCTGGGCCCAGCGACCCGTTCCAAGCACGCAGCTTGACTGATCCGCCCGCCACCGCACCGCTGGCATTGGGCCGGACTGACCCGAAAATTGTGCCGCTGGCAAAGCGAGCGGGCACGGTGGAGGTGGTCGCGGAGAATGGCGGACAGGTGGTTTGGAGCAAAGATCTGCCGGATACGGGGGGTGTGCCGACGGGCGAGGATGAATGGAAACCGATGGAGATGTATGGGACGGTTTCATCTGTCGGGCTGGTCGGGGGGCTGATGGTCATGCACAGTTCAGGCTCGGACAAGATGGACAGATATTTCAGCAACCGGCTCGTGCGTGGAGAGCAGGTGGGGGAGAGGCTGAAGCCTGGCAGCTACATTTTTCGCATTGCTCCGTGAGCACGGGCGCGGATGCCGGTTGGCTGCCAGATGCCAAAAAGGGAGAAAAACCAAGACATTTTAAGTCTGCTAGGCCAGACGCCAAAACGGCCAAGGGTGATTCCTGATAAAAGTTTTTTCAAAATCAGCAAATTTGCAGTTGACGGGCCAGACCCCGCGCTGCACGGTTCACCCTCTTTTCCCTTGTTGTTTGACCCTGTCTAGGTCTGCCCAGATAGCTCAGTTGGCAGAGCACGTCCTTGGTAAGGACGAGGTCGCCGGTTCGAATCCGGTTCTGGGCTCCAGGTCAAACAACGACAGCACAACACTTTTCCCAACTCCTAAACATCCAACCCGTCCCATACTTCCATGGCTAAAGCCACATTCGAACGCAAGAAACCGCACGTTAACGTCGGCACCATCGGCCACATTGACCACGGCAAGACGACCACGACCGCCGCGATCCTCGCCGTGCAGTCCCGCAAGGGTCTCGCCGAGCTCAAGGCCTACTCCGACATCGCCAAGGGTGGCACGGTGCGGGATGCCACCAAGACGGTGACCATTGCTGTCGCGCACGTGGAGTATGAGACCACCAAGCGGCACTATGCGCACGTTGACTGCCCCGGCCATGCCGACTTCGTCAAGAACATGATCACCGGCGCCGCCCAGATGGACGGTGCGATCCTCGTTGTTTCCGCCGCTGACGGCCCGATGCCGCAGACCAAGGAGCACGTCCTCCTTGCCCGTCAGGTCGGCGTGCCGAAGATCGTGGTGTTCCTCAACAAGGTTGACCTGATTGACGATCCCGATCTGCTCGAACTCGTCGAGGAAGAAATCCGTGACCTGCTCACGAAATACCAGTTTGACGGCAAGAACACAAAAATCGTGCGCGGTTCCGCCACGGCGGCACTGGAGGGCAAGCCCGAAGGTGAAAAAGCCTTTGCGGAGCTGATGGACGCCATTGACTCGGAGATTGCCGAGCCGGTGCGTGAGATGGACAAGCCCTTCCTTATGTCGGTCGAGGATGTGTTCTCCATCACGGGTCGCGGCACGGTCGCCACGGGCCGGATTGAGCGCGGCATCATCAAGGTCAATGACACCGTTGAGATCGTCGGCCTGCGTGACACCACGACCTCGGTCGTGACCGGTATCGAAATGTTCCGCAAGCTGCTCGACAGCGGGCAGGCGGGTGACAACGTCGGCATTCTCCTGCGCGGCATTGAAAAGGACGGCATTGAGCGCGGTCAGGTGCTCTGTGTGCCGAAATCCGTCACGCCACACAAGAAAGCCAAGGCCGAGATCTATGTCCTCTCGAAGGACGAGGGTGGCCGTCACACGCCGTTCTTCAACGGTTACCGCCCGCAATTCTACTTCCGCACGACGGATGTGACCGGTGTGGTCAATCTGGCCAAGGGCGTCGAGATGATCATGCCCGGTGACAACACGGCGGTGGAGATTGAGCTGCAAGTGCCGATCGCCATGGAAAAGACGCAAAAATTCGCCATCCGCGAAGGCGGCCGCACCATTGGTGCCGGCCGGATCGTCGAGATCATCGAGTAAGCCTGCGACGACCTGCATCTGCCGCGTCGCCGAGGTCTCGCTCCGGGGCCTCGGCTGCGTCGTCTAAAACCCTTCCAACATCCCAACCACAGGCGCGTAGCTCAACTGGTAGAGTAGCGGTCTCCAAAACCGTTGGTTGGGGGTTCGATTCCCTCCGCGCCTGCCATGTTTCCCATGAAAAATCTTTTTAGCCGAGTTCGCATCTTCGCCCTTGAAATCTGGGACGAGCTGAAGAAGGCCGCGTGGCCTTCCAAGACCGAGCTGCGCGACTCGACCATCGTGGTGATCGTGGCCGCCCTGATTCTCGGCCTCTTCACGAGCATCGTCGATTTTTCCCTGTTTCATGTCGTCAATCTTTTTACCTCGTTGGTGAGCTGACCCGTCCTGCGCCATGACCGCCTCCTCCACTTCCGCCACCCCTGTCTCCGCTCCGCCCGGCGCGCAGTGGTTTGCGCTGCACACTCTCTCCGGGCAGGAGAACAAAGTGCGGAACTACATCGAGAAATTCAAAAAGCCCGAGGAGCTCGACGACCATATTTTTGAGATTCTCCTTCCGACCGAAGTTGTCTCGGAGATCAAGGGGGGCAAAAAGACCACCAAGGTCCGCAAGCTTTACCCTGGCTATGTTTTCATCCAGATGCGCCTCTACGACGAGGAGGGCAAGCTTATCAACCGGCCGTGGTATTTCGTCAAGGAGACCACCGGGGTCATCGGTTTCGTTGGTGGTGACAATCCGGCGGCGCTACGCCCGTCCGAGATTGACGAAATCCGCTCACGGATCGAGGCCGCTGCCGGCAAAGAAGTGCCCAAGGTCGCCTTCAGCGTCGGCGAAAACGTCAAGATCACGGACGGGGCGTTTGCCAATCTTGCCGGTCGCATTGACGAAATTGATCCCGAGCGCGGCAAGCTCAAGGTTTCGGTCTCCATTTTCGGCCGTTTCACCCCGGTTGAACTCGAATACTGGCAGGTGCAGCGTTCCACCGAGTGAGCGCAACCCTCCGCTGAAAATTTCACACTATGGCCAAGAAAATCCAAGGTTATATCCGCCTCCAGCTCCCCGCCGGCGCCGCGAATCCCGCGCCGCCCGTCGGCCCCGCCCTCGGCGCGCAAGGCGTCAACATCATGGCGTTTTGCAAAGACTTTAACGCCCGCACCAAGGATCAGAACGGCATGATCTTGCCGGTCGTCATCACGGTTTTTAGCGACAAGAGCTTCACATTCATCCTCAAGTCGCCGCCTGCGTCCGTGCTGCTGAAAAAGGCCGCGAACATCGCCAGCGGATCGGCCAAGCCGAATCAGGACAAGGTCGGCAAGGTCACCCGGAAGCAGCTCGCCGAAATTTACAAGCTCAAGAAGGCCGATCTCAACGCCAAGGACGAGGAAGCCGGCATCAAGATCATCGCCGGCACGGCCCGTAACATGGGCATCGAGGTCGTCGGCTAAACCATTTTCATCAACCCAAACTCATCGCGGGAGCGCCATCCGGCGCGTTCGCACCGCAAGGAGCCCACATGGACAAACACAGCAAACGCTACCAAAACGCCGTCAAGGTCACCGACCTGACCAAAGAATACCCGCTCAAGGACGCGGTGGAGATTCTGACCAAATTCCCCAAGGCGAAGTTCGACGAAACCGTCGAGCTTTCCTTCCGCCTCGGCGTGGACGCCGCTTCCGGCGATCAGAACGTCCGCGGCACCACCCCGTTGCCCAACGGCTCGGGCAAGAAGGTCCGCGTGCTCGTCTTCACCGATGACACGGCCAAGGCACTCGCCGCCGGCGCCGACCACGCCGGTCTGCAGGACATGATGCAGAAGATCAATGAGGGCTGGCTCGATTTCGACGTCGCCATCGCGACGAACGAGGCGATGAAAACCGTCCGCACACTCGCCCGTGTGCTCGGTCCGAAAGGCCTGATGCCGAACCCCAAGTCCGGCACTGTGACCGACGACATCGCCGCCGGCATCAAGGCCGTCAAGGCCGGCCGGGTGGAGTTCAAGATGGACAAGACCGCCAACCTTGGCGTCGGCGTGGGCAAGCGTTCGTTCACCCCCGCGCAGATTTTGGAAAACGCCGCCGCCGTCCTTGAGGCGGTGGGCAAGGCCAAGCCGGCTTCCTTCAGCGGCCAGTATATCCGGAGCGTTACGCTCTCGTCTTCGATGAGCCCCGGCGTCCGCGTCGCCTCGGCCGAGTTTAGCAAATACTAACCGGAGACCCACCCATGAGAGCCGAAAAAAAATACCTGATTTCCGAGGTCGAGACGCATCTCAAAAAGAGCGACTACGTCATCCTCGCTAACTTTACCAAGGTCACGGTGGCCGATGTCGCCGACCTCCGGGCGAAGCTCGCCGTCGAGAAAGCCGAGTTCCACGTCGTCAAGAACAGCTCGCTGCGCGTTGCCGCGAAGGCGCTCGGCCTGCCCGAATTTGAGTCGGCGCTGACCGGCCCCACGGCCGTCGTGGTGGGCGGAAAGAACTCCGCCGGCGTCGCCAAGGTGCTCAAGGCGTTCTTCAAGGAAAAGCAGAAGCTGGAGGTGAAGGTCGGCGTGCTCGACCGGAAGATCGTTAGCGCCGCCGACCTCGCCAGGATCGCCGACCTGCCCTCGTTTGAGGCGCTGCGTTCGCAATTCCTCGGCCTGCTCACGAGCAACGCCGCGGCGTTCGTCCGCGTGCTCGACGCCAAGGTCAAGAAGGACGCGCCCGCCGCCGCCCCGGCGCCGGCCGCTTGAGCGTTTTCCCTTCATCAACCGCAACCCAATTTTCCCGGCGAAAGCCGGAAGACAAGCAATCCAAGCAGGGCAGGCTAGGGGATACGTCTCTTAAACGCGCTTCACTTCCCGAAGCCGCTAGTTCGCCCAAGGAGCAAACATCATGAGCAACATCACAGACGAACAAGGCATCGAATGGCTGAACGGCAAGACCGTTCTCCAGCTCTCCGAGCTGGTCAAAACTCTCGAAGGCAAATGGGGCGTTTCCGCCGCCGCTGCCGTCGCCGCCGCTCCTGCGGGCGGGGCTGCGGGCGGGGCTGCCGCACCCGCCGCCGAGGCGCAGACTGAGTTCACGGTCGTCCTCAAGGAGGCCGGTGCGAACAAGATCGGCGTCATCAAGGAAGTTCGGGCCATCACGGGTCTCGGTCTCAAGGAGGCCAAGGATCTTGTCGAAGGCGCGCCCAAGAACGTCAAGGAGAACGCTCCGAAGGCCGAGGCCGAGGAGATCAAGAAGAAGCTCGAGGCCGCCGGCGCGAAGGTCGAACTCAAGTAACCACGCCCATTGGCGATCACCGCCGTACTTCCATCATCTGTCCCGGGACAGGCCGCGCCGAGCCGCGGCCTGCTTCCCGTTTTTTCGTGCGCGCCCCGCGCGCCTCACGCCGTCCGTTTTTTTTGTCTCTAACCCTTACCGGGAACTCCCATGGCCGACCGTAAACACTCCGACCGCGTCAACTTCGGCAAGCTCCGCGAAGTTATTCCGCCGCCCAACCTGATTGAGCTGCAGATCACGTCCTATCTGGAATTTCTCCAGAAAGGCGTGCCTGAGAAGCAGCGCAAGCCGCACGGCCTTGAGGCCGTGTTCCGCGAGGTGTTTCCGATCAAGTCCTACGACGAGCACCTCACGCTCGAATACGTCTCCTATAACATCGGCGACGCCAAGCATTCCGAACTCGAGTGTCTGCGCGAAGGCATCACCTACTCGGTGCCGCTCTATGTGAAACTCCGCCTGCGCGAAGAGAGCCTCAATAAGGACGAGGACATCTACATGGGCGAGATCCCCATGGTCACCGACCGCGGCTCGTTCATCATCAACGGCGCCGAGCGCGTCGTGGTTTCGCAGCTGCATCGTTCGCCCGGCATTGCGTTCGAGGTCGTTCCGCACGCCAACGGCAAGCCGCTCCATTCCTTCCGCATCATCCCCGACCGCGGCACCTGGATGGAGGTCCAGTTCGACAACAACGACCTGCTCTACGTCTATCTCGACCGCCGCCGCCGCCGCCGGAAATTTCTGATCACGACGCTGCTCCGCGCCATCGGTTTCAGCAACGACCTCGACCTCCTGAACCTGTTCTATGAGATCAAGACCCTCAAGGTCGCCAAGGCGCTTGATCTGGAGAATGTCTCCACGCTGGTGCTCGTCGAGGATGCGATTGACGCACAGAAAGGCGTCGTGCTCGCGCGGGCGTTTGAGCCGCTGACCAAGCAGATCGTCCGCACGTTTGAGAAGCATGACATCACCACCATGCGGGTGATTGACACCTCCGTGGACGAAGGCGCGATCATCCGGGCGCTCAAGAAGGATCCGACCCGCAACGAGGAGGAGGCACTTAAGGAAATTTACAAACGTCTCCGCCCCGGCGAGCCGCCCACCACGGCCAATGCGAAGGCCTTGCTCAAGCGCCTGTTCTTCGATCCTAAGCGTTATGACCTCGGCCGGGTCGGCCGCTACAAGATCAACCAAAAACTCGGCCTGAAGGTTGACTTGGAGATGCGCATTTTGGAGAGCTCCGACATCGTCTCCGCCACGAAATATCTCGTCCGGCTGAAGATGGGCGAGGGCGTCATTGACGACATTGACCATCTTGGGTCCCGCCGCGTCCGCACCGTCGGTGAGCTGCTCGCCAACCAATGCCGCGTCGGCCTCAGCCGCACCGAGCGCCTCGTGCGTGAGCGTATGACGATGTACGACCAGAGCGTTGACTCGATCACACCGCAGAAGCTCATCAACCCGAAGGCGCTGACGACTGTCATCCGCGATTTCTTCGCGCGCAGCCAGCTCTCGCAGTTCATGGATCAGATCAACCCGCTCGCCGAGGTCACGCACAAGCGCCGCCTCTCCGCTCTCGGGCCAGGCGGGCTCAACCGCGAACGCGCCGGCTTTGAGGTGCGCGACGTGCATCCGTCGCACTACGGTCGCATCTGTCCCATCGAGACGCCCGAAGGTCCCAACATCGGCCTGATCAACTCGCTTGCGACCTACGCGCGCGTGAACGAGTTCGGCTTCATCGAGTCGCCCTACCGCTTCGTCAAGGACGGCCGCGTCTCCGACAAGATCGAGTATCTCACCGCCGATCAGGAGGAGGGCAAGGTGATCGCGCAGGCCAATGCCGAGATTGACGACAAAAATTATTTCGTCGGCAAGGTCACTGCGCGGCAGGACGGCAACTTCCTCGAAGTTTCCGCCAACGAGGTCCACCTGATGGACGTTTCGCCTAAGCAGGTCATCTCCATCGCCGCCGGCATGATTCCGTTCCTGGAGCATGACGACGCGAATCGCGCGCTCATGGGCGCGAACATGCAACGCCAGGGCGTGCCGCTGCTGCAGGCCGAGGCGCCGTTCGTCGGCACCGGCATCGAGGAACGCGTCGCCCGTGACTCCAAGATTGTGGTCATTGCTGATGAGGCCGGCATCGTCGCCGCCGTGGACGCCAAGCGCATCGTCGTCACCAAGGACGGCGAGATGCCGCGCAACCAGAAGACCGATGTGAAAAACGGCGTGTACGTCTACGAGCTGCGCAAGTTCATGCGCTCGAACGCGGGCACCTGTTTCAATCAGAAGCCGATCGTGGAGCTCGGCCAGAAGGTGAAGGCCGGTCAGGTTATCGCCGACGGCCCTTCCACCGACCAGGGCGAGATGGCGCTTGGCCGCAACATCCTCGTCGCATTCATGCCTTGGAACGGCTACAACTTCGAGGACGCCATCCTGATCTCCGAGAAAGTGCTCCGCGAGGACATCTTTACCTCGATCCATATCCAGGAGTTTGAGGTCATCGCCCGCGACACCAAGCTCGGGCCGGAGGAAATCACCCGCGACATCCCGAACATCGGCGAGGAAGCGCTCAAGAACCTCGACCACAACGGCGTCATCCGGATCGGGGCCGAGGTGAAGCCCGGCGACATCCTCGTCGGCAAGATCACCCCGAAGTCCGAGACCGAGCTCGCGCCCGAGGAAAAGCTGCTCCGCGCCATTTTCGGGGAGAAGGCCGCCGACGTGAAGGACACGTCGCTCATCGTTCCGTCCGGCGCCGCGGGCATCATCATGGACGTGAAGGTTTCCAGCCGGGTGGACTTCGAGGAGGAGAAGCTCTCCCCCTCCGACCGCCGGCGCGAAATCAAGCAAATTCAGGAAGAATACAAGACCGAGATGGACAAGCTGCGCGAGCAGCTCACCGAGTCGCTCTCGAACATCCTGCTCGGCGAGAAAATTCCGCTCGACGTCACCAATGGCGACACGCAGGAGATCATCATACCGGCCAACCGGAAGATCACCAAGACGCTCCTCCGCAAGCTCGCCGCCGTTTCCAAGCACGTCCAGATTGATCCTTCGCCCGTCCGCATCAAGATCATGGAGATCATCGGCGGCTATCAGACCAAGTTCGACGAGCTGGAAAGCGACCGGGAGCGCAAGGTGGCCGCCGTTGAGTCCGGCGTCGGCGCTGGCGACGGTGCTATCAAGCAGGTCAAGGTCTACATCGCCACCAAGCACAAGCTGGAGGTCGGCGACAAGATGGCCGGCCGTCACGGCAACAAGGGCGTGGTCGCCAAGATCGTACCCGAGGAAGATATGCCTTTCCTCCCCGACGGCACTCCCGTCGAAATCTGCCTGAATCCGCTCGGCGTGCCTTCGCGCATGAACGTCGGACAGGTGCTGGAAACGCATCTCGGCTGGGCCTGCAAAAAGCTCGGCCTCAAGGTCGCCACCCCGGTCTTCGACGGCATTCCGGAAAAGAAAGTCCGCGAATACCTCAAGGAGGCCGGCCTGCCGACCACGGGCAAGAGCACATTGTTCGACGGCCGCACCGGCGAGAAAATCGACCAGCAGGTCGTCGTGGGCTACATCTACATGATGAAGCTGAACCATCTGGTGTCGCACAAAATTCACGCGCGTGCGGTCGGTCCCTATTCGCTCGTCACGCAGCAGCCGTTGGGCGGCAAAGCCCAGTATGGCGGCCAGCGTTTTGGCGAAATGGAAGTCTGGGCGCTCGAGGCCTACGGCGCGGCGCACACGTTGCAGGAAATCCTGACCGTCAAGTCTGACGACGTCACCGGCCGCACCAAGATCTACGAGTCGCTCGTCAAGGGCGACAACACGCTCGTCGCCGGCACGCCGGAGTCTTTCAACGTCCTGATCAAGGAAATCCAGTCGCTCGGCCTCGACATCCGCCTCAACAAACGGGATGCGCTGGGCAATCTCACGCAGGCCAAGACGCCTTCCGTGGCCAACACCACGCCGCCCATGCGCGTCGCCAACCTTTAACCAACCGCCGGGAACCCAAACACGATGAGCATCCAACCCACTGAAACCGCCGCCGGCGCCCGCGAGGAAGCTCGCGGCGTCCTCGGCATGGACGAGAACCCGTTTGACTGCGTGTCCATCACCGTCGCGTCGCCCGACGTCATCCGCGCATGGTCGAAAGGCGAGGTTAAGAACCCCGAGACGATCAACTACCGCACGTTCAAGCCCGAGCCTGGTGGCCTGTTCTGCCAGAAAATTTTCGGACCGGTGCGCGACTACGAGTGCGCCTGCGGAAAATACAAGCGGATCAAATACAAGGATGTCACCTGCGACCGCTGCGGTGTGGATGTGACCATCTCGCGCGTCCGGCGCGAGCGCATGGGCCACATTGAGCTGGCTGTGCCGGCCTCCCACATCTGGTTCCTGAAGAGCATGCCCAGCCGTCTCGGCCTGCTGCTCGACATGACCGCCCGCGCGCTGGAGCGCGTCATTTACTATGAGAACTACATGGTCACCGATCCGGGCAAGACCCCGCTCGAGCCCAAGCAGTTGCTCACGGACACCGAATACCGGCAGGCCATCGAGGAATACGGTGTTGATTCCTTTGTTGCCAAGATGGGTGCCGAGGCGCTCCGTGACTGCCTCCTGAAGCTCGATATGGACGGTGCCGTCGTCGAGATTCATGAGCAGATGCGCGCGACCAAGTCGAAGCAGATCAAGAAGAAGCTTTCGAAGCGGCTCAAGGTCATCCAAGGCTTCATCCAGTCCAAGAGCCGTCCCGAGTGGATGGTGCTCGAGGTGCTGCCCGTCATCCCGCCGGACCTGCGCCCGCTCGTCCCGCTCGAAGGCGGCCGCTTCGCGACGTCTGATCTCAATGATCTCTACCGCCGCGTTATCAACCGCAACAATCGTTTGCGGAACCTGATGCAGCTAAAGACGCCCGACGTCATCATTCACAACGAAAAGCGCATGCTGCAAGAAGCGGTTGACGCCCTTTTCGACAACGGTCGCCACGGCCGTCCGGTTACAGGCGCGGGCAACCGTCCGCTCAAGTCTTTGAGCGACATGCTCAAGGGCAAGCAGGGCCGGTTCCGCCAGAACTTGCTCGGCAAGCGCGTGGACTACTCCGGCCGTTCCGTCATCGTCATCGGTCCCGAGCTCAAGCTGCACCAGTGCGGCCTGCCCAAGAAAATGGCGCTCGTGCTCTTCGAGCCGTTTATCATCCGCCGCCTCAAGGAACTCGGCTTCGTGCATACCGTTCGCGGTGCGCGCAAGATGATTGAGAAGCAGTCACCGGAGGTGTGGGACATTCTGGAGGAGGTCACGAAGGGCCACCCCGTGTTCCTCAACCGTGCCCCTACGCTCCACCGTCTGTCCATCCAGGCCTTTGAGCCCATCCTCATCGAGGGCGAAGCCATCCGCATTCATCCGCTGGTCTGCACCGCCTACAACGCGGACTTCGACGGTGACCAGATGGCCGTCCACGTGCCGCTGTCCCTCGAGGCGATCATGGAGTGCAAGCTGCTGATGATGGCGACGAGCAACATCTTTTCGCCGTCCTCGGGCAAGCCCATCCTCACGCCGTCGCAGGACATCGTGCTCGGGGCGTATTACCTCACTATTGAGCCGCGCAAAAAGCCCGCGAAGGGCGAGCGCGTGCCGTTCCTCAGCGGCCTGCAGGAAATCCTGTATGCGAAGGCTGACGGGGCGTTCAAATTCCACGACTGGGTCGAGGTGCCGAACCCCGATTTCGGTCGCGACACGGTCTTTGGCAACAAGGAGAAGAAGACTCTCCGCACCACCATCGGCCGCGTCATCTTCAACGACATCTGGCCGGCCGGCCTTGGCTTCGTCAACTTCCCTGTGCCGAAGGCCAAGCTCGGCGACCTGATTCTCAACACCTACAAGGTTGCCGGTGCGGCGGTCACGGTTGAGACGCTCGACAAGCTCAAGGAACTGGGTTTCCAGACGGCGTTTCAGGCCGGCATCTCCATCGGCATTGACGACATGATTATCCCTGAGTCGAAGAAGGACATCGTCGCCGGCTCCCGCAAGGAGATCGCCGAGGTCGACGGCCAGTTCGGAAAGGGCATCATCACCGACGGCGAGCGCTACAACAAGATCGTGGACATCTGGACGCGCGCCACCGACAAGATCGCCAAGGAAGTGTTCGCGAAACTCGAGAACAACGACGGCCGTCCTGAGATCAACCCCGTCTATATCATGATGGACTCGGGCGCCCGCGGCAACAAGCAGCAGGTCCGTCAGCTCTGCGGTGCGCGCGGCCTGATGGCCAAGCCCTCCGGCGAGATCATTGAGCGTCCCATCCTGTCTTCGTTCCGTGAGGGTCTCACGGTGCTCGAATACTTCATCTCGACCCACGGTGCCCGCAAGGGTCTCGCCGATACCGCGCTCAAGACGGCCGACGCCGGCTACCTCACCCGCAAGCTTTGCGACGTGGCCATGGACGTTATCATCGCCGAGGACGACTGCGGCGCGCGCGACGGCGTGTGGAAAAAAGCCATCTTCGAGGGCGACGACGAAATCGTCAGCCTCAAGGACCGCATCATCGGCCGGTTTTCGTCCGACGACGTGTCCAACCCGCTCAGCCCCTCCGAGATTCTCGTCGGCTCCGGCGAGATCATCACCGAGGAAATCGCGGCCAAGATTGACGATGTCGGCATTGAGCGCGTGAAGGTCATGTCGCCGCTCACCTCTGCGACCAAGGGGGGCATTGACGCCAAGTCCTACGGCATCAACCCCGCGACCAACCGCGTCGCCAAGATCGGTGACTCCGTCGGCATCATCGCCGCGCAGTCCATCGGCGAGCCGGGCACCCAGCTCACGATGCGTACGTTCCACATCGGTGGCGTCGCGTCCGGCGGTTTCAAGACTCCCGAAATTCGCGTCCGGGCGGCCGGCAACATCCGCTACAAGAGCCTGCGCCTCGTGCAGACCGCCGACGGCGGCAACATCGTGCTCAACAAGACCGGCACCATCACGATCATTGACGGCGATGGCAAGGAGCTCGAGACCTACAATATCGTCGTCGGCTCCTTCCTGCACGTGGCTGACGGTGCGCGCATCGAGAAGGGTGCAGTCCTCGCGCAGTGGGATCCTTACAACGTGCCCGTGCTCTCCGAAAAGGGCGGCACCCTGCACTTCAAGGACATGATCCCCGGTGTCACCGTGAAGCGCGAGCTCGACGCCTCGTCGGGCCGTATTGCCACCGTGGTCACCGAGCACCGCGAAGACCTCAATCCGCAGATCGAGGTGCGCGACGCCAAGGGCAAGCCGCTCGCCGACTACTCCATCCCCGTCGGCGCGCAGATCATCGTCAACGAGGGCGATGACATCACGCCCGGCGCCCTCCTGGCCAAGACGCCCCGTCAGGCGTCCAAGACCAAGGACATCACCGGCGGTCTGCCGCGCGTCGCCGAGCTCTTCGAGGCCCGCCGTCCCAAGGAGGCCGCCGAGATGTCCCGCATTGACGGCATCGTTTCCTTCGAAGGCACGTTGCGTGGCAAGCGCAAGCTCGTTGTTCGCAATGAGGAGACGGCGCAGGAGGAGGAGCACCTCATTCCGCCCGGCAAGCATATCATCGTGCAGCCCGGCGACGTCGTGCACAAAGGCCAGCACCTCACCGAAGGCTCTGCCGACCCGCACGAGATTTTGGAAATCCTCGGGCCGTCCGCGCTCTACGACTTCCTGATCTCACAGGTGCAGGAGGTTTATCGCCTGCAAGGTGTGACCATCAACGACAAGCACATCGAGATCATCATCCGCCAGATGCTCCGCAAGGTTCGCATCACCGATCCCGGTGACACCGAGAACTTCTGGGGCGAGCAGGTGGATCGCACCACGTTCCTCGCGGAGAACAAGCGCATCGAGGAGGCCGGCGGCAAACCCGCCGAGGCCGAGCCGATCCTGCTTGGCATCACGAAGGCTTCGCTTGAGACCGAGAGCTTCATCTCGGCCGCCAGCTTCCAGGAGACGACGCGCGTCCTCACCGACGCCTCGACGCTGGGCAAGGTGGACAACCTGCGCGGCTTCAAGGAAAACGTGATCATGGGCCATCTCATCCCAGCCGGCACGGGCCTGCCCCGCCACAAGCGGCTCAAGGTCACGCTGCCCCTCGGGGCCGACCTGCCCGCACCCGAGGCCAAGCCGGCCGAGGTCTCCGCCTGAGCCCTGTAGGGCCGGCCCTCGCGGCCGTGCCGTGCCTTGTCTTCTCCTCCTGTGGGCGGGGTGTCCCCACCCCGCAAAACTTCCAGCCGCGAACGGAATTCCCGTTCGCGGCTTTTTTGTGTGCCGCCAATCGTAGGGCCGGCCCTCGTGGCCGGGCCTCGGCATTTTTTGTGCCCGCCGCCAATCGCAGCGGCCTCGTCTTGCGTGCGGTTTCGCCCGATCCCGTGGGGGGACAGACTCGCTGCGCCCTTCCGACATCTCTCGGTCCGGGGAGCGCGCCCATCCCGCGTGCGGGCGGCGGCGTCCTCGCCGCCGCCATTCGGAAAGCCCCCGGCGGGACGCCGGAGGCGGGCACGCGGGACGCGTGCGTTCCCGAGACCGTTTGATCAGCGCGGGTCGGTCACGCGGCCGAGGAAGAGGCACACGCCGCTCTCGCGCTCTTGGATGGCGAAGAGGAAAGGGCGGTCCACTTTCACCACGAATGGCTGCGTCTGGGACAGAGCGCCACTGTTTTTTACATTAAGCATTGATGCGGCAGCGGCTTCGGTTCCTGTTTCATCCAGCACTAGAAAGACTTTGTGGTAGGCTTCCGCCAGATAAAGATACTCATCCGGCTTGCGTGGGGCCATGCGGTCGAAATTGGCGCTGCCACGGGGTTGGTCAAAGGCGCTCTTTAGGCCAAGGGCCTGTAGCAATGCACCCAGCCGGATGGTCGGGGTCTCCAACTTGAATTTTGGCAGGTGAAGTTCGACATCGCGCTGGTCCTGCCAAACAAAATTGGCGTCGTTGCGGAGCTGTCCGGGTTGAGGCTGGTGAGGCGGATGGTGCGCGCATCCACGCGGTGAAATAGCCGATGTTCGGGTCAGCCGCCCTGGGACGGAAAAGTCTTTTGCAGCATGACCGCGACGTAGCCAAGGCCGCCGGGCTGGGGCTCATACTCATCAAGCACGCGGTCGAGCGCGGCATGGCAGCCGTCCCGCGTGGGCAAGGCGGAGGTGCCGCCCGCCACGGCGGCCCCGGATACTCCTTTAGGCAATAACCGTTCCCGCAGAGCCTCCAGGTCACGGAGGATGCGCGGGGACGGCTGCTTCGCGCCGCACTCGATCTGGGCGATGTAGTTTTGCGAGAGCAGGAGGTGCTGCCCCAGCTCCCTCTGGGTGCAGCGCAGCAGGTCGCGAGTCGCCCGGAAAAGGGCTCCGGCTTTGCCATGTTCTTTGCCAATTTTTTTCATTGCTTTGTATGGCCGCAGGCCATATCGGTGGGAATAAGCAACGCGCCATGCGCCCCAACACTCAAGCCAATTTCGCCGCACGGGCCGGCCGCCGCCGCTGTCGGGCACCGGCCCAGACCCGCTTTAACCATGCCTAAGGCCACCCTTAAGACCCCCTTAACGGAGCCAACCATCCCGATGGCCGGACAGCCCAGCGCCGGGCTGCTGGCCGAGCTGAAGCGGGCCGGCGCAGGCCTCACCGAGGACCATCTGGCCGGCGCGATCATGAACTTGGAACGCTCACGGGTGGGCTTTGTCGTCGAGGCCATCGCCCTCGGCGTTTTGCTGCTGGCCAAAAAAGAGGCGCTAGCGCATGGCGGCTGGCAGAAGTTTCAGACCGAGGTGTGGGAGCTGGCGAGCAAAGCAAACCGGAAACGCGCTTCCGATTTGACCGACACGGCACGCGACAACTTCGTGCGCACGTTGCGGACGTATTGCTGCCTCGGGCGGCATTTTCTTTCCGACCTGGAGCAGGGCCGCTTTCAACCCGAGGCCAAGGACGCGGCGGTGAGACCGCCGACGGTAACGCCTGCCGAGGTGCTCGCGCTGGACAGCCTCACGCAGGACAAGCGTCTGGCGGTGCTGGACGCGATTGATCGGTTCGTAGCCGGGCGCTCGCTGCGCCGGATGCTTCAGGACTTCCGGCGGGCCGAGGAGGCCGCCAACACCGAGGAGCTGGCGGATACGGTGGCGCACCAGATCAAGCCAAAGCAGCAGGCCGACGACCCGGCGCAGCTCACGTTTTTTGAAGACCTGAAGGGCGCGCTGACGGTGCTCGACACACTGCTGGAGAGCCCGGAGTTCAAAACCCACGCGACGCGCGACCAGCTCATGCGCATGGCCGACGCGCTGGAGGCGCACGCCAAAGCCCTGCGCGCGCAGGCCAAGGAGACCCGCACATGAGCCTTTTATCCCAAGGCCAATCCCAGCCCAAAGCCCCCGGCACCGCGCTGGCGTCGGGGCCGGCGATGGTCCCATCAATCCCAAGCGAGGACATCGAGGAGTGGCGCAACCTGCCGGAAAAGGAGCGCGCACGGGTGCGTCTGCTGCTGCGGTGTTTTGCGGAGCTGCACACCGCCGACAATCTGCACGCGACCGCGCAGCGCCTCGCGCTGCGGCACCACCACCTGGGCTGGGGCTGGAGCGTGAAGTCGCTGCTGCGCCTTTACTGGGCGTGGCGCGACGGCGGCCACAAGCCGGGTGATTTTCGCAAGACCGGGCCGATCTACCTGCCGGGCGACTGGCGCTGCCTCCTGCGGAACTACCGTGGCACGCCGAGCGCGCTGCCGCCGGAGTTTGCACGCTGGGTCGCCGAACAGTGGACGCATTTCAAAGGGCGGGACGACTGCGTGGTGGCGCTGTGGCGGCACATCGTCGGCGAGGTGTGGCTCAAGGGCCGGCCGGTGCCGGGCTACGGCGCGGTCGAGGACTGGTGCCTCCGCACCGGGCGGGCGCGTCCGCACCCGCTGCTGTGGCGCAACAGCGAGCTGCCCACCGGCTGGAGCGCGGCGACGTTTTACCGGCTGCTGCCGAAGCGGCGCGCGACCCGCGCGCTGGTGCGGCACGGCCATCTGGCCGCGCACGGCGCGCAGCCGGACATGGTGCTGGGCGACCGCAAAAACCTGCTCCCGTTGCAATACGTCATTCTGGACGATGTGCGGGCCGACGTGCGCTGCACCTGGTTCAACCGGGGGCTGGGGGAGATCGTCTATCCGCTGTTTGTCGCCGGGCTCGACGCGGCCTCGACCATCATCACGGCGCACTGCGGCAAACCTCGCGCGCGCAAGCGGCCGGAAATCGAGGGCGACGGCGACCGGACGGAGCGTCATGGCGTCACGCAGGAGATGGCGCTGATCGTGGTCGTCGAGACCCTCCGGCGCTGGGGCATCCCGCCGTGGGGCATCACGTTTGTCCATGAAAACGCAGCGGCTTGCGTCCCGCCGGAGGCCAAGGCGCTGCTGCACTCGCTCTTTGGCGACCTCATCCGATTCGAGAAAACCGCGATCTTCCACGAAAGGGCGACGGCGCACGGCTGGATGGAGAGCGGTGGCGCTCCGTGGAGCAAAGGGAAGGCCGCGTTGGAGAGCTTCTGGCACCTGCTCAACGTGCAACTGGCGAACCTGCCGGGCACGGCCGGCGCACGTTACGACGACCAGCCGGGGGAGCTGGCGGCCATCGAGGCGCACACGGCGGAGCTGCTGGCGCGGGCACGGGATGACGCGCAACTGGCGGCGTATTTCCGCTCGCCCCTGAAATCCTTCACGGAGGTGAGTGCAGCCTTTGCGCGGACGATCAAGCTGCTGGAGTTTCGCACGCAGCACGCGATCCAGGGTTTTGAGCGGGTGCAGGAGTGGCGGCGGTCGCCAGCGGAGAATTTCCGGCCGTGGCATGAGTTTGTCGCACTGCCGCCCGAGGAGCAGGACGAGATCGCGGCGGTGAAGGGCAATGTCATCTCGCGGCTGGAGTCACCGGCGGAGCGGTTCTGCCGGTTGCTGGCCGGCACGGAGCTGACGACGGTGGACGACGACGTGCTGAGCTATGTGCAGGGGCCGCGTTTCCCGGCGCGCGTGCGCGACGGCAAGATCACGATCTCGCGCGCGGAGCACGGCGACGACGCCCTGGTCTTCCGCGAGCCGCAGCACCCGCTGCTCGACGAGGACTGCGAGGGCACGGTGTATGTGGCCGCGCTCGCCGCCGACGCGGGCCGTGTGGTGCTGGCCGACGAGGCCGGGCGCATCCTCGGCAGCGTGGCGCGGCAGGGCCGGGTGGATCTGGCCGACCGCGACGCGCTGCACCGCGAGATCGGGCGGGTGCGCGGCGCGCGGGTGGCCGACCGCGAGCTGTTGCGCGGCTACCTGCTCGTGGACACCGACGAGGCCGTAGCCGAGCTGCGGCGGCACAACGCGGCGGCACTGGCGGCCATGCCGCGTCTGGAGGAGCCGCCCCGGCGCACGAAGCCTACCGCGCCGGAACTGACGCCCGCCGAGCGGCGCGAGCGGGCCGCACAGACCAGCCTCCAAGCCGCTCGCAGTCGCCGGCTCCAGCAGCTTCGGGAGACTCTCTAATTTTTCCCTTTCAAACCAACAACCGCCGGGCGACGCGACCACGCCGACCGGTCTCGATCATCACCCGAAAACGGAGATCAACCACATGACCACATCCAGCCCAAATCCCGCCGACGATAGCGACCCGGAGTTGGGAACCGACCTCGGCACGCGCCTGACGATCCGCAAGGACATCGCGCAGTTTGAGTCGAGCATCGCGCACTATCCGGCCGAGGTCATGGAGGACGTGGCCTTCATCAACCAGGTCGTGCTCCAGGAATTGAACGGCCATTACAAACTGCTGCCGCCCCTGCTGCGGAAGGAGGGCAAGATCGAGGTGAGCGAGGACTACGCCTACCGGCTCCTGAGCGGTCGCCAATTCCGACTGGAGCGGATGCAGGCGGGCAAGGTTCCGGGCGGGCCAGCCGGCCTCGCGCTGGTGAAGGAGATCGCGGAATTCCTGCGGCGTTGGGTGGTTTTCAACAGCGAGGCGGGCGGCCTGCCGTTCGTCGAGACGCCGACGTGGCGCGAGCTGGACGCCTACATTGACGCGGTGAGCGCGCCAGAGAACCCCTGCAAGTTTGGCGCGATCTGCGGCAGCACCGGCACCGGCAAGAGCCGGATGCTCAAGCGTCGCCAACTGCTGCACAACCAAGGGAAAACGGCCCATGTCGAGGCACCCAGCAGCGGGCGGCTATCCCGCTTTCAGATGAAGCTGGGCGCGGCCTTTGGCATCCCGATCTCCTCCGGGACTTCGGAGCGGCTGGTGCGGCTGGGCAAGTGCCTCACGAACAAGCGCACCATCATCGTGGACAACGTGCAGAAGCTCCACAACGAGAGGCGCGGCGCGGATCAACCCGTGCTCAACTACCTCCAGGAGATCAACGACGACACCGGCTGCACGATCATCCTGTCGTGGACGCCGGTGTTTGGCCAGACGCTGGCCGACCCGACGAACACGCAGTATTTTGAGCAGTTCATCGGGCGGTTCGGCGGGCTGGACAACGTGCTCACACTGCCGGAATACGCGCCGATGGCCGACCTCCGCGCGATTGCTGACAAACTGCGGGTGGCGGGCGGGAAGGCGTCGCTGGAGGTCCTCCGGCGCTGGAGCCGCGAGCCGGGCCGGCTGCGGATCCTGTTCCGCCGCCTCCATCTGGCGAGGCTCGCCGCCAACGACGACGGGAGCAAAGACATCCGGCCGGCGCATCTGGCGGCGGCCGACCTGCGGGTGGTGCCCGCACCGGCTGTTGAGAGTGCTTTTGACGGGGATCAGGGCAGGAAAGGGGTTGCGGCATGAGCACGTCCGATCAATCTCGGGAGCCAGATGGCGGCAGCTCGGCACGCTGGCTGCAATCATCGTGCACCCGCCTTGCAGCCCGTTAAATCACTCCCAAACCTATGCAAATCCGCCTTGTCGCGGCTCTTGGACTCCCAAACTTGCCCAAAATCACGCGTCGTTTTTCAGCTGCGTAAGTCGGTGTTATTCGGGGTAATTCAGGGTTTTTCGGGGTTTTTCAGGGTTTTTAAGTGCTCCCAAACCTGATGCAGTTTCGCCGAATACAGAAAAGACCGCCTGCTCCGGGGTTCTATTTGCGACTCTTCGCGCCTTTTTGCGGCCAATATTCCGTGGCCGATTTTGAGGTTTGGGCTTCTGTCTGCCTCTGATAATTCGCGTTAATTCGTGTCCATTAGCGGTTAAAAAACGTCCTTTGCTTCACGCCCCTGGCCGGAAAACCTTCATCACCCTCTCATCCGCCTCCAGTCGCGGCCCGCCGATCAGGTCCACACAATAAGGGATCGCCGGGAAAACCGCCTCCAGATTCTCTCGAATGGCCTTGGGCCGGCCGGGCAGGTTGACGATGAGGGTCTTGCCGCGCACGCCGGCGGTCTGCCGTGAGAGGATGGCGGTCGGCACAAACTTCAGCGACGTCGCGCGCATCAGCTCGCCGAAGCCGGGCAGCATTTTTTCGCACACGGCGGCGGTGGCTTCCGGCGTCACATCGCGCGGCGCGGGGCCGGTGCCGCCGGTCGTGACCACGAGGCAGCAGCCCGCTTCGTCGGCCATGCGCCGCAGCTCCGCCTCGATCACGGCACGCTCGTCGGGGATGATCTTGTAGTCAGTCTCAAACGGTGTTACCAGCCACTCGCGCAGCAATGCGACGCACGCCTTGCCGGGAGTGTCTTCGTAGACTCCCGCGCTGGCCCGGTCAGAGATGTTGAGGACCCCGATTTTCGGTGACACGGAGTGAGTTAATTCAGAAGCCAAGAAACCGAGAAGCCTGAAATTGGCATAACCAAAGTCGGATTAAATCTGGAACTCAGGAAATCAGGAATGGGCAGGTCTGTTCGGCTGGACGGACATTTCCGATTCTGGCTTCATGGTTTCTTGGCTTCTGAATCAAATTTCCGAATGACCGACTCAGGTGTCACGCCTTGCTCGCGGAGGGCTCGCAGACTGAGCGCGTCGTGGCGCTTGGCGAGGCGTTCGCCATGCTCGTCGAGCATCAGCCGGCAATGATAATACGCCGGCGGCTCCGCCCCGAGCGCGCGCAGCAGCAGAATTTGGCGGAAGGTCGAGCGGATGAGGTCGTCGCCACGCACCACCTCAGTGATTCCCATCTCGGCGTCATCCACGGCACAGGCGAGCTGGTAGCTGGGTGTGTCATCTTTGCGCCAGACGAGAAAGTCGCCAAACTGGCGGCCCGCGAGGGCGCTTTGCGGCCCATGGTGACCGTCTGTGAACATGACGGTCTCCCCGATCGGCACGCGGAAGCGCCAGTTCACGGAGATTTTCTCATCCAGCGGGGGCAGCGGCACGTGGTTTTCCGGGCGGAAATGCTCGGGATAGACCGGCTCGTCGTGGACCCCGCCGGCGTGCGGCTCATGGGGGGCGCTCGCGGCCTCGATCACGTCGCGCCGTGAGCGCGCGCAGGGGAAAATCAGACCGGTGGCGTGGAGTTTTTCCAGGGCGGTGCGGTAGCGAGGGCGGCGGGCGCTTTGTGCGACCATTGGCTCCTGCCATGTGAGGCCGAGCCAGCGCAGGTCTTCGAGCATCGCATCCACGAAATCGAGGCGGAAGCGGACAGCGTCGAGGTCATCGCTGCGCAGGAGCAAGATGCCGCCGGCCTGCCGGGCGCGCTGCGCGGCGACCCAGAACGTCCGCGCATGGCCGAGGTGCAGCAGCCCGGTCGGCGATGGCGCGAGGCGCCCACAGTAGGTTGAGGAGGACACAGCAGAAGCAGGGAAAAACCGGCGGGCGCATGAGCCTAGATTGGGAACGTCACCACAAATTGACTAATTCCTCCTGACGCACCCAGCCGGTCTGGCCGTTGGGAAAAGCAAGGCGGAACCAGCGACCGCCGAGGAAGCTGCTGTCCGCCACGGCGACGAGGCCAGCGGAGAGCGGGGTGGTCTTTTGCCCGGTCTCGACGTCGGTGGGGATGGATCGGAGTTTTGTGGCCTGCCAGACAAGCACGGAGCTGGGATGGGCGAGCGGACCATAGAGACGCAGGATCACGGCAGCAGCGCCGCCGAGCAGGACGGCGAGGAGCAGGGCGGTCCATGCGGCGGGTTTAAGCCAGCGGTAGCGCGCGCCATAGGCGTGCCAGAGGAAGAGCGCAGGTGCGGCGGCGGCGAGCAGTGCGGCGATGAGGGCGGCGGCCTGCCACCATGCGGGCGGCGCGCGGGCGGCGAGGCGGGCCAGGGGGGCGGCGGCAAGAAAGGGGCGCGTGGCGTCGGGCATCCAGCCGGCGTTTTTGAGCGCGAGGTCGAGATGCCAGAGGGTCGCGGGGTTCTGTGGTTGCTGTACGAAGGCGGCGAGCGCATGTGCGGCAGACTCAGGCCAGCGGCTTTGCTGGGCGAGGGCGAGCGAGAGATTGTGATGCGCGGTCCAGTCGGTGGGCGCGGCGTCGAGGGCGGAGCGGGCGGACTTTTCAGCGGCGTCGAATTTTCCTTCGCGGTAGGCAGCGGTCGTGGTGTCGGCGGGTGCGGCTGCGTGCACCGGAGCCGGAAACGGAGAGAACGGAGACAGGGAAAGCAGCAGAAGTGTGGCGAGAGGGAAGAGATTGCGCGGGAGGAAGAGCCGGAGCGGCTGGAAGCGAGGGATGCGCGTGGCGGCCAGCGCCGCTTCTGCGCGTGGGAGCCAATCGGAGGGCAGGGAGGATTTTTTACCGTAGAGAGCGCGGTCGGTGTCGTGCCAGAGGGACTGCCAGTCGGCGGTGGGGACGGATGAGGCCGGAAGCGTGGAAGGGGAACGCGACAGGAGCGCAGGAGCCCCATTTTGAGGCACAGCGGAGGTTGGATTGTTTTCCAGTGCGACGGCGGTGGGCTCGGCGTGAGTTACGCCAAAGAGCGTGGCGGTGTCGGCGCGCCAGTGGTGGAGGAGCTGGGCGTCGGATCCGACCTGAATTTTTGCGATCGTGGCGGCAAGGCGCCGGTGGGCGGAACGGGCGGGGCGGAGCGGATCGGTCTCCCACGCGCGGCGCAGGGCAAGGCCGAGCCAGAGGGCTGGGAGGAGGGCGAAGGGTGCAAGGAGCAGGGCGTAAAAGGCGCTTGGGCCGAGCGGTATGCTGGTGGGGGGGGCGGCGGGAAGCGGGTCACGCGGGATGCCTGCGGGCGGGGTGGGGGAAGCGGGTGGTGTGGTCGCGGTGGAGGCGGAGTTTCCTGGCTCTTGCGCGCCGGCTGAGACGGGTGCCGCTCCAGTGACCGTGACGGTGAATTTTTCTGTCGTGATATTTTTGTATTGGCCAGTCTTGGGGTCAAAGCACGCCATCGTCACGGGGCCGAGGGTATAGGTGCCGGGCTTGGTGGGGATGAGCACGATGTCCTCGGCGAGGTTGACGTCGAAGAGCTTGCCTTCGGCGGGCGTGCGCTTGGCCTGTGGCGAGACGACGCGGAAGTCGCGCGAAACATTGCGCGGGGGGAGGCTGGCGAGGTCGGGCCAGTTGCCGGTGCCGTCGAGCGTGAGCGTCCAGGTAATGGGTTCGCCCACGGCAGCGGTGAGCGGGACGGCCTTGGCGACGAGCGAGAACTGGCCGACCGCACCGGAAAAATTTGCGGGCGCCGGCGCAGGGAGCGGCTTCACGATGAGGCTGGCGGGCGCACTGGTGATGGAGAACTGCTGCACGATCGGCTGGGCGCTGAAGAGGGAGTTTTGCACGCCCGTCTGCACATAGACAAGCTGGCTCACGGGTTTGAACGCAACTGTGCCCGGTCGCTTGGCGTAGGCACGCGTGTCGTAGGTGACCATCTCGCGCGGTTCACCACCTTGGGTGACATTGGAAGCTGAGGGCTGCTTCGGCCACCCTTCGGTGACGAGCGGGGCGGAGTCCCATTCCGGGTTGCCGGCGAGCTGGGAAGGATAGCGGCGGAGGACCGTCAGCTGGTAGGCGAGCGGGAACACTTCGCCGGCCCACACGGTGTCGGCCGGCAGCGCGAAACGGGATTGCACGACGGCGTCGAGCGAGATGGCTGTGTTGCCGATGGTGGCGGCACTGGCGGCATAGTTCGCGGCGGGAACGGTGAGGCGGCCTTTGTCGGTCTCGACGGCAAAAGTCGGGATGGTGACGGGTTGATTGCCCGTGAGGAGCGCACCGTAGGTTAGCTCCGTGGAGGTTTGCGTGAACGCCCCGGCGGGAGTGCCGAAGCTGATGCGTCCGCTCGTGCTGCGGCCGGCAAACTGGAGGCTGAGGCCGTTCACCGCAGGCAGGGTTGGGGCCGCATTGTCCTTGGGTGCGCAGTTTTCATAAACGAGCTTGAGCACGGTGGCCTGGCCAGTGGCGAGCGTGCCGCCGGGCGGATCCCAGTGGACACTGGCCGTCTGCGCCCAGAGGACGGGGCACGCAAGGGCGAGGAGAAGCGGTACTAAGAATAAGCGGAGACGGCGCATGGCGGGTCGTTACCAGTTGTGGTTTTTGCTGGCGGGCGGGCGGTCTTCTTGCTGCTGCATGAGCTGGTAGAGTCGCACAGGGGAATCCTGGTTGCGGAGCTCGTCGAGTTTCTGTAGCTGGAGAAGGAGCGCGGGGTCGGTGGGGGCGTTGGCGGCGGCGGTGCGCGCATTGGAGGGTCCTCCGCCGACCTGTTGCATTTCGTCGGGTGCGGGCGGTGGCTTCTGGTCGCCCGCGGAGTTCATTTCACCCAACGTCTGCTGGCTGGAACGTGGCGGCGGCTCGTCGGAAGGGGAGGAGGGGTTGGGATTTTGGTCCTTGCCGTTTTGCGGTGTGGACGGCTCGCCTTGCTCTTGTTTGTCCGGCGGCTGGGAGGAGGGCGGTTGCTGCGACGAGGGGTTGCCCGGCTGGTTTTGGGCGGACTGCGATGATTGCGATTGGTTTGGCTGCTGATCCTTTGGCTGGCCTTGGTCTTTGGTCTGGTCTTGGTCCTTGGATGGATTGGGTTGCTGCTGGTCTGACTTGTCCTGCGGTGATTTTTGCTCGTCGGATTTTTCGAGGAGCTTTTCCAGTGCGGCGCGCAGACTCGGCCAGTCGGCAGCCTTGGCGTCGAGTTTTGTTCCGAGTTCGACGGCGGCGAGACCGTCGCGCACCGGGCCTTCGGACACGGGCTTTTGCCCGGATTTGAGCTCGTTGCCCCACGTGAGTGTTTCGTTGGCCAGGTCGGCCCAGTCAGCGGCGCGCGCGTTGGGTGTGGCGGCGAGGCGGGAGACGAGCCTGGGGAGCGGGGAGGTTTCTTTGCCGTTGGCGTCGGAGCGGGTGACGACGGCGAAACCGGGCGGGGGAAGAAGCAGGCAGGAAGCAAGGATGAGCAGCGTGGCGGCGGTCGTGGGCGGGTTTCCTGGCTCCCGATCCGTGCGCAGCGCGAGTGAGCGGGGGCCGGGGCGGACAGGAAATTCGCGCCAGAAACTCCACGCGAGCAGCAGCAGCGCGGGGGCGAGCACCCATTGGAAACGCTCGGCGAGGTGCACGCGGCCGGCCTCGCGGAACGCTCCGCGCTGGCCGCGCTCAACGGTGTCCTCCAACAGTAGCGCGAGGTCCACCCAGCCGCTTGCGTCGGCATAGGCGCCGCCCGTGGCGTCGGCGAGCCCGCGCAGCGTGGAGCTGTCGAGCCGGGAGAGCACGACCGCGCCGCGCTCGTCCTTCACGAACTGGCCCGTGCCATCCGGGATCATCGCACCCTCGCCCGTGCCGACGCCGAGGCCGATGACGCGGACGCCCCTGGCCTTGAGTTCATCCAACCGCGACTTCCAGTCATCATCGTTGGCCTCACCGTCGCTGAGGACGATGAGAAAGCGGTCGGCCGCGCTGCCGTTGCCAAACGCGGCCAGCGCGGTGTCGGCGAGGGCGGAAAAATTGGTGCCCCCCTCCGGCAAGTAGTCGGGGCCGAGCGCGGGGAGAAACTCCCGGAGGATCTCGTAGTCGCCGCTAAGGGGGCTTTGCAGAAACGCAGTGCCGGAAAACACGACGAGGCCGACGCGTTCGCCGTGCAGCTTTTCGAGCAGGCTGGTCACGAGCAGCCGGGCACGTTCCAGCCGCGAGGGCTTCACGTCGGGCGCGAGCATCGAGCGTGAGAGATCAACGGCGATCAGGATGTCGCGCGCCTGCACAAAGACCGGCTCCTCAATGCGGCCCCATTGCGGCTGGGCGAGCGCTAGCAGCGTGACGGCGAGGCCGGCTTGCAAACGCCAGCGGACGCGACGGCTGCTGGTGTGCGGCAACGGCTGAAGGGCCGAGGAGCTGAAAGCCGGCGGTGCGGTAAAATTTAAGGAATTTGCGCCGGCCTCGGCACGGAGAATTTTGGGGTGATCGGCACCGACTGAGCGGGTGCGGCGCGAGGACTCCCACACCAGCCACAAGGCGGGTGCGAGCAGGAGCCAGAGAACATGGGGCGAGGCAAAATTCATGCGAAACAGCAGATAATCGGGTGAGCTTTCGTCTATGGAGGGGTGGTTTGCTAACCTTGCAGCATCCCCACCAGTTTGAGCAACGAACTCCAGAACATGATTTGTACGGATGAACGTGGGTTTCTGAATCTTTTCCCGATGCGAAAGAGCAAAACGATAATCCCTGGTCCTAGAATTTGACCGAGGGCCCGGCCAAAAGCGTGCGAGTGGACACCCGATGCAAGCATTTCTCTGCGGAATCCGATCCAGACATTTAATCCAACAACGACGATCGCGCCCAGCACCAGCCAGAGATCGGGCTTTGGCGTGGGCAGTGGCGGCGGGATGGCCGGAGGTTGTGGGAGCGCAGGAACAAACAGGGGCAACCGGGCCGGAAGGGGAGAGAAGGCCTCGTGGCTTCCGGGCGGATTGGGGCTGCCTACGGCTGCCGTTATTTCGATCGGCCGGCCGGCTCCCAGCGCGGCCAGCGCCATGCACGCGAGACCTGGGGCGGCGAGCCATGCGAACAGCTCGGTGGTGACCAGGTGGCTTTTCGCCTCGAACTCGATTTTTTGGGCCCGGTTGATCGCTTTGAACGCTTCCTCGACGGTGCGCGTGTCATCGGCACGGAAAAATCCCCCGCCAGTCTGTTCGGCGATGGCGCGGAGCGGGCGCTCATCGAGGTCGGATAGCACCGTGCGGTAGCTTCCCGTTGGCCGGCCCGCCTCGTCAAGATTGGGCATCGGCACGAAGCCGCTGCGGCCCGCGCCGATGGTGTAGATGGGAATGCCGCGCGATTTGGCGATGTTGGCGGCCTGTTCGGGGGCGAGCGCGCCGCTGTTGTTCTCGCCATCGGTGAGGAGGACAATGAACGCACCCTGCCGGCGGCCGTTGGCCTCGCGAGCGGACTGCTCGAGGCGGGTGAGCGCGACCCCAAGGCCGTCACCGATGGCGGTGCGGTCGGGGCCGACGAGACCAATGCGGAGGCGGTTAACCTGCGCGGAGAGCCATGCGTGGTCGAAGGTGAGTGGCGCGAGCGTATAGGCGTGTTCGCCAAACACGGCGACGCCGATGCGGTCGTTGGGGCGCTGGGCGATGAAGGACTCGATGACGGGCTTGACCGTTTGGAGACGGTTGTAACGGCGGCCATCCTTTTCAAAGTCCTCGGCCAGCATCGAGCCGGAGAGATCAATGCACAGCACGAGGTCATAGCCCTCGGTGCGCTCGATGACCCTGTCCTCGACGCGCTGTGGGCGGGCTAGGGCGAACGCGAGCAGCATGAGCGCGAATCCGGCGAGCATCGCACGCCAGCGCGAGGGCGACACGGCCGAGGGCCGGTGCCACAGGGCGGCGAACGGCACGAGCAGCACCGGCACCGCGCGCCGTCCGCGCAGCCACAGCGCCGCCGGGATGAGCAGCAGCGCGAGCAGCCAGAGCGGGCTGGCGAGCCGCAAATTGGAGGTGACGAATGCCAGGTGGCTGGAGAGCGGGGCGGGCATCTGGTTACATGGGCCTGGCACCGCCGGTGCCCATGCGGGCGTGGAAAAAACGCACGAGCGCGTCAAGCCGGTCCTCATCGGTGCCGACAGTGAGGCGGCTTTGCACGTCGGGAAAAAGCGCCGCCCAACTTTCTTCGCGCCGGCGGCGCCATGTGGCATGGGCGGCGCGCTCGGCGGCGGAGTTTTCCAGGGTGACGAGCCGGCCGGCGACAGGATCGTACGCCGCGAAGGTTTCGCCGGCGGGCAGGGCGCGGTCCCACGGGTCGTCCGTGCGAAAGCCCATGGTCTGGTAGCGGCGCTGGAGCACCGCCCAGCCCTCGGGCGCGGGGCCCGCGGGGAAGTCGCCGAGCCAGATGAGGATGCTGTGGCGCGGAGCGGCCCGGGCAAGCAGCTTCCAAGGCAGGGTGCAGGTCGGAGTGGCCGGGTTGGCGAGCGGCGGCGGCGGCTGCGAGAGCAGCGAGGAGGCGGCGTGCAGAATCTGACCGCGACCACGCACGGGCTCGCGCAGCAGGTAGCCGCCAGGCGTGGTGTGGAGGAAGCCAACGCGGTCGCGGTTGACCGCCCCGAGGAGCATCACGAGACCGGCGAGCTCGAGCAGCACCTCGCGTTTCGACTGCGCCCCGGAGCCGAACTGCAGGCTGGGCGTGTCTTCGAAAACGACGAGCACAGTGACCTCGCGTTCCTCCACAAATTTTTTGCGGTAGGGTTCGCCGAGGCGGGCGGTGACATTCCAGTCAATGTCGCGCACATCGTCACCAAACTCATAGCGCACAACCTGGTCGAACTCCATGCCGCGTCCGCGAATGGCCGAGCGGTATTCACCGCTGAGGATGTTTTCAACCGCGTGGCGCACGCGCCATTCCAGCCGGCGCAGCAGGGCCAGCGAAGCGGAGGCGGGAGCGGAGGAGGCGGCGGTCATGGACGGGAGGAATCTTCTGCTGGCCCATGGTTTCTTCCCTTTCGTCGGGCCTGACGGAAACGCCAGGCAGGCAAAGGAGGAGAAGGCTGGGCGAAGGAGGAAGGGCAGGATTCGGAATCAGGCGTGCGCGTGGGCCGGCACTTGGGTCGTTTCGACGACTTGCGCAACGATTTTGTCGGCGGTCATCTCCTCGGCTTCCGCCTCGTAGGTGAGGCCGATGCGGTGGCGGAGCACATCAGGGGCGAGCTCCTGCACCAGCGCGGGGCTGACGAAATCCTCGCCGCGGAGCCACGCGAGGGCCCGGCCGGACTGGTAGAGTGCGAGTGACGCACGCGGCGACGCGCCGAAAGTGAGCTGACGTTTGCGCATGGCCCCGGCGGCCGGTGTGGCCCGGTCGCGGGTGGCGCGCACGAGCGCGAGAATGTAGCCCTGCACGGCGGGCGCGACGTGGATCTGGTCAACGGCGCGGCGGAGGTTGAGCAGTTCCTCGCCGCCCGAGACGGCGCGCAGCATGGGCTGCTGGGTGACCTGTCCCCAACGCTGGAGCATCGCGGCCTCGTCGGCGGGCGCGGGGTAGTCCACGATGAGCTTGAAGAGAAATCGGTCTGTCTGCGCCTCGGGCAGCGGATAGGTGCCCTCCTGTTCGATGGGGTTTTGCGTGGCCATCACGAAAAATGGCTTTGGCAACGCATGCGTCTGCCCGCCGATGGTCACCTGCCGCTCCTGCATGGCTTCAAGCAGCGCGCTCTGCACCTTGGCCGGTGCGCGGTTGATTTCGTCGGCGAGCAGCAGATTGGCAAAAATCGGGCCGTGATGTGGGCTGAACGCACCGTCCTTGGGCGAGTAGATCATGGTGCCGACGACGTCGCTGGGCAGCAGGTCGGGCGTGAACTGGATGCGTTCGAACTGCACGCCGAGGGCGGAGCCGAGCGAGCGGACGAGCAGTGTCTTGGCGAGGCCCGGCATGCCCTCCAGGAGGACATGGCCGTTGGCGAGCAGGGCGACAAGCAGGCGCTCAACGACCCCGTGCTGGCCGATGACAGCCTGCCCGATTTCATCGCGAAGTTTCTGGGCCCAGGCAGGGCCGGTCAGCGGGGAAGAGGACATAATGTTTGGAGGATCAATGAAGGTTTTTGAAGGAGGAAAAGAGGCAGAAATCAGGAGATGTGAAACAGGGCAAACCGGAGCGGAGAGAGACTTGAGCGGGAAATATAAGGAAAGAAAAAAGGGCCAAGCGGATAAGACTCGCTTGCACCGGAAGTGTTTCATCGAGAAAAGCAGGGGCAGCATGGATTTACCAAGCCAAATTCTGGACCGGTTCGGGGCCCTTGGCCTGCGCCCGGCCGACGTGGAGGAGCAATTCGTCCGCGGCTCGGGCCCCGGTGGGCAGAAGATCAACAAGACCTCCTCGACGGTCCTGCTGCGCCACCGCCCGACCGGTTTGGAGGTGCGCTGTCAGCGTGAACGCTCGCAGGTCGCCAACCGCGAGCTGGCGTGGGCTGAGCTGGTGGCGAAACTGGAAGGCCGGCGCCGCGCGGCCGAGCACGCGCGGCGGTCGGCGTTCGAACAGGCACGCCGCCGCAACCGCAAAAAGAGCTACGGGCAAAAGCTGAAGCAAGTCGCCGACAAGCGGCATCGGGCCGGCATCAAGGCCGGGCGTGGCCGGGCAGGCGAGGAATAGTTAGGAATTTGACTACGGATGGTGGAAAGATCGCGGAACGCGGAAGGGCGAAACTGCGGAACAGCCCCCTCCGTGTTCCGTCCTTCAGCGTTTCCGTGATAAACTCGCCGGCATGGATGAGTGAAATTATCCGTTGTCTCGCCGCGATTCTCGGCGACACTCGTCGCATGACCCAAGCCGAACCGATCACGCCATCGCGGACGCTTGCGCAGCGGGGATTGACGTTGTCATCTTCATTGATGAAGCAAATTTACAGGTCTCGGATCGCCTCGTTCATCACCTCGCACGCCCGGTCAATCGCCGGGCCGTCGTGGGCGGTGCTGAGGAACCAGCTCTCATAGGCGCTGGGCGGGAGATAGACGCCCTTGGCGAGGCAGGTATGGAAAAATTTGGCAAAGAGCCTGGCGTCGCCCGTGAGCGCGGTGGCGTAATCGCGTACGCACGTCGGCGTGAAGAACGCGCTCAGCATTGAGCCGCATTGCGGTACCTGCACAGGGAGGCCTTTGGACTTGGCGGCGGTGAGGACGGCGTCGCGAAGCTGCTGGCCGAGGGTATCGAGGTGGGTGTATGGATTTTCCTCGTCGAGGAGACGGAGGGCGGCGATGCCGGCGGCCATGGCCAGCGGGTTGCCGCTGAGCGTGCCGGCCTGATAAACTGGGCCGAGCGGCGCGAGCATGTCCATGATGTCGGCGCGTCCACCGAATGCGCCGACCGGGAGGCCGCCGCCGATGATTTTGCCGAGGCAGGTGAGGTCGGGGAGGGTGGAGAGGCTGACGAGTGGTGTTGATGTGGGCCGGGTGCCCTCACCCGGCATTACATTTTTCGGGGTGGGGGCACCCCGCCCACAATTGTCAGACTCGTCAGCAAGCAATCCCTGCACGCCGGCTTTGTGCAGGCGGAAGCCGGTCATCACCTCGTCGTAGATGAGCAGCGCGCCATGCTTTGCGGTGACGATGCGGAGGTGCTGCAGCCAGCCCGCGTCGGGCATGATGAAGCCGACGTTGCCGCAGTAGGGCTCGACGATGGCGCAGGCGATCTGGCCGGGATTGGCGGCGAAGGCGGCTTCGACGGCGGCGCGGTCGTTGTAGGGCAGCACAACGGTTTCCTGGGCGAACGCGGCAGGGATGCCGGCGCTGTCGGGGTGGCCGTGGGTGAGCGCGCCGGAGCCGGCCTTGATGAGGAGCGAGTCGGAGTGGCCATGGTAGCAGCCGGCAAACTTGATGATCTTGTCGCGCCGCGTGAACCCGCGCGCGAGCCGGATGGCCGACATGGTGGCCTCGGTGCCGCTGTTGCACAGGCGGACTTTCTGGATGGACGGCACGAAGCGTGTGATGAGCTCGGCCATCTCGACCTCGTAGGGATTGGGCGTGCCAAAGCTCGTGCCGTTTTCGAGCGCGTCGGCGATGGCAGCCTTGATGCGCGGGTGGTTGTGCCCATGGATGGCGGGGCCCCAGGTGCAGACGAAGTCAATCAGCTCGCGGCCGTCGGCTGTGGTGAGCGTCGCCCCGCGCGCACTTTTGACGAAAAACGGAGCGCCGCCGACGGAGCGGAAGGCGCGAACAGGGGAATTGACGCCGCCGGGGATGAGCCGGAGAGCGCGGGCGAAGAGGTCTTCGGAGACGGTCATGCGCTGCCGAGTAAAGAGGGCTGGCGCGCGAACCGCAAGACAGCGGAGAGCCTGCCGATGCCCGCGTATGTGTTGGAGCACCCCATTTCCTGCGTCGTTGCCACCGCGGCCGGGAGGCAGAAGGCTTTCAACCGCGCAAATATCTCACCACGGTTTCGGCCGAAAGTGTGTCCAGGTCGAGCAGTGTGAGAAAATCAATCGTCCTGAACTCGCGGTCAATCGCCGGCGCGTCGCAGATTTTCGCGCCGAGCGACAGGTAGGCGGCGAGGAGCTTGGGCACGCGTGGTGGGGGCAAGGTCACCCGGTCGAGCGGGCAGGCCACGGCAGGGAGCGGATTGGTGCGGAACGGGTCTGGCGCGAGGTATTTGGGGGTGAAGGCCGCGAGCATGGCCGCGCCGTCAGCCGGTTCCTGCGAGGTAAGCGAGCTGCAGCCGACGAGCCAGCGCCCGCCGCGCGCGCGCGCATAGTCGGCGATGCCTTTCCAGAGCAGGCCAAGCACGGCGCGGTTACGGTGCTCAACGTGGACGCAGGCACGGCCAAGCTCGACCAATTTGCCACGCAAGGGCTCGTAGGGTGAGAAATCAAATTCCTGTGCACTGTAGTAGCCGTGGTGCGCCGCCGCCTGTGCCCCGGTTTGGAGGCGGTAGGTGCCGATGACTTCACCGGTCACTTCCACCGTTACCAACAGGTGGTCGCACACCGGGTCGAAGCGGTCGGCATCGAGTCCGGTGGAGTAAGAGGCGGTGAGTCCTTCGTTTAGCTCAACATTGAATACCCTGAAGCGAAGCGCCTGTGCCGCACGCACGTCATCCGTGCCGGTGGCGAGGCGCAGCGCGTAACCATGCCCGGTCAGGGTGCCGGCCAGCACACGATCCACGAGCGCGGGGCGGCGTGATATGGGGAGGGCAGCTGAGATAATTGTGGTCATGGCCGAGATCTGGTACGCGATGGCGGCGAAAGCTTGCGAAAAATCTGGCCATAGGAGAAGCCGGAACTGGCCTGAATGCGTTAAGAATGGGTGACGGCACTTCGACCCAAACTCAATGGGTGCCTTTAAGCCGTGCTAAAGACTGGATGGAAGGCATTTAGCAAAAAAAACCCGCTCCGCAAGGTGCGGAACGGGTGAATTCTTGCCGACGAATCAGGCGATGATTATTTCGCAGGAGTCGTGGCGGGCTTGGCATCGGCCGGCTTCACCTCAGCGGGCTTGACGACGTCTTTTTCGTGACCCTTGTTCAACTCGGTCAGAACAGCGTCAGTAATGTCCATCGCCAAGGCGGTATCAATGTAAACGACATTGTTCATGTCCAGCACGACGGTCGCTTTTTCGCGTTTGGCCACAATGTTGGCGGCGCCGATGATGTCGGAAACCACCTCTTGCTGAGCGGCAGCGTTCTGCTTGTCTAGGAGATCCTGCTCATTCTTGATCGTCCGTTGGAGGTTTTCTTGCGTTTTGTTGAAAGTTTCGCTTTTCAGCGTGGCATCGTTGTTCAAAGCTGCTCTTTTGCTGGCGTCGGTTTCCGGCGTAGCCTTGTATTGGGCGGAAATCGCCTGAAAATCGACAGAAAGCTGCTGGAGCTGTTTCTGCTGATCGAGGATCACCTGCTCGGCACTCGCCTTCTTAATCCCAAGCGCAGTGGCAAGCTGCTGAGATTTGTAGTAGCCCGCATTCACCTTGGCGCCGTTAAACGACAAGATTTTGACGGCTTGGGCCTGGGCGGCGACTGCGCCAAAACAAGTGATGGCGACGATGAGGGATTTAATGAGTGTCTTTTTCATTTAGGATTTAGGTTGCAGGGAGAAGTGATGGCGCTGTTACGCGATTAGTCGTAAAGGAAACCGGTTTGTTCCGTCATGTCCAGCAATTATTTTGCATGGGCAATTGACCGGAAAGTTGGGCTGATTATCGGCCGCCGCAGGATCGGCGGCAAACTTCGCGCTTGCGCCAGCGACGGTCACCTGCTTGCTATTGTTCCTTTACGCACCCGTAGCTCAATTGGATAGAGCGTCTGACTACGGATCAGAAGGTTTGGGGTTCGACTCCCTACGGGTGCACCAATTTCAACTGCAAAAAGCCCGCCGGAGGAACGGCGGGCTTGGTTTTTTAATCCGGGAGAGAACGGGCGTGCGGAGGCGGCTCACACTGCTTTGGGCAGGGCGACATCGGCCCACTCAACGGCGTGGAGATCGTGGCGCTTGGCCTTGAACAACTTGGCGCGGCGGCCGAGCATGCGGTCGAGCTTGTCCACCAGCAGCGCGATGGCCTTGTGGCATTCTTCAGCTGCGACTGCGACATTGAGCGCAGGGCCGTTGAGGGCGAGGTGCCCTTTGGCTGTAAAACGATGCTTCACATCCTGCCGTGGGTCGCATTCGATCTCCACGCGGGCGCGGATGATGCGCTCCTCGTGACGGAACAGCCGGGCGGTTTTTTCCTGCACAAAGGTTTTGATCGAGGGGGTGAGTTCGAGATGGATGCCGGACACGATCACTTCGCTTGGTTGGTTGTGTTTGTTCATGATTTCGGATTCCGTTTGGGTTATGGGCGGAAAATCCGCCCGTGAAAAATCACACACCGCCTCGCCATGCCTTCCATCCCAGAGACGCTTCGCTCCTTCGTCGCCGTCATCGTGACCGGCGGATCCTCGGGCTTGGGGAAAGCGTTGATCGAGCACACGGCGAAACTGAATCCGGCGGCGTGCATTTGCAATCTTTCTCGTAACAAACCTGACATAAATCTCCCGGAGCATCAGCTGCGCCACATCGCGTGCGATTTGGAAAAATCTTCTGAAGTCGTCGGCGGTGCCGGCCAAGTGTCAGCCTGGCTGCGCGAGGCCGCGCCTGCCGGCCGTGTGCTGCTCATCAACAACAGCGGCTTTGGCTCCTACGGAAAATTCCCCGCCCCATCGCTGGAACACCAGCTCGGCATGGTGGATCTCAACGTGCGCGCCGTCGTTCACCTCACCGGCCTGCTGCTGCCCGGGCTCAAGACGCGCGGCGGCGCGATCATGAACCTCGCCTCGACGGCGGCCTTCCAGCCCACGGCCTACATGGCGACCTATGGCGCGACCAAGGCGTTTCTCCTGCATTGGAGCCTGGCGCTCAACGAGGAGCTGCGCGGCACCGGCGTGCGCGCTCTCGCCGTATGTCCGGGGCCGACGGCGACAAATTTCTCGCAGCGCGCCGGGATGCAGTTGGGCAGCGTGCCGGACGCGCTGAGCATGACGTGCGACGAGGTCGTGGACGCATCGTTCCGCGCGCTGGCGGCGGGGCGGGCGCAGGTGGTGACCGGCTGGAAAAACAAGGCGCTCGTCATGTTCAGCGCCCGGGTGCCGAAGCCGCTCGCCGCGCGCGGCAGCGCGGTCATGTTGAAAAAATACCGGCTTAAACAAATCAGGCCGTCCCCGCCGTGAGCACGGCCGGCGTGAACCCGGCCGCGAGTGTCGGCCCGATGGCCGGCCAGCTGCCTGTGGCCGGGCCCGACTACCCGATTCGGGCGTGCGCGTGGCCGCGCCGCACGCGCATCGGCCCCGTGCGGATGATCGCGCCGGACGAGCTGAGCGGCTGGATCCTCCATGAGGACGAGCGCCTGCTCGTCGTCAACAAGCCCGGTGACGTCGTCTGCCACCCGTCGAAGGCCGGCCCGTGGTCGAGCCTCGTCGGCGCACTGCGTGAGCACACCGGGCTGCCGGCGATGCATCTCATTTTCCGGCTCGACCGCGAGACGAGCGGCGTCGTCGTGCTGGCAAAGGACGCGGCGATGGCGTCGCGCCTCCAGCGCGCGATGCAGGAGCGACGGGTGGCCAAAAGCTATCGTACGATCCTCACCGGCATTTTGCAGGAGACCGTGACGGTGAACCAGCCGCTCGGTGACGACATCACGACGCCGGTTTTCATCAAGACTTGCGTGCGGCCTGATGGGAAGCCGGCCGTCACGCGTTTCGAGCCGCAGGCGGCGGGCGGCGGCTTCACGCTGGCGTGCGCCCGGCCCGAAACGGGCCGCAAGCACCAGATCCGCGCCCATGCGCACTGGCTCGGTCACCCGGTCGTCGGCGACAAGATCTACGGCCCCGACGCGCGGCTTTACCTTGAGTTCATTGACCACGGCTGGACGCCGGCGCTTGCCGCCAGGCTCATCCTCCCGCGTCAGGCGCTGCACTGCGCCGAGATTGACCTGACGGGGGCGGGCGCGCCGAAAATATTCACCGCGCCGCTGGCCGACGACATTCGCCGGTTCTGCCGCGAGCGGATGGGGCTGGACATTGTCTGATGCGGGGCGCACCGGATGCCGGCCCCGTCGGGAATCATTTTTTTTCCGACTGCATGAAACGATGGACAAAGGCGTAGTAGATCGCGCCGAGCGCGAGCATCGCCCCGCCGATCCAGAGGCTGGCGGTTTTGGCCACGCTCTCGGACCGGCTCAGGTCGTCGCCAAACTTCACGCCGAACCAGCAGAGCACCGCGCACCACACGGCGGAGCCGAGCAGCGTGTGCAGCGAAAACTTCCAGTAGGTCATCCGCACGATGCCGGCGGGGATGCCGATAAGATGGCGCACGACCGGCAGCAGTCGCGACACGAAAATCCCGAAGCTCCCATAATGTGCCGCCCAGCGTTCGGCCCGCTCCACTTTGTCCGGTGGCACAAAGCATTTGTTGCCATGCCGCATGACGAGCGGCCGGCCCGCCCAGCGCGCAACCCAATACATGGCGGTCGCCCCGGCCCATGAGCCAAGCGCACCCGCAATGACAATACCCGGCAGGCTAAGGCCACCTTGGGTGTAGGCGAGATGGGCGGCAAAGGGGATGACGAGCTCGCTCGGCAGCGGAATGAACGTGCTCTCGATGAACATCAGGAGCGCGATGACCGGGTAGCCGTCAGTTTCCAGCACCCCCCGATACCAGCCGATGAGTTGCTCAAACAATGCGTGCATGGGGAAGGAGGGTGAAACGCGGCCGAACCCGCCGCCGGACGGGTCGGGCGGTGGGACCGGCCGAAAGCCGCAGGCTCAGACGTCCGGCTTGGTCTTGCGGAGACCCTGCACGCGGTCGCCTTCCTTCCATTGCGCGCGCTTCTTGAGGATAGCGACGCGCTCGAAGCGCTTGAGGACGTTGCGTTTCACGACGAGGCCGGAGACGCCTTGGAGGCTTTTGTGCTGGGACATGGCTGGTAAAAATGCGGGACGGATTGAATAAAGGGTTAGGAGTTAGCGTTGGCGCGCGCCCATGACAAGTATTTTTCCCCGACATGTTCTGCCCGCACGACCACCCATTCCGGCACGGCGTAAGGATGCACCGCGTGCAGCCACTGCTCCAGCGCCGCCTGCCGGTCGGGCAAAAATTTGAACGTGAGCCGAATCTCCGCCGCTCGCTCCGGTGCGCCCTGCCAGCGATAATGCGACGTGACGGGACCATCGATTTGCACGCAGACCGCGTGACCGCTCGCGATCGCCCCGGCGGCGAGCAGGTCGGCATCGGCCGCGCTGGCTACGGTGGTCCACGCGAGGAGCATGGTGGAAAAGGAAGCGCATCGCACGACGGGCGGCAAGCCTGCGCCGTGCGGCGTTGGTGCCGGATGAAAGCGGCGAGGGCGATGAAGGGTGAACGCCGGAAACCCCGCCCGCCTTGCGGCGGGCGGGGTCCAGGAACCCTTTCAGGATGTCATCAACTGGCTGTTGGCTTACTGGAGCAACCGCAGGGCGGTTTGCGCCGACCCGTTGGCCTGCGCGAGCATGGCCGTGCCGGCTTGGACGAGCGTGTTCCAGCGGGCGAGCTGCGTGGACTCCTGCGCCACGTCCACGTCAACGATGCGGCTGTTGGCAGCCTCGAGGTTGGCTTTGTTCGTGGTGAGCAGGCTGCCGGCGAAGCCGAGGCGGCTCTGGCCGGCGCCGTTGGCGGCGCGCATCGTGGCAACGGACTCAATGGCGTCGGTGATGTTCGTCAGGGTGACCACGCCGAGGGACGTGCTCGTGGTGTTGGCGGTCAGGACGCCGACGCCGCTCGAGCTGGACGACAGGTCAGTCGCCGCGATGGTGACTGCAGAGCTGGTCGAGCCGTCTTCCGTCACGGAGACGGAGCTGGTCGAGGTGCCGAACAGCGACTTGCCGTTGAACTTTTCGGCCGCGATGGCGGTGAGCTGGCTCTGCAACGCGGTGAACTCCGTGTTGTAGTTGGCCTGGTCGCCGGTGGTCTTGGTGACATCACCGTAGAGCGTCTTGAGCTCGCTCATGCGGTT
>CANJLB010000011.1 GCA_947475065.1 Opitutia bacterium | reverse complement strand
GACGGAACCCGGCGCAGCTCCCGTCTCCACTCACCGCGGCCCCCTCCACCATGCTGCTTTTCGTCCTCAAACCTCTGCTCGCCTCGCGCAAAAAAACTTTCCGCACGCTGGTCTCGGCAGCAGCGGTGTGTTTTTCAGAGGATCCTTGATAAGAATGAATGCCCGACCCTTCTTAAGACCGAGGTAGGTCACGTTGCGGATTAACTGAGGCTGCCCCACCTCTGCGAACTGGTGCTTGAATTCGGTCGGGGAGACATGGTCCGGCCCCATGCAACCAAGGAGTAAGAACGAAAGCGCGATCAGTGGTGCCGGAAGAGATCTCATGGCGGGAGTCCTGCATCGCTGGCTCAGGCCGGTTCCTGCCTTAAAACATGCGCCCAGTTTTACGGGAGTACCGGGTAACCGAAGCGGGTCCTAGCGCTTGCCGCGTTTGCCGCGGGGAGGAGGCGAGGACTTTTTGGCGGGCTTTTTCTTGCCGCCATCATCCTCGTCGTCGTCGTCCTCATCTTCCTCGTCTGCGTCGTCGTCGTCGCTCCAATCTTCCTCAACCTCGGTTTCCTTTCCGGGGGGGAGTTTGGCGGCGGGGTCTTCTTCCTTGTCCTTCTCCTTGTCCTCGTCCCATTCGAGAGACTGGTCGTTTTTCAACTGTTCTTCTTCGGCCTCGTCGAGCTGGGGGAGGTCGGCCTCGTCAATGTCGTCCTCGGCCTTGGCCTTGCCTTTGCGGGGGGCTTCCTCGCCGTCCTCCAGCTCGTAGCCGGCAGGCATGAAGTCGAGGATGGCGCACAGTTCGTGATGGGCGTGGAGCGCCTTGCCCTCGGCAAAGTCGGCATTCTCGCTCTCACGCAGCTCGTCCTCCAGCTCGTCCACGGTGAGTTTGGACTCGAAATGGAAAAGGTCGTTGAGCATCTTGACCCGGCAGCGGGTGAGGTGGTCGAGCAGATCGGCGTAGGGGCCGTTTTCCTCGTCGAGGATGTCGGGCAGGCCGAAGAGTTTTTCCTCGGTCTCGAAGAACGAATCCTTCACCCGCTTGAGCCGGAGGCATTTCTTGGGCGCCTCCTTTTCGATGCGGAAGGGGATGAACGCAGCCTCCAGCAGCTCCTGATCAAAGCCATAGTCACGCAGCGGCTCGACGAGCTCGATGAGGTGGGCGATTTGGCGGGGATCCACGATGCTGAGGCCGTCCACATCCCAGCGCACGGGGTCGCTGACCTCGTCCACCCACCAGTTGTGGTCGGAGCCGAGCCGGACGATGCACCAGTCGAGAATGACGGAAGATTTGGCCATGGAGGAGAAAGAGATAAAGGCGGTGGAACGAGAGCAGAGAAGCCCGGCGCCGGCCAGGTCAAGCCGCGAAACTGGCGGCGAATTTGCGCGCAGCGTGCGAGGGGCTGGGACGAAAACAAGCAGAAAAATGCGGGAATATTTTTGTGGGGAACATTCTCGTCAGGAGCAGGTAAACCATGAGGCCGATTTCTGGCACTCCCCAGGCTTCCCTCCGCTCCGGGCAACGGTGAGAGTTTCCCGTCCCCCGGCCATAACGGCCCACCCCCCGGGGGATTTTTGGGCGGAGCCAGGAGCAACCCTTGATTTTTCCGGGGGCAGCCCGCACGCTGTGGGATATGGGGCTTTTTTATGAACGGATCATCCGCCCGCAACTCTTCCGCCAGGATGCCGAGCATGCACATGAAAGCGCCGTGAAGGCGCTGGCCCGGCTTGGCCGGCTTGGGCCGGTGTGCCGGGCGTTGCAGGCGTGGGCGCAGCTCCCGGCGGCGCAGTTCCGGCCGGTCGAGGCGTTTGGGCTGAAGTTTCCCAACGCCGTCGGGCTTGCGGCCGGTTTCGACAAAAACGCCACCGCATGGCCGGCCGTTGCCGCGCTGGGCTTCGGCCACGTCGAGGCCGGCACCATCACGGCGCGTGCGCAGCCGGGCAACGAAAAGCCAAGGGTGTTCCGCTATCCTGCAGAGGAAGCGGTGATCAACCGGATGGGTTTTAACAACGACGGCGCGGCCGTCGTGGCCAGGCGGCTGAACACGATGCCAGGGGCGGGCCGGCGGCGTATCCCCCTGGGGATAAATTTAGGCAAGTCCAAAGCCGCGCTCCCCCATGAGGCTGTGGCCGACTACCTCGACAGTTTCGCCCAGCTGGCCGACCATGCCGACTATGTCGTTCTCAACGTCTCCAGCCCTAACACACCCGGACTGCGGGCGCTGCAGGACGAGAAGCCTCTGCGCGAGCTGCTCGGGGCGGTGACGGCGGCGCGCCGCGACCGCGCCGGCACGCCCGGCGGCCGCCGCGTGCCGGTGCTGCTGAAAATCGCGCCCGAACTGACGTGGCCTCAGATTGACGCGGTGCTCGGCGTCATCGCGGAGTTCGGACTCGACGGCATCATCGCGACGAACACCACGCTGGCCCGGCCCGGGTTTTTCTCCACGGTCAACCAAGCCGGCGGCCTGAGCGGCGCACCCTTGCGGCGGCGGGCAACCGAAATCATCAGCTACATACTGCGCGCAACTGGCGGACGGCTGCCGGTCATCGGGGTCGGCGGCATCACGGATGCCGCCAGTGCGGGGGAGAAACTTGATGCCGGCGCGGTGCTGGTGCAGGTCTATACCGGAATGATCTTCCGGGGGCCGTTTTTTGCCCGCGACCTTGCACGGGCGCTGGCCGACCGCCAGCGGTTGCAATGAACAGGACCACCCGACTGCCTGGGGAACAGGCCTTGCAGCGCAAGGATGGGACGGACGGGAGGCCGCTTACCTTTACTTGATCTCCTTATGGAGGGTATGGCGCTTGAGGAACGGATTATACTTCTTCTTCTCAATTCGCTCGGTGACGGTCTTTTTATTGCGCGTAGTCAGATAGCGGGAGGTGGGCTTCCCCTCTTTCTTGGCTTCGGTGCATTCCAGGGTGACGAGTTCTTGCATGGTATTATAAAGTGTGAAAGGTCAGCACACCCGCCACATGCGGGAGGCGCAATCTCAAAGTTTGCCTTAAAAGCAGCGCAGGCGGCCTTGATTCACCTGGCCGGCGGCACGGGGATGAACGCCATGCAAATGGGGCCGGGCGCGGTGACGGGTTCGCCAGATGGTGTCAGCCTGCCGGTAACGGAGTCCACCTTGAAGACCACGGCGGTATTACTCTCCTGATTGCCCGAAATTATCCACTGACCGGTGGGATCGAAACCAAAGTAGCGCGGTGTTTTTCCTCGATTTGGCATGTCCTGGACCAAAGTGAGCCTGCCGGTGGCGGGATTGATGGCGAAAACAGCGATGGCATCGTGGCCGCGTGCGGAGGTGTAGAGGAACCTGCCATTAGGGTGCAGCTGGATCTCGGCATTGAGGTTGGCCCCGGCAAAGCCGTCCGGAAGCGTCGCAATGGTTTGAGTCTCCGTGAGCCGGCCGGAGGCCGCGTCCCAGCTGAACGCGGTGAGTGTGCCGTTCAGTTCGTTTAGGCAATAGAGAGCTTTTCCGTCGGGAGAAAAGACCAGGTGGCGCGGGCCGGCCCCGGGCGTGACGGTGCCGTAAGGAGGAGAGGCCTTGTCCGGCCCAGGGTTGGGAGAGGGCGTGAGCCCTCCGGTTTTCTCGTCGAAACGGTAGATGTATATCTTGTCGGTGCCGAGGTCCGCGCAAAAGGCGAAGCGGTTCGACGGGTCGGTGAGTATGCCGTGGGCATGCGGACCTTCCTGCCGGGGGTGGGGGCCTGTGCCCATGTGCTGGTCGAAGGCGGTGCGGGTGCCGAGGGAGCCATCGGGCGCGAGGGCGAAGACGGCGACGCTGCCGCCGTTGTAATTTGCAACGAGGGCAAAGCGTCCGGTGCGGTCGAGGCTGATATGGCACGGGCCTCCTCCTCCGGAGGGCAGTTTGTTGAGCAGGCGCAGCGCGCCGGTGGTCTGATCAACGGCGTAGGCGGCGATTTCGGCCGCCGGTTCGTGGCAGGCGTAAAGGAACCTGCGGTCAGCCGAAAGGGTGAAAAACGAAGGACCGAAGGCCTCCACCGCCAGCGCGGGCGTGGTCAGGGTCCCCGTCGAGCTGTTGAAGCGGCCAAGGGAGATGCCCTTGCCGGCGGTACGCTCGGCGATGCCGTAAAAGACAAAAAACTCGCCGGCCGGCGGAATCCCGGGGCCATTGGCGGCTGGGCAGGAAGTCATCGGGAGAAGCGAGCCGAGCAACGCCAGCGTGAAAAAGACGATTCGTGGGGGGGGCATGATACGGCCAACGATCAGTCGCGGTGGCGTGCAGGCAAGGCAGAAAAACACGCCGCGTGCTATTTGCCCTTGGTCGGCGCGGGGGCGGCGTTGAGCAGGCTCTTGACCTTGGCGGAGGCAAACTCACCGACGTGATAATTGTGGCAGAGCAGGCAGCTGGTGCCGGCACCGCGCTCCTGATGGCATTGCGCGCAAGTGGCCTGATTGAGCGGCTGGAAGCTGCTCACAAACTTTGCCGGGTCGTGGTTTTCCTTGAAGGCGGCGGTATAGGCGGGCGAGGCCGGGGCGAGCTGGTGGCAGGTCTGGCAACCTTTCGCGTCGAGGAGGCTGAAATGCGTGCCGTGCGAAAATTTCGTGAACGTGTGGAGCTGCGGCTTGGGGGCGTCGGCATGCCACTGGACGAGCAGGCCGGCGGAGGGCGCGGGAGCGGCGTCTACACTGTGGCATTTGATGCACGAGCTGGCGGTGGCGATCTGGGTGAAAATCGCGCTCGTGGTGGTGGCGGACGCGGCGGGCTGCGCCGTGAGGTCGAGCCAGGCCCGCAGAAAAGCGTCGCCGTGGCCGGCGGGCTTGTAGCGCAAGGTGAAGTCTGCGGCCGATACGTGCCAGCCTCCGGCGGCGACCCATTTCTCGGGAGCGACGGGAGCGGGTGCCTTGGGCGCAGGCGACGTGGCGGGTTTGGCCGGGGTGGCAGGCCCGCCGAGGAGGTCGCCTCCGAGCAAATCATCGTCAGCGGCGGGCTTGGGCACGGCGGGTTTCGGTGCATCGCCCAGCAGGTCGTCGCCCAAAAGGTCGCCGCTGGCGGCGGGTTTGGCGGCGGGCGCAGGGGCGGCCGGTGCGGGAGCTGCGGCGGGTTTGGCGGCGGTGGGCAGCGGCTGACCGGCGCGGTGGGCGGCGACTTCGGCGAGCAGGTCAGGCCACCAGCCGGGCTGCACGAAGGCTTGCACACTGTCGGACGGGAGCTGGCCTAGCGCGGCCGGCGGCACCGTGGTGCCGAGGCGCTTTTGCAGTGCGATGTGGCCGCCGGTGAGCACATCCGCGATGAGTTCCTTGACCGACCACGCGAGCTGAGAGGCAGCGGCGGCGGTCTCAGGGGAGGCGGTGGTGAGATTGGTGAGGTCGGCATCCTTGAGCGTGGTCAGGGCGGCGGCGGTCTTCGGATCCTGCGCCAGCAGGTGGCGCAGGAATGGCGTGAGCTCGCCATCGGCGTCGGCGGGCCACTGGCCGATCCCGGGGGTCTTGGCATCGAGCGATTTTTTATCGAGGCCGGGAATGCCGAGGACGGCGATGCCTTTTGTCCCGGGCTTGGTGATGGTATCAAGGTGGCAGGCGGCGCAATTGGCGGCGAACGCCTTGGTGAGCATCAGGCGGTTGTCGGACCCGGTCGTGTGGCAGTCGTTGCACTGTGTGGGTGGCACCTGCCCCTTTTTGGTGGCGTCGGGGAAATACGTGGTGATATGCGCAGCGTGGTCGAACTCGATGCGAGTGCGGCGCACATACGGGTAGCTGCCAAAGCCCGGGTGGCCGTCGGCAAAGCTGGCGAATTCGCGCGTATGGCAGGTCTGGCAGCTTGCGTCGGCGATTTTTTTCAGATCGGCGTCGCGGCCGTGATGCTCTTGGTGGCAGGTGGCGCAGGCGAGGTCGCCAGTGGGCGCGTGGCCGTCCGGGGCGGGCTTGCCGGTCGCGGTCTTTTGGGTGAGTGCGACTAGCGTGGCGCGCGGGAGGCTGTGCGGCTCGGCCGGGTTGGAGCCGAAATTGTGACAGTTGAGGCAGAGCTGCGAGTCGGAGTGCGCGCTGTTTTGGGCCAGTGCGTCCTTGCTCCAATTGCTGTCGCCGGTTTCGGCCGCCGTGTGGCACAGGGCGCAGTTGGCTGCGCCAGAGGCGTGTGGCGCAGTGAGCGGGCCAGGGTTGAAGAAGTCACGGCCGGAGTGGTCGAGACCGAAGGCGACAAAGATGCCGCCGAGCGTGAGGGCGGAGACGAGGAGGACGGCGATATGGCGGCGGGCGCGGACGCTGCGGTGAGGGGTGCAGGGAGAGACGGGCTTGCAGCACGAACCATCGGGGCGCGGACCGTCGGGACATTTGCCGCCACGGGAGTCGGCGCGGGTGCAAAGCCAGCGATCACGGTCCTTGCGCGGACGGCATTCGGCGGTGGCGCGGCAGCTACCGCGCGCGTCAGGGCCAAGGGCGCAGCTGTCGCCGCAGTCTTTGCGGCCGCAGACCCAGTCCTGATTGGGGCGCTCGTACTGGCTGGACTTGAAGTCGAAGGGCTGGAGACGTTTCATGGCGGGTCAGCGAATGCCTCCGACGTAGTAGAGCGCGATCAGGCCGTGGAGTGCGCCGAGCAGCAGCAGGCTTGCGGTGAGCGGGATATGGACGAAGAGCCAGTATTTCAGCAGGCCCTGGCCGGCCCACTGGAAATCGAGGTTTTCCTTGGCCTGGAGGCATTCAGTCAGCTCGGCGAGGATGGCGTGTTCGCGATCGTTGGTGTAGCGCTCAAGCAGACGGATTTCCCCGAGGACGTTTTTCAGCGGCGTGTCGTTGCGCGCGAGATAATAAAAGAAATTGCGGGGCCGGTCGAAGTAGGCCTTGAGCCGGGCGGCGTAAAAATCGGCGATGGTGGAGGACTTGGTCTCCTCGACGCTCTTGAGGACGAGCGCCTCGACTTCGCGCTGGAGCTTGGCGCGCAGCGCGGGGATGCGCTCGTAGATGACGTTCTCGCCGTGGCGCGTCAGCCGCGCTGGCAGGCTGCGCGAGAGGTAAAGGCCGAAGACACCGCTCAGGGCGACGAGGGCGAACACACTGGCGAGCAGCGTCTCAAATGAGCCGTTGGGCAGGCGAAAGCCGGTGTGCAGCAAAAAAAGAAGGACCGAGAACCAGCCGGCGTAGATGTGAAACTGCGTCCAGGTCGCAGCGCGAAGCAGAGGGAGGAAGGGCAGTTTCTTGCGGGAATTGAACACCGCGAGCAGGATGCAGGTGGTGATGAGTGCCAGCCCGGTTGCCATCGCGGTCGGGTGAAGCGAGATGGCGAGACGGCGCTGCCAAGTCCAGACGACCACAGCGACGATGGTGAGCATGCAGACCGCAAGGATGCGGCGGCGGGTGTAAGAGGTCAGCGTTGCAGCCATGCGGCGAGGGTTTCGGTGTCGCGAATGTTAAGACGGGTCAGGGCATCATGCGGGCAGGCGCGGACGCAGGCCGGGCCGGCGGGCTGCTCGAGGCAGAGGTCACACTTCGCCGCCTTGGTGACGGGCTTTTTTTCCTGATCGAGGAGCTGTTCCCCGCGCGCGTCGCGGATCTCGACCATCTGAATGTTGTTGTAAGGGCAGCTGTTCGCGCAGGTTGAGCAGCCGATGCAGGTAATGTCGTTGATGACGACCTGCCCCCCGGCGGAGTCGCGGGAAATGGCACCGGTCGGGCAGCCGATCATGCACACCGGGTCGAGGCAATGCATGCAGGCGGTGGCGACCATGTAGGAGCCGAGCTGCTGGCCGTGGCGGACGAACCGCGGGTTGTTGTCGTGACCGGCGGCGCAGGCGCGGACGCAATCGTCGCAGCGCGTGCAGCGTTCAAGGTCAATGAGCATCGTGGCCCGGCCGTTAATAAAACGGTTGTCCACGAGAAATTCGACAAAGTCGGTCGGGAGCTTGCCGCTCACCTGCTCCAATGGGGATGCGAGGTTTTCGGGTTCCGACTTCGTTTCGATGAGGGCGGGCAGCCTGGCGGCGGCGATTTTGGGGAGGACATATTGCTCGACTACGGAGGTGGGGACGACCAGCACGTCCACATAGCCAAGCGCCCGCAAGGTGTGGCGGAGCGAGACGCTGTCCTTCGCCCGCCAGTTGTGGGCAATTTCCTCGAAACCAAACATCTGGCCCCGGGCCAGGTAGCTCACGGTGCGCTCGCCATGGTTGTATTTCTGGCTCAGGCGGGCGAAGCCGGCGCGGATGAGGATCAGGCCGTTGGCATACTGGCCCTGCTCGGCGATGACCGGCTCGCCGCGCAGGCGTTCCACCGGGTTGATGTCCTTGTTTTTTTTGTAATCGGTGTGCCAGTCGAATCCGCCGTAGGTTTCGAAACGCGTCTGGTCTGCGACCAGCTTCAGTTCCTCAGGAGTGAGATCCTTGAAGTATTCGGTTTCGCGCAGATGGTTTTCGAGGGAGTATTTCCGATAGTTCGTGTCAACGAACTGCTTGATTTCCGGTGCGCGGAGGCGCAGCTCACGCAGGCCCTGCCAGCGAATTTCGAGCAATTCGCTCGGTTCCTCGGCAAAAATGGTCGCGGTGCGCGGCGTCCGGCCGAGCGCGGCGATCTCACCGAAGAACAGCCCAGCTCCGAGTGTGACCGTGCCGCCCTTGAGAACGGCGGGAATGTCGGACAGAAACACGGCGGTCTGCTTCGTGTCCGCCTTGCGGCTGATGGGCGAACGGCTGCCGTTAGGTATCGGCGGGGCTGTGTCCGCCCGGCTTTTGGCCGAGCGGGCGGCCTGATAGCGGGCGGTGTCGCGCACCTCGGGAAACAGCGGGTTGCGCCAGAGCTGGCCGATGGTTTCGAGAAGATTTTTCTTGTGCGTCTCCCGGCGGCCGAGGAGCGCGGCGGGGATAGCATCCTTGCCGAGGGTGACCTTGACCGAGCCGCGGATGATAAAGAACGCCGAATTGCCATAGTCGCCCTCGCGGACGATAACCTCACCTTTGCGAAAAGAGCGCAGGCTGGTGTCGTTGAGCAGAATATCGCGCAACGGCGTGCTCTTGGGAAAATTGGCCGCGTCAATCCGGCTGAACGGCGCGATCCCGAGGATGCCATCCACGGTTGCCGCGTCCATCTTCTCATCAAAGGGCACATCCCAGCGCTGGGGACGTGAGATGGTCGCGGTGGGTTCAGCCATGAAGGGAAGTTTGGCGCGAAGCCAGTTTTGCCGTGATGGTCAGCTTCGTGCGAACTCAGGGCGCGGTGAAAGGCGTGCCTTGGTTGGCCGTGGGCAGAAGGGAGTCGAGGGCGGCAAGGTCGGTGCCCTTGTAGGTGGCGCTCATTTTCTGGCCGAGGTCGGAAATGGTCTTCGCCCCGGCGAGAACGGCGTCCTTGTTGGTGATTTTTAGGCCGGTGCCATCGGCAGCGGCGGCGGGTTTGACGGCGGCGGCGATGACCGCGAGCACGTCGGTCTTGGCGGCGCCGTCGGGCAGTTTGTCGGCGATTTTTTGCAGCTCGGCGGTGGCGGAGGCGATGCGGCGGTTCATGCCCTGCACAAAGGCGCCACGCTCCACGGCGCCGGCGATGCCGCGCAGGCTGTACTCGAGATCCACGACCCGGCCCACCAGATAGAGCATCCGCTTGCGGTCGGGCGTGGCTTCGGTGTTGGTCTTGCCGCCGAGAAAATGGTGGCGCATCTCGCCCTGCGTCCACGCGACAAGCTCAAGGGCGCTGCCGACTTGGTGACCGCCGGTGTTGACGAGCTTTTCGTTCGGGATCGTGTGACACTGAAAACAGTTGGACGCGAGCTTGTAAATGTTGCCGGGTGAGATGAAACCAAGCTTTTCAGCATCCGCGATGTGGTTCGCGTTTTCCTTGACGTTGTGAACTTTCGTCCAGTCTGCACCCGCGCTGTGGCAGAGTTCGCAGGAGACGCCGGCGATGACCTTGGCCGCGCCGGCCGCGCCCATGGAGGTGTAGTGGCATTGCACGCAGGTGCTCTCGTTCTTGATGTTGGCGATGCCGAGCTTGCCGGCGATGTCCTTCGCCTCGGGCCGGCGGTGCAACTCGTCGAAGGTTTTGAAATGCTTCATCTCCTGCCATGCGGCGCCCTCAAGCTTGTGACAGGCGATGCAGGCCTCGGGGCCGGTGATCTTCGACGGATCGGACTGCGCGAGGGCGGGGCCCGTGGCACAGGCAATCAGGAGGAGGGCGGAAACAAGGGTGGTGAGCGGACGGCGGGTCATAAATGTTTTGGATGAACAGGAAAATCAATGGGGGAATACTCCCGTGATTGGCAATCGCTTTGTTTAAAAAAAAACACCTATCGTTTTTTTTCACAAAGGGCTTGCCCGGTCGGTTTGTTTTCCGCAACTAACTGTCCGCAACCGCGCATGAAGTTTCACCCGCTTATTGCCCTTTCCGCCATTTTGTGGCTCGCCTTGCCACCCGCACACGCCGCCGCCAGTTCGGACGACCTGCTGGGCGGCGACGATTTGCTCGGAGGACCCGCGACGCCCGCACCCGCGCGTCCGGTTTCGAAGCCGCTGCCTCCGCCCAAAGCCCAGCCGGTCAATCCTGTGGATCCGCACGCGCAGGCCTTTGCCAAGGGTAATTTCCCGAGCGCTTCCGAGTGCTCGGTCTGCCACAAGCAGATTTACGACGAGTGGCGCTCGTCCAATCATGCCTACGCCTCGGTTTCGCCGGTGTTTCACAAGTTCGAGCAAAAAATCAACGACCTCGCGCAGGGTACGATCGGCTATTTTTGCATGCGGTGTCACGCGGCCGTCAGCACGACGATGGGTGAGTCGCGCGACATGCCTCTCTGGCAGCGCACCGAAGTTTCGCGGGAAGGCATCACGTGTGTTACCTGTCACCGCGCGGCGGAGCAATACACCAAGGTTAACGGGGAACGCCGGATCGAGCAGGGCGACCTGACTAAGCCCGTGCTCGGCGGCTTCAGTGGCGACGGTGTGGCCATGGTCGTCGGGCAGAAAGATGCGTTTCATGTGAAATTGTCCGACGCCGACACCGGCCCCGGCCAGGTCATTCACAATGCTGCGATTCAATTTTCCACGATCAAGACCTCGGAGTTTTGCGTGTCCTGTCATCAGGTCGCCGTGCATCCCGGGATCAAGCTGGAGGTCGTCTGGGATCAATACCGCGCCTCGCCCGCCGCCGCTTCCGGAACCACCTGCCAGGAGTGTCACATGGGCAAAACCCCCGGCCGGGCCGAGGGTTACACGACGGCGGCCGCCGCCATCGTCGGCGGCACACCGGTCAACCCTGGCCGCGAGCACCACAACCATGCCTTCTACGGCCCCGGCTACCCCATTGTCCATCCCGGTATCTTCCCGCACAATCCGCAGGCGAAGAAATTTGCGATTCAGACCTGGCTCAAATTCGACTATCGCGCCGGCTGGGGCAAGCCCGACTTCGAGAAGACTGTGGCGCAAAACCCTTCCGCGTACAAGTTCCCCGAGGAATGGGCGGTGCCGGAAGACCGCTCCGACGCGCGCGACATTGTGGAGGAGAACTTGAAGATGCTTGAGGACAAGCGCCGCCTGCGTGAGGCCGTCATGCAGAATGGCGCGCACCTTGACGGGCCGTTTTTCAAGGCGGATCCCGTCGCGGGCCGGGCTTTGGCGGTTTCCTACACGCTGCATAATACGAACTCCGGTCACAATCTTCCCTCCGGTTCCCTCGGTGCGCAACCCGAGATCTGGCTGAACATCGCGCTCTTCGACCCTTCGGGCCGCAATGTCTGGGAGTCTGGCTACGTGGACAGCGCGGGCGACATGGCTGACCTCCATTCGCGCGACGTGCGCTCCGGCAAACTTCCCGCCGACTCCCAGCTGTTCAACCTCCAGACCAAATTTCTCACGACCAATGTGAAGGGCACCGATCGCGAGATGTATCTCCCGATCAACCTCGACGGTGACCAGCTCCCCTTCATCCGCCCCGCCGGGGTGCCGACCAGCGTGCTCAACCACCCGCCGTTTGTGCGCATGGAGGGCCGCAGCCTCCCGCCGCTCTCCCAGCGCGACGCCGTCTACACGATCCCCGCTTCTGCGCTGAAGGCATCCGGCCGGTACCGCCTCTCCATCCGCATGCGAAGCCGCGCCGAGCCGATGTATTTCATGGATTTCATCGGTGCCACGCCGGAGATGAACCAAGCCATGAACGAATGGATGATCAACCTCCACGAATCCACCGCCGAGTTCACTGTCGCGCCCACCGCCGAGAAAAAGCCATGAGCCACCGCCGTCCGATTGTTGCCGCCTTGCTGACAGCCGCCCTGTGCGGTTTCGCCGCCGAGGCACCACCCAGCATGGATACGCGCGCCGTGCCGGTGCCGTCGGCCAAACCCGCCTTTGCGCCCGATCCGGTCAATACGCTGCCCTATGACTACCAGCGGCAGCTCGACATCTATGGGGCAAAGCACCTCAACCCCACCGCCCGTCCGCTGCTGGAGCTCGGCCGCGAGCTCTATGGCCCCGGCCAATTTGCGGTGGGCAAAAACCTGCTCGGCGAAAAAAACCTGCTCTTCCCGCAGCTCCTTTTCTACGGCGACCTTCGCACCGCCGTGGCGTGGAATGACAACGGCGCGGTCGAAAAAGGCCTCGCCGCCGCCAAGCTCAACCTCGACCTCGACCTGAAAATTACGGCGACCGAGCGCATCCACTATTTTTTCACCCCGCTCGACGACCGTGCCACGGGCACGTTCACCCAGTTCGGCGGGACGCGACCGCGGGTCGGCAACACGGAGTTCGACCTCACGCCGGACGCGCTGTTTTTCGAGGGTGACCTTGCGCGTATCGCTTCCGGCTTCACTGGCCGCGACAACCATTTTGACCTGCCCTTTACCGCCGGCCTGATTCCGCTGCTGTTTCAAAATGGCGTGTGGATGCAGGACGCGTTCAACGGCTTCGCCTTCACCATCCCCGCCCGCAACAGCCCGTCACTACAGATCACGAACATGGACGTGACGTTCTTTGCCGGCTTCGACCAGGTGACGACGCCCGCGCTGCGCGGCGACCATGATGGCCGGGTCTACGGCGCGACGACATTCATCGAGGCGAACCACGGCTATTGGGAGATCGGCTATGGCTATGTGGAGGGCAACGGTGCCTCGCGCGACCTCAGCTATCACAACCTCTCGGCGGCGTTCACGAAACGCTACTTTAACCGTCTCGCCAACAGCGTGCGCGTTATCTGGAACTTTGGCCAGGATCCCGCCGCCGGCGCGCGCACTGCCGATGGCGTGCTCGTGCTGGTGGAAAACAGCCTTGTCACCTCCCTGCCTTCCACGCTTGTGCCTTATCTCAACGGATGGGCCGGCTTTCATCGCCCGCAGTCGCTCGCACGTGCTGCCGGCGCGGGTGGCGTGCTCCTGAACACCGGCATCACCTTTGAGACCGACGGCTTCACCGGCTTTCCCAAGCTCGACGACACCGGCCACAATACCTACGGGGCCGCGCTGGGGCTCGAGTATCTCTTCGACCTTCACCAGCAGCTTGTCTTCGAGGTCGCCGCGCTCAACACCTTTGGGAATCCCGCTGAACGGACCGCGCCCGGCCCGCAATATGGTGTCGGCGTCCGCTGGCAGCTCCCGCTGAACAATGCCTGGATTCTCCGGGCCGACGCCATGGCCGCCGCCCGCGAGCGACTGCCGGGCATCGCGGGCTTCCGCTTGGAGCTCCGACGGAAGTTCTGACCCATTCACCTGTTTCCTCCATGCCAACAACCAACATTATTCTCCTCCTCGGCGGCGCGCTTCTGATCGCGTTGGTTGCTGGCCAGCTCGTGGCCCTCGTGGTCGGTCAGATGCGGTTGCTCCGTGCGCAGGCGCACTCCGACGAAGTCGGCCGTGAGTTGCTGCTCACCAGCCTCGCCACCGCCCGCCGGGCCCAGCGCAAGGTGGACGAGAACGCTGCGCCGTGGAACGGTATTCGCAAGTTTTCGGTCGCGAAAAAAATCCCGGATGCCGGCGACGCCTGCTCCTTCTACCTGAGCCCGCACGACAAGAAGCCGCTCCCCGGCTTCAAGCCCGGTCAATACCTGACCTTCGAGCTGGATATCCCGGGGCAGAAGAAAAAGACCATCCGCTGCTACAGCCTGAGCGACGCGGCGCGGCCTGAGTTCTATCGCGTAACCATCAAGCGTTGCCCGCCTTCCAAGCCTGAAAACCCCGCCGGTCTGGCCTCCAATTTTTTCCACGACCACATCCACGAGGGGAGCATCCTCGACGTCAAGGCCCCCGGCGGCCATTTCTATCTGGACACTTCAAAGCAGGGTTCCGTCGTCCTGATTTCCGCCGGTGTCGGCATCACGCCCTGCCTCAGCATGCTCAACGAGCTGACCGAGAGCGGCAGCAAGCGTGAGATCTGGTGGTTCTTTGGCTGCCGCAACAGCAGCGACCACATCATGAAGGACCACGTCGCGGCCGTCGCTGCGAAATTTGACAACGTCCGCCTGCACGTCTGCTACTCTGCGCCCGGCCCGAACGACCGCGAGGGCGTGGACTACCAGCACAAGGGCCGTGTCACCGTGGATCTCTTTAAAACGCTGCTGCCCTCGAGCAACTACGACTACTACATGTGCGGTCCTGGTCCCTTTATGGAGTCCATCACCACGGCCCTCACGGAATGGGGCGTGCCCGACGACCGGGTCCATTTCGAGGCCTTTGGCCCCGCGAGCGTCAAGAAAAAGGCCCCGCCGCCCGTCACCGCTGATGTCGCGGCCGCCCCGGCCTTTCAGATCACCTTTGGCAAGTCCGGCAAGACGGTCGCGTGGGATCGCGCGGCCGCCAATCTGCTCGAGTTTGCCACGGCGCAAGGCGTGGCGCTTCCGTCCGGCTGCTGTGCCGGCCAGTGCGGCACATGCGTGACCGCGATCCGCAGCGGCAACGTCACCTACGCGCAGGAGCCTGGCAGCAAGCCCGAACCCGGCACCTGTCTTGCCTGTGTCGCCCTCCCTTCCGGCGACCTCGTGCTCGACGCCTGAGGGGCCTTGGGGGTGTCGCTGCGGGACGCATTGGGTCGCGTCCAGTCGCCGATGATGGTGGCTAATGGCGAGTCAGGCAGGAAACCTGCTTCCCGGGCTCCATGGGCCAGTCTTCCTCCCCGGGTCTTGATTCTTCCTCGCCGGCTTCGTTGCCGGACGCGTTGCGCGTCGTGGAATTGGAGGCCGAACTCGTGCGAATGCGACGAGACCTCTCGCGCCGGGTGCGGGCGCGGACCACGGAGCTAACCAAGGCCAATGAGCGGCTGTATGGCGAACTGCTCGCCCGTCGGGCGGCCGAACAGGCCCTGCGTGCCACCGAGGAAAAATATCGCGGTTTCTTTGATCACGCCGTTGAGGGCACCTAGGTGCATGGGCATTGCCACCGGACGTTACCACCAGCGCGACCAAAGTCCGGGCGAGGGTTCCCGCCAAGCTGGCGACAAAAGCTTCCACCGGATCAGCCAAAGCTTTCCCGGTAGACTCGGTCAGGCGCTTCAACTTTTTGCCAGCGGCAGGCGCAGACGCATCGTGGTGCCAGCCGGACTAGTGGAGAGCAGGGCGAGGTCGCCGTGGTGGCTCGCCAAAATCCGTTTTGCAATCGCCAGACCGAGGCCGGTGCCGTCGGGGCGGCCGGAGAGGAAGCTGTCGAAAATGCGGTCGCGAATCGCCTCGGGGATGCCGGCCCCGGTGTCGGTCACGTCAATGGTCACGCTGGGCGCGCCGTCGTGTTCGGTGGCGGCGGCGGTGAGCGTAATGGCGCCGCCGTCGGGCATGGCCTGCATGGAGTTGAGGAGGAGGTTGAGCAACACCTGCTGGAGCTGGGCCTTGTTGGCATCCACGAGCAACGGACGCGGGGGCGGGGCGAAGTTGAGCCGCACCTTGGCCTGCGCGAGCTTCAGCCGGATGAGCACGGCGGTGTCGTCAATGATCTCGGCCACCGACCAGCGGGAGTGCAGGCTCGCGGGAGCCTTGGCGAAGTGGAGTACCCGCGAAACGATCGCCTCGAGCTGGTCGAGCTTTTCCCGGATGAGGCGGGCGTCGGTGCGGCGCGGGTCGCCCTCCGGGAAGTCGAGCGGGAGATAGCCAAAGAGCAGCTTGATGACGGTGAGAGGATTGCGGATTTCATGCGCGATCTCGGCGGCGAGAAGGCCGAGGGTGGTGAGCTGCTCGTTTTTGCGGAGCGAGGCCTCGCTTTGGAAAACGCGGGCATAAAGACGGGAATTTTGCAGGGCGACGGCCCCCAGGCTGGCGAGCGCGCCGAGGAGGCGTTTTTCATCGTTGCTGAAGCGGTGGTTGTGGTCGGTGAAGACGGCCAGCACGCCGATGACCTCCGCGCCATCGAGCATGGGCGCGGCGAGCAGCGAGCGAAGCGCGGGGTCGCGCGGGAGGTCAATCACGTCGGCGAATTCGGGCGACTGGACGTTGGGGAATTCCAGTTGCTTGCGGGTATGGACGACGGTGGCGACGAGGCAGGAGTCGAGCGGCAGGTCGGAGGCGGTTCCGCCTTCGTTGCGTGCAGGCGAGACGGCAAGGGAAGAAAGGTCTGTTTCCAGTCCGGGTGCGGCCAGCGCGGCGAGCGAGACGGTGTTGCGAGCGGCGTCGAACAGGTAACATGCGCAGGAGCGGACACCGAGAATCTGGCGGGCGTCGTGCGCGATGGTTTCAAAAAGCTCCTGCGGTGCGAGCTTGGTGACGAGCGACTGGCCGATGGTGATGAGGCTTTCGAGCTGGCGGGCCTTGCCGCCGAGGTGGCGGAGCTGCCAGAGACATTGCATGACCGCGGTGGCTGCGTCGGCGAGGCGGACGAGGAGTGCGAGATCGGCGGGGCTGAACGCGCCGGCGCGGTCGGCGTCGAGGTTGATGACGCCGAGCACCTGCCCGCCGGGGCCGGCCAGCGGCGCGGCCATCTCGCAACGCACATCGGCGCGGACTCGGATGTAGCGCGGCTCGACGGCGATGTCGGGGACAAGCTGAGGGCGGCCGTGAAACGCGACCCAGCCGGTCACCCCTTGGCCAGGGCGGAGGGGGACCCGGTCGGCGGCGTCGGGCAGGCCCTGCTGGACTTCGATTTCGAGCAGTCCGCTGTCGGGATTAAGGAGCGCGATGGAGCCGGAAACCGCGCCAAACGTTTCGGCAGCGACGGCAAGAATTTCGCGGAGCGCCTCGCCCGGGTCGGCGGTACGGCCGACGAGCGACGAGACACGGAGCAAGGCGTGATCGGCGGTGAGCGCGGGAGATGGAAGCGCGGGAGCGGTGGACACGGCGGCAGTGTTGACGAGGTGGGGAAAGGTGCGGTGCAGGGGAGGCAACGCGAGCAGCATGAGTTTGGCAACGCCGCTTCGCCGCTTGTCGCGGCTAGAGCTTGCATGCCGCGGAGGGGCCGGTTCAGCTGATCACCCCATCCCCATGTCTATGCATTCCCTTCCCCTGGTTGCCGCGTTTCTCGTGTTCGCTGCGTCAACCACACCGGCTCTCCTCGCCCAGCGTGGCACCCAAGCCACGGTTGCGCCCACGCCCGTGCCCAACATCACCGACCCGGTGATCTATACCGATGCCAGCAAACCGGTGGAAGCCCGCGTGGCTGACCTTGTCCGCCGGATGTCGCTCACGGAAAAGGCACTTCAGCTCGGCAATGTGGCCCCCGCCATCGAGCGCCTCGGTGTGCCCCGCTACGATTATTGGAATGAGGCGCTGCACGGCGTCGCGCGCGCCGGCACTGCAACGGTTTTCCCGCAGGCCATCGGCAACGCCGCCACTTGGGACCCCGCCCTCATCAAGGCGATGGGCGATGTGATTGCCGTCGAGGGCCGCGCGAAATATAACGACTCGGTGGCGAAAAGCGGCGGTACCGCGCGCTACTACGGTCTCACTTTCTGGTCGCCCAACATCAATCTTTTCCGCGACCCGCGATGGGGGCGCGGGCAGGAGACTTACGGCGAGGACTCGTTCCTCACGGCGCGCATGGGTGTGGCGTTCATCCAGGGGGTGCAGGGCGACGATCCGAACTATTACAAGGCTCTCGCCGCCGCCAAGCACTACGTCGTCCACAGCGGCCCCGAGCCCAGCCGCCACACCGATGACATCCACCCCAGCGAGGTGGACCTCTACGACACCTACCTCCCACATTTCGAGGCCGCCGTGCGCGAAGGCCGTGTCGGCAGCGTGATGGGCGCCTACAACCGCGTGAACGGCGAATCCGCCAGCGGCAGCAAGTTCCTCCTCACCGACCTGCTCCGTAACAAGTGGGGCTTCCAAGGCTACATCGTCTCCGACTGTGACTCCATCGCCGACATCTACCGCCGCCCCCCGCAAGGCCACGCCCTCGTCGCCACCGCCGAGGAGGCCGCCGCCGTCGCGCTGCTGGCCGGCCTGGATCTCAACTGCGACTTCGGCCGCGGTGGCCCATTCACCGTCCTGCCTGCTGCCGTCGCCAAAGGCCTCGTCACCGAGGCCGACGTGGACCGCGCGCTCACCCGCGTGCTCACCTACCGCTTCAAGCTCGGGATGTTCGACCCGGCCGACAAAGTCCCCTACTCCAAATACACCCTCGCCGACCTGGACACCCCCGCGCACTCCGCCCTCTCCCTCCGTGCCGCGCGCGAGTCCATCGTGCTTCTGAAAAACACCGGCGTCCTCCCGCTCGACCAGACCAAGCTGAAACGTGTCGCCGTCATTGGCCCCAACGCCACCTCCCTCCCGGTACTCCTCGGCAACTACAACGGCGCCCCCACCGCTCCCGTCACCATCCTCGCCGGCCTCCGCGCCGCGCTCGGCGCTGGTGTCGAAGTCACCACCACCGAAGGTGTGCCCTACGTCAGCGGCTACGGCCAGCGCGCCCCCGCCCGCGGCGCCCGTGGCGCGCGTGGCGCGCCCCCGCCCTTTCCGACCGCCGCCCAGTTGCGCACCGACCTCGGCCTCACAGCGGATCAGTTGACCCGCATCCAGCCGATGGTTGACGCCATCGCCAAGCTTCAGGCCGAAAACTCCGCCGATGAGATCCAGGCCAACGAGCTCCGCAACCAGCAGTTCACCGCGATCAACGCCGTCCTCACCGAGGCGCAGCGCACGCAGTTCGCCACCGTGCTCGCCGGCGGCGCGGTCACCCCGCTTTCCGGCCCCGGCACTCCCGAGTTTGCCGCCGCCGTGCAGCTCGCCCGCGAGGCCGACGCCGTCATCTTCGTCGGCGGGCTGCTCGCGGTGATTGACGCGTCTCCCGCCATCCCCCGGGTTCCCGGCCTCGAAGGCGAGGAAACCCAGACTCCTTTCGACGGCTTTCTCGGCGGCGACCGCACCAAGATCGAGCTCCCCGCCATCCAGACCGAGATGCTCAAAGCCCTTCACGCCACCGGCAAGCCCGTCATCTTCGTCAACTGTAGCGGTAGTGCGATGGCCATGCCATGGGAGGCCGCCAACCTCCCCGCCATCGTCCAAGCGTGGTATCCCGGCCAGAACGGCGGCACTGCCATCGCCGATATCCTTTTCGGCAAAGTGAACCCCTCGGGCCGTCTGCCCGTCACCTTCTACGCCTCCACCGCCGATCTCCCCGACTTCAAGGACTACAGCATGAAGAACCGGACTTACCGGTTCTTTACCGGCAAGCCGCTCTTCGCCTTCGGCCACGGGCTCAGCTATACCAAGTTCTCCTATGCTGCCAAGGTCGCCAGCCCGGCGGTGGCGAACAACGGTACGATTCAAGTCAGTGTTGACGTGAGCAACACCGGCGCATTTGACGGCGACGAGGTGGTGCAAGTCTATGCCCGGCAGGTCGGTCTCAACGATCCGGCCCGTGCCCGGCAAGTCCTCGTCGGTTTCCAGCGCGTGGCGGTGGCGAAAGGCCAGAAGACGACGGTGAACATCGCCGTGCCGACCTCGGCCCTGCGCCACTGGGACACGGCAAGGAAGGACTACGTGGTGGACATGGCCACATATGAGCTGCAAGTCGCTGCGGCTTCAGATGACATTCGCGTGACGCTGCTCGTTCGTATCGATGCCCCTCCTACACTGGTTGAGCTTGCTCCGGAGGCTCCCGCCGTCGCCGCCAACTGAGGTTCACGCAGGGTGGATTCGTCCACTTCGTGTCGTTGTGGATTGTAAGAGGGTGTTGCATTGAACTGTCTTGTGGAAGACATTGGAGACGAGTGAGAAGCGGGCTTAATTACACAATGGTGATTGTGCGCTTAGATCACAGAACGTGTTTGATCGCAGCGGTATACCGATGCCACGCCGTCAACATCCGTGCATATCAATGACTTTCGACTCCGGCAAATCTTGCCGCCTAGCTGATTCTCAATCATCACTTTCTTTTATATATTTTGTAATATACACTGGTAAAACGAGTTAAGAACATGGCATATCCATTGCTTAAATGGGGGTGTGAATATCGGTCTTTATCAAAACGCATCCGCGCTCAATGCCCTTGAGCGCTGGCAGGACGCGGTCTCACAGAACATCACCTCGAGTCAGGTGAATGGTTTCAAGCGCCGCACGGTGCAGGTCAGCGGTGTGAACGCGGGTGAGATTCTCTACAACCCCACAATGCGGCCTGACCGGGGTGATGGCGCGCCTGCCATCTCGCCGCAGACGCGCTACGCGATCTCCTTCGTCTCGGGCGAAAATCAGCCCACGGGGCGAGATCTCGATTTTGCCGTCTCCGGCGATGGTTTTTTTGGTTTCAAGACCCCCGACGGCCAGACCGCCTATACGCGCGCCGGGCAGTTTCAGATCCGCGCCGACCGCACGCTCGTCACCACGCAGGGTCTGGAAGTGCTTTCCGAAGACGGCAATCCGATCCAATTTCCGGCGCAAAACGGCAAGCTCGTGGTCAATGCCGACGGCACGGTGCGTTTTGGCGATGCGATTCTTGGACGCATCGGTGTGTTCAAGGCCGCCAACACCGCCCGGCTCTCCTCGCTCTCGGCCGGCGTGTTCAGCGCCGGGCCGGGCGCGGGCATGACTTCGGTCGAGAGCCCCGAGATTCAGCAGGGCTACCTTGAGGCCAGCAACATCGCCCCGCTCCGCGAGATGGTGGATCTCGTCAACATCTCCCGCGCCTACGAGGCCAACCAGAAACTTATCCAGACGCGCGAAAAGGCGCTGGAGCAGACGCTGGAGGCGCTCACCTGAGCCGCGTCGCCGCGCCATCCATTTAAACCGCCCTCTCCGCCCTGCGTTCTCCGCCGATTTTCCGCCATGAATCTCTCCCTCTACTCCGCCGCCACCGGCATGGAAGCCCAACAGCTCAACTTGAACAGCTTCGCCAGCGTCAACGAACTGGTCACCGCCATTAATGTCCACCTCGCCCATCATAATCTCCAGCCCACCCCCTACCGCTGGAAAGCCGAGGGAGCCGCCATCCTCGCGAAGATCCAGCGGGCCAGAGCTGCACAGACCAAAGTCTTTTGTAACTCCATTAACAAGACACTACACTAGGCGAATAACGATTTCCCCGTTACGATGTAAGCGTCGCTCCGGGTGCCTCATGCCGGTGGCACGGGACTTGAACAGTAAGAGTCGCTCCAGGTGCCTCATGCCGGTGGCACGGGACTTGAACAGATTGTAAGTACGAGACCTACGACAGTGCAGCGGACATCAGGAGTTTCGTCGGTACGAGACTTACGTGTTCCCGGCCGAATTGACACCGGCGTTTTGGCCGGAATGAGGTCGTAGGAATTTTGCACCAATTACCACGCTGACGTCGGGGAAGGTGGCCGCTGACATCCGGGGCGACGCTGACGTTCCGGTTGCCGTTAAACTGAACCCACGCTTGCCCGCCGTGGTCGGAGTTGCGCGGCCAGCGCGCAACCTACGCCTGACCAAACCGACCCACGGTTTATTTCCTCCGGCCTCCCTTCGCTTTCGGGTAGCGCGTGTCCTGCGCAGCGCGGGCGATTTTCTTGTAGTCGCCTGACTTGAGCGCGTTGATCTGGTCGCGCAGCAGCGCGGCACGCTCGAACTCCAGCTTGCCCGACGCCGCCGTCATTTCGTCCTCCAGCTCGGCGATCACGGCGGCCACATCCTCGCCGGCGGTTTCGGCCACGGCCAGCGCGTCGTCCCCGCGGCCGGAGCCGTCGTAGGTGTGCAGGCTCGCCTGCGCGGAGCGCTTCACCCCGCGCGGCGTGATGCCGTGCGCGAGGTTGTGGGCGAGCTGCTTCTCGCGGCGGCGGCGCGTGACCTCCAACGTGCGGCGGATGGACTCGGTCTGATGGTCGGCGTAGAAAATAACCCGGCCCTGCTCGTGGCGCGCGGCCCGGCCGGCGGTCTGGATGAGCGAAGTCTCGCTGCGCAGAAAACCCTCCTTGTCTGCGTCGAGGATGGCGACGAGCGCGACCTCGGGCAGGTCGAGGCCCTCGCGCAGGAGATTGATGCCCACGAGCACGTCGAAGTTGCCGAGCCGCAGGTTGCGCAAAATTTCCACGCGCTCGATGGCGTCAATGTCGCTGTGGAGATATTCGACGCGCAACTTCGCCTCGCGCAGGTAGCCGGTGAGGTCTTCGGAGAGCCGCTTGGTCAGCGTGGTCACGAGCACGCGTTCGCCGGCCAGCGCCGCGCGCCGGATTTCGCCAATGAGGTTTTCGACCTGCCCCTTGGTCGGCCGCACCTCGATTTCCGGATCGAGCAGGCCGGTCGGGCGGATCACCTGCTCCGCGACGACGGCGGAGCGTTCCAGCTCAAATTTGGCCGGCGTGGCGGAAACGTAGAGCGTCTGCCCGGTGATCTGTTCGAACTCCGCGAAACTCTGGGGGCGGTTGTCGAGGGCAGACGGCAGGCGGAAGCCGAAGTTCACGAGGTTTTGCTTGCGCGCGCGGTCGCCGTTGAACATCCCGCCGATCTGGGGCACGGTCGCGTGGCTTTCGTCGAGCATGAGCAGGAAATCCTTGGGGAAAAAATCAATGAGGCAGAACGGACGGGAGCCGGGCGGCCGCCCAGTGAGGTGGCGCGAGTAGTTCTCGATGCCGCTGCAAAAGCCCATTTCCTGCAGCATCTCCAGGTCGTAGTTCGTCCGCATGCGGATGCGCTGCGCCTCAAGGTATTGCGCGTTTTTTTCGAAGAAGGCCACGCGCTCCTCCAACTCGGCCTTGATCGCGGCGATCGCGGGGGTGAGTTTGCCGCGCGTGGTCACGTATTGGTTGGCCGGGTAGAGGTCGAACTGCTCCAGGGTGCGCCGCACCTCGCCGGTGAGCGGATCAAACTCGCTGAGCGCCTCCACCTCGTCGCCGAAAAATTCCACGCGCAGCCCTTGCTCGGAGTAGGCCGGCATCACGTCCACCACGTCGCCGCGCACGCGGAAGCGGCCCGGCTTCAGCTCGTAGTCGTTGCGCTCGTAGAGGTTGTCCACGAGCTTTTCCAGAAAGACGTTGCGCACGAGCGTCCCGCCGCGCCGCACCTCGATGCGCATCGCGGTGAACTCCTCCGGCGAGCCCAGGCCGTAGATGCAGGACACGCTGGCGACCACGATCACGTCGCGCCGCGAGACGAGCGCGCTGGTCGCGGCCATGCGGAGGCGCTCAAGCTCCTCGTTGATGGACGAGTCCTTCTCGATGAACGTGTCGCTCGACGCGAGATAGGCCTCGGGCTGGTAGTAGTCGTAGTAGCTGACGAAGTATTCGACGGCGTTGTCGGGGAAAAAGTTTTTGAACTCCGAGTAGAGCTGCGCGGCGAGCGTCTTGTTGTGCGACATGATGAGCGTCGGACGGCCGAGCTGCGCGATGAGGTTGGCCATCGTGAACGTCTTCCCGGAGCCGGTGACGCCGAGGAGCGTCTGATGCCGGTGGCCGGCCTGGAGCGAACGCACGAGCGCGGCGATGGCCTGCGGCTGGTCGCCAGTGGGGAGGTAGTCGGAGACAAGACGGAAGGGGGAGGCAGAAGACATTAAGGGGGAAGCCAGGAAACCAGGAAGAAGACTAAGAGCGGACGGGGAGATCGGGGCCGATGCGCTTGGGCTGGAGTGTGACGGTGGCGAAATTGAGCAGCAGGCCGACGGATTTTCCCGTGGCACGCAGGTAGGAGCGCAAGGTGGCGTAGAAGATGTCTTGGATTTCGAACACCGCCTTGAGCTCGACGACTACGGTGTCCTCCACGAGCAAATCCAAACGGTGTTCGCCGACCCGCTGGCCGCGATAGCGGATCTCGACCGGCAACTGCCGCACGAACTTCAGTCCCACCGCCGCCAGCTCGACGCACATGGCCTCCTCATAAACCGACTCCAAGAATCCCGGCCCCAGCTCGCGATGAACCGCAATGGCCGCGCCGATGATTTTCCCCGTCAGTTCTTCTTGTTCCATGGCTCCTCTTCATGGCTTCATGGCTTCCCCCTTCAAAACAAATCCGTCAGGTCTTCCACGCTCAGCTCGTCCAGCCGCCGCACGACCCGGTCCACCCTGCCGGTGAGCGTCTCCGCCGGGTGCGTCGTCGCCACGCCGACGACCTTCATGCCGCCCGCCTGCGCCGCCTCAATGCCGGCGAAGGCATCTTCAAACACCACGCAGCGCTCCGGCGCGCGACCGATCTTTGCCGCCGCTTTCAGGAAAACGTCCGGGTGCGGCTTGCCCTGCCGCACGTCCTCCGCCGTCACCATGCCGCCGAACAGCCCGTCGAATCCCAGCACCCCGAGGATGGTCGTGATATTTTCGCGATGAGTGGAGGAGCCGATGCAGCACGGCACACCCGCGTCACGCAGCCGCACCAGAAACTCGCGCACGCCCGGCAACGCCTCCAGCCCGCGCTCGACCACGATCTCACGGTAGAGCGCCTCCTTCCGCAGCGACAGCCGGTGAATTTCCGCCGGTTCGCGAGTCCAGCCGAGCAGTTCGGGGATGATCCACTCGTTCTTCTTGCCGAAGCCTGCGGTGAAATGCCCCGGCGGCAGAGTGCACCGCTCCTCGGCGGCGAGCCGCTCCCAGCTCGCCTCATGCTGCCGCGACGAGTCAATGATGACGCCATCCCAGTCGAAGATGACGCCCAGTTTTTTTGCTGGAGTGTCCATGGGCGACGACAACGCGGCCGTGAACGTCGGGCCGCAAGCTTCTTTGACCGGGGCAGACCGCATTTGGCGTTGCGTCAGCGGTGGGGCGGATGTCGGCGGGGTTGATTTCCGTCATAGCCCATGAGCCACCGCCCTGAGCCCGCGCCACTTTTATGCCGGCAGTCAGTCTTCAGCCGCAACAGCCGGATTTGCCATTGGTCGCACGACGAAGGATGCTGCCATGGCTTCCTGGCGTTTGAATTCATTCTGAATCAGTGTCAGCAAATCCTCCGGCCTGCGGCCAATGGCAGGGGGTGGCCTGACTCGGATCGGAAAACAGATTAATTCAGAAACCAGGAAACCAAGAATTCAAGCAGGAGGGTAATGCTCACCCGCTCATGGCACCCGAGTGGCCGGCTGGTGGGTGGCCGGAGATTAAGGCCGCGAATAATGCTCCACGATCTTCCGGTTGAGTTCGGCGTGCTGCGGCGGCGAGAGTTTTCCGGCCGCCTCCAGCTCGTCGGACTGCCGCACGGTTTTCAGGGCGGCCACCAGCGCATCGGTGACTGCGGAGGGTGCGAGAGTGAGGCTCAGTTCGCCAGCTGGCGATGGGGCCATCTCGCTGAGCTCGGCCGCCGCACTGATGGCAAACCGGCGCGCGGGCCGGTCTTTCGTGGCGGCCAGGGTGATGACCGTGGCCTCGCCGGCGTCTGCCTTGGTGGCAGTGATGTGATGCGACTTGGCCGATGTCAGGCGGGCCGTCAGGGGGCTGATGCCGACGGGACGACCATCCACCGACACCGCGGCGCCCGCCGGAACCGTGGTGATGGCGACGGGCGTTCCGCCGAAGCGGATTTTCCCGAAGGACGGATCCTTCACGTTTCGCAGCGTCGCGCAGCCGGAGCAGGCGGTCAGAATGCAGAGGCCCAGCAGGGTGGAAGGGAGGAGCGGACGTTTCATTTGATGGGGCGGGTGAAAAGAAAGAAAACGACAAGCTTCTCCGGGCCCGATGGCAGTCAAGGGCAATCCGGCTCTTGGCGGGCCGTGTTTTTGGGTTCGCCCCCCGGTGGGGGATCACCATGGTGCTGCAGGATTTCATTCCCCGTCCCACTTCGTCCGCCTGAAGTCTGAACTTCCCAACCAATCCTTTGTCCGCCTCATCCTTGAATCTATTCCTCGCCCATTGGGTTCATGACCTGAGCCCGTTTCTCGGCCCGCACTGGGGCAACTTCGGTCTCCGTTACTACGGACTCGCCTACGTGCTTGGTTTTGTGGGGGGCTGGTGGCTGTTGCGTGCCGCCGGGCGGGCGGGCCGGTCGCCAATCCGGGGCGAGGCCGTGGACGACTTTATCTTCGTCGTGGTGCTGGGGGTGGCGGTGGGCGGCCGGCTCGGCTATTTTCTGCTCTACGACGGGGTAAAAACCATCCTGGCCGATCCGCTCACGATCATCCGGGTCTGGGATGGCGGGATGGCGTCGCATGGGGGCTTCGTCGGGGTCACGCTCGCGGTGACGTGGTTTGCCTGGCGGCGAAAAATTTCGTTTCTCCGGCTCGGCGACCTCATTGCGTCCGTCACACCGCTGGGACTGCTCTTCGGCCGGGTGGCGAATTTCATCAACGGTGAGCTTTGGGGCAAGCCCGCCAGTGTGCCGTGGGCTGTGATTTTTTCCCAGACCGGCGGCGGCTCCGAGCCGCGCCACCCGTCGCAGCTTTACGAGGCCGCGCTCGAGGGCGGGTTGCTGCTGGCGTGGACGCAGTGGCGTTTTTGGCGCACCGACGTGACGGTGCGCCAGCCCGGCCGGCTCGCGGGGGAGTTTCTCGCCGGCTATGCGGGGGTGCGGATGATCGGCGAGATTTTCCGCGAGCCCGACGCCGGGATCAATCTCATCCTCGGCCTGAGCCGCGGCACATTTTACTCGGTCTTTCTGCTGCTGGCGGGCATCGGACTGGCCGCCTTTGGCCCCCGGGCGAGGCCGGCGGCCTGAGCAGACGGGCGCCCCTCGCTCATGGCTGCCTGGCTTCTGAATCAATTCTGAATCAGTGTCAGCAAGTCTTTCGGCCTGCGGCCAATGGCAGGGTGGCCTGTGCTCGGAGGGGAAAAAAAGATTAATTCAGAAGCCAGGAAACCAAGAATCCAAGCAGGAGGGCAATGCTGACCCGCTCGTGGCTTCCTGTCCGAAGTCAGAGACGGAGGAGCGGTATGGTGGATAAAGCTGAGAGCGAAGAGTCGAGAGCTGAGAGCTGAAACCGGAATTGTTTTAGCAGGAGGCCAGGAAGTCAGGAATCGGAGGGACGTAAGTTTGAACCACAGGGCACATAGAGGAGGAGAAGCTGAAGAGCTGAAAGACTGAAATTCGGATGCTTGGCTGGCTGATGTCGGCCTGCGGTCTTGGTCACTGTTTCTTGGTTTCATGGTTTCTGAATTAAGGCCGGATTTTGAATTGCGAGCTGATGCCGGACTGCGGCCTCGGGAACCTGAGTCCCTGATTTCCATCTCTTATTCTGGCTCTGGGTTCTGACCGCGCAACGAGCAGACCGCCGACCCAGCTGCAAGAAACTGAGATGCACACGGCGTAGTGTGCGGGGTGTTTTCGGCATTGCATCGCCGCTGGCACGGAGCATGACTCGCGCGCAAACCAGCATGGCGTTCAACCTCTCCCAAGTTCTCAAGGCGTTGCTCTTCTCCACGAGCCAGCCGCTTTCGGTCAAAGACATCCAGATCGCGTTCACCCGCTTCCATGACGAGGCGGCGGCGTTGCCATCGGGGGCGGGGCCGGTGCCAGAGGCGGGGGAGGGCGAGCATGCAGAACGGCAGGCCGCCCCGGGTGCGGCGGCAGGCATGGGCGAGGCCACCGAGGCCGAGATGGCCGAGGTGCCGGCGCTGGAGGATCCCGAGCTGTATGCCGACGTGCCGTCGCTCGTGACGGCGACCCAGATCCGTGAGACGATGGACGCCATCGCGGCCGGGCTGCGCGCGGCGGACGACGTTTATCTGCTGACCGAGACAGCCCAGGGCTGGCGGCTGGTCACCCAGCCGCGATTCGCGCGCTGGGTGCGCGTGCTGCGCAACGAACCGCCGCCGCTCCGGCTTTCGCAGCCGGCGTTGGAAACGCTCGCGGTGGTCGCCTACCGGCAGCCGGTCACGCGCGCGGAGATCGAGGCGATTCGCGGGGTGGCGGCCGAGGCGGGCCTGAACAAGCTGCTGGAGCGCGAGCTCATCCAGATCACGGGCCGCGCCGAGCAGCCGGGCCGGCCGTTGCAATACGGGACGACGGAGGCATTTTTGGCGTTTGTCGGGGCGAAGTCGCTCGACGAGCTGCCGGCGTCGGACGTGCTGTCATCGCGGCAGATTGATGAATGGCTGCAGCACGCCGCCAATCCCACGCGCCTCGGCGACGCCGAGATGGGCCTGCCGCAGGAAACGCTGCCGCTGGCCGCAGAGGTGCCCGCCGGTCCTGCCGTGCCGGCCGTCGCGGCACCGGTGACCCCTTGAAATCATCCGCCATGAAAGCCCTCTCACGTTCCGTCAAAAAGAAGTCACCCTCGCCGCGCCCGGCGACCGCGAAGGTGGCGGACGCGCGCAAAGCCGGAACCGACCCGCTCGCGCCGCTGCGGGCCAGAATTGACGGGCTCGACGGCGAGATCGTCGCGCTGGTGAACCGGCGGCTGGCGCTGGCAGCCGAGATCGGCCGGCACAAACGCGACACCGGCGGGGAGATTTATGTGCCGGAGCGGGAGGACGCCGTGCTGCGGAAGGTTGCGGCGCTCAACGCCGGGCCGCTCAAGCCGGAGGCGTTGCAGGCCCTCTATCGCGAAATCATGTCGGCGGCACTCGCGCTCGAAAAGCCGCTGCGCATCGCCTACCTTGGGCCGGAGGCGACGAACAGCCATCAGGCGGCGCTGAAAAAATTCGGCGCGAGCCTGGATTATCAAGCCTTTGCCACCTTTGCGGACATTTTCACGGCGGTGGAGAAGGGTGAGGCCGATTACGGCGTCGTCCCGATCGAGAACTCGACCGAGGGCAGCGTGCGCGACGCCCTCGACCTGTTTGTCGAAAGCGACCTGAAGATCGTTTCACAGGTCTGCCTCGGGATTTCGCACTGCCTCGCCTCCCGCACGCCGTGGGAGAAAATCGAGCGGGTTTATTCCAAGGATCAGGCACTCGCGCAATGCCGCCGCTGGCTCCAGCGGCGGCTCCCCCACGCCCAGCCGCTGGATGCGCCGAGCACGGCGGATGCGGTGCGGATCGCGCGCGACCAGCCGGGCGCGGCGGCGGTGGCGAGCGAGCTCGCGGCGGCGCACCACGGCGTGCCGGTGCTGGAGCGCAACATCCAGGACCAGCCGGACAACACGACGCGGTTCCTCGTGATCGGGAAAAAAGCCGCCGGGCCGGTGGGGGGCGGCCGCGACCTGTCGAGTTTCCTGATTTCGCTCGGAGAGGGCGCGGCGGCCCACTCCGGCTCGCTGCTGCGGATGCTTCGGCCGCTGGCCGAGCGGGACATCAATCTCCTGAAGATCGAGTCGCGTCCGAGCCGGCGGCGGCAGTGGGACTACTATTTTTTCATTGATGTCGCCGGCCACCACGCCGATCCGGCGATGCAGGCTGCGCTGGCCGAGCTGCGAACGTTCTGCCCGCTGGTGAAATGGCTCGGCAGCTATCCGGCGTCAGGGTAGGGTGGATGGCGCGCGGGCCCGCATCCAGCGGGCGGGCCGCAGGTGCAGGCCCGGCCCTTGCAATTCAGGGACAATGCAACTATGATCGTTTCCTGAAACTTTTTCATTGAAATGCCCTCCCCCGGCCATTTCCTTTGAACTTTACACCCTCACCCAATGCCCCGCTCCCGCGAGCCATCATGCCCGATACGCCCCTGCCGTGGTTTTACTGTGGCGGAGCTGTTCGTCGTCATACTCGTGATGTCCATCCTTCTGGGCATTTCCATCAACGTCGGCAGCGGGATGGTGCGGCAGGCCATGGTTGCGCGCGCCCGCAGCGAGCTCGCGGCCATCAGCCAGGCCCTGACCCTCTTCAAGATGCAATATGGCGACTATCCCCAGACCGACGAGGCAACAGTGCTCTTCGACGCCCTGACCGGTAAGATCGGCCCCGGGATCGAACACAAAACACTGGATCCCATTGGGAGAACCTTCCTCGTCAATCTCAGTTACTTCACGGTGACCCACCGGGAAGATCTGAGTTCAGACAACCGGGGAAAAAACGCGTTGCTGGATCCTTGGGGCAATCCCTATTACTACATTTACAAAGTGCCGCAGGAAGGATGGCTCAACCCTTCTTTTGTGCTTTTCAGCTACGGGCCTGATGGGGAATCCAATCTGAAGCCGGATAACAAGGGCAGGTTGGGGGATAGTGCCACCACCGGAGCCAATGCCGACAATCTTTATGAACCTGCCCTCCAATAACACTCCACCTCCGTGCTTTCGCCGGGGCTTCACCATCATCGAACTCCTGACGGTGGTCATGTGCATCACGGTCCTGATGGCCATTTCCATGCCCATTGCCAGCACCCTGCAAAACAAGGCGTATCGGACCCAGACGAAGGCCCAGTTTAGCCAATGGGGGACCGCCATGGAGATGTTTCGGGCGGAATACGGCGGCTATCCGGAAGTTGGCGGCCCGGGTTCCAGATCCGGCAACATACCAGAAAACATAATTGCAACCGACAAATTTGCCGTTGCCTTGACGGGACGTCATGCCGACGGAACCAATAATGATTTGCGCGGCAGCACGGTGACAGCCAAACTATTTTTTGGCAACACCAAGCTACTGTCTTTTTATAACTTGGGGATCAAAGACATCCCCGTCCCGAAGGACGGCGAAAAGCTGCAATTGATGGATGCCTTCCAAAATACAGAAATTGCTGTGCTCACAGACAGGAACTTGGACGGATTTATCAATGGCGAAGATAAAAACAGGTATCCGCCGGTCAGGGATCAATTTGAGGCCACGTATGATCCTAAAGGAAACGGGGATATTGAAGTCACCGGCAATGGCATGCGGGCGGGGGTGATTTTTTATTCGGCCGGCGCGGGCAGTGCCCATTCGGCCATTGTTGATTCCAAATCGGCGGTGACCAGTTGGTGACCAGTTGGGACATCCCAGCCAAGCAATGATTTTTTCCGGCCCAACCCACTTGTCTTCCTCGCACGCTCAGTCCGCCGGGATGCGCCCCCGCCTAGCCGGGGGGGGGCGTGGGGTGGCTATGAAGTCTGAACGGGGCGCATATACCGTGATTGAGCTGTTGGTGGTGATGAGCATCATGGCGATCGGGTTTGGCGCCTACAGCTATGCCCGGATCAACCGTCCGGGAACGAACCTCAAGCTGGTTCAGTCGGAGGTGGCGGCCTTGGTCAATTTCGCACGCTTGCAGGCAAGAATATCGGTCGGTAAAAGCGACACGACGGACTACGGTGCCGCGAGGCTTTTGATTTACGGCGACAAATCCACGGACAAGGATAAAAATCTTTATATGCGGCAGATGCAGGTGGTCGTGCCAGATCCGGCGAATAAAGGCAGCTGGATTACCGCTGGCAGCGTGCGCGTTTTCCCCCAAGGGATTTATGTGGTGCATCCTCGTCCCCAGGCCAATTGGGATGGCGGCAAATTACGGACCTCCAAATTCTACACCATGGGCGGATCGTCGTCAAAATCAGACAGCAAATCATCCTCGGGATCGGCTCAGGCCGCCGACAACCCCTCTCCGATGAAGGTAAATGAAGTGTCGGCGCGGTATTTTTACATCGAATTCAGCTCGCTCGGCACCGTCGGTTCTGGTGAAGGCGCGCAGCCGGATGTGATCGTGCTCTCCGAGGGAGTGTCCGACACCCGCCCAAGCGCGGCGGAGCCCATGCTGCTCACCAATCCGAAAAATATCCGTGGGATCAATATTACGGAGTATGGCAACCCGGTTCTTTTGAATGATGTTTATGACTTCCCCACAAAAGAACGTTAATCGCGCTCCCATCCTGCCCCGGTCTTCCCGGTTTCGCGGTTTCACCATCATCGAGGTGATGGTCGCCCTCGTTGTTTTTACGGTGGCGGTGATCATGTCCATCGTCATGATGGGAAACAGCATGCAGGCGGAAACGGCCGTCCTTGACCAGGCGCTGGCCAAGCGCGTCGTTTCCACCATCAACGCGAGACTGGACAGTCTGGGATACTCCCAGATACAGGGCATGAGCGACCAAAGCCGAAAGGAGCCGTCGATTCCCTCAACCGGCCTGCTGTTTGATCGGAACCAAGACCCGCAAGACAAAACTCTCACCCACGATAATCCTAAGTTGCTTTATATAAACAAACTAGGGACTAAAATCGGCACGCATTTGGATCCAATCTGGGGCGAGCGTGGCCTTGATGCGGACAAGCAAAAATATTTTGAAGTCATGCTCGTGCGGGGCATCGAGCCGAGCACCTCGCGTGCATCCACCAGCGGGGAAAACGATCCCATCCTCCTACGCGAGGCTGCTTCGGTCCAGTTTGTGGTGCGGATTTCGTGGCCAGCGCATAATGCCAACGGCGATGAGACCAGCCGCGGCACGCGAAACGCGTTCATTTTTAATTCCGCCCTGGCCCGATGACACCCCGAACCTGCCCTTCCCCTGCCGTGCGTGCTTTCACGCTGGTTGAACTGATGGTGGCGATGGCCATCACGCTGCTGATGGTGAGCTTTTTTCTCGGTTTTACCACCAACAGCCTGAAAAATGTGAACCGCACCGCCGGCCTGATGACGACCGAAAGCCAGGCTTCGTTCGTGCTGGACCTTCTGGATCAGGATCTGAGTTCGGCGGTGATGCGACGGGACGGCCGCGTCTGGATGGCGGTCACAATCCAGCCCGATCAGGAAAACACTGGAGACTCCCAGGGTGTGAGCCAAAGCAAAAATGGACAGGGTTCGACGCTGGAAGGATATACCTCGTGGCGATCCAAAGGGGAAGGTGCCATCATGAAGCCGTTGGGAATAAAAGGCGCCGGAGTGAACAAGGTTGGCTCTTCGCTGGCATTGCCTGCATATAAACCACCGCGCAGGATCGAGGAGAGCCTGGCGGCCTCGAATCCAAAGTTCATCTACGGGAGCAACGCCGATCTCAATATCGCAAAAAATGTCGTGGATATCTCGCGCTTTCGGTTCGGGCAGGCGGGAGTGTGGCTGCGCCTGTTCACCTTTGATCCACAAAAAACTGATGTAGAGCATGTGTCCGCGCCGCGCGCAGTCGGCTACCAGATTGTGCGGATGAGAAACAGCGATAACAACGCCAACGAATCGTATCGCTACTACCTCATGCGCTCGACGGTACGTACGGCTGACACCCAGACACCCCTCCGGATGAAATATTCCACCTTCGGCGCGGGTTATGATTTTTTCCAGAAATTCGCCACCAGCACCTCTTCGGGCCCGTTGGGTGCCGGAGCCCATACCGGCGAGGCGAGCATCTATAACAATCCCACTCTTGGCGGGCTGGTGAAGGATGACGCCGGAACCATCCGCCAACCCAACATCAACCAGGTCATCGCCGAGAATGTGATAGATTTTGGCCTGCTGGTCTGGGGGCGGACGACGGACCCGGATGGGCGCTCCATGGATGTGCTGCTATTCCCTTCCTCCACCGCACCGGATTCCCGTCCCAACCTTGGGTTTGCGGTCAGCACGACGGACGGCTTCACCCGTCGCGATGAGTTCGGGAAGCCTTATCTTGGGATCACCCCCACCTCTGACCCTGGGTCTGGGTGGAGAGGAACGGTGGAGCAAATGAGCTACGGGTTTGCCTACAAATCCGACGGCAATCCCGGCACACCTGACCGGCCCTGCACGCCAGCCTATGTGGATATTTTCCTCCGGATTCTCGATGCGGAGGGAGCCCGGATGATAGACGCCTTGGAGAACCCAATGGCCTCCGGTGGCGTCGCTCCGATGATGCAGCGGGATGATACTCGGAAAGAGATCTTCTATTGGCGGATTGTGGAAGAGCATTCGCATGTCTTCACCCGCCGGATCCAGCTGCCTGGCGTGCAGCCTTGAACAGACGGACATGCCAAGCACCTGCGTTTGCTGAATTGCTTTTTGCAAGGTCGTTGATCATCCTTTGAAGGCTCAATCCCCCACCCAATTATCACTCCGGCCATGACCCACCGCCATCCATCCATTCCTTCCCCTGCTGGCCGCCGGCCGGTGCAGTCCCGCGGCTTCGTCCTGATCATCAGCCTGACGTTGTCGGCATTCCTGGTCATGTTGTTGCTCTCGCTGACGTTCCTGATCCGCACCGGCGGCCAGATCGCCGAGAGCGGCACGGCGAGGATTCAGGCGGAGCAAAATGCGCTCGTGGGCCTGCATACCGCCGTCGGTCAGTTGGAAAAATTTGCCGGCCATGACCAGCGGTTCTCCATTCAGGCCCAGTTTGCCGACACCACCACTTTGGCGAATGGACTGAAAATCCCCGTGCCGGGCAAGACCACAAATTTATTTGCGTACGCCGTCACGAACAGCTATGTCAAAGCAGGCAAAAACGATACGACGGTGGGATTGCCGGTAAACTTGCAGCCCGGCACCCGGTTTTGGACCGGGATTTTAGGCAATCTTGATGTCGCAGATGAGAGCTACATGAAGTCGCCCACCCCCAGGCTGCTGGTTTGGCTGGTCAGCGGCAATGAGGGGGTCAATTTCACTGCCGCCACCTTTAGTGGAGGTCAAATCCTGACGGCCTCGCGTTCGCAGGACATGTTCACGCCGGACAGTCAGGTGCAGGGGGTCATCACGACGTCCACAGCTCTCAGCGCCGTGACGATTGCCGGCAAGCCGGGGGTTCTGCTGGTGGGGCCGGGCACAGCGAGCTGGAGCCCGAACAGCACCTTGCCTGGCCTGCCAGATGCCTTTGTGGTGGCCCCCTTGGTGCCGATCAGCGTCAGTTCCGCCATGGTGCCCGGACTGGGGTCGAGTGGCGCAGTCAAGCAAAGCGGCCGGTATGCATGGGTGGTGTTGGACGAAGGGGTGAAGGCGAAGGCCAATCTCCGTGATCCTGGTGATGGATTCAACTCGATGGTGGACACGAACAGCTATTCGAGCGCCCGAGCCAGGGTGCGGATTCAGGTGGCGGCGCGGAATGGTATTGAGCTGGTGACGGGATTTACGGACTCCGTTTCCGGGGCCAATCCCACCACGAGCATTTCCTATCCCGTCAACACTTTCTCCACCTCTCCCACCACCAGCACCTTCTCCACCAAGCTCATCCCCAATGTTCAGACACTCCAGCAATTGCGACTGCTGGATCCCCGCCTCGGCACCGCCACGACCGCCAACGACATCATCAAGAGCAATGTCCACAATCTCACGGTTCATTCATACGGACTGCTCACTGACACGCTGCGCGGGGGGTTGAAACTTGACCTCACTTCACTGCTGGACGACGGGGCGGACAGCATGAAGACCAACGTTGTCGCCGGAGTTGCCGTGCCCAATTTCAGCCCGTATTACAATGAGAGACTCAGAAGCCTCCCCATCCTGCCTTCCTTCCGGGTCCAGAGCTCCCTAATCAACGGGCTGGAAAGAATCCTTTGGATTGATCCTGCGTACAGGGATCCCAACCTCTCGCTGGAAGCCAAGGATGTTTCGCCCTACAATCTGATGATCTCAAGCACGGGACTGGCCCTGCCTTCCTGGGATATTTTGAAAAGCTGGTATGACCTCTCGAAACAGCTCAGGCCGACGACCAACGCCAGCGTGATTGGCCAGATTGGCACCTCCCAGATCCCCACCATTGGCCTGGATCAGGAGCCACAGGCGCCCAATGATGTCCCCATTTTGGCTCACGTTGCTCCGCAGCTGGTGCAGTCAAGGTTTTATACCTCGGTCAGTTTTTCCAGGCCCGATGTCGGCGAACAGGAGGACCCGAATAGTACGCTGGAGATGCCATTACCCAAGATCAAAACATGGACGATGACCTATAGCTATAGAATCCGGCTCGCTTTCGCGGTGGCCAATCCCTACAATGCCGCCCTCTCCTTCCCCAAGGGACTGGAGTTTGTCTGGGCCAATCCAGGCTATTCCCACAACAGCGACAATAACAATTCGGTATGGAATCGTTTTCGCGTGCATGTTGACGCCTCTTACACCGATCCACGCGGCGGCAACAACAACGCCCGGGTCAGCATGCCGATTTTTCTTAGCGGCCAATACGCCCAAAACACCACGGTATCCAACAGCTGGATGTCCAAAAAAACCTATATCAATGGCCTGGACCCCCTGCCCGTGATTTCACCCTCCAGTCCATCCGGTCTGACAGGTTTCGTCTTTTTCGCCGACAAAGACTCCAACAACGGGCAGACGATCACCATCCCCGCCGGCGGCATCCTCGGATTTCAACTTAAGAAAGACACGGCCGCAGTACAATTTTCCGACACGATGAAAAATCTGCACCTGCGTTTGATTACCGCGACTCCGAGCGCCCCCAATATTGATACAAGCTTTTTCGACCTCAGTTCAATCGGAGCCGGACCGGGTCCTGATGGAAGGGATAAGGAGAAACTGGTCTTCACCATTTCAACTGGGGTGACCGAGGTCACGGTTACCAACAGCCTGGGCAGAGGTGCCACCTCAAGCGTTTATCTGCGGGATTATAATAACGGCGACATCTCCAAAGGCCATCAGGTCTATTCCGCCATCCTCAACGCCGAGTGGGCGGATTCCTTTGGTAGTCCCAGGGCAACGCAATCAACTGTCAGAGAAGGCGTGGGGACGGTCGCTGGCGGCAGCGTTGGTGGTTTCATCACGGAAATTGGCCTGCCCGGGTCGCTGCTCCCGATGTCGCAACAAATCTTAGTAAATGGCAATACACTACAAACTGATTACTATAAGGTCAATGTGGGGATTGGCGTGCCAGAAACGGTGGATGTGGGCAGCGGGGCCTATCGGACATTTGCTGATTACAATTTGCAGGCCCAATATCGTCCCGTTCCATGGGTTTCCACGCCGATACATGGCCTGGCGGTGGTTCCCCCTTTTATTAGCAGATTTTTGGATGGTACGGGCGGCCCCGGGGCCACTGGCTCCCTGGCGGCCGTCGGCCAAGGGCTTGACCGCATGCTCAAGAACTGGCCACCGGCCTGGGGGCCCAGTTCAGTGTACACCACCACCAATTCGGACACCACCAATTTCGCCTCAAGCCTGAGCGGTTCGATTAACTATAGCACGATGCTCTTTGATCTGCCGCGCCGCAGTTCGGAGGTGGACATGCCGGTCCTCTCCATCGGAGCGCTGCAGCATGCCAACCTCACGGCGGACGACCAATACCCCTTTGTCGGGCACCAGACAGGCAACGCCGTCGGCAATTCGTGGTTTCACCCCCTGGTCACCCGCACCATGACGAAACAGATCCGGCCCAATATTTGGTACGCCAATAATGCGGCGCTCACCGTGACGACCTCCAACGGCAAAACTGGCACCAACTATTTTGACATGTCCTACCTGCTCAATACCGCGCTGTGGGACCGGTTTTATTTTTCCGGCATTCCGCAGTTAAAACAGGAGAAGGGCGGCACGGGCCAGCCGGCCAATCCCCGGCTGGTGTATGGGGCCGGGGTGACACCGACCGACGTGCAGCTGGCACTCTACGACCGGCCGGGGGACATTCCGGCCAAGGCGACGGCCCCCGACGCCTTCAATCCGGGCCTGCAGATTCCCAAGGAATTTGTGCCGGCCCGCTACCTGATGGTGGACGGAGCCTTCAACATCAACTCCACCTCAATTGAGGCGTGGAGTGCGGTGCTGGGCGGCCTGCGCAACCGCAGCGCCAGTGGCATGAACAGACAGACCGACACACAGAATGCCACGACCGTGCCCTCCCACAAGGGCACTTCCTACCCCCGCACCCTCTGGCAATCGAAATACACCCTGGGGGACAAGGATACCATGCACGGATTTACCAGCTATGCCGGCTACCGTCGGCTCACCGATGCCCAGATTGTCGCGCTCGCCACCACGCTGGTGCAGGAGATCCGGCTGCGCGGCCCCTTTCCCTCCTTGGCCAGCTTCATCAATCGAGGTGGCGTCACAGGCACGAGTGCAGCCACCAGGGATCTCGTGATAAAAGGCGTGGAAGGCGGCGGTGGAATGGAGAAGGGTTACCTGGGCAACGAGGCCGCCACCATCGAGGTGGCGGGAGCCCTGCAAATGGCGATTGACCGGGCGGGCATCAATAACCCGGCCGACAATACCATCACGCAAAAAGTTTATACCGGATCCCACTCGGTCGCCCACACCTCCCGCCCCACCGGGGTCATGAATGCTCAAGGACAGCAACCCGGGACTAATACCAGCCAAACCAATTCCACCCCTTTTGCCGATGTGCTTCCGAACGTGACCATCTCGGTGAATTCGGAGAAGGCGGACTACCTCACCGCTCCTGGCGAGGGTGTGGCGCTGTCGCGCAGCACCGGGATTCCTGGCTGGCTGACCCAGGCCGACATTTTGCAGGCCATCGGGCCAAATTTGTCCGCCCGCTCTGACACCTTTGTGATTCGTGCCTATGGCGACGCGGTTGACCTGTTAAACGCCAAGGCGGCCAAGATCGAGGAGCGTGACATCAAGGCGCGGGCCTGGCTCGAGGCGGTGGTCCAGCGTTTCCCCGACTACATTGATCCCAGCGATCCTGCTTCGGTGCATCCCAGCGGCGCGCTGAGCATTCCGGAGTATCCCATCCAGCCGGTCAATCAGGTCTATGGACGCCGCTTCCGGATCGTGTCGTTCCGCTGGCTCACCAAGGACGAGATCTGATGGGTGTGACCAAACCCGACACGGCCGGAAATTTTCTTTCCGGACCGGCGGCAGTGGCCTTTGAAACGCGGGCCGCCGGCATCTCGCCGGCGGCCCGCGTTTTTTTTATAAAAAGTTCTTGCTGTGCGGTCGGCGGCTGTTCACTTTCAGCCCCTTTTCCACAAACCACCTCTCACTTTTCGTATGCCGACCATCAACCAACTCGTGCGCAAGGGACGCCGCAACATCGTTGCGAAGTCCAAGTCGCCGGCCTTGGCGGGCAATCCCTTTCGCCGTGGCGTCTGCGTGCAGGTCATGACACGCACGCCCAAGAAGCCCAACTCCGCCATCCGCAAGGTCGCGAAGGTGCGGCTCACGAACGGCAGCGAGGTCATCTCCTACATTCCTGACGAAGGCCATTCGCTGCAGGAGCACTCGATCGTGCTGGTGCGCGGCGGCCGCGTGAAGGATTTGCCCGGTGTCCGCTATCACATCGTGCGTGGCACGCTCGACGCCACGGGCGTGGAGAAGCGCCGTCGCTCCCGCTCCAAATACGGTGTCAAGCGCCCGAAGGCCGCCAAGTAAGCCGTTGTTCTTTCCAACCCTTTCCCTAAGTCATGTCACGCCGCCACAGAGCCGAGAAACGCCACGTCGAGCCGGATATGCGCTACAGCAGCCCGCTGGTCGCGCATCTGGTCAACATCATCATGAAGTCCGGCAAGAAGAGCATTGCCCAGCGCATCGTTTATGGCGCGTTTGAAAAGGTGTCGGAGAAGCTCGAGAAGGGCGATCCGGTTGACCTGCTCTTGGGCGCCTTGGAGAATGCGCGCCCGCGCCTCGAGGTGAAGAGCCGCCGCGTGGGCGGTGCCACCTACCAGGTGCCCGTCGAGATTTCGTTTGAACGCCAGGAGTCGCTGGCACTGCGCTGGATTGTCACCGCCGCCGGCGCCCGCAAGGGCCTGCCGATGAAGGACGCGCTCGCCGCGGAGATCATTGATGCCTACAACAACACGGGTTCGGTCGTGAAAAAGAAGGAAGACACCCACAAGATGGCGCAGGCGAACCGTGCCTTTGCCCACCTCCGCTGGTAAGCTGCGACCACTCTGCCATGTCTGCTGTCGCACCCAAGATTACTGTCGTCACCGACAAGGCGAATATCTCGCCGGTGAACTCAAAGGACCGTCCCTTCCCGCTGGAGTGGACGCGCAACATCGGCATCGCCGCGCACATTGATGCCGGGAAGACGACGACGACCGAGCGCATCCTTTTCTATTCTGGCGCCGTTCACAAGATGGGAGAAGTGCACGAAGGCACGACCGTCACCGACTGGATGGAGCAGGAGCGCGAGCGCGGCATCACCATCACCGCCGCCGCGATTTCCTGCGCGTGGAACGCCTCGTGGGGCCCGTGGAAAGGCATCAAACAGCGCATCAACATCATTGACACGCCCGGCCACGTGGACTTCACGGCCGAGGTCGAGCGCTCGCTCCGCGTGCTGGACGGCGCGGTCGCCGTGTTCTGTGCGGTCGCCGGCGTGCAGCCGCAATCCGAAACCGTCTGGCGGCAGGCCAACAAATACAAGGTGCCGCGGGTGGCGTTCATCAACAAGATGGACCGCGTCGGTGCCGACTTCTTCCGCGCGGTCTCCGAGATGCGCGAGAAGCTCAAGGCCAATGCGCACCCGATTTTTCTGCCGATCGGCAAGGAGGAGGGTTTCGCGGGCCTGGTGGATCTCGTGCAAAATGTCGCCTATTCCTTCGAGGAGGATCCGGCGGACCAGCTCGGCATGAATCCGAAGACGATGCCGATTCCGGACGAAATGGTGGCGCAGGCGAAGGAATACCGGGAGAAACTCATCGAGGCGGTCTGCGACTTCGACGACGTCATCGCCGAGAAATACCTCAATGGCGAGGAAATTTCCGTGCCCGAGCTGATGCTGGGCGTGCGCAAGGCCACCATCTCGCTGCAGTTCACCGGCGTCATTCCCGGCTCGGCGTTCAAGAAAAAGGGCGTGCAACGCCTGCTTGACTGCGTCGTCAACTATCTCCCCAGCCCGATCGACGTGCCGCCGATGCAGGGGCAGGACAGCGACGGCCAGCCCGTCGAGGCCGTGGTCAACGACAAGAGCAAGCTCGCCGGCCTCGCGTTCAAGCTCTGGAACGACAAGTTCGTCGGCCGGCTCGTGTTTTTTCGCGTCTATACCGGCCAGGTGAAGCAGGGCATGGCGCTCTACAACCCGCGCACGCGCCGCAGCGAGCGCTGCTCGCGCCTCGTGCTCATGCGCGCGATTGACCGCGAGGAGATTGACGTGGCCTATGCGGGCGACATCTGCGCGCTGGTCGGCGTGAAGGATGTAATCACCGGCGACACGCTGTGCGACGAGAACTTCGACATCCGACTCGAGCCGCCGTCGTTCCCCGAGCCGGTCATCTCGATGTCCATCGAGCCGAACTCGAAGGGCGACCAGGAAAAGCTCGGCACCGCCCTGCAGCGCCTCGTGGCCGAGGATCCTACGCTCCGCGTCAAGACCGACACGGACACCGGTCAGACCATCCTGGCCGGCATGGGCGAACTGCATCTCGACATCATCCGCGACCGCATGAAGCGCGAGTTCGGGGTTGAGGCAACCGCGGGCGCACCGCAGATTGCCTACCGAGAGACCGTCGGGTCGGCCCACGGCGGCGAGGGCAAATTCATCCGCCAGTCCGGCGGCAAGGGCCAGTACGGCCACGTCGTCATCAAGCTGGAGCCAAACGAAAAGGGCAAGGGTGTTGAGATCATCAACGAGACCGTGGGCGGCAGCATTCCGAAGGAATTTATCAAGCCGTCCATCGCCGGCATCGAGGAGGCGTGCAACAATGGTGTCGTCGCCGGCTATCCGGTGGTGGATGTCATCGTGCGTATCCTCGACGGCTCGTTCCACGAGGTGGATTCATCCGAGCTGGCGTTCAAGATGGCCGGGATCTTCGCGTTCAAGGACGCGATGAAGCAGGCCAGCCCAATCCTGCTCGAGCCCATCATGGCGGTCGAGGTCACCACGCCCGAGGATTACCAGGGTGATCTCATCGGCGACATCAACCGCCGCCGCGGCACGATCAACGGCATGGAAAACAAGTCCGGTGCCTGCATCATTGACGCCCGGGTGCCGCTGGAGAAGCTCTTCGGCTACGTCACGGACATCCGCTCCCTTTCCAAGGGCCGTGCGAGCGCCGCGATCACGCCGTCCCACTTCGAGCAGGTGCCCAATTCGCTCCTCGCAAAAATCGTCGAGACCTCCTCCAAGGCTCCCGCCCGCACCTAATCCCGTTCTTTGCCCACCATGCCCAAAGGCCAACGCATTCGCATCAAGCTCCAAGGTTTCGACTACCGGGTCATTGACCAGTCGGCGCAGGACATTGTCGAGACAGCGAAGCGCTCCGGCGCCCGCGTTTCCGGTCCCATCCCGCTGCCGATGCACATCGCGAAGCTTTCCGTCAACCGCTCCCCGCATGTGGACAAAAAGTCCATGGAGCAGTTTGAGACGCGCACGCACAAGCGTCTCATCGACATCATCGAGCCGACCGCCCAGACGGTGGACGAGCTCAAGAAACTCAACCTTCCGTCCGGCGTGGACATCACCATCAACGTCTAACCTTCCATCTTTTCGAGCTGCCTGTGTGCGCCCCGCGTACCGCCAGGCCCCTCGCTAAAGTCGGTCCGCAACCCGGATACCACTTGGCACCATGATCACCTCACTCCTCGGCAAAAAAATTGGCATGACGCAGGTCTATGACGCGCACAACGTCCTGGTCCCCGTCACGGTCGTCGAAGCCGGCCCCTGCGCCGTCCTTCAGGTCAAGACCGCCGCGACCGACGGCTACAACGCCGTGCAGATCGGTTTCGCGAAGAAAAAGACCAAGAACACCGCCAGCGGCGAACTTGGCCATGCGAAGAAGGCCGGACTGGAGTCCGCCCCCCGCGTCTTGGGCGAGGTCCGGCTGGAGTCTGCGCCCACGCTCAAAGTCGGTGATGTCATCACAGTGGACGCCGCCTTCAAGGAAGGACAGTTCATCGACGTGTCCGGCGTCACCAAGGGCAAGGGCTTCCAGGGTGTCGTGCGCCGCTTCAAGGTGGCGGGCGGCCCCGCCGCGCACGGTTCGATGTTTCACCGTCGCATCGGCTCCATCGGCATGAGGCAGACGCCCGGCCGCTCGTGGAAAAACCAGTCCATGCCCGGTCACATGGGCACGCTGAGCAGCACCGTGCAGAATCTGCGGGTCGTGAAGATCATCGCCGACAAGAACCTGCTGCTGATCCGGGGCGCCGTCCCCGGGGCCAACGGCGACGATGTCGTGGTTCGCACCGCCATCAAGGGCCAGCCCAAGATCGTCGTCCCGAAGGCCGAGGCCAAGCCCGGCAAAGAGGCCAAGCCCGCCGCCAAGCCTGCCGCCCCCGCGAAAAAATAACCCGACGCATCCGCTCCCATGAAACTCACTGTTTTTAACTCCGACGGCACGTCGAGCACCGAGAAGGACTTCGGGCTGCCTGTGTTTGAAGGCGACAAAGGCCTGCAGGCCCTGAAGGAAGTCATCGTCGCCATCAATGCCAACAACCGCCAGGGCACGCGCTCGACCAAAACCCGCGGCGAGGTCAGCGGCGGCGGCAAGAAGCCGTGGAACCAAAAGGGTTCCGGTCGCGCCCGCGCGGGCTCCAGCCGTTCACCGTTGTGGTCTGGCGGCGGGGTGGTCTTCGGACCCCGGCCCCGCGACTTTTCCAAGAAAATCAATGCCAAGGTGAAGGCGCTCGCCTTCAGCCGCGCCCTGTTCGATCGCGCCAGCGCCGGTGAGATCGCGGTGATCGAGCAGTTCTCCCTGGCCCAGCCGAAGACCAAGCTCGCCGGCCAGGTCGTCACGCGCATCGCCCCCACGGGCAAGGTGCTGCTCGTGGATGCGCCGTTTGCCGCCACGACCACCCGCGCCACCCGCAATCTCGCGCGCGTTTCCCTGCAGGAGGCGGCCAAGCTCAACGCGCTCGACCTCGCGCAATACCAAAAAATCATCGTCAGCGCCAAGGCGCTTGACGCCATCCTCGCCCGCGTCAACGGAGGGAAAAACTGATGCACCCTGTCCACACCCTCAAGCTCGTCCGTCTCACGGAGAAGGCCAACAAGCTCTCCTCCGAGCTCGGCCAATACACCTTTGAGGTCGCCACCGCGGCCACGAAGCACGCCATCGCCGAGGCGGTCGAAACGACCTTCAAGGTCACGGTGCGCCGCGTCAACACGATGAACTGCGCCGGGAAGAACAAGCGCGGCCGCGCCGGCCGTCCCGGCATGACCTCGGAGTTCAAGAAGGCCATCGTCACGCTCAAGGCCGGTGACAAAATCGAGCTCGTCTGAACCGGAGAACCACCGCCATGCCGATCAAATCCTTCCGTCCCCTCACACCCTCGTTGCGCTTCACCGCGCTAAACAAGGCCGCCGGTCTCTCAAAAAAGCGCCCGGAGCGCGCCCTGACCGAGCCGAAAAACAAAACCGGCGGCCGTAACACTTACGGTCGCATCACCTCCCGCCACAAGGGCGGCGGCCACAAGCAGCTTTACCGTATTGTTGATTTCAAGCGCGCCGTGCTCGACCTGCCCGCCCGCGTGCAGGCCATTGAATACGACCCCAACCGCTCCGCCAACCTCGCGCTCATCGCATATGCGAACGGCGTGAAGAGCTACATCCTCGCGCCCGAGGGTCTGGCGGTGGGCGCGACCATTGTGACCTCCAACACGGCCACGACGAATGATTTCAAGGTCGGCAACAATTTCCCGCTCGCGCTCATCCCGCCCTCCACCAAGGTCCATGCGGTTGAGCTGGTGCCGGGCCGGGGCGCGCAGGTGGCCCGTGCCGCCGGGACCGCGCTGGAGCTGGTGGGCGTCGAAGGCAGCCAGGCCCAGCTCAAGATGCCTTCCGGCGAACTGCGGCTCGTTCACTCCAACTGCCGTGCGACCATCGGATTTGTCGGCAATGGCGACCACAACCAGCAGTCCCTCGGCAAGGCCGGCCGTAAGCGCTGGCTGGGCGTCCGCCCGACCGTGCGCGGCATGGCGATGAACCCGGTTGACCACCCCAACGGCGGCGGCCAGGGCAAGTCCAAGGGCGGCGGCGGCCGCCAGCATCTCGTGTCGCCGTGGGGCCAGCTCGCCAAGGGCTTTGTCACGCGCCGCCGCTCGAAGCAGTCGAACAGCATGATCCTCGTCCACCACAACGGCCGCAAGCCGCGTGGCAAAAAGTAACCCGGCCCTTTCCGCACCATGGCACGCTCCATCAAAAAAGGTTTCTTTGTTGACTACCACCTGCTCGAGAAAATCGAGAAGGCCGTCAAGTCCGGCACAAAGAAACCCATCCAGACCTGGTCCCGCCGCTCGACCATCACGCCCGATTTCATCGGCCACACGTTCAGCGTCCACAACGGCAAGGCGTTCATCCCCGTCCATGTCACCGAGAACATGGTCGGCCACAAGCTGGGCGAGTTTGCGCTCACGCGCATCTTCAAGGCGCACGGTGGCATGACCCGCAAGGAAATCTGAGCCCTCCGCCCATGCGCTCCCTCCGACCTCTCTGCCTGCTGCTCGCGCTTGCCGCCGCTCCGTTCCCGGGGCGCGCCGCCCCGGCGCGCGTCGCGGGCGCGGCCCAGGTGGTGGCGCTGCAGTCCGCCCGGGCGGGCGACCTCGTCATCCTTGGCGGCGGCTACGACTCCGACCTGCGTCCCGGCATGGTGTGCCGCGTCACGCGCGGGGCCATGCCGGTGGCCGAGATTCTGCTCGTCGAGCTGCGCCCGGCCTGCTGCGCGGCGGTGATTCTCAGCCTTGAGCCCAGGCAGTCCATCCGCGCCGGCGATCTTGCCCGCATGAAAATTTTGAAAACCTAAACCAACCAATGTCCCAAAGAGCAGGGCGGGCCGATCTCCGGCGCGCTGCTGCCGCCGCACTCCGGTGCGGAATCCCGCCCACCACCATGGAAGTCCAAGCCATCACCCGCTACGCCCGCATGTCGCCCAAAAAAATGCGCGAAGTGTCCCGCATCATCCAGGGCCGCAAGGCCGCCGCCGCCGTTGACTACCTCGCGCTCATCCCGCGCAAGTCCGCCCGGCTCATCGCGAAGACGCTCAAGAGCGCCATCGCCAATGCCGAGAACAACAACAACCTCGCGGCCGACAGTCTCACGGTGAAGTTTGCGCTCATCGAAAACGGCCCCGTGCTCAAGCGTTTCAAGGCCGGGGCGAAGGGCAGCGCCAAGCCGCGCGTCAAAAAAATGTCGCACATCCGCATCGTCCTCTCGGACGGCAGCGCCAACTGAGGACTTCCATCATGGGCCAAAAAACCAATCCCACCGGCTTCCGTCTCGCCGTCCGCCGCAACTGGCAGTCCCGCTGGTTCGCCAGCAAGAAAGATTTCCCCAAGCTGCTCGCCGAGGACCAGCTCATCCGCTCGAAGCTGATGGAAAAGCTCAAGCAGGCCAGCGTGCCGCGCATTTTCATCGAGCGCGCCTCGAACCGCGTCCGCGTCAAGATTTACACCGCGCGCCCGGGCGTCGTCATCGGCCGCAAAGGGCAGGAGATTGACAACATCAAGGCCCAGCTCGCCAAACTCACCGGGAAGGAAATTTTGCTCGACATCCAGGAGGTGAAGAAACCCGAGATCGAGGCCATGCTCGTCGCCGAGAATGTCGCGCTCCAACTGGAGCGCCGCGTCGCCTTCCGTCGCGCCATCAAGAAGTCCATCGAGATGGCGATGGCGCTCGGGGCCGAGGGCATCAAGATCCAGTGTTCCGGCCGTCTCGGCGGCGCGGACATCGCCCGCCGCGAATGGCAGCGCAAGGGACGCGTGCCGCTCCACACACTCCGTGAGAACATTGACTACGGTTTCTTCGAGGCCCACACGCTCTTCGGCAAGATCGGCGTCAAGGTCTGGATCTGCAAAAAAGAAGAGGCTGCCGCCTGATCCGCCGCCGTTCCCTCCGCCCACCGCAATTTTTAACTCCGCATTTCCATGGCTCTCGCTCCTGCCCGCACCAAATACCGCAAGTCGCAGAAAGGCTCCACCGCCGGCAACGCCAAGCGCGGCAACGTGCTGTCCTTCGGCGAATTCGGCCTGCAGTCGCTCACCCGCGGCCCGATGACCGGGCAGCAGATTGAGGCCGCGCGCGTCACCATCTCCCGGCACCTCAAGCGCAAGGGCAAGCTTTGGATCCGCGTCTATCCGCACAAGCCTGTGACGAAGAAGCCCGCCGAGACCCGCATGGGCTCCGGCAAGGGACCGGTGGAATACTACGTCGCCATCATCAAGCCGGGCGCCATTCTTTTCGAGCTGGCCGGCGTGCCGCTCACCATTGCCAAGGAGGCCTTCCGCCTCGCCGACGCCAAACTTCCCTTCCACTGCCGCTTCATCACCCGCGAAAGCGCCGCCGCCTGAGCACCACCGCCATGACCGCCAAAGAAATTCGTGAACTCTCCGTTGCGGAGATTGAGACCAAGCTCCGGGACACCCGCACCGAGCTGCTGAACCTCCGGCTGCGGAAGAACACCGGCCAGGTAGAGAAGCCGCACCTGCTGCGCTCGCTCCGCAAAGATGTCGCCCGTCTCCTCACCGTCCAGACCGCCAAGGCCCAGACCCCGGCTGCAGCCTCCCGCTAATCTCCCATGTCCTCGCCCGCCCTCAACGCCCGCAACCCGCGCAAGACCCTCACGGGCTTTGTCTCCAGCCGCTCAGGTGACAAATCGGTGAAGGTCACCGTCGCCTACAAGACGCCGCATCCGCTCTACCACAAGGTCGTCAACCGCCAGACCGTCCTGCACGTCCACGACGAGCAAAACGAGACTAAGCTCGGCGACAAGGTCGAGGTCATGGCCACCCGCCCCCTCAGCCGCCTCAAGCGCTGGCGCGTCACCTCCATCCTCCAGAAGGCGATCACCACCGATGCCGTCGCGGTCACCGAGTCGGATGTGGCCGCCCAAGTTCCGACCAAAACGACCAAGCCCGCCGCTCCGGTCGCCTGATTTTCAACTTACTCCAAGGCCCGCCATGATCCAACTACGCTCCATCCTCGACGTCGCCGACAACACCGGCGCCCGCCGGGCTGCCATGATTTCCAAAAAAGGGCAGACCACCGACACGGCCGCCGTGGGCGACGTGGTCACCGTCCACATCAAGGACAGCACGCCCGACGCCACCGTAAAAAAGGGGGAGGTCGCCAAGGCGGTCGTCATCCGCACCCGGGCGCCGGTGCGCCGGGCCGACGGCAGCTACCTGCGTTTCGACAGCAACGCGATCGTCATCATTGACGCGACCAACAATCCCAAGGGGACCCGTATCTTCGGCCCCGTAGCCCGGGAGTTGCGGGCGAAAAACTTCATGAAGATCATTTCGCTTGCCCCGGAGGTTCTCTGAACATGGCCACCAAATTTCACGTCAAACGCGGCGACCAGGTCGTCGTCATCGCCGGCTCCCACAAGGGGAAGTCCGGAAAAATCCTGGAGGTGCTCGCCGCCAAAAACCGGGCGCGCATCGAAGGCGTAGCGATGGTCAAGCGCCACGAGAAAAAGTCGGAGAAAAACCCCCAGGGCGCGATCACCGAGCGCGAGGGCTCCGTCCATGTCTCTAACCTCATGACCCGCGCCAGCTACGACGCGAGCAAGCGGAAAAAGCTTGCACCCGCCGCCGCGCCCGCCGCCTGACCTGCATTGCACGCTTGCCAAACCCGCCCGCCGCCTGAGTTACTGAACCCTTTCCCTCTTTCGCACCTTCCATGAGCAGCTACACTCCCGTCCTTAAAAAACTCTACCACGAGCAGGTCGTCCCTGCGCTCGTGAAGAGCCGTGGCTACAAAAACAAGCATCAGGTGCCCAAGCTCACCAAGATCAGCCTGAACACGGGCATAGATGCCGAGGCCGACAAGAACCAGATCGCCGACGCCGCCCGCGACCTTGGGGCCATCGCCGGCCACAAGCCCGTGCTCTCGCGCACCAAGAAGGCCATTTCGAATTTCAAGCTCAAGCCCAACCAGGTCACCGGCTGCCACGTCACCCTGCGCGGCGACGCCATGTGGGAGTTTCTCTGCCGCCTGCTCGCGGTCGCGCTTCCCACCATCCGTGACTTCCGCGGTGTCGGCTCGAAGCTCGACGGTCACGGCAACTACAACCTCGGGATCACCGATTTTACCATCTTCCCCGAGATCACGGTCGAGAACGTCAAGAAGACGATGGGTCTCGACATCACGATCGTCACCACCGCCCGGAGCGATGATGAGGGCCGCGAGCTGCTGAAGCTGCTGGGCATGCCGTTCCGCCGCATTGAGCCGCAGGCCGCCCAGTCGAAACCCGCCGCCGCCTGACCCTATTCGCCATGCCCAAGACCTCCGCCATTGAGCGCAACAAAAAGCGCATCGTCCTCTCGGCCAAGTTCGCGCCCCTCCGCGCCGAGCTGAAGGCTGTCCTCGCCAACCCGGCCACGACCGACGAGCAGTTTTTCGCCGCGCAGAAGAGGCTGCAAAAGCTGCCCAAAAATTCGTCGCCCGTGCGCATCCGCAACCGCTGCTCCCTCAGCGGCCGCCCGCGCGCCTACATTGGCGCGTTCGGCGTGTCCCGCATCACATTCCGCGAGCTTGCGCTCGCCGGTAAAATCCCCGGCGTCACCAAATCCTCCTGGTAAAACTCCTCCGGCCTCCGGGAGTCGGATATGACCCGCCGGCCTGTCCAACCCAACATCCGCCATGACCGATCCTGTCAGTGACTTCCTCACCCGCCTGCGCAACGCGTCGAAGGCCGGCCTCGCCGAGTGCGCTTCCCCGCACTCCAAGCTCAAGCAGAACCTCGCCGCCATCCTCAAGGCCGAGGGCTACATCTCCGACTATGCCGACGGCACAGACACGTTGGGGCACAAGACGCTCGTCGTCAAAATGAAGTATGTCGCCAGCGCGTCCGCGCTCACGAACGTCACGCGCGTCTCAACGCCCGGCCGCCGCCTCTATTTTCGCTACACCGAGATCCCACGGGTTCTCAACGGCCTCGGCATCGCGATCCTTTCCACCTCGAAAGGGCTGCTCAAGGATCAGGACTGCCGGCGCCAGAAAGTCGGCGGCGAGCTCGTCTGCAACGTCTGGTAACACCGCACCCACCATGAGCCGCATCGGCAAACAACCCGTTCCCATCCCCGACAAGGTCAAGGTTGACATCCAAGGTCACACCGTCCGCGTCGAGGGTCCCAAAGGCAAGGTCGCCAAGACCTTCGCGCCCGTCGTGAGCATCACGCAGGCCGACAAAAAAATCACGGTCGCCCCGACGGACGACACCAGCCGCTTCGCCAAGGCCATGTATGGCACCGCGCGCTCGGTCATCGCCGGGATGGTCCGGGGCGTGTCCGAGGGCTATAAGAAGGAGCTCGAAATTCAGGGCGTCGGCTTCAAGGCCAACCTCAAGGGCAGCCAGCTCGACCTCGCGCTGGGCTACTCGCATCCGATCCTGTTTGACATTCCCGAGGGCATCAAGGTCACCGTCGTCGAGGGCACCAAGCTCTCCATCGAGGGCGCGGACAAACAGCTTGTCGGACAGGTCACGGCCGAGATTCGCGCCTATTATCCGCCGGAGCCTTACAAAGGCAAGGGTGTCCGCATCGTGGGCGAGCACGCCGAGCGCGTCCGCCGCAAGGAAGGCAAGACCGTCGCCTAACGTCCGTGCTCGTTTTCCTTTTCCTCCCCGTCCTCAACTTTCTCCTTTCCCGATGAACACCGTCCACAAAGCCGTGATGCGCCAGAAGCGCCGCTGGCGCATCCGCAAAAAGGTCGCCGGCACCTCCGTGCGCCCGCGCCTCTGCGTGACCTTCACCGCCAAGCATATTTACGCCCAGGCCATCAACGACGACACGGGCGTCACGCTCGTTTTCCTGGGCACGCTCGATCCCGAACTGCGCCGCCAGAAGCTCGCCGCCAATCTGGCCGGGGCCAAGGCCCTAGGCCTCGCCTTCGCGACCAAGGCCAAGGCCGCCGGTCTCGGCCCGGTGGTTTTCGACCGCGCCGGCGCGCTTTACCACGGCAAAGTAAAAACGTTCGCCGACGCCGCGCGCGAAGGCGGCCTCCAATTCTAAAAACCGCATGAGCACCGAACCCGATACCGTTTCCCCGACCGCCGCGCCCGCCGTTGAGGCTGCCGTCCCATCTGCTCCGCCTCCCGACCGTCCGCCACGCGGCCCGCGCCGTGATGGCGGTGGCAACCGCGGCCCGCGCCGCGACGACCGTAACAAGCCCGCCACCACCAACCCCGACGGCAGCCCTGCGATGCTGGAGAAAATCGTGTTCATCAACCGCTGCGCCAAGGTCGTCAAGGGCGGGCGCCGCTTCAGCTTCGCCGCGCTCGCCGTCGTCGGCGATCAGAAAGGCAGCATTGGTGTCGGCATCGGCAAGGCCAACGAGGTGCCCGAGGCCATCAAGAAAGGCACGGCCAACGCCCACAAGCGCATGATCCACGTCAAGCTCAAGGGTGACACCATTCCGCACGACGTCTTTGGGGAATACGACGGGGGCAAGGTTTTGCTCAAGCCCGCCTCGACGGGCACCGGCCTCATCGCCGGCGGCGCGGTCCGCGCCGTGCTGGAGGCCGCCGGGGTGAAAAATGTGCTCACCAAATCCATGGGTTCGAGCAACCACATCGCGGTGGTGCACGCCACCATCGCCGCCCTGCAGCAGCTCCGCCTCGCGGCCGACATCCACGCCATCCGCAAGGCCTCGTAAAATTTTATCCGAGTCCGGCTCCGCGCATGCGGGCCGGGCGCATCCAGGAACCACCATGAAACTCCACGAACTCAAGAACACTCCCGGTGCGGTCCACCGCAAGAAGCGCGTCGGCTGCGGCGAAGGCAGCGGGCACGGCAAGACCAGCGGCCGCGGCGGCAAAGGCCAGACCGCGCGCAGCGGAGGCAGCATCCGCCCCGGCTTCGAGGGCGGCCAGATGCCGCTCTACCGCAAGCTCCCGCACCGTGGGTTCAACAACTACGAGTTTCGCACCGAGATCGCCGTCCTCAATGTGGGCGATCTTGGCCAGCTTGATGCGGCGGTGACCGAGGCCAACGCCGTCGTGCTGGCCGCGGCCGGCCTCATCCGTGGTGGCGAGAAATCCGTCAAGATCCTCGGTGACGGCGAGATCACCCGTGCGCTGAAAGTCACTGCGGCGAAATTCTCGGCCTCCGCCAAGGCCAAGATCGAGAAAGCGGGCGGCCAGGCGCTCGTGGGCTGACCCGACGCCCAAGGATGAATGACCGATGAAGGAAAACCGTCCATCGCCGGACCTTCATTGCATCGCTCGATCTCCCTGCTCCCTATTTTTCTTCCGTCGTGTTTTCCGCCTTCACCAATTCCCTGAAGATTCCTGAGCTCCGCTCGCGGATCATCTACACGCTCGCGCTGCTGTTCGTGTCACGGGTCGGCACGCACATCCCGCTGCCCGGGGTGGATCCGACGCCGCTCAAGGCCTATTTTGACTCCGCCAGCGGAGGGGCTGGCAACGCGGTCATGGGCCTCTACAATATGTTCACCGGCGGCGCCCTCATCAAGGGTGCGGTTTGTGCGCTGGGCATCATGCCCTACATCAGCGCCTCCATCATTTTTCAACTGATGACCGCCGTCCTGCCCAGCCTGAGCCGGCTGGCGCAGGAGGGTGATGTGGGCCGGCAGAAGCTGACCCAATATACCCGCTATGCCACGGTGTTGATTTGTGTCATTCAGGGCGTGCTGCTCATTCTGGCGTTGGAACATCCCGGCCAGCTTTTCCAAGGCTACAGCGGTCCGGACATCGTCATCGTCCCGCATCTTTGGTTTTTGGTGACCTCCGTGATTTTTCTGACCGCCGGAACCATGCTGCTCATGTGGCTGGGCGAGCAGATCACGCAGCGAGGCATTGGCAACGGTGTGTCCTTGCTCATCACGGTCGGGATCCTGGCCGACATTCCGGGAGCGGCGCACGCCACATGGCAGCTCTTTTTTAAGCCCATCGGTGCGGGGCCAAACCTAGGACTGCTGGAGGCGGCCATCATGATGCTGCTGTTCATCGGTGTGACCGTCGGCATCATCCTCGTGGTGCAGGGCCAGCGCAAGATTCCCGTGCAATACGCCAAGCGGGTCGTGGGCAACAAGGTCATGGGCGGGCAGAGCTCGTTCCTGCCGCTGAAGGTCAACTACTCGGGGGTCATGCCCGTGATTTTCGCCAGCGCGATCCTGCTGTTTCCCCAGCAAATCCTGCACATGATTGGTGCGGCGTGGAACCTCCAGACGCTGACCGATCTATCGCAGAATCTCGTGCGCGGCCATTGGACCTATTACCTTGGGTTCGGTCTGCTCATACTCTTTTTCAGCTATTTTTGGGTGGCGGTTATGTTCAAGCCAATCCAAGTCGCCGATGATTTGAAAAAGCACGGCGGCTATGTCCCCGGGGTGCGTCCGGGCGAACCGACGGCCAAGTTCCTGGATTTCGTGATGACGCGGCTCACTCTGGCTGGCGCGGTTTTCCTCACCATCATTGCGGTCATGCCGGACGTGCTACTCAACGGGTGGAATGTGCCTTCGCGCGTCGCCTATTTCTTTGGCGGCACGGGCATGCTAATCACCGTCGGTGTCATCCTCGACACGATGAAGCAGGTCGAAACTTTCCTCCTCCAGCGCCACTACGATGGATTTCTCAAGAAAGGCCGCATTCGCTCCCGGGCCGACACCCGCCAGGGCATGACTGGCGACGCCCTCGGCAACGAGGCGCTCATGAAGATTGTCGTGCCGGTGACGGCGATCTTCCTCATCGGTCTTGTCGCCTGGCTCGTCCAATGGCTGCGGAGCTGATAATTGAGGCTTTACATGCCCCGTGACGCCTGCACAGTCTGACCCTTTTCCCAACTCTGGCCCCCGGGCCAGGGTTAAGCTAGTATTAATTGGTTCGCCCAGTCCTTCCTCCGAAGCCCTGATGAACCGGATCTGTTCTTTGAATCTCGAGCACGTCTCTCCCGCCCGCCTGATGCGGCCGGAGATTTCGCGCCGTCCTTCGTCCTCCGCTCCGGCGGGTGACGCCGCCACGGTCGCCCTGCTGCGCCGCTGGTTCTGGTCGCGCAAACCTGATGCGGGTTTCGTCCTCACGGACTTCCCGGCTACGCTGCTCCAAGCCAAAGTGTTTGACGAATGGCTCGACGCCCGCGCCGTGCCGTTGGATGCTGTCATCCTCGCCGACGCGGCCACCGCCGCCTCGCCTGTCGCCGAACACTACCGCACGCTCGGCCTCCTCACGGAGGCGGCCGAATACGCCGCATGATCCCGATCAAAGATAAAATCGGCATCGCCAAAATGCGCGCGGCGTGCGCGGTCGCCGCCTCGGTGCTCCATGAGTTGAAACAACTCGTCCGGCCCGGGGTGACGACCTATGACTTGGATCAGGCCGCGCGCGATTTGATCGCGCGCCACGGGGCCAGGAGCGCCTGCCACGGCTACCAGTTGCATTCGCGGCGTTATCCGGCCTTCAGTTGCATCTCGGTCAACGAGGAGGTGGTGCACGGCATCGGCTCCCTCAAACGGGTTCTGCGCGACGGCGATATTGTCACTCTGGATGTGGTGGTTGAATACCAAGGCTACATCGGCGACAACGCGTTCACCGTCCCGCTCCTGCCCATCGCGGCCCGTGTCGCCGACCTGCTTCGCGTAACACAGGAGGCGCTGGTTGCCGGCATTGCGGCCGCGACCGTTGGCAATCGCATCGGGGACATCTCGCAAGCCGTCCAGCGCCACGTCGAAGGCCACGGGTTCAGCGTCGTCCGTGACATGGTCGGCCATGGGGTCGGCCTCGCGATGCACGAGGAGCCCCAGATCCCGAACTTCGTGGACAAGAAGCGCCACCGCACGGAGGAAATCAGGCCGGGCATGACCCTCGCCATCGAGCCGATGGTCAACCTCGGCGGCCATAAGACGAAGACGCTCGCCGACGGTTGGACCTGTGTCACAGCCGACGGCACGCCTTCCGCGCACTTTGAGCACACGGTGCTCACCACTGAGCGTGGTCCCGAGATTCTCACCCTGCCGCCGACCGGAGCCTGATCCCTTTCCTTTCTTCCCTTTCATCTTTTAACTCCCACCTCCCACCACCCACCTTAACCACCCATGCCACGTCTCCTTGGTGTTGAAATTCCTGCGAAAAAGAAAATCGCCTACTCGCTCCGTTACATCTACGGCATCGGTCCGCAGCGCGCCGATCAGGTCGTCGTCGAGGCCGGCCTCGACGCGAACATGCGCGCCGCCGACCTGACGGAGGAGCAGCTCAACAAAATCCTGCACATCATCACCGAGCACAAGTGGGTGGTCGAGGGCGATCTGCGCCGTGAGCTGGCCGGCAACCTGAAGCGCCTGCAGGCCATCAACTGTTACCGTGGCGTCCGCCACCGCAAAGGCCTGCCCGTCCGCGGGCAGCGCACTAGCACCAACGCCCGCACCCGCAAGGGGCCCCGCCGCACCGTCGGCGTTAGCAAACCCGCCGCCGAGTAATCCTCTCAAAATTTCCCAACATGGCCGAAGAAAAGTCCGCTCCCAAAAAAGAACGTGCGCCCAAGAAGGACGCCCCTGTATCCGCACCCGCCCCGGAAGGTTCCGTGGTCGCTGCCGAAAAAACTCCCAAGTCGCCCAAGGCCGCCCCGGCCGACGGCACTGGGGCTCCCGCAGCTCCGGCGAAGCCCGTCGAGATGATCGGCGGAGTCGCCCGCCAGCCCACCGCTGAGGAACTCCTCCGCGAAGAGATGGGGGCGATCAAGGTCCGCAAGGCCAAGGGTTCAAAGAATGTCACCTCGGGCATTGTCCATGTCCTCGCCTCGTTCAACAACACCATCGTTTCCATCACCGACCAGAAGGGCGCGGTCATCGCCTCCTCCACGGCCGGCAAGTGCAACTTCCGCGGCTCTCGCAAGTCCACCGCCTACGCCGCCCAGGTGGTCGCGCAGGACGCCGCCCGCAACGCCATGTCGCACGGCCTGAAGGATGTGGTTATTCGCATTTCCGGCCCCGGCCTCGGCCGGGACTCGGCCATTCGGGCGCTGCAGGCCATCGGTCTGGAAATCCACTCCATCATTGATGTCACCCCGATCCCGCACAACGGCTGCCGTCCGCGCAAACGCCGCCGCGTCTAAACCGCCGGCCATCCTAATCTCCAATCGTAAATCATAAATCTCCATGGCTCGTTATACCGGCCCCACCACCCGCATCAGCCGCCGCTTTGGCCAGTTCATTCTGGGCTCTGGCAAGGCGTTTGAGCGCCGCAATTTTCCTCCTGGCGTTCACGGCCCCAAGTCCCGGAGCAAGCACTCCGAATACGCGGTCGGCCTGCGTGAAAAGCAGAAGCTCCGTGCCATCTACGGTGTGCTTGAGCGCCAGTTCCGCCGGGTGTTCGCCATCGCCAAGTCGGAGCGCGGCGTCACCGGTGAACGTTTCCTCCAGCTGTTGGAGACGCGCCTCGACAGCGTCATCTACCTGCTCGGCTTTGCGCGCTCCCGCGCGGCCGCCCGCCAGTTCGTCAACCATGGCCATGTCCGGGTGAACGGCCACAAGGTGGACATCGCGAGTTACAACGTGCAGCCTGGCGACGAACTGGAAATCAAGGATCGCCCGGCCGCCCGCCAGCTCGCCACGCGCAACCTTGAGGATAATCGCGCCCGTGCCGTCCCCGGATGGCTCGCGCTCAACGCCGAGCAGTTCAAGGCCACCGTCGTCCGTCTGCCCAAGCGCGACGAGATGGCCCCCGAGGTCAACGATCAGCTCATCGTCGAGTTCTACTCCCGCTTCTGATTCCGCCGGCGTGCCCGCCGTGGCACGTCCGTCCGCGGCCGCCGCGCCGCCTCCACGTCATCCTGCATCTTCATCTTACTCAGACTCAAAAACTCATCCGCCATGTCCAAACGCCTCGGAAAATTCGAACTCCCCAACAAGCTTACCAAGGTTGAGGAAGGCTCCACGCCGACCTACGCCAAGTTCATCGCCGAGCCCTTTGAGGCCGGCTTTGGTCACACCATCGGCAACTCCCTCCGCCGGATTCTGCTCGGCTCGATCGAGGGCAGCGCCATCTCCTCCATCAAGATTGAAGGTGTGAACCACGAGTTTCAGTCCGTGGACGGCGTCGTCGAGGACGTGACCGATATCGTGCTCAATCTCAAAAAGGTGCTCGTCGTCTCCCAGAAGCGCGAGCCAGTTACCCTGACGCTCAAGGCGGCCAAGGCCGGCCGCGTCACCGCCGCCGACCTGCAGGCCGACGCCAACATCACGGTCGTCAATCCCGACCAGCTGATCTGCACGCTCAGCGCCAAGCGGGCCTTCGAGGCCGAGGTCGAGATCAAGACCGGCCGCGGCTACTGCCCTGGCGTTGAGAACAAGAAAGAGGAACAGGCCATCGGAGTGATTCCCATTGACTCGGTTTTCGCCCCCGTCCGTCTCGTCAAATATTCGGTCGAGGCCACCCGGGTCGGCCAGATCACCGACTACGACAAGCTGATCATGGAGATTTGGACCGACGGCCGTATCACTCCGGAAGACGCCCTGAAGCAGGGATCGTCCATCCTCAAGCACCACCTCGATGTCTTCGACCGCGCGAGCCAGGAGCAGTATGAGTTTGACAGCAAACAGAACGAGGTCTCTGACGAACAGAACAAGCTGCGCAAGCTCCTCAACATGTCGGTCAACGAGATCGAGCTCTCGGTCCGTGCCGCGAACTGTCTCAACAACGCGAACATCACCACCGTCGGCGAGCTGGCGATGAAGACCGAGCAGGAGATGCTCAAGTATCGCAATTTCGGCAAAAAGTCACTCAACGAGATCAAGGAAAAGCTTGAGGCGCTGGGCCTCTCCCTCGGGATGAAGTTTGACGAGCGCCTCCTCGATACCAAGAAGGAAGGCTGACGCGAAACTAGGAGCGGGGGCGGCGGGTGGCGAGCATGGCTCGAACCGCAGCGTTCCACCCTTCGCTCCCCCGCCACTTACCTTCAACTTAATTTCGGTTCTCGCGCCGTCCGCTGCCGCCCAACGCTGCGACCGGATTGCCGATCGGGAACCGCCTAAAACCAAAACACCATGCGTCACGGAAAACACCACGCCTCCCTCGGCGTCACCATCGGACATCGCCGCGCGATGCTCTCCAACCTCGCGGCCGCGCTCATCACACACGGCCGGATCGAAACCACCCTTACCAAGGCGAAGGCGCTCCGGCCCTTCATCGAAAAGGTCATCACCAAGGCCAAGCAGGCTGCGGCCAAGACCGAGAAGAAGGACGCCATCCACCTGCGCCGCGTCGCGCTCTCCGCCGTGCGCGACGAGACTGCGGTCACGCTCCTTTTCAACGAAAAATACAAGGAATTCGTCAGCCGTCCCGGCGGCTACACCCGTATCTACAAGCTTGGTCCGCAACGCATCAGCGATGCCGCCGAGCTGGCCATCATCGAGTTCGTCAAGGCTGATGACACGGGCTACAAAAAGTCCAAGGGCCGCAAATCCGCCAAATCCGCCAAGACGAAGGCCACGCCTGCGGCCGAAGCAACTGCGGCACCCGTGGTGCCTGCAGAGCCCGAAGCGAAGGCCTGATCGCCAGCCCAATGCTGGCAAACAACGCCTGCCGTGCCGTGTGCATGGCAGGCGTTTTGTCAGTCGGGTCCACGGGTGCAGCCGTGCGCGGTTGAGATGCCACCGGGGCGGAGGCCGGATGAGCTGCAAGCCGTGTCTGTTGCCAGATCCGGCCGGGCGGGTGGCTGTTATTGGCTGAGCGCGGCCAGGCGGCCGGCGGCCTGCTCCCATGCGGCGGTCGCGGCGGTGAGCTGGTCCACAATGACGCTGAGCTCGCGGTTCAGGTGCTGGGCCTTGCCGGGTTGAGTGTAGGTCTCGGGCGCCTCGAGGGCGGCCGTAAGCTCGTTTTGTTTCGCTTCGAGCTTGGAGACGTTCTCCTCGAGATGCCCGACCTCGGCACGCAGCGTTTTTACCTCGACGGGATTGGGCTTGGGTTTGGCGGGAGCCGGGGTCGCTGCCCCCGGTGTCCGGCCGGGGCCGGGGTTGGCGCCGCCGGAGACTTGGTGCTGTTTCGGCCGCGCATCGGTGAAACCGGCGGTGAGCGCGGCGCGCTCGTTGGAAGCTTTCGACTTGTCGAGGTAGTAGTCGTAGTTGCCGGCGTAGGGCGTGAGCCGGCCAGAGTGGACGTGCAGGACGTTTTGGGCCAGTTGCCGGATGAAATGCACGTCGTGGCTGATAAAGATGAGCGTGCCTTCGTAGCTTTTCAGCGCGCCGACGAGCGCGTCAATCGAGGCGATGTCCAGATGGGTCGTCGGCTCGTCCATGAGCAAAAGATTGGGCGGTTTCACGAGGAGCCGTGCGAGCGCGAGACGGGATTTTTCGCCACCGGAAAGAACGGAGACCTTTTTATGGACATCATCCTTGCGAAAAAGAAAGGCGCCGAGAATGGCCCGGGCCTGTTGCTCGGTGAGCTGGTTTTCATTCGTCCGCAGCTCCATCACGTTTTCAAACACGGTCGCGTCGGCGTGCAGGTTGTCGAGGCGGTTTTGCGCAAAGTAGCCGGTGATCACGTTGCTGCCGAGCTCGCGCGCCCCGCCCTGGATGGGGATGACGTCCCCGAGGATTTTGAGGAGCGTGGACTTGCCCGCGCCGTTGGGGCCAACCAGCACGATGCGCTGGCCGCGCTCACAGCTGAAGTTCAAGTCGCGGTAGACGACATGTTCGCCGTAGGCCTGCTGCACGTGTTCAAGCTCGATGACCTTCAGACCTGAACGCGGCGGCTGGGGAAACTTGAAATGAATCCGCTTCAGTTCGTCCTGCGGCTCCTCGACGGCCACGGCCTCAAGGCGCTCGATTTGCTTCTCCTTCGACTTCGCCCGCGAAGCCATCGAGGCTTTCGCCCCGAAGCGATCCACGAACTTTTGGAGATGGGCGATCTCGCGCTGCTGGTTCTTGAACGCCGCCGCCTGCTGCTCCTTGCGCGCCTCTTTCTCGGCGAGATAGTCGTCGTAGTTGCCGGTATAGCGGTTTAGGCGGCAGCTTCGCAGCTCGAGGATGCCGGTGCAGAGGGCATTGAGAAAGGCGCGGTCGTGCGAAATGACAACCAGGCCGCCGGGGTAGCGTGTGAGGTAGTCCTGAAACCACAGCAGCGCCTCGAGGTCGAGATGGTTGGTCGGCTCGTCGAGAAGGAGCAGGGCGGGCTCGGCCACGAGCAGCCGCGCAAGATGGGCGCGCATCACCCAGCCCCCGGAGAAGGTTTTGGCGAGCTTGTCGCTGTCGCCTTCGCGGAAGCCGAGGCCGGCGAGGATTTTCTTTGCGCGCGGCTCCAGCGTGTAGTCAATGTCGTAGTCGTCGTCGTTCTCCGGCAGCAGTTTTTTTCCGCTGGTGGCAATCTGGATGATCGTCTCGTTGCCGACCGGCGCGCTCTCCTGCGGCAGGAAACCAAAGTCTGCGCCGCGCTCCCACTCGATGGTGCCGTCGTCCGGCGCTTCTTCGCCCAGGATGAGGTTGAAGAGCGTGGACTTGCCCGCGCCGTTGGGGCCGACCAGGCCGTAGCGGTCGGTGCGGGCAATGAAAAGCGACACGTCCGCGAAGAGTTCGCGGGTGCCGTAGGATTTGGAAACGTCGGCGATGGTGAGCATCGGAACCGGCCAGTCAACTGGTTCGGCGCGCGCGCGTCAATGGCAGGGGGAGAATTTCGCGCGAACGGGGCGGAGCAGGGCCCGGCGGTCACAGGCCGGCCTTGTTTTGGCCGCCAGTTTTTCGTGCTTTCCGCGCGTTTCGTCGCTCAGCTCTTTGCCCATGCCCAACGCCCTCGCGCGCGAAAATTCTCCCTACCTTCGCCAGCACGCCGACAATCCTGTCGCGTGGCTCCCGTGGGGCGAGACGGCCTTTGCAAAAGCGCGGGCTGAGCAGAAGCCGATTTTTCTGAGCATCGGCTACTCAACCTGCCACTGGTGCCATGTCATGGCGCACGAGTCGTTCGAGCACGCGGACATCGCCGCGCTGCTCAACGCGCATTTTGTCCCCGTCAAGGTTGACCGTGAGGAACGGCCCGACGTGGATAAAGTCTATATGACCTATGTGCAGGCTCTCACCGGGCACGGCGGCTGGCCGCTGAGCGCCTGGCTCACGCCAGAATTGAAACCGTTTCATGGCGGGACCTATTTCCCGCCGGAGGACCGGTCCGGGCGGCCGGGCTTAGCGTCCGTGCTGCGTGCCATCGCCAAGGGCTGGGAGAGTGAGAGGGAGAAGCTCGTTGCCGAGGCGGAGAGGGTGATCGGCGTGCTACGGGGGCAGGCGAGGGCTGAGGGGCAGCGGCCGGGCGCCGGGAAGGGAGCAGCCCGGCCCGCCGATTCCGCGTCCGGCTCCGGACTTTCGGACGCGGACGCCAGTCTGGCCGAGGCGGGCGGCGCAGCCTTCGGGCGCGGTTTCCAGCATTATTACGAGGCATTTGACCCGCAGCACGGCGGTTTCGGCGGTGCGCCGAAATTTCCGTGTGCATCCAACCTGAATTTCCTGTTTCGCGTCGCGGTGCTCCAAGGGGCGGACTCCGAACTGGGCCGCGAAGCGGTGCGCATGGCGGCGGTCACGTTGCAAAAAATGGCGGGCGGCGGCATCCACGACCATGTGGGCGGCGGGTTTCACCGCTATGCGGTGGACGCGGAGTGGTTCGTGCCGCATTTCGAGAAAATGCTCTACGATCAGGCGCAGATCGCGGTGAACGCCCTCGACGCGCATCTCGCCACGGGCGATGAGCGCTTCGCATGGATTGCACGCGGAATTTTTGACTATGTGCTGCGCGACCTCACCGCACCGGGCGGCGGATTTTTCTCGGCGGAGGATGCGGATTCGGTGCGGGCGGCGGCCGCAACCCCAGGAGCGGAAAGCGAGGGGCATGCAGCCGGGAAGGAAGTGAAGACCGAGGGGGCGTATTACGTCTGGCCCCACGCAGAGATCACCAGCGCGCTTGGGACCGACGCGGGGCTGTGCTGCGCGCACTTTGGCGTGAAACCGGAGGGCAACGTGTCGGCGCAGCGCGACCCGCACGGTGAGTTCACGGGCACAAACATCCTGGCACAGACCCGTCCGCTCTCCGAAACGGCGCGGAAGCTCGGGCTCGATCCGGCGATGGCGGCGGCGTCGCTCGGGGCCGGGCTGGAAAAACTGCGCGCCGTGCGCGCCGCCCGGCCGCGTCCTCACCTCGATGACAAGATCATTACTGCCTGGAATGGACTGATGCTCTCGGCGCTCGCGCGCGGCGCGACCAGCCCGGCAGAATGCCTCGGGGAGACGCGCGGGCGATGCCTTGCGGCGGCGGTGCGGACGGCGGAATTTATTGAGCGCGAGCTGTGGGACGATGCGCGCGATGTGCTGTTCCGCTGCTGGCGCGAGGGGCGAGGGGCGACGGAGGGGTTTGCGGAGGACTACGCGTTGCTTGCCGCCGGTCTGCTTGACCTCTACGAGGTGACATTTGACGCGCGATGGCTGAGCTGGGCGGCGAGGGTGCAGGCGACGATGGACGCGCTGTTCTGGGATGAGGCGGCGGGCGGCTGGTTCAACTCGGCCGCGGGTGCGACGGACATCGTGCTGCGACTGAAGGAAGACTCGGATGGCGCGGAGCCGTCGCCGAGCTCCATCGCCGCGGCCAATCTGCTGCGGCTCGCGGCGATTTTTCATGACGACACGGCCCGCGCCCGTGCGTTGCGGGCCATCGGGGCGTTTCAGGCGCGCTGGTTGGAGATGCCGCACGCGTTGCCCGAGATGCTCTGCGCTGTGGAGCGTGGGCTGGAGCCGCCGCGCCAAGCGGTGCTCGCGGGCGACCCGGGGGCGGCGGATTTTCAGGCGCTGGCGGCAGTGGTGCGCGAGCGGCCTGGCCCGCGCCGCGCACTCGTCCATGCCGGACCGGCACTGCCATGGACTGCGGCGATGACGCCACGCGACGGTCGGGCCAGCGCCTATGTGTGCGAGGACTTTTCATGCCAGGCACCGGTCACGGAGCCGGCGGAGCTGCGCCGGCTGCTGGCGTGAAGGCCGAACCCTACGCTTGAAGCCGCCGCGGTTTTCTGCACATGGTCCGTCACCCCTCCCATGAAAATCCTCATCGCCGAAGACGATCCTGTCGCCCGCACCGTGCTCCGGCAGGCGTTGCGTCGCCTCGGACACGAAAGTGTGGAAGCCGCCGATGGCGAAGCGGCGTTGCGGGCCCTGGCAAGCGATCCCGTGCGCGTGATCGTGAGCGACTGGATGATGCCAGGGCTCGATGGTCTCGGCCTGTGCCGCGCGGTGCGCGGGCGCGTCGGTGCGGACTACGTGTATTTTATTCTGCTCACCGGCCGAGACGCCACGGAGGACAACCAGCGCGAGGCGATCGAGGCGGGCGTGGATGACTTTCTCAGCAAGCCGCTCGATGTGCAGGAGATCTGGATGCGCCTGCGCGTGGCCGAGCGCATACTGCGCTTTGCCACGCAGGTGCGGCAGCTTGAAGAATTTCTCCCCATCTGCGGCTATTGTAAAAAAATCCGTGACGACCAGAACTACTGGCAGCAGATCGAGGGCTACATCAACGCGCGCACCGGCACGGACTTCAGCCATTCCATCTGTCCGGATTGCTATACCCGCATAGTCTTGCCGGAGATCGTCGCACTTCGCGGCACCGCTCCCACCGCACCGAAGACCCAGCCTCCTCATGTCGAACGATAGAACTGACCGCCTCGAGGAACGCCTCGTATGGCTGGAGCGCCATGTGGCCGAGCAGGACAAGGCGATGCTCGGCCTGCACGAGGACAACCTGCGCCTGCAACGTGCGCTCACCGCGCTGCGCCTGCGGCTGGCTGAAAGCGGGGGTGGCCCGGCCGGGGAAGCCGGTGACTTGCCGGAGGGAATGGACGAGCGTCCACCGCATTACTAAAATAACCGCCGAAACGCGGGAAAAACTGTGCTCAGCATTCCTCGCACTTTGCGGATTCAAGTTTTGTCCTCCGATGAGGGAGAGTGGGCGGGAGATTTCCCAATCCACACCAATCGGACCAGGGACACTGCACCGAAGCGGGAGGAATCACCCGTCCGGATTGCGGCTCCCAAGTCTAAAATCTTGCCAAGGCGTGTGCGCTCTCGACCGCGAACCATGTGCCCAGCGCAGCCAGGCCCGTGAACGCAAGCCGGCGGAACACGCGGGTCCGGCGCAGACGCGCGTCGTACGCGCCGAGCCGGCGCGGCGGCAGGCAGCCGTTGGCCTCGACGAAGCTCATGAACTGAGCCTGGCGTACCTGCGCGGTGCGGCTGCGCCGATCCATGCGGCCGGACGGCCGGTGGAAAAGATTGCGGAGAAGCGCGCGCAGCATGGTTTCAGAACCAAGTTGTCTGCCGGGTTTTGACAAGAGGAAAACGGAGAGCCGATAATTTTTCGCAATATCGCCACGTGACGGAGGGGCGGTCATGTGCTCAGTGTGCCATCCTGTGCGGTCACCGGTGGTTCGTCGGATCTCGCTTTAGGCGCGTCAACGGAATCGCCCGGCGGTGTCCGACGAGCAGCGCAAGGGGGTGTACGGGTTCTCGATGCCGTCGCCAAAAATTGAAGTGGTTTTTCACGGCGAAATCGGCACTTTCAGCTCCTGCAGTCCGAACCTACTCCCGGTTCCATCCTCTTTTTTTCGATTTTATTTCGCTTACCATGCACCACTTCCGCCACGTCGGCCCCAATCTGCACTGCGAGTCCGTTGACCTCGCCGAGGTCGCGCGACTCTACGGCACGCCCACCTACGTCTATTCCGCCGCCACCATGGCGGACAACTACTCCCGGCTCGCCCGCAGCCTCGCGGGCCTCGACGCGCAGATCTGCTTCGCGATGAAGGCCAACTCCTCCCTCGCCGTGCTCCGCCACTTCGCGCACCTCGGCGCGGCGTTTGACCTGGTGAGCGGCGGCGAGATCCGCCGCGTGCTCGCCGCCAGGGCCGACGTGCGCCGCAGCGTGTTTGCCGGCATCGGCAAGACCGAAGGCGAGCTGCGCCTCGCGCTCGAGCAGGGGGTTTTTTCCTTCCACGTCGAGAGCGAGCCGGAGCTCGCGCGCCTCAACCATGTCGCAGGCCAGCTCGGCGTGAAGGCTCCGGTCGCGTTTCGCATCAACCCTGACGTGGACGCGCACACGCACGCGAAAATCACCACGGGCAAGAGCTACAACAAATTCGGCATCCCGCTCGCCGCCGCCACCGCCGCCTATGCGGCCGCCGCGAAGCTGCCGCACATCCAGGTTAAAGGCGTGCAGATGCACATCGGCTCGCAGCTCACGAGCATCGCGCCGTTCGTCGAGGCCGTCACGAAGGTCGTGCCGTTTGTCGAGGCGCTGAAACGCGACCACGGTATCAGCTATTTCTCCATCGGCGGCGGCATCGGCATCATTTACCAGGACGCGCTCGCCAGCGGCCAGCAGGCGTGGTGGGACGCGCAGCCAGCCGACCGGCGGCCCATCACGCCCGAGGCCTACGGCGCGGCGCTCGTGCCGCTGCTCCGGCCGCTGGGGCTGAAAATATTGCTGGAGCCGGGCCGCTTCCTTGTTGGCAACGCCGGCGTGTTGCTCACGCGCGTCGAGCACCTCAAGCGCGGTGCGGGCAAAAACTTTCTCATCGTGGACGCCGCGATGAACGACCTCGTGCGCCCTGCGATGTATGACGCCTACCACGAGATCGTGCCGTTGCACCGCGACACCACGCGCCGCGCGTTCACGGCCGACGTGGTCGGGCCGATCTGCGAAAGCGGCGACTGCTTTGCACACGACCGGCAGCTGCAGGAGGTGGGCGAGGGCGAATATCTCGCGTTGATGAGCGCCGGCGCCTATGGCGCGGCCATGGCGAGCCGTTACAACACACGCGCACTGCCCGCCGAGGTGATGGTGAGCGGCGGCGCGTTCGAGCTGGTCACGGCCCGCGAGAGCTTTGAGCAAATGACGGCCAACGAGCGCATCCCGGCGTTTTTGATGTAAGGCCCGGAATTTTCTGACCACGGGCCATTTTGAAGGGCAGGGACGACACGGAGACCGGAAGAGTTCCTCCCGGTGGTCTTCGTGGACGGCGCGTTCAAATCATGGGATTGGGAGGCAACGGGTTTTGTCCGTGACCATCGGTTCAATCCATGGTTTAGAATCAGGCATGAATTTCGCCGTTCTTGGCGCGGGTGCGTGGGGCACCGCGTTTGCCATCCATCTCACGCGGCTCGGCCACACGGTTACGCTGGTGCCGCGCCGGTTCGAGCAGGCGCTCGCGCTGGCCTCGGTGCGCGAGAACGCCGATTATCTGCCCGGCGTGCCGTTGCCGCCCAGTTTGCAAGTCGGCCACGAACTCGCGCCGGTGCTGATGGAGGCGGAGGCCGTGCTGCTGGCGTGCCCGTCGCTCGCACTGCGTGAAACATGCGTGCGGCTGCGCGACGGCCTTCGGCTGGCGACGCAGCTCCAGCTCGTCGTCAGCCTCGCCAAAGGGCTGGAGGCCGGCACCCATCTGCGACCGAGCGAAGTGATTGCCGCCACGGTGCCGGGCGTCGCCGCCGGCACGCTCACCGGTCCGAGCCACGCGGAGGAAGTCGCGCGCGGCCAGCCGGCGGCGATTGTCCTGGCCGTGGCGGGCGCGGAAGAACTGCTGACGGCCACGCAGGCCGCGCTGAGTGGGCCGGCGTTGAGGATTTACACCACCGACGACGTGGTGGGTGCCGAGATCGGCGGCTGCCTGAAAAACGTCTACGCCATCGCGGCCGGCTGCTGCGAGGGGCTGCGCCTAGGCGACAACGCCCGCGCCGCACTGCTTACCCGCGCGCTGGCCGAGATGGTACGGGTAGGCGTCGCACTCGGCGCGCGCACCGAAACATTTTACGGGCTGAGCGGCTTTGGCGACCTCGTGGCGACGTGCCACGGCGCATGGAGTCGCAACCGCGAGTTTGGCCAGCGGCTGGGCGAGGGCCGCGCGGTCGCGGAGCTGCTCGCAGGCCGCAAGACGGTGGTCGAGGGCCACCGCGCGACGGGGGCGTTTGCCGAGCTGTGCGCTGCGCGCGGGATGGACGCGCCGATTCTGGGAGAGATGCGCCGGGTGCTTTACGAAGGCAAAAAGCCGGCGGCTGCGCTCGCCGCCCTGATGGGCCGTGAGCTGAGGCGCGAGTAAAGTCCGGCGCCAACTGCCGCGTGTTTCACATTTGCCAAACCGGCCGGAGGATTCTCGCATGGCACCATGCGAATCAGCGGAGGTGTGGCGCGGGGTGTCCCGCTCGTGGTGCCGAAGGGCGACGCCGTCCGTCCGGCGACGGACGGGCTGCGGCAGGCCGTGTTTTCCAGCCTGGCCGCGCGGGTGCCGGGAGCACGCTTCGCCGACCTGTTTGCCGGCAGCGGCGCCTACGGTTTGGAGGCGCTCAGTCGCGGTGCGACGGGCGGCGAGTGGGTCGAACAAAACCCCCGGGCGGCCGGGTGCCTCCGGCGCAATCTCGTCACCGTCTGCAAAAGCCTCGGGCGAGATGAGCGCGGCCTTACCGTGCACGAAATGGACGCGCTCGGCTGGCAGCCGGAGGCGGGTGCGGAGCCGGACCTGGTTTTCATTGATCCGCCCTACTCGCTCATCACCGAGGTAGCGCCAAAGCTCTTCGCGCAGCTGGCCGTCACGCTGGCGGCGAACGCGGATCCACTGGTGGTGTTTGAGCTGCCCGGCGAACTCAGGTTGGCGCCACAGGGCTGGACGTGTGTGAGGCGTCTTGGTGGCAAGGGAGCGCACCAGCCCACGGCATGCTTTTTTCGGCGGGAGCAATCTGGGGCGGAAAGGCCTGGATAGATCATGTTGGTGGCAGCCGGTCGCGGCTGCCGGCTCTGTCCTCCATCCCATCACGGCAGGTGTGGGCGACCGCCAGGGCGGCCAGGGCGGCAGTTTCCACCCGCAGGGGGCGCGGACCGATGTGCGCGAGCGTGAAGCCCTGCGCGCGTAGCAGCGCGCGATCCGTCGTGCCCCAGCCTCGCTCGGGGCCGAGGGCGAGCAGGAGCGGCTGGGCGACATTGGCCGGCAGGAGAGCGGCGAGCGGTGAGGCGGCCTCGTAGTTGTCGAGGGCGAGGCGCGCGGCGGGGGGCGAAGTTGCGGAGGGTGTGAACACGGCGAGCACCGCGGCCAGCGGACGTCCCCAGGTCACTTCAGGCAGACGGGTGTCGAACGCCTGCGCAGCGCCGGCGACGAGATGGCGGCGCCATTCTCCCGTTGTCCAGAGCGTGCTGGCGGCATAGCTGGGGTCTGATTTTTCCGTGAGGACAAAGTGCAGCGCGGCAAGACTGAGCGTGGTGGTATCGCGCAGAAGGTCGCGCGCGGTCTGCGGGCGCGGCAGCCCGATCAACAGAGTAATGGGTGGGAGCGGCGGAGGCTCGTCACCCCAGGTGAAGGCGAGCGTGAGCGCGTCGGGGCCGAGGGCGACCAGCGTGCCTTTGCCGCGCGGGCCGTTCACAAGGCCGGCGTCAAAGGTGTCGCCCTCACGCCGGCGCAGCACGTCGAGCAGGTGCCGGGCGCGCGGGTCCGCACGCCGGAGCGGTGCGGCGGTTTCGGCGAGGTCAAAGAGGATGAGGTTCACAGGGACAGGGGAGGCAACGCCCGCTGACTGGAGGATAAGCGGTGGTGAAACGGCCGGGTGCCGGCCGGATTCAGGGTAACTCCCAGAATGACGGAGCAATAGAAATGAGGCGGAGACACGCGAAGCAAATGCAAAGGCGCGCATCAGTGAAGACGCAGCGATGCAAGGCAGTGAGCATTCCCGGCTGTGAAAAATTTGTTTGCCCCGACAGGAGCGAGAAGGCTGCATGACGCGTCATCTGCTTTCTGACTCCGCTGTCCACCCTCGTCCCCATGCCCAACAAGCCTGCCCCGGCTGCCGCGCCGCTGACCTTTGACCTGCCTTTGGAGCTGATTGCCAGGCTGGAGCAGCTGCGCAAGCGCAATGGGCTGAATTCGATGAGTTCGGTCGTGCGGCTGGCGTTGCGTGAATTCGACTTTGGCAACTACCGGCCGTCGGTGTCAGAGCACCGGCAGATTTCCGTGCGGCTCGCGCCGCAACTGCGGAAATTTCTCACGCGCGCGGCCCGGAAGAAAAACGTGAGCCTGGGTGAGTTGCTGCGTGCGGCGGTCGAAGGGCTGGCCGCAGCCAAGGGCAGGAAATGAACCTTGTGTCCGGCGAGGCGGCGCTGCCGGCAAGGCCGAACATCCTGTGGATCGTGACGACCCAGTGGCGGGGTATGGCGCTCGGCTGCATGGGCGACCCGAACGCGTGCACACCTCACCTCGACGGGCGGGCGGCGCGGGGCGTGAACTTCACGCAGGCGGTGACGCCTCATCCGTTCGGGCCGTTTGCGCGCGCGGCGCTGCTGACGGGCGTGAGTTCGCCGGCAAACGGCGTGAGCAATTATTTTGATATGCTGCCAACCGGGGCGCGGACAGTGGCGCATGAACTGCGCGAGCGGGGATATGCGACGGCGTTTTTTGGGAAGTGGGGGGTAGGGAGACGCGATCCGGGCGCGCCGCTGATCGGCGAGGCGGCGGCGAAGGTGGTCGTGCCGCCGGAAGCACGGGGCGGGTTTGAATTTTGGGAGGGGTTTGAGGGCGGTTTTAGGTTGAACGATCCTTGGATGCATGGCACGTGCATCGAGGGGATACGGAGATTTTTTGGCTACCAGAGCGATGTCGTGGGAGAACATGCGGCCGGCTGGATCCGCCGGCAAAATCCGAACGCCCAGACTTCCGGGCCAGGAAATTCGCCACCGTGGTTTTGTGTGGCGAGCCTGGAGGCGCCACATCCGCCGTATGATGCGCCGGCGGCGGGCGTGACGGCACGTCCGGGCGCGGAACTGATTTTGCGGGCGAATGTGCCGCAGGGCGGCGAAACGGAGGAGCGGGCGCGGCGGGAGCTGGCGGGATATTACGCGCATCTTGAGGCGACGGACCGGGCGGTTGGCCGGCTGGCCGATGCGGTTGAAGCGGCGGAAGAAGGTGAGGGGCGGGCGAGCAGAATAAAAACTCCGCGGGGGCGCCGTGGCTCCGTGGTGGTTTTCACTTCGGTTCATGGGGACATGCACGGGGCGCATGGGCTGTTTCGGAAAGGATGGCCACAGGAGGAATCGGTGCGGGTGCCCCTGCTCGTGTGGCGGACGCCGCAGCGGCGAAGCGAGGAGCCGGGAGACGGGAGCACGGACGAGACAGCGGTGTCGCTGGCGGACTTGCCAGTGATGACATTGGCTTGGGCGGACGGAGCAGACGGCCCGAAGCCGGCCGTTGGCGTGCAGCGGGGCGGAGGCAGCCAGCTGGCAGCGAAAAACAGCTTTGCGCGCATTTCCATGCCGGGCGTGGTCGCGCTGCCACACCAGTGCGACCGGGTGTGGCGTGGGGTGCGGACGCCGACGCGGAAGGTGGTGCTCAATCCCGACGGCTCGCCGTGGTTATTTTTTGATTTGAAAAACGATCCGCTGGAGCAGCGAAATCTCGTGGGCGTTCCGGCGCAGGCGGTTGAGATGGCGGAGCTGATGCGGCTGGTGTGAGGGGAGGGAAGGCCGCGAGAGCACCACAGCTTCAGCCGGAAGGCAGCCGCGGAAATCGCGGTCGGTTATCCCCTGCCGCAATGGGGTATCCTGTCCGGCCCGCGTGGGCGGAGGGGCGCTCCGGCCGCGAGCAGCCGAACTCTACGGCTTTTGCCCGGTGGAGAAGAGACGGCGGATGATGGTGGCGATTTCCTGCAGCTTTACCGGCTTGGTGACAAAGCCGTCCATGCCGACTGCGGCGCTTTGGTCGCGGTCGCTTTGGAGCGCATTGGCCGTGAGTGCGACAATGCGGGGCGGATGGGCGGGATTCTGCCGGCGGCGGATTTCGCGGGTGGCTTCGTAGCCGTCCATCTCGGGCATCTGGATATCCATCAGGACAAGATCGTAGCGGCGAGCGGCGCAGGCGGCGATGGCTTCGTGGCCGTTGCCGGCGACATCGCACTTGTAGCCAAGGCGTTCAAGGAAACGGGTGGCAACCTTCTGGTTTACAGGGTTGTCCTCGACGAGGAGGATGGTGAGTGGGATATCCTCCGCGAGCGGGCGGATGGGGATGACGGGAGCGGTGTCAACGGTGGCGCCGGTTTGAAAAAGTGCGTGCAGCACGCGGATGACGGTTTGCGTGCGGAAGGGCTTGGCGAGCGTGGCAAAGTGTGGGGCGGCCGCCGGGATGGTGGCCCCGGGCATAAGCAAGCCGAGCGCCGGGAGGGCGCGGGCGGTAAGTTCCTGCCGCAACTCGGCGGTCGCTTCGGCTGCGGTGCAGTCGAACACAACCAAGGCCGGCGGCGGTTGGGTGCGCAAGACGGCGAGGGCGGTGGCGGGAGTTTCCGCCCGCGTGACCACGAGTCCGGCCTTGCCGAAGAAGACATTGAGCCAGCGGAGCGTGACAGGGTTGGCCTCGCAGCAGACCACACTCGTGCCGGGCGCGAGCTGCGGTGGCAGGTCGGGCCGCGCCGGGCGAGCGGCGGACATGCGGCTGACAATGATGGAAAAGATAAACGCCGACCCCTGGCCGGCCACGCTCTCCACGCGGATGTCGCCACCCATGAGCTGGCAGAGCCGGTGGCAGATCGCGAGGCCCAGCCCCGTGCCGCCGTATTTGCGCGTGGTGGAGGAGTCCACCTGTGAGAATGGCTTGAAGAGGCGGTTGAGGCGGTCGGGCGGGATGCCGATGCCGGTGTCGCGCACGGCAATTTCCAGGCGGATGGGATCGTTGGCGGGCGCAAAGGGGCTGGGGGTGACCGAGGCGGCGAAGGGCGAGCGGGTGTCGCCCGTCGGGAGACGGGCCGCGCCAGCTGGCACGGGGAGAAGGCGCGCCTCGATCGTGATGCCACCGGTGGAAGTGAACTTGACGGCGTTGTTGATCAGGTTGGCCAGCACCTGACGGAGGCGGTGGCCGTCGCCGATGACACGGTCGGGCACGTCGGGCGCGATGGCATAGGCCAGATCGAGCCGGCGCTCGGCCGCGCGGCCGGAGAAAAGGTCGAGGGTCTCCTCAATGCAGCCGGCGAGATGGAAGGGCTGGTGGTCAATGTCGAACTTGCCCGACTCGATCTTGGAGAAGTCGAGGATGTCGTTGATGATCGTGAGCAGCGCTTCACCGCTGGAACGGATGGTGCCGACGCAGTCGCGCTGGTCGGGGTTGAGCGGGGTGTCCAGCAGGAGGCTGGTCATGCCGATGACGCCGTTCATGGGCGTGCGGATTTCGTGGGAGAGAGAGGCGAGAAATTCACTCTTGGCGCGCGAGGCGGCGTCGGCCTCGGCCTTGGCGCTGCGAAGCGCGTGCTCGGCTTCGATGCGGGCGGTGATGTCGGCGAGGATGACAATGAAGTTTTCCAAAACACCGTGCTCGTCGCGCACGGGCTGGAGCTCGAGCTGGAGGTGAAACTTGCGGCCGGATTTGGCGTAGTTGACCAGATCCGCCGAAAGACCTTCGCCACGCGCAATCGCCACACGGAGGCGGCGGACGGTGCGCGGGCTGGTTTCAGGCCCGGTCATAAAGTGCTCGGGGCTTTTGCCGGCAATCTCCGCGAGCGACCACTCCATGACGCGGGTGAAGGACTCGTTGACCCACTCGATGGTGCCGTCGGGCTTGGCGATGAGGACGAGGTTGTCGGTTTTGCTCGCGACAAGGGAGAGTTTGCGCGCAACGGTCTGGCTCGCGCGCAAGGCAAGCTCACCGTGTTTGCGGTCGGTGATGTCCTGCACGGTACCGACGATGCGGGAGGGCGGGCGGGCGGCGGAGTCAGTCACGGCAGCGACGCTCTTGGTGCGCACGGCAAGCCAGCGCCACGAACCGTCGGACGCTTGCATGCGGTATTCGGCGTCGGTGAGCTGCAGTGTCCCCGCCAGTTGGGCGGCGCGGGTGGCGCGGTAGGCGGCGAGATCATCGGGGTGGACGTGCGACTCCCAGCGGGCCGGCAACGCGGCGGGCAGGACCGGCGCGAACCCGAGGACGGACCAGAGGCCGGGATTGCCGTGCATCTCGCCAGTGGCGACATTCCACTCAAAAATGCCGATGGCGGTGGAGTCGAGCGCGAGGTTGAGGCGTTCGTCGGAGACCTTGAGCCGGGCCTCGACGGCGCGGCGTTCCTCGTTTTCGGCGAAGAGGCGGCGGTTGGACTCGTGGGCGGAGCGCAGGCCGGAGCGGGCCGAGAGGGCGAGATGGACGCTGAGGCCCAGCAGAATGCTGATGCCGAGCCCGGCGAAGAGGGTGCTTTCAGGCAGGAAGCTGCGGTTGCGCGCGAGATATTCCCGTTTGGGCACAAGGACGATGCTTACCCGGCGGAGTTGGATGATTCGCGGTGGTGACCGCAGCATCTGCTCTTCGTTGGTGTCGGTGGCATCGGGCGACGAGTCATAGACCGGCTTGGTGCTGTCGATATAGACGCGGCAACGGTAGTCCTGCTTGATGATGGGGAAGCGGTTGACCAAGGCGGCGATAAAATTCTCATAGGCGGTCTCCAGCGCGATCCAGCCCAGGGGCTTTGTGCCCGACTGCACCGGTGCGCACACCATGAAACCGGGGAGCGTGCCCGAAATGGTTTTCAACGACTCCGAAACGAAGGCGTTGCCAGATCTGAGCGAACTGTCGAAGGCAGTCATGCGTTGCTTCACCTGGTTTTGGCTGGAAGAGGAGAGCGCTTCGTTGCCCGCGTGAGGGAAATACCAATCGGTACTGTAGTCGGGCTTGATCAAGGCCAGTGACCGTGCGACGAGCAAGTTTCTGATCAGACGCTCGGCGTCCACGTTTTTGGCGGCGTCCGCCTGCGGCATGCCATCGGTGCTCCAACTGCGGGCGAAGCGTTCGATCGCGGTCTCCTGTTGACGGAACTCAAACTCGATGGCATCGGCGAGGTTGTTGACGATGTTGTGGCCGCTGTCGCTGAGGTAGGCGAGTTCGCGCGCGCGCAGCCCGGCCCAAATCACCACCGTCAGGGCGGCGGCGCTGGCGACAAAAGGGAGGGGCAACCACGCGGGTGCACCGGTTCGGTCGCGCAGATGCTCGCGCACGGCCAGTGCGAGCAGCATCAGGCCGAGCATCAGCAGCGTGGCCGCAACCGATGGCGGGAGGCCGGCAATCATGGTGTTGGTGGCCGCGGGCAGACTTTCCTCCGCTCGGTTGCTGGCGAGCTGCGCCAGCGTCCGGCCGACCAGCACGGCAGCGCCGAGCGCGGTGAGGAGGGAACCGGCGAACGCGAGCGCGGGCGAGCGCGCCGCGCGGCCGGCCGGCCGCACGAGCCAGAGCACGGCTGTGCCGCCGAGCAGGAGGCCGGTGGCGGCGATCGGTGGCATCAGATCAGGCGGCAGTCCCGGGGTGCCCGACGATACCCGGGCAAACCAGGCGGTGACGAAGCTTTCCGCCCCGTTCAGCCATGTGACCAGTTCCACCAGACCCAGCAGCACGCTGCCTACGGCCAGCCAGGCTGCGGCGGTCCGTCCGGTGAGCTGAACCAGCAGGGTCCCAAGCGCGATCAAGACGCAGCCGAGGCCGACGACCTGCGGCCAGCCGACACTCCGCCCGAAGTACAGCAACATCAAGTCCAGCCAGTCAAGCTGGCCGAACAGCAAGGCGCCTCCCAGCACCAACGTACCCAGCGCAAGTGCGACCGTGGCGTGGTAGGGCCAAGGTTTTTTCGGCAAAGTGGGGAGAGACGGCATCTAGGTGATTTACCCTAGGGCCCGTGGCGGGTGGCGCGCAACTGGCATTTCCATCCGCATTTATTTTTTTTTGTCCACCGCCGGCGGCGGCGCGGGCTTCTTTTCGCCAACGAGACTGCGCAGCAGGTTGCTCGGCCCGTTGACAAACACCCATTCGGGATTTTCCAGCGGTCCCTGGAGTTTCACCTCCAGGAAGCTGGTGAGCGGATTCGTGATCACGTTGGTGATTTTTCCCACCACGGTATGCGCTTCCGCGAAGGGCCGCACGTTCACCCGGAAGTCGAGCGTGCCGGCGTCGAGCCGGTAGTCGCCACTGGCGTCGAGCCGGGCGGCCGCACCCGTGAGGACGAGGTCGGGGAACGTGACCTTTCCGCCCTCGAGCGTGAAGCCGGTGTGAAGGGTGTCGAGGCTGAGGCTGGAGAAGTTGAGCAGCATCCCATCGAGCAGCTTGGAGAGCAGGCCGAGGAGGTTGATCTGCGCGAGATCGGCGCCCGTGATGGTGGCGTTGCCCTGCCCGCGAAAGCTGAGCGGACGCCCGAACTCCCCCTCCGCGTTGAAGGTGAGTGCGAGCGCGCCGGCGGCCACCTGCTGCTGGATCTTGCTCATGGCCGGGGCGGGCTCGCCCCGCTGGGCGGCGCGGTAATTTTCAACCAGCCGGATGGTTTCGCCGAGGTTTGCGCCGGTGAGCCTGCCGTCGAACGACAGCCGCCGTGCGCCGCCCGCACCGGTCCAGAGGCGTGCGTTGCCCGCGACATCGCCACCGCCGGCCCGCAGCTTCAGCCCGGCCAGCTCGACCACATCGTCGCGGATCTGTACCTGTGTGACGAGGTCATGCACCAAAAAGCCGTCGTAGGCGAAGTCACCGGACGAGGTGACGATGAGATCCACCCGCTCATGCGTCCAGTCATGCATCGCGGTCTGACCGTCGAGGATGCCGGCGAGCACGACGTGCGGCGGCGTGGCAAACCGGTAGGGTTGGACAAATTTCTCGGCGTCCGGGCCGATGAGCTTCGCCGCCGTTTCGAGTTCCAGATCGCTGGTGGCGGAAAATTCCAGCCGGAGCCAGCGGTCGGAGTCTGGCGCCTCGGTGATGGCAAACGCCCCTTGCGCGGTCTGCGGGCCGCGCACGAGGGAAAACTCACGGATGTCGTTCCAGTTCTCGGCGAGAAACACCCGCACCCGCACCCGGTCGAGCGGGACGCCGCGCACGGCCACCTCCGCCACGTCGGCGGCGACGAGGATGGTGGTCAGCCGTGGAGAGCCCCAGCGGCCCCGCACGTCCGCGCTCGCCTCGGGCAGAGCGGCGGCGAAGCGGAAGTTTTGCCAGAAACGCGGCCACGACTCGTCGAACCACCCGTCAATGTCGGAGGGGCGCAGGTGCCCGTTGAGGAGAAAACGGTAGTCTCGCGTGGCGACATCCATTTCGTAGCTGCCGCGTGCCGTGCTGGTGGGCGTGCGGAGCATCGCGTCGGGACAGAGCAGCTGGCCGGCGGCGAAGGTGAAGGTGCTCTCCGCCGCCTCGAGCACGACGCCGTCGGCGACCGCGGGGCCCGCAGAGAACCAGCCTTCGGCCCGGTCCGGTTTCCAGCCATCGGCCAGGGTAACGCTGGCGCGGAGCGCCAGTGGAGCGTCGAGCCGCACCATGCGGCCGAGATCGAGTCCGGCCGCCTGGCCGGCGAGTGCGAGGAGGGCGGGACTGACGGAGCCGGAAAGGTCGAGCAGGCCGGAGCCAAGTGTGGGATTCACGGTCCCTTTCACCGCCCACGCTTCATCGGCCAGCATGACGGCGGCCTCGACGGTCATTTTTTGGGACCAACGTGCGTCGCCCGCGACTGTGACCGTGACGTTGACCGGGCCCGTGGAAAGATTGTGTTCCGGCGCGACGATGGAATCGAGCGAAAGGGCTAGGTTGAGCCAGGTGGGATTGGGCCCGGGTACGGTGCCATCAGGTGCGTGGCGAAAATCGCCCCGCAGCACGAAGCTCAGGTCGCCGTTGGCAGCCACGCCCTGCCAGGGCAGGGCCGGGCGCTCGACGAAACCGGATATTTCCACGGGGTCGGATTCCGGCGCGAGCAGCGGCACGGTGGCGGTCAGGCGCAGTGGGCCGGACTGAAACGAGCCTTTGGACGGATCGCCGCCGGCGAACCCGGGTGAGGGCCAGCCGTCGGCGGTGACAACGACGTTGGCCAGGGCGACCGCCCCCTCCGACGGCGTGAGGCTGATTTCAATGCGCGGCTTCAGCAGGCCAAAGCCGTCGCCTGCGGCCAGCAGCCCGCGGGCAACGGCGATATAGGCTGTCACCGCCGCACGCAGATCGGGTGGCGGGCCGCCTGGGCCCGGCAGACGCAGCGTGCCGTGGATGTTGACGGCGACCGCCCCGACCTGGGCGGTCAGTTGCGGCACGATCAGATCGCGGCGCATGAGCCGCATGGTCAGGTCAATGTCCTTTGCAACCGGTTCGATTTTGACGCCCGTAATTGCAGGGGTCGCAACGGGATCTTTGGCCGGTACGAACAGGCTGGCGTCGTAGATCCGCAGCTCAGGCAGATCGAAACGCCCGACGAGCAGCTGCCACAAGCTGAGCTGGGTGCGGACACGGCGGGCCGTGAGCAGGTCTCCATGCGTCTCCAGTCCGCCCAGTCTCAGTTTTTCGATCAGCAGGTGGCCGGAGGTGTCGAACCGGGCGTGGGCAAAATCAATCCGCAGACCGCTGGCGGCGAAGCGGGCCTGCAGTTCTTGCTTGGCCACGTCGGGCAGCTCAAGCCCGCCGAGCGTGGCGATGTGCAACTGCAACCAAAGCCCCCCGAGCAGCAGCAGCCAGCCCAGCAGCAATGTCACGCGGCCGCAAACGCAGAGAGAGCGGACGAGGGCGTGCCAAAGGCGGCGGAGTAATTGCATCGGGAGAAACCCAGCGCGGCAGAAAACCGCGAAGGCAGGCCGGACCGGATTGTGGGTGCGGCCGGCAGTTTATGGGAGGAGGGGCGGCACGACGCCGGGCAAAGCCGGTGCCGGGGCCGAGGGCGGCGGAGCGGGGGGGCGTTCGCCGGTGAGGAGCACGTCGAGCGCATCCATGAAAGCTGGCTCCAGGACGAAGACCACGTTCTTATCGTCCGCCGGTGAGCCGGCTTGTTGGTCGGAGCCCGCGCGGTCGGCGAGGTCGAGTGTGAGTGTCGCCTGCGCGCCGGCGGCCGCGCCCGGCGTCGCATACGTGGCGGTGAGCCGGTAGGCCCACGGGCGCAGCGTGCCGTTGACGAGCACGGTGTTGGTGTAGTTGCTGCTCACGAAACTGCGCGCGCGAAGCTGGAAGAGGAGCGCCGGCGTGTCCTTGACGCCGACCAGCAGCCTTTGCAACGCCTCGCGGCGGGCGGATGATTTTTCGGCGGCGAGCGCCTGCTCCCATGTTTCCTTCTCGTCGAAGGTCAGGCTGTAACTGGCCGTGCCGCCGGTGAGGGGTGTGAGCGACAGCGAGGTGATCCGGGCGTTGGCGGGCAGGGTGCGCACAAGCCGGTCGCGGTAGGTGAGCGGCGAGACGGACAACGCCTCCAACGCATCGGTCGGAAGGGCATAGATAAACGGCGGCGAACCCGAGCCGGCGCGGGCGTAGATGGCGCCATTGTTATCGAGCCCGATTTCGAGCGCGAGCTTGGCCGGCGCAGTGCCGGTGCCCGTGGCGAGCGAGAGCGTGATTTCACGCTCGGGGCGCGAAAAACCGAATTTGTCGACCTCGCCGCTCGACGGCGAGTCGCTGGCGAAGCGGGTCGCGCGGAGTTCGGAGAGGCGGAGCAGGAAATTGCCGACCAAGGCGCGGTCGGCCGGGAGTGGGAGTGCGCCTCCGGGCCGGGCGATCTGCCAGTCACCCGCCGCGGCGTTCGGGGGGGGGCCGGCTGGATCGAGGCGCTGGAGCACGAGCGGCTCGGGCTGGCTCGGCGCGATCAGTGTGATGGTGCGGACGGCGGCGGGGTCGAAGGCGAGCACATGGGGGTCGCGCAATGTATCCTGGGCGTCGGCAAGCAGGTTGAAGAGGGCATTGGGAAAAGGAATCGCGAAGGAGGTCTCCCGGCCTTCCAGCCTGGCATAGCGGAGGGTTAAGCCTTCCGTCGCTTTGAAGTTGGGGATCGCCTGGCCGAGTAGCAGCGTTTCCGAGCGCTTGTCGCCCTCCACGGTGATGCGCAGCTCACGGAGCACTTCGGGTGGGGCTGGTTTGGCGAGAAGCTCGAATAGGCGCAGGGCGGCCAGACCGTTGAGCGCCGCCGCGGTCTTTGGTTTGGAGGCGCGGGTGGCGATGGGCGAGTCTAGCAGCCAGCGGCCGCCTTCTTCCCTTACGTTGACCGGCACGACCTGCCCGACCGCGCTGGCGGCCAGGCTTTGGACCCTGAGCGCGTGCGCTTCGGCCACCGGAATGGTAAAAAGGCGTTTTTCCCTCAGACCATTAAGTTTTGGAAAGAACTGCGTCAGCCATTCGCCATCGATGACGTGAACGCGTTTGCCATCGGCGGCGAGGAGATGCACGTGGCCGCCCTTGTCCACCCCGCTGAGACGGATGATGGCAGGCGCCGGAGCCGGCTCCTTGGGTCCAGCGGGCGCAGGCGAGAGAGTGAGCGTGTAGAATGGCTTTTCGAGGTCGTAGTCGGCGAGGGTTTGTTGGGTGAGGGCCGGATCGAGCTGAGCCCTGCTTTCAAGCTGCTGTAATTCGCGGATGAGGTTTTCGACATTGGTGGTGTTGGCGAGCCAGTCGTTGGGCTGGACGTAGTTCCAGGTTTTGCCCGAAGAGCGCTCAAGGCGGACGGTGATGTTGGGGCTGCTAAACTCGATGGCCTGAAGGTTGACGGCCAGTTCGCGCAGCGGGTGGCGGTCGCGGTCGGACGAGTCGGCCTCGAGCTGCCAGCGATGCCGAGTGTGCACGATCCAGGCGAACAGCGCAACGTTGAGCAGCAGGAGAACGAGGGTGACTTTGGTGCGCATGGCGTGAAGAGGCGGGCGAATCGTTTAGCGGCGGCGGAACCAGAAGACGGAGAGCCCGAGCAGGGCGGCGGCTCCTGGCAGGGCAAAAATCAAGGTGTAACGGAGGCGAACAAGCTGTTGCTGCGTCAATGTGAGCTGAATCCGTTCGATCGGGCGCGGCGGCACCGTGCCCAGGGCGGCGGACAGGGAGTCGCGTTCCACCAGCCAGTTCACGGACGCGAGCAACAGCGTGCCGTTGCCGGGGTTTTGCAGCCGGCCATTGGCCACCCAGTCCACGCCGCCAAACACCACCACCCGGCCTGATGGCACGGACGATTTGCCACCGGTCGGCACACGCTCTGAGGCAGTGCCAATGGTCAGCGGTCCGCGCGCATCCACATTGGGGGTGAAGACCGGGGCCACGTTTCCTGGCTGGGCATAGTTGCGCTCGCCCCACGCTCCCGGGCTGGTGCCGATCAGCGCGGTCACGTTAAAGCCGTTGTCGTGGCCGAGAAAAGGCCGGGCGATCCGGGCCGCGCCGAAACGCACGGGCAGTTCGAGTACTGAGAGCTGCTGGATAACGGGATGATCGTCCCTGATGCTGGCGCTCAGGATGAGTTCGCCGGTGTCGTTTTGGCCGGCGGTGCTGTTGTCCATCACCAGCACATCGTCGGTGAGCACGCCCCAGTCGAGGAGCAGTTCGTCGAGGTTGTGCTTGACCCCGGGCCCGAGCAGTGCGAGCAGACGGCCGGCACGCGCGGTGCTGAGGTAGCGGCGGAGCCGTACGCTTTCATCGTCATGAAAACGCCCTTGCGGGCCGGCGATGATGACCAGGGCGGCGTCGGCCGGCACGTCGTTCTGCGACAGGTCGAGCGTTTCATAGGCGTAGTTTCTCGACACGAGCTGGTCGCGGAAGAGGGAAAGGCCGTGGTCCATGTCGGTGGATTCCGGGCCGGTCAGCGGCAGCTCCCCGTGGCCGGAAGTGAAATAGATTTTTTTCTTGGCGGGGTTGGTCACGTCGAGGATGGCGGCGGTGAGCGCCTTTTCGCCGAGGAAGGCGGTCGTCTCGGGAGTGGCGCCGTTCTTCTGCACGAGGTACAGCTCGTTGGGCTCGATGGGCCGGCGGCGGCCTCCGGAGATGGCGACAATCAGATTGCTTTCGTCGACCCCGAGCTTCCGCGCCTCGCGGGCGTTTTGCACGACGTTGAGCGCTGTCTTGGTGATCCGGTGTCCGGGCGGGTTGCGCGCGGTGGCGCGTTCGTATTCGCCGAGCAGCTCGGCGACATCGCGGGCGGCGTTCCGGTAGCCGTCAACGTCACGGTCAAAGGTGCTGACAATAGTGACGTCGCTAGTGAGGTTTTTCAGGTAGACCAAGGTCTCGGCCGAGAGCGAATGGCGGTGGTGCGCAGTGAGGTCGAAGCGCCAGCCGGAGAAGCCGGCGAGGTAGTTGAGCCCGCCAAACAGGGTCAGCAGCAGCACGGCCTGCGCGAGGAAGTGCAGCATGCGGCGGCGGCGGACGGCGCGGAAGGTGGGTTCGCGGCTCATGGCTCAGGTGTGGAGACGCTTCGCCTCGAGGCTAAAGACCGTGAAAATGAGCGCGAGGCTCGCCCCGCTGAGATGGAAGAGCAGCGCGCGCATGTCCGCCACGCCGCGCGTAAAGTCGTCGAGGTGGCGGAAGACCTGCGCGTAGTCGAGCGCCTCGCGCAGCGGCCGCATCGAATCGAGCCTGAGCACGGCAAAGTTGTCCAGCGCCACCGCCGGCCCCCACACGACGAGCACGACGAGCACAAACGTGAGTAGCGCGGCGACGCCTTGGTTGCGCGTGAGCGAGCTCATCCACACGCCGAGCGCGACGAACAGCAGGCCCGACAGCGCAATGAAGACATAGCCGCCGACCAGCGGTCCCGGGTCGAGCAGGCGCGGGTCGCTGGCGTAGTGGCGCAGAATCCAGAAAAATCCGCCCGTCGCGCCCCAGAGCGAGAGGTAGAGCAGGTAGGCCGCGCCGAATTTCCCGAGCACGACTTCCGTCGCGCTGACGGGTGCGGCGAACAGCGTTTCCAGGGTGCCAAGCCGGCGTTCCTCCGCGAAGCAGCGCATCGTCAGCAACGGCACCATGAAGAAAACCGGCACCCAGAAGAGCTGAAAAAACACGGCGGAGGGCGGCGTTTCCTGCGCGGTGGTGGTATAGCTTTCTAGCAGGCCGGTGAAGATCGCACCCATCAGCGCCAGAAACAGCACCGCCGCGACGTAAGTGCTGGCAGTGACGAGCAGCATGCGGATTTCGTGGCCGAGGATGGTGAGAAAATGTTTCACGTCGGGTTGAGGGGGGCGGGCGCTTCAGGAGGCTTTGCGCTCCGCGTCCCAGTTTTGCCCGGTGGCGGCGAGGAACACTTCTTCGAGCGAGGGGCGGATGCGGGTCAGCCCGCGCAGGCGTCGGCCGCCGCCGGCGGTGAGCGCACGCCAGAGCGGCTCGCCCAGCTCGGTGGTGCTGGTGGTCGTGAGCGTGAGGCGGCGGAAGCCGTCGTCGCCCGGCGCGTGCGCGGCGGAAATTTTCAACGTCGGCTCAATGCCGGCCAGCAGGGTGGCGAGGCCGGCGTCGGGGCCGGCGAGCTCCAGCTCATAGCGTGCGCCGCCGAGCAGGTCACGGCGGAGCTGGTCGGGTGTGCCTTGCGCGACGATGCGGCCTTGGTTGATGATGAGGACCCGGTCGCAGGTCATCTCGATCTCCGGCAGGATGTGCGACGAGATCACGACGGCCATCCGGCCGCGCAGGCTGGCGATCAGGTCGCGCACGATGAGAATCTGCCGCGGGTCGAGGCCGATGGTCGGCTCGTCCATGATGATGACCGGTGGCTCGGCGAGGATGCACTCGGCGATGCCCACGCGCTGGCGGTAGCCCTTGGACAGCGTGCCGATGATGCGGTGGCGAACGCGTTTCAGGTCGCATCTCTCCAGCACCTCGTCGAGTCGCGGGCCAAGCTTTTTGCGTGAAATTTCCTTCAGCCGGCCGCGATAGTGCAGGTACTCAGAGACGCGCATATCCTCGGGCAGCGGGTTGTTCTCCGGCATGTAGCCGATCCGGCGTTTCACCTCCTCCGACTGGGCGGCGACGGAGAGGCCGCAGACGGCGGCGTAGCCGGAGGTCGCTGGCATGCATCCGGTGAGGATGCGCATCGTCGTGCTCTTGCCCGCGCCGTTGGGGCCGAGGAACCCCACGATCTCGCCGCGCGCCACGGCGAAGTTCACCCGGCTGACCGCCGTGATGCCGCCATATGTCTTCACGAGGTCGCGTACCTCAATGGCGGGGACGGCGGAGTTGTCGGGCTGGGCAGGCACAGGGGAGGAGTGTTCAGGGTTCGCCGTGGAGGACAAGTAGGTAAAAGGTAGTAAGCATCCTGCCGGCAAAGTTCCGTACCCGCCTATGGCGCAGGCCGGAAGCCGGCGCCAAAATCTCGGGGCGCCACAATCTGCGGGCGGAGCCGCCGGGTGCCGTCAGCCGTGGCCGGGACTTTGTGACCGGGACATTTTTGCGCCTTGGCACCGGGGGCTCACCGGTTCAGCCGCCAGGCGGCGGCGAGGCCGATCAGAGTGAGATCGGGCCGCAGACGGACGGGCTGGCGGAGCTTGCCGGCGAAAAAATCCGCACAGCCGCCGGTGGCGAACACAGCCGGCGGCGGTTCGCCGCGCCCGGCGAGCTCGGCCAGCACCGCATCGAGCAGCGCCTGGATCATCCCGGCGAAACCGAGCACCATGCCGATCCGCATTGCTTCGACCGTGCTCTGCCCGATGGCGCGATCCACGGCGAGCTCACCGTCAATCTCCGGCAGCTGTGCCGTGCGGTCATGCAGATAGTGCCGCATGACCGCGAGCCCTGGTGCGATGATGCCGCCCTCGTAGCCCCCGCGCACCGTCACCACGTCGAAGGTCACCGCCGTGCCGAGGTCAATCACCACGGCCGGCACCGCGCCGAGCGCCGCCGCGGCGGCCGCATTGGCCAGCCGGTCCTGACCCACCTCGGCCGGGCGCGGATAGCTGAGCGGCACGCCGAGGCGGTGTTCGTGCGTGAGCTGGAAAACTTCCGGCGCGGGCCGGATGGCGGCCAGCACGCGACGCAGGCGCGGGGTTGCCTCCGGCACCACCGAACAAAACGCGACCCCGGCCAGCGCAGGGTTGGCCGCCTGCAGGCGGGCCAGGTGTGCGGCGAAACCGCCCGCCGGATCCTCCAGCGCCGCCGTCGGCACGGCGGCCATCCCCACCGCGTCCGCCGCCCCGACTACGCCGAAGTGCGTATGCGTGTTTCCGACGTCAATGCAGAGCAGCGGAGCCATGCGGACAATGATAAGGTGAAAGCCCTCGGAGGAAAGCCGGAACGAACGGGGGATGGGGTGCGCTTGGCAATGGCCGGCCTCCCTGTCCCTGCGGACCGGCGTCGCGCAGGGTGGTTACTCGGCGATCTTGAAGTCGCTGAGTTTCCACCGCGCCTTGCGGCACTCCGCCGCGATTTCGTTGAAGGCGTTGATCTCGGCCTCGCTGAAGAGCAGGCCGCCGTTTTTCGCGCTGCGGGCGGCGGCCTGGGCCTCGACCTGGCCGGGGAGCATGCAGGCCTCGTTGCCGTGGCCGAGGATGTCAGCGATGACGGCCTTCACGTTTTGGGACTGGTTGCGGCCTTTCGCAAACGCGCCGGCGTTCATCGCGTCGGGATGCCAGACTTGGAAAAAGAACGCGCAGGTGCCCTTGTCGTCGCCCACTTGGTCCCAACGGTTGCGGAGCGTGGGCAGCGAGCCGCCGATGAAGGCGCCGATGATCTCGTTCATGAGCGCGAGGCCGTAGCCTTTGTGGGCGCCGAAGGGGATGAGGTATTTCGCCTTGAGCGGATCGGTCGTGGGCGCACCGGCCTCGTCCACGGCGGCGCCGGGCGGGAGCTGCCTGCCCTCGCGCGCGAGCTGCTGCACGCGGCCCATGGCCACGACGCTCGTCGCCCAGTCTATGACGACGGGGTAGCCGATGGCGTCGGTCGTGGGAAAACCCCATGAGTGCGGGTTGGTGCCGAGCGTGGGGAACTTGCCGCCGAAGGGGACGACCTCCGACAGCGCGGCGGTGCAGTTGGTATAGGCGATGTAACCGCGCTTGGCTGCGTCCATCACATAGCCGCCGCCCCAGAGGTAATGAAAGGCGTTGTCCACGGAAACCATGCCGACGCCATATTTGTCGGCGAGCTTGATGGCGGCCTCGATGGCGGCATAGCCGGTGGCCTGGCCGAGCTTGCGGTTGGCGTTCCAGACCTGCGCCCCGCGAAAGCGGGTCGGCACCTTTTCGATCCTGGCCTTGGGCACGCAGCCCTGGGCGCCTGAGCCGAGGAGATGGTCAAGATGGAGCGCTTTCAGGCCGTTATGGGTGCGGATGCCATGGCGGGTAGCTTCCGCGCAGCACCGCGCGCCGGCGGCGGCCTCGGCGGCGGAGTAGCCGCGATGCCGGTAGGCGGCGGCGACAAGGGCGTTGTGCTGGGCTTCGGGGACGACGTGGAAGGTTTCCATGGTTAAGGGCTAAAAGACTGAATGCTGAATGACTGAAGGGGAAAGGACTGAAATACGACTAGACGGGACGAAAGCGAGTGATCGGTGAGACGAAGGAGAAGGCGAGTCGCAGCCTTTCAGTCCTTCAGTTTTTCAGCCTTTTCCGACGGGCACCTCGAGGTTGACCTGCGCGAGCGGTTTTTCGCCGCGCATGGCGAGGAGGAGATTGTTGACGGCGGCGAGCGCCTGGCGCTGGACGCTCTCGTGGGTGCGCGAGCCGATGTGCGGCGTGACGAGGACATTGGGCAGGCGGAGCAGCGGGTGGTCGGGGGGCGGCGGCTCCTGGTCGAGCACGTCGGTGCCGTAGCCGGCGACTTGGCCGGATTTGAGCGCGGCGACGAGGTCGGCGGTGTGGACGATCTCGCCGCGCGCGCAATTAATGATCAGCACGCCCTTTTTCATCCGGGCGAGGGTAGCGGCGTTGATGAGGCCGCGCGTCTGCGGCGTCAGCTTGGTGTGCAGCGAAACGTAGTCGGCGGCGGCACAGAGCGCGTCGAGGGTGGCGGCGCGGCGCACGCCGTGCTGGCGCGCAAACGCCTCGTCGTAGTGATGCCCATACGCCAGCACCTCCATGCCGAAGGCACGTGCGCGGATGGCGACCTCCTGGCCGATGCGGCCGAGGCCGACGAGGCCAAGGGTCTTGCCCATGAGCTCGTGGCCGGTCTGGCGTTTCCAGCCGCCGGCGCGGGTCGAGTCGGTGTGGAAGAGAAAATTTTTCTCCAGCGCGAGCAGCAGGAGGAACGCGTGCTCGGCGACCGTGGTGTGGTTGACACCCGGCGTGAAGAGCACGGGCACGCCGAATTCGGTCGCGGATTTCACGTCAATCTTGTCCACGCCGATGCCATATTTGCTCAGGACCTTGAGCCGTGGCCGGGCCTTTTCGAGAACGCGGCGGGTGATGGCGTCGTCCCCGCAGATGTACCCGTCAATGTCACCGACCAGGGCGAGCGTATCGGCCTCGTTGAGCGGCCCGCGCGCGCGGATGATTTCCCAGCCGGTCTGTGCGAGCAGGTCATGGTGCGCACCCGGGGTGTCTTGGAAGGAGGTGGTTGTGAGGAGAACGCGCGTCATGGCAGCGGGTCAGACTCGCACGGGCGTTTGCCGGAAGGAAAGCGAAACTTTGGGGCTGAGGCGAAGCCCCGTTACATTGTCAGACTTGCATCGTCTTAAGTCTGTAATAAGCTCCAGCCATGCCGGACACCCCTTCAGCTTCATCCGTCCCGCTATCACCAGACCGGCCGCTGGTCGCCCGGGTTCCTGGGCCCGGCAAGCTCTCACTCACGCCCGAGGAGGCGTGGCAGCCGTTGCCTGCCGCCCAGTGGGACGCGGCGGCCGCGCGCCACCTGCTCCGTCGCATTGGCTGGACCGCCCGGCCTTCGGAAGTGACACGGGTGATGCAGGACGGTCTGGCCGCGAGCCTCGACCGTCTCTTCCCCGCGAAAGCCAACCCGTTCCCCGCGCCCCAGTCGCTGGCCAGTCTCGATGAGCAGATGGCCGGGATGCGGGCGCAGCGGGCGGCCCCTGCAGCTGGCGCGGCCCGGCCGGCGGCGCAGCAGGTGCTGAATCAGGATTTCCGGCAGGCCGAGCAGGACCTCGCAGTCCGCTGGCTCGACTTTGCCGTCCGTCCGGAAAATACCGTCACGGAAAAATGGACGCTGTTTCTCAGCGACATCTATGTGGTCAGCCAGGAGAAGGTGCGCAACCCGCAGCTTGTCTATGCGCACCACGCCCTGCTGCGCGCCGGCGGGCTCGGTCCCGCGCCCGCGCTGACGAAGGCCGTGTCGCGTTCGCCCGCGATGGTGCAGTATCTCGACTTGGGGCAGAGCCAGCGCGACGCGCCCAACGAAAACTTTGCGCGGGAGCTGTTCGAGCTCTTCCTGCTCGGCGAGGGCAACTACACCGAGCGCGACATCAAGGCGGCGGCGCGCGCCTTCACCGGCTACCGGCAGGGCCAGGGCGAGTTTTTTTTCGCCCGGCCCCAGCACGACCCGACGGCGAAGACGATCTTTGGCCGCACCGGCAACTTCGATGGCGACGATGTGATCAACCTCGCCTACACGCTGCCCGCCGCCGGCGCGTTCGTGCCGCACGAGCTCGCGCGCTTCTACCTCACGGACGACCCGCTCCCGCAGCGGCATCTCGCCGCCCTCGGCGACTGGTGGCGCACCGCCGGCGGCTATGACCTGCGCCGGCTCGCCCAGCGCTTCTTCTCCAGCCGCCTCTTTTTCGACCCCGCGTTTCGCGGCAACTACATCAAAAGCCCCGTCCAGTTCCTGCTCGGCCTCACGCAGGATCTCGAACTCGACCTCGTGCCCATCCCGCGCCGCACCGTGAACCCGCTCCGCACGATGGGCCAGATTCCCTTCCGCCCGCCAAACGTCCGCGGCTGGGTCGGCGGGCGCAACTGGATCAACTCTTCCACGCTGGCGGCCCGCCGGCAGGCCGTTGAGATCGCCTTCGCCCCGCTCAACGAAGCCAGTTTCAATGCCGACGAGATCGCCGTCCTCAACGAAGCCCGCGCACAGGGTCGCGGCCATTTCACCTTCACCGGCGAACACCTTGCCGGGCTTTCGGCGCTTCCGCCCGACCGCCAGGCCGCAGAGCTCACCGCCGACTTCCTGCCCGTGCCGGTGGACGACGCCTACCGTGCCGCCATCCGCGACTTCCTCGCGACCGACACGCCCGCCAACAGCGCCTCGCCCGGTGGCCCGCCCCAGCCGGCGGCCCGCCCCGGCCCCGTCGTCCGCCCAGGTCGGGCGGGTCGCGCGGGTCGCGCCGGAGCCCCCAACGCCACCGCCACCGCCGACACGCGCCTGCTCAACCGCCTCAGCAACGCCCTCGTCACCATCCTGCAGTCACCGGAATACCAGCTGTGCTGAAACCGCACCGCGCAGCCCACCTTAAAACCGACGGAAGCACGAAGCCTCCCCACCCACCCACCGCCATGTACTCGCCGCACCTCCGCCTGCCCGTCACCCGCCGCGAATTTTTAAAATGGGGCGGCCGCGGCCTCGGCCTGCTGGCGTTCAGCCGCTTCGTGCCGGAGTTTCTCGTCAACTCCGCGCTGGCTGCGGCGCCGGCGCCGGAGAAGGGCCGCAGCATCCTCGTGCTCGTCCAGCTCGCCGGCGGCAATGACGGCCTCAACACGGTGGTGCCCTTCGAGGACGCCGCCTACTACCGCCTGCGCCCCACGCTTGGCATCGCCAAGACAGGAGTGCTGCCGATCAATGCCACCCTCGGCTTCAACCCCGCGTGCGCCCCGATGCATGCGTTGCTGAAGGAGGGCAGGCTCGGCATCATCCAGAACGTCGGCTACCCCAATCCCAACCACAGCCATTTCCGCTCGACCGAAATCTGGGAGACCGCCAGCGGGGCCAACGAGAACCTCGCCTCCGGCTGGGTCGGCCGCTACCTTGACAACGCCTGCGCCGGCGTCCCTGCCGGGGCCGGCGACGACCCTGTCGCCGTCCATGCCACCGGCGAGATGCCGCAGTCGTTCATGGCCGCCGACTCGCATCCCACCTTCGGCCTGGGCGCCGGCCCCGGCGGCCGCCAGCAGCGGCGCGACAATTCCGCCCTGCTCCGGCAGCTCGCCTCGCACGCCGGCGACCACGAGAACGCCAGCGCCTCCTTCCTCAAGGCCACACTCATGGACGCGCTCGTGACCGAGCAAAAGGTGCAGGCCATCCTCGGCAACTACCGCCCCGGCGCGACCTATCCCAACAGCCAGTTTGCGCAGTCGCTCCACAACGTCGCCGCGCTCATCGCCGCCGGCCTCTCGACCCGGGTCTATTTCGTCTCGCTCGGCGGCTTTGACAACCACAGCAACCAGCTCAACCAGCACAACAACAACCTCGCCACGCTGGCTGCCGGCCTCGCCGCGTTTCAAAAGGACCTGGAGGCGAAACAGCTCGACTCGCAGGTGCTCACGATGACGTTTTCCGAATTTGGCCGCCGTCCCAGCGAGAACCAGAGCCGCGGCACCGATCACGGCACGGCGGCACCGCTTTTCGTGATGGGCACGAAGCTCAAGGGCACGCTTTTCGGCACCGCACCGGTGCTCGCCAACCTGCCGAAAAACCAGGACCTCACCTACAGCACGGATTTCAGGCAAATCTACGCGAACGTGCTCGACAAGTGGCTGGAAAGCCCCGCGCAAAAAATCTTGGGCCAGACATACAAGCCGCTGGGATTTGTTTGAGTGGACCGGATTGATCGCGGAAGCTGGCGGAAGCTGGCGGAGGGAGGCTGAAAGGCTGAAGGGCTGGGATTGGTTTCTGGTGCATGGTGCTTCGTTCTTGGTTGGCTGATGTCGGCCTGCTGGCCTCGGTAACAGAAGCTAGGAAGTCAGGAGCGGAAAAGCTGAGCTGAGAGCCGAGAGTCCAGAGCTGAGTGAGATCGTTTCATCCTCAATTCGGCAGTTCAATTTAACCACGGATTACACAAATAACACGGATACAGAATATAATGGAAGAAGTATCATGCCAAAATCCTTCACCTGCCGGGTGAAAGCTCGGATTGAGTTTCTGATTGATAATCCGTGCACATCCGTGAAATCCGTGGTTTCAACTGCGTTTTTTAGGTTCTTGGTTGGCTGATGTCGGCCTGCGGCCTCGGTAACAGAAGCCATGAAGCCAGGAGGTTCCTTGTTTAAAATCAGCTTCCGTGCTTTCGCTCTTTCGCGTTTCCGCGATTTATCACCGCTTCGCCCAGATGCGCAGCGAGGCGAGCAGAAAGGCTTCGAGCGCGGCGGACTCATTGAGATTCACGCGAAGGAGGCCGGCGTGGTGCTCAAGGCTTTCGATGGCGGCGGTGAGCGAACGGCGGGCGGACGCGTCGCCGGCCGTGAGGCGGGGCAGGGCGAAGGCGCGCGTGGCCTGCCCGATGCCGGCGAAAAGGCGCGTCCGGAGGCCGTTGGCGATGCCGGTCTGGATCGCCTCCTCCTCGTCGTCGGAAATATCCTCGGGCAGCTTTTTCTTTTGCTCCTTCCATACGGCGGCGGTGGCGGCGGTGAGGATGGCGTCGAAACGGGCGACGAAACCGTAGGTGGCCATGATGGAGCCGGCGACGGCTTTCTTGTCGGAGACACCTTCGGTGAGGCGGGCGAGCCACGCGTGGTAGTCGGCGAGCCAGGCGGGCCAGTCGTCGGGGGCAAAAGCGGCTGTGGCGGCAGGAAAGCGGAAATGCAGGCAGCGGCTGCGGATGGTGGGTAGCAGCGAGTAGGGGCGTGTGGTGAGGAGCAGCAGCGTGGTGCGGGCGGGCGGCTCCTCGAGGGTTTTCAGAAACGCGTTGGACGACTCCACGTTCATCCGGTCGGCCTCGTAGAGGATGGCGACCTTCTGCGGCGCGAGCGAGGGGGTGACGTAGAGCTTGGGCAGAAACTCGCGCATGGTGCCCGGCTCGGGCGATTTCGAGTCGCCGATGGGGATGATGCGCGATTTCTTGATCGGACGGAGGGCGAGGTAGTCGGGATGCTCCTTCACGGCGAAACGCACGGTGGCGGCGGGCGGGTTGAGCAGGCGGTCGGCAATGGCATGGGCGACACCGACGAGCGTGCCGAGGTCGTCGCCCGTGAGGAGCAGGCTGTGCGAAAGCCTCTGGCGCTCAATGGCGCGTTCGATGACAGCGACGGAGGGCGTGCCGGCAAGGGCTTCGGGCCAGGATTGGGCGAGGGCGGGCATGAGGTCTTGGCGTGATTGATCAGTGCCGAGGAACGTAAACCATAAGATGGGTCACCGATTGAAGCATCGCCATGAACTGAAACAAGAGCACTCCGAAGGCGGCACAAAGCAAAACGGCAAAAACGCGATCATTGCGAACGCGGAGAGCGCCAATGGCAACCAGCAATAGGGCAAACGAAACTCCAAGAAACCAAAAACCATGGGCAGCCCACACAAAGCGGCTTGGCAAAAGCGATTCTCGGTAGCCGGGATCGCCCGGTGCAATTTTTACGCGCAGCAAGATGATGAAGCACGATGCGGCGATCACCAGGCCCGCAAGAAGAAGACGTGCGCCCCGGCCAAGTTGCCCAGGTTTGGCTGAAGGTTGTTCAGCGGTGGCTGGCATGGGATCAAAATTGGCAGAGCGATCCACCTGCCATGATCACGCCTTCAAAATTTTCTGCACCGCCGACCAGATGGTTTTTTCCACGGCGGCCTCGGGCTTGGTGCCGTCAATCACGACGAAGCGGGCTGGCATGCTTTTCGCGAGCAGCAGGTAGCCGGAGCGGACTTTTTCGTAAAACTCGATGTTCTCGCGCTCCATGCGGTCGGGCAGGTCGGAGGCGCGCTGCTTGATGCGGGCGAGGCTCACCTTGGTCGGCACGTCGAGGATGAAGGTGAGGTCGGGCATGGCATTGCCGACGGCGAACTGATTGATCTGCGCGACGGGGTCGGCGGCGAGGTTGCGGGCGATGCCCTGATAGACGGTGCTGCTGTCGAGGAAGCGGTCGCAGAGGACGATAACGCCTCTGGTGAGGTTGGGTGCGATGAGCTCGCGGACGTGCTGGGCGCGCGAGGCGGCGAAAAGGAGGAGCTCGGTCTCGGGCGTCATCTCGTCGCCCTTGAGATTGTGGACGAGGATGTTTCGGATCTGCTCTCCGATCTCGGTGCCTCCCGGCTCGCGGGTGGTGAGCACGCTGCGGCCCGCGCCTTGCAGGTGCTTGGCGAGGCGGGCCATCTGCGTGGACTTGCCGCTACCTTCGGAACCTTCGAAGGAAATGAGTTTGCCGGAGGGTTTGGATTTGAGAGGCATCGGAGAAGAGTGGAGGCATCAGCGCCAGTTGGCGAGAAAGGTTTCGAGGTCGGCGAGGGAGGGGCTCTGGCCGGTGCGGACGTAATGGCCGCTGGTGCTGACGCCGAGGGCGAGGCATGATTCGGGCGTGAGGCCGAGGAGTTGGCCGGTGGCAAACCCGGCGTTGAAATGGTCGCCCGCGCCGGTGGTGAGGAGCGGCTGCCCGATGACTGGCCCCGGCACATGCCACGTGCCAGCGGCGGTCGCGCATGCGGCGGACTCGCACGGGTGAACGACCACGGTCACCAAGCCGAGCTTTTGGCGGATGGCGGCGGCGAGGATGGGGCCGTTGTCACCGAGCTTGTCGAAGCGCGGGTAGAGCTCGATGTTGGTGCCCTGTCCGGCCGCGCCGACGATGCGCTGGCCGAAGCCGGCGAGGCTGGCGAACGGCGTGAAGTTTTCCCCCGGTCCGGCCCGCTGCTCGTCCGGCGCCACGATGGTGTTCACAAAGCCGTCGAGGCCGACGAAGGCCCGGCGGGGCGGGCGGCGGCGGCGGCGCGAAGTTCCTGAAGGGCGCGGGTGCGAAACATGGTGCGGAGGCGGACGCCGAGGGAAAAAGCCACACACGGCGAGGCAAACAGATTCATGCCCGGGCGCGGCGCGTTTTCCGTTGGACGCGCGGACGAAAGCAGCCAACTGTGAGCGCACACACTTGCCCATGCCTGCGATGCAATTTTTTTCTCCCGTCCTTGCGACCAGCAACATCATTGATGTCTTCAACCGCTGCGACACGATTGACAAGGTCATCGTCGCCGGCCTAGGCATTTTCAGCCTGGTGGCGTGGACGATCATGTTTGGGAAATATTTTGAGCTGAAACGGCTGCGCGGGCTCAACCATGCCTTTGAGTCGCACCTGCGCGACCAGCAGACCTTGCTAGACCTGCCTGATTCGTTGCGCCGGCGGCGCTCGATTCCTTACGCGGATTTGTTTGCCGACGCGGTGGAGGCATACTGGCGCGCGGCGGAGATCAGCAAGGCGCAGGGCAAGGAAGATTCCCGCGCCCGGCTCGAGCATGCGGAAAACGCCATCCAGCGTGCCATCGCGCGCCAGACGCTGCGCTATGAGTCGAGCATGATTTTTCTCGCGAGCATCGTTTCCGGCGCGCCGTTCATCGGACTGCTCGGCACGGTATGGGGCGTGATGGAGGCATTCAGTTCCATTTCTGGGCAGAGCGCGGGCATTGACAAGCTCGCGCCGGGTGTCTCGGGGGCGATGCTCGCGACCATCGCGGGTCTCATCGTGGCGATCCCGTCGGTCTTTGGCTACAACCTGCTGCTCGGGAACACGCGCCAGATGGTCACCGAGCTCGAAAACTACGCCAGTTCGCTTGCCGACCGGCTGGAGCTGGAGTCGAAATGAGGACGGGAAATTACTTATTGGTCATTGGTTGACGCTTATTGGGCCATGACAGACACGGAAAAAAATAAACTCACGCCAGAGACGCTGGAGGAGCGGCTGATTGATTTCGCCGTGAGAGTCATCGCGCTCGCCAACCGGCTGCGCACCTCGTTTGCCGGGAAGCACATCGCGGGGCAGATCGTGCGCTCAGGCAGCTCGCCTGCACCGAACTACTCCGAGGCGCGTTCGGCCGAGAGCCGGGCGGATTTCATCCACAAGCTGCGCATCGTGGTGAAAGAGCTGAACGAAACGTCCGTCTGGTTGCGAGTCACCACGCGGAGCGGCCTGATGAAGGAAAATTTATTGGCCGGCCTGCTTACCGAATGCGAGGAGCTAAAACGCATCTTCGGTGCCTCCCTCCCCACCGCCCGCCTTCGCGCTGCGAAATAGCCCGATAAGCAACAACCAATAACCCCTAACCAATCTCACCATGGCCCGGAATTTTCGCCGCCCGCGCTCCGCGCAGCCCATCGCGGAGCTGAACGTGACCAATCTGATTGATCTCGGGTTCATGCTGCTGATCATCTTCATGATTGCCACGCCGCTGATCAACCAGAACGAGCAGACGATGCGCGTGGAACTGCCGGTGGAGTCAAGAAGCGAGCAGACCAAGCCCGATCCCAACGAGCGCTTTCAGGAGGTTGTCGTCAAGGCCGACGGCACGATCACCCTCGACAAGCGGCCGATGACGCTGGCGCAGTTCGCCAGCGAGCTTCGGGTCATCGCCGCGCAATCTAAGCCGCCCAGCACCCGGCTCCGGGTGGATGCCAAGGCCAGTGCGCAGCAGTGGCTGTCGGTGATGGATGAGCTGAAAAAGAACAAGCTGTTCAAAATCAACTTCGACACGCAGACTGTGCGCTAAGAAACCGCCGCCCTGATCGTCATATCATTGACCGCTTTCACCATGACCGCCCGTTCGCCCAACGCCTTCATGCTCTCCGCCACCCTGCACGGGGCGGTGGCGGCGACGGTTTTGCTCGGGGCGTGGGCCGCGCAGAAGGCTGTGTCCGATCGTTCGCCAGTTTTCGAACTCGTCGCCGGCGGGGGCGACAACTTCAACGCGCTGAACGCGCCCGCGCTGGGCGATCCCAGCGGAAGCAAATTCAGCGTGCCGAGCCCGGTTCCGCCCCGGCCGGTCGTTGTGCCGGCACCCGTCGCCGAGTCAGCCACGCCACAGCCGCCGGCCAAGGTGGCTTCCAAGACTCCGGTCGTCACGAAAACCCCGGCACCTGCCTCGCCGTCCAAAACCACAACGCCGTCCAAAACCACCCCGCCCGCCAAGCCTGCCCCGCCCGCCAAATTGGCGACGCCGCAGAAGCAGGCCGCCGGGGCGACGGCTCCCACAAACTACCGGCCCATCAACGCGCAGGGCATCGCCAACGGCGTGGTCGGCGGCTCCAGCGCGAACACCAAAGGCGGCGCGGGAGGCAAGGCGCTCGATCGCCAGCAAGCTTCCGAACTCGACAACTATTTTTCTATGCTCCAGGCGCGGCTGCTCGAGGCCCTGGTCAAGCCCGACGGCCTGTTTCAGACGCGCGTGGAGTTTCTCATCCATGCCGACGGCTCCATCACGGGGATCCGCATCCTCCAGAGATCCGGCAACGCCGCTTTCGACGAATCCGCGCTGGCCGCTTTCCGGGCCATCCGACCGCTCGGCCCCACGCCCACCGGCCAGTCCTACACGAAAACCGTGCTTTTCACGGCGCACGATGGCGACTGAAGCCGGTCTCGGAAATAGGGGGTCGTGGGGTGCGAGGCCGGCCTGGCCCGTACTCTCAAAAAAACCGCTTGCGTTCGCCGGGCAAAGCCCGATTTTGACCCACCTGTTTGGTCACGGGCTCTTAGCTCAGTTGGTAGAGCGCCTCAATGGCATTGAGGAGGTCAGCGGTTCGAACCCGCTAGGGTCCACCATCCAGAAGATAGGTCAGCGTCAGGTACCGCGCTTCGCGCGATGAGGTTGGTTTCAGCCAGTGAGTCCCAAGGCTTTCGGAAAGAAACCGTCAAGATTTGGGCGCGCAAAAGGCGGCTCGAGCCGACATTCGT